>NZ_CP073104.1:2015000-2686666 GCF_018138145.1 Pseudomonas sp. SCA2728.1_7 | reverse complement strand
CCATCCGTGGAAGTACAAACCGGCGACAGTGGTGACGACGATGATGAAGTAATCCATGAAAATCCTTGGTGTCCGTGGCGCAGAATCGGTAATTTGGCGCTACTGTAGGCCTACATCAGGGGGAGCGTGCAGGTGTCTGTACTGCGCCTGAATGAAAGCCAATTTATCCGGGCGGTGTCGTGACAGGCGTCAAGCCACGGAGTTTAATGACTATATGTTTCTTTGGAGTTGATGCTATGCGTAAGTCTGTTCTGCTGGTTGCTTCCTTTTCCACGATGGCGATGTTGCTCACCGGCTGCCAATCGAGCCTGACCGGTGACTCCTACTCCCGTGACGAAGCGCGTCGCGTGCAGACGATTCGCATGGGCACCATCGAATCCCTGCGTCCGGTGAAAATCGAAGGCACCAAAACCCCGATCGGCGGCGCTGCAGGCGCAGTGGTCGGCGGCGTCGGCGGTAGCGCCATTGGCGGCGGCAAGGGCAGCATCGTTGCTGCAGTCATCGGTGCGGTGGCGGGTGGTCTGCTCGGCTCGGCGACCGAAGAAGGTCTGACCCGTACTCAAGGTGTGGAAATCACCGTGCGTGAAGACGATGGCAGCATGCGTGCCTATGTGCAGCAGGTTCAGGAGAACGAAGTGTTCCGCGTTGGCGAGCGCGTGCGCATCTCCACCGTTGGCGGGACCAGCCGCGTTTCGCACTAAGCGGAATTCAGGGTAAAGAAAACCCCGATCAGGTGACTGGTCGGGGTTTTTTTTTAGGATATTTACTCGCTTCCATGACAACCCATTTGAAAATTGTATTTAGAGTCGTAGAAAGCTCGACCGATTAAAGCTTCAAATTGCTTTATCTGCTCTTGGTCGAGGTCATAGCCAAAGATTTCGTCTTCGGGATTGACCCAATGCATGATTACTCTGAGCCGCTCAATGTTTCCATCGGGAACGGGGATCTCGAAAACTAACCGAGCTGTGCGTTTATTAAATGCCTCGACGGTGTGATTCAGCTTGAAGTTGCCATAAGTCATTCGATGCACACCAACTGAACTATATGAGTTGCGTCCAAGAGCTTTTCTCCAGTCCAGTCCTCCAAAACTTTGATCTGCTCTTCGTCTAAATCCGAGCCATCGAACTCATCTTCAGGTTGTTGCCAGTTCATCAGCGCCCTCAATGCTTCCTCGTGATGCGCCGCGATCTCTACGGTCAGGAGCAAATCCTCAGTCTTTCGATCGAATACCTCTATTACATGCTTCATTTTTCTACTCTCCTTGTTGAATCGGCAGGCTTTGTTTGTTCCCCTGTTTTCGGGTCGTATTCTCCAAGATGTTTTCCTTGCTTGGTGTACATCTCAACCTTGCCATGCTGAGAGTCCCATTCGTAAATTTTCCCCGATGCATCTTTCCAACGTCTTCGCTTTTTTCCTCCACCGCGAACGGAGGTTTTCAGTGGTGCCGGTTTCACGTCTGGAAAGGCCGGCAGCGAAACAGGGGCGGGGTGGTATTTGAAATCTTTAGGAACGTTTAAGACTATATATACCGGCCGAACCAACGAGCCAGGTGGAAAAACCAGAATAAAATCCCTGTACTCCGGCGGATAAACCGGATTAACCAGAATCCCGTCCGCCGCTTTCGTCGGCGGATACACCCAGATATGCGGCGCTTGCGGTGCAGCCTCCAGCGCGGGGATGCCAAGGATGTCGGAGCCATCCACAGCCGGCGTCCAGATCAGTTCTACGCCTTCGCCTAAGTCAGCAATGAGCCGGCTGTCACGCAACTTGAACTGCACGACATCAACCATTTCCCAATCGCGATTCTTGCCGGTGTAGAAGCCGTAGCCCTTCAGGCTGCCGTCGGCCTGCTGTTCGACCCTCAGCCGAACACGGGTTCGCGCCTGTTCAAGTCCACGCAACTGCTCGTCGGTATACAGCGCACTGTCGCCAAGATTCGATGGCATGAACAACGCAACCAAACCAACTAAAGGCGCAACAGCCGCACTAGATATAGCAGCGGGCAGTGCTTCAAACACCGATCCCGCCAGAGCCAGGCTGCCAAATCCAGCTGGAATAGCGGTTGCGCCGATTTTCTTGAGCGGAACTGCGCCGCTTTCATCGGCCTCACGCGCGCCCAGCAGAATCAGATCGCCGTAATCCTTCAGGCTGTCGGTCGGCACCATCCCCGAAGGGCTGGAGTAGTCGATAATCGCATCCGGCAATTTGCAGGACTTGGCGAATACGCAGCCAGCACGTACGGGATCGGCTTTTTTGACCGCCACCTCACGACTGCGCTCGAACGCCTCCTGCCGCGCCAGCATGGCGTCGTAAGCATTTTGTCTGGCGTCGCGCTCGGCCAGTTCAGTGGCCGTCATGTAGCGGTAGGTGACGTGATGCCCGTCGCCTTGCGGTGGGTTTTGAACCCTAGGAATGTCCTTGTTGCCAGCCACTGATCGTCCTTTCGTTCATCCATCGACAGACCCTCGCAAAGGGCTGCGCAACGTTAACGAAGCAGGAAAATGGTGGCTGTAGGACGCGTCTCTAACGACGTGGGGATTAGTCGCTGTGTATCAATTCCAAGCAAACGTGGGGGGATTTTTTGATTGAAGTCTTTTTCCTGAGTCGTTCGGCCTGCGACTATCCATATTCTCGGTGTGCTCAACAAGTAACCTGTTTTAAGGATTTGTTGATGTGCAGGCGAGTTCCGCGTTTCAGGTTTCCGTAGTCACCGAGTGCGCGCATAGCAACAGAGCTCTCGGCTGTCACTTCAAACAGGTGACCACCTTTAGCCACGAGGACTGCAGCGCCATTGGCGAGCGCAATCTTATAAGCGTTGCTGAATGCCTTCCGAGCGATCTCAGGAATCCGCGATTCCTGAACGGAAATCTGATCGTCCGTCATTGGGTGTTTTTCTGCTTTACGTGACATAGGTGACTCCGGAAACGGTGCTGAGAAGGTTCAGAGCCAAGCCCATCTATAGAGAAGGGCTTTGATTTTCTAGGAAGCGTTTCAGACGTTTTGCAGAGTGCTCCGGCGACTCGCCGCCGCCGTCACCGCATAACCAATCAACGCCGCCAGAATCGACCCGGTCAAAATGCCCATCCGGTCCATGCCAGCGTAATCACTCACACCAGGCTCAAACGCCAGTGAACCGACAAACAGGCTCATGGTGAAGCCGATCCCGCACAAGATCGCCACGCCCAGCACCTGACCCCAGTTGGCGCCTTGGGGCAGGGCGGCGATGCCGGTTTTCACCGCGAGCCAGGTCAGGCCGAACACGCCGACGGTCTTGCCCAGCAGCAGGCCGACCGCGATGCCCATCGGCACATGATGGGTGAAGCTTTCGACGGTGACGCCGGTCAGCGACAGGCCGGCGTTGGCGAAGGCGAACAGCGGCAGGATGCCGTAGGCCACCCACGGGTGCAGCGCATGTTCGAGGGTCAGCAACGGCGACGGCTCGGCATTTTTCGTGCGCAATGGAATGCAGAAGGCCAGGGTTACGCCCGCCAGCGTGGCGTGGACACCGCTCTTGAGGACGCAGACCCAGAGAATCAAACCGATGATCATGTACGGCCCAAGTTTGACCACCCCGAGCCGGTTCATCGCCACCAGCGCCGCGATGCACGCTGCCGCCAGACCCAGCGACAGGGTCGAGAGTTCGCCCGAGTAGAAGATTGCGATGATCACGATGGCGCCGAGGTCATCGATGATCGCCAGGGTCATCAGGAACAGTTTCAGCGATACCGGCACACGCTTGCCGAGCAGCGCCAGTACGCCGAGGGCGAAGGCGATGTCGGTGGCGGTCGGGATTGCCCAGCCGTCGAGGGCTGCAGGGTTATCGCGATTGAGGAACCAGTAGATCAGCGCCGGCACCAGCATGCCGCCGATCGCTGCGGCGCCGGGCAGGACGATCTGCGACGGTTTGGACAGCTGGCCATCAAGGACTTCGCGCTTCACTTCCAGGCCGATGAGCAGGAAGAACATCGCCATCAGACCGTCGTTGATCCACAGCAGCAGGGGTTTAGCGATTTTCAACGCACCGATCTGCGCCACCACCGGAGTGTCGAGCAGGCCGGTGTACAGCCACGACAGTGGCGAGTTGTTGATAATCAGGGCGAGGACAGCGGCGGCGATCAATAACAGACCGCTGGCAGCTTCCAACTGAAAGAAACGCGTGAAAGTGCTACGCAGAGGCAAGGTCGCTCTCCATCGATAAAGTCAAAAGGTGGAACACCCTAACCCGTACTGTTAGTTGTTAAAACAAAAGTTATATTCTTTTTTGTTATATGGCGTTACAAGGTGTCTGGCTCAAGCCACGCTGAGCCTAGCAGTTGTCTGACATATTGAGACTCAGCTGTATCTGTGCGCGCTATAGGATTTTTCCTAAGCTGATGGGTGAGCCTTTCGAACAGCTTCATCTCCTGCCGATTCAACGAGAACCATCACCATGAGCGACAACCGACAGTGGGCCCGCGAAGCCATCCGCATCATCGAGGCGGATTTTCAGCGCAGCGCCGACACCCACCTGATCCCTTTGCCGCTGCCGGGTTTTGCGGGCATCGAGTTGTATTTCAAGGATGAGTCCAGTCATCCGACCGGCAGTCTCAAGCATCGTCTGGCTCGTTCGCTGTTTCTCTACGCGTTGTGTAATGGCTGGCTGAAACCCGGCGCGCCGGTGATCGAGGCGTCCAGCGGTTCGACGGCGATTTCCGAAGCGTATTTCGCACGGATGCTGGGCCTGCCGTTTATTGCGGTGATGCCGGCGACCACGTCCAAAGAGAAGATCGCGCAGATCGCGTTCTACGGTGGCCAAAGTCATCTGGTGAAAGATCCCACGCAGATCTGCGCCGAATCCGAGCGTCTGGCCCGCGAGCATGGCGGCCACTTCATCGACCAGTTCACCTACGCCGAACGCGCCACCGACTGGCGCGCGAACAACAACATCGCCGAATCGATTTTCCAGCAGATGCGTTACGAAAAACATCCGGAACCGAGCTGGCTGATTTCCAGCCCCGGCACCGGCGGCACCACCGCAACGCTCGGTCGTTACGTGCGCTACCGCCAGCATTGCACCCGCGTGCTGTGCGCCGATGCCGAGCGTTCGGTGTTCTTTGATTACTACCAGACCGGCGATGCGAGTTTGCGTCTGGATTGCGGTTCGCGCATTGAAGGTATTGGCCGGCCGCGCGTCGAAGCGTCGTTCCTGCCCAAGGTGATCGATGCGATGGTCAAAGTGCCTGACGCCTTGTCGCTGGCGGCCATGCATTATCTGGCGCAGCGTCTGGGGCGCCATGTGGGTGGGTCGAGCGGGACCAATCTGATTGGGGCCTTGATGGCTGCGCAGCAGATGAAAGCAGCGGGGGAGTCGGGGTCGATCGTAGCGATTCTGTGCGATGGCGGCGAGCGGTATGCCGACACCTATTACGATCAGGATTGGCTGAAGGCGCAGGGGTATGAATTGACGGGGTTGATCGAGGCGGTGGCGGCGAGTGCCGAGCGGGGTGAGGCGCTGCCTGACTCAGTCCTGCGCGCCAATATCTGATACACCGAAATCAACTGTAGGAGTGAGCCTGCTCGCGATGGCGGAATAACATTCAACATTGATGTTGAATGGACTACCGCTATCGCGAGCAGGCTCACTCCTACAGGGTTTTGTGTCAGTCAGTCAGTCAGTCAGGCCGAGGATGTCGCGCGCCACGGCCTCGGCAATCCGAATCCCGTCAACACCCGCCGACAGAATCCCGCCCGCATAACCCGCGCCTTCACCGGCCGGGAACAAGCCCTTCACGTTCATGCTCTGCAGGGTTTCGTTACGGGTAATGCGCAACGGCGACGAAGTGCGCGTCTCGATCCCGGTCAACACTGCATCGTGCAGCGAGTAACCGCGAATCTGCTTCTCGAACGCCGGCAAGGCTTCACGGATCGCCTCAATGGCAAAGTCCGGCAGCGCCAAGGCCAGATCACCCAGCGCCACGCCCGGTTTGTACGACGGCTCGACTTCACCCAACTCGGTCGATGGAATGTCGTTGATGAAGTCGCCAACCAGTTGCGCCGGCGCCTTGTAATCGCTGCCACCGAGGATAAACGCATGGGATTCCAGACGTTCCTGCAACTCGATGCCTGCCAGCGGGCCGCCCGGATAATCGACTTCCGGGGTGATGCCGACAACGATGCCGGAGTTGGCGTTGCGCTCGTTACGCGAGTACTGGCTCATGCCGTTGGTGACCACGCGGTTCGGCTCGGAAGTCGCCGCGACCACGGTGCCGCCCGGGCACATGCAGAAGCTGTAGACCGAGCGGCCGTTCTTGGCGTGGTGCACCAGTTTGTAGTCGGCAGCCCCGAGTTTCGGGTGGCCGGCGTATTTGCCCAATCGCGCGCGGTCGATCAGCGATTGCGGGTGTTCGATGCGGAAACCCACCGAGAACGGCTTGGCTTCCATGAACACGCCACGGCTGTGGAGCATGCGGAAGGTGTCACGGGCGCTGTGGCCGAGGGCCAGAACCACGTGTTTCGAATGCAGGGTTTCACCGCTGGCCAGTTCGACGCCGACCAGTTGACCGTCTTCGATCAGCACGTCGGTGACGCGTTCCTGGAAGCGCACTTCGCCGCCCAGTTCACGGATCTGCTCGCGCATGTTTTCAACCATACCGGTCAGACGGAACGTACCGATGTGCGGCTTGCTGACGTAGAGAATTTCTTCCGGTGCGCCAGCCTTGACGAATTCGTGGAGGACTTTGCGGCCGAGGAACTTCGGGTCCTTGATCTGGCTGTACAGCTTGCCGTCGGAGAACGTGCCCGCGCCGCCTTCGCCGAACTGCACGTTGGACTCGGGGTTGAGCACGCTTTTACGCCACAGGCCCCAAGTGTCCTTGGTGCGCTGGCGGACTTCGGTGCCGCGCTCGAGGACGATCGGCTTGAAGCCCATTTGCGCCAGCAACAGACCGGCGAAGATCCCGCACGGGCCGAAACCGACAACGATCGGACGCTGGCTCAGGTCGCTTGGCGCTTCACCTACGAATTTGTAGCTGACATCCGGCGCCACGTTGACGTTACGGTCGTCGGCGAACTTGCCCAATACCTTGGCCTCGTCGCGCACTTCGAGGTCGATGGTGTAGATGAAGCACAGTTCGGAGGACTTTTTGCGCGCATCGTAGCTGCGCTTGAACAAGGTGAAATCGAGCAGATCATCGCTGGCGATGCCCAGGCGCTGCACGATGGCAGGGCGCAGGTCTTCTTCGGGATGGTCGATTGGCAGCTTGAGTTCAGTGATTCGTAACATGGCGAGGATCCGGGTTCGCGGGGCGCACAACTGCGCCAGGGCGTTTGAAGGCCGCGATTATAAGCCGCAAAGGCCGGATCCGGTGAGGCTAAAACGCTCAGTCGTTGCGCGATCCGCCGAAATACCCGCAACCACGCTGCACCTGGCCGTCGATGCGCAACTCGGCGCTCATGTGCTGCACGCTGCCGGTGTTGCTGTCGACGCAACGCTGCGGCGCGACCCACAATTCGATGCGCTGGTTGTTGGCTTCGCTGCTGAGATTGAAGCGGCCATCGCCCAGTTGTTCTTCAACATAGGGCACGGCAAGCGGCGGCTGGCCTTCACGGTCGATGACCATGCCTTTGCCGCTGACTTTGACGTTCCATTCCGGGCCATGGCCAGTGGCGCGCAGGATCAGTAGCTTGAAGTTGGGGTCATCGCAGGCAGTGCCGGAGCGTTCGACGCGATACAGCTGCGTCAGGTCGAGTCGATCACCGGCGACTTTGCCGCGCACATCGGCAAACAGTTTGCCTTGCTCGTCGGCGAGGGTCGCGGCTTCTTGCAGAATGCTGGTGCCACCGATGTCATTGACGATGAGCTGGCGCTGCTCCTGACACGGCTGAAACACCAGTTTGCCGTCAGCGGCGGTCAGTTGCCCCTGCATCCGCGTCTGCCCGACGTGCGAGGCACTTTCTCGCTGGCCATCGAACAACTGGCAAGCGGCAAACAACGGCAGCAGGGCAACAACGACTAACGAACGGGCAACACGCATCTTCGGCTCTCCAGACAAGTGCCGCCACGTTACGCAGCCTGACCGTTCATCACAAGGGTTTAGCCCACGTGAAATGTCTGACCTGTCTGCAAGCCTTCGACACTTTTCGCGTAGGCCAATGCCACATCCGCCGCAGGAACCGGCTTGTAACCACGGAAATACGGGGCGTAGCTGCCCATGGCTTCGAGCAGTACGGTCGGGCTGATCGAGTTCACTCGCAGGCCGCGTGGCAGTTCGATGGCAGCGGCGCGGACGAAGCTGTCGAGGGCGCCGTTGACCAGCGCTGCCGAGGCGCCGCTACGAATCGGGTCGTGGCTGAGTACGCCGGTGGTGAAGGTGAACGAGGCGCCGTCATTGGCGAATTCGCGACCGATCAGCAGCAGATTGACCTGGCCCATCAGTTTGTCTTTGAGGCCGAGAGCGAAGCTGTCTTCCGTCATCTCGCCCAGCGGTGCGAAGGTCACGTTGCCGGCGGCGCACACCAGTGCATCGAACTTGCCGGTTTTTTCGAACAGTTTGCGGATCGACGCGCTGTCGCTGATATCCACTTGCAAATCACCGCTGCTGCGGCCGATACGAATGACTTCGTGGCGTTGCGAGAGTTCTTTGTCGACCGCCGAACCAATGGTGCCTCCAGCGCCTATCAACAGAATTTTCATCGAGCTGTACCTCAAGTGAGTGAACGAGGTTTCAGTCTAGAGTGGTTTTTTCTGCGGATAAGCGCGCTAATGGGCAACCTTTGGTTTTCAATTGGAAACAATCCATGAGCGAAATGGATGATCTGGCGGCGTTTGCCGTGTTGATTGAAGCGGGCAGTTTCACCTTGGCAGCGCAGCAATTGGGCTGCAGCAAGGGCCAGTTGTCCAAGCGCATCAGCCAGCTCGAAGCGCAGTTTTCCGTGGTGTTGCTGCAACGCACCACCCGGCGCTTGAGCCTGACCGCCGCCGGCGCAGCCTTGTTGCCGCAGGCGCAAGCGTTGGTCGTCCAGGTCGAAAAAGCGCGCCAGGCCTTGGCGCGGCTAAAAGACGATATGGCCGGACCGGTGCGAATGACGGTGCCGGTGTCGCTGGGGGAAACCTTCTTCGATGGTCTGCTGTTGGAGTTCTCGCACAAATACCCCGAGGTGCAGATCGAACTGGAGTTGAATAACAGTTACCGCGATCTGTCACGGGACGGCTTTGATCTGGCGATCCGCAGCGAGGTGGCCAATGACGAACGGCTGGTGGCCAAACCGTTGCTGGCCTGGCAGGAAATGACTTGCGCGAGCCCGGCTTACCTCGAACGCTTCGGTGAACCGCTGACGCCACAGGCATTGGCCGAGCACCGCTGTTTGCTCAACAGCCACTACAGCGGACGCGAGGAATGGCTGTATCACCAGCAGCATGAATTGCTCCGGGTTCGCGTGTCAGGACCGTTCGCCAGTAACCATTACAACTTGCTGAAGAAAGCCGCGCTTAGCGGCGCCGGTATCGCGCGATTGCCTTCCTACCTCCTGCAGGCGGAATTGGCTGACGGCAGATTGCGCTGGCTCCTGCGTGACTTTCAGACCCGACGCATGCCGATGTACCTCGTGCATCCGTATCAGGGTGGATTGCCGAAGCGCACGCAAGTACTCGCGGACTATCTGATCGGCTGGTTCAGGCGCAGCGGTGAAGCGCTGGATCGACTTCAGCGTTGACTTCATTCTCCTGTGGGAGCGAGCCTGCTCGCGAAAGCGGTTTCACAGACACTTCATGTGTTGACTGAACCAACGCATTCGCGAGCAGGCTCGCTCCCACAAGGATTTTGTTTATTTTGCGAAACGGCGGGCGATCAGATGATCAATCGACAACTTCCCCGGCCCGGTCGCCATCAGGTACAGCAGCACTGCCGCCCAGGTGCCGTGGGTTGGATAAGCATCCGGGTAGACAAAAAGCTGAATGGTCAGGGTCATGCCCAACAACGCCAATGCCGAAAATCGCGTAGCGAAGCCGATCAGAATCAGCAGCGGAAAAAAGTGTTCGGCAAAAGCCGCCATGTGCGCGGCAATCTCTGGCGACAGCAGCGGCACGTGGTATTCGCTCTTGAACAACGGAATGGTCGAGTCAGCCAAGCGTGGCCAGCCGAGTTGAAAAGTGCCGTCAATCAAATCAATGGCCAAACCTTCAACCTTGGTCTGTCCTGATTTCCAGAACACGGCGGCAATCGAGAAACGTGCAATGAAAGCGATCAGGCTGTGGGGGATTTTTTCCAGCAGCGTGATGGCACGGTTGATGAACGTTTTCATGGCAGTTCCTTGTTGTTCAATTGGATGATGGCGTTACGCGCGATCAGCAAGCCGAGGGTTTGCGCGAGGTCGAACTCAGGGCTGTTTTCAGCTGCTGCCAGAAGTGGTTGGCCATCGATCAGGTTGCGGATAAACGTGCTGGCGCCGGGGTCGAGGGCAAACACTTCGACATCCAGGCCATTGCGCAACACCAGCCCGTGTTGCCTTTGGTGGGTGTCGACGCCCGCCAGCGTCGAGTCATGCTGATGTGCGCCCCAGATCGCGACCACGGCATAGGCTGAGTCGAGCAAATGCAGCGAGGGATGAAATTCGAAGCGCAGTTCACTCAGCGTTTGCACATCAGCCAGTGCTGCCGTGATCTGTTCTGCGCGCACGGGCTGGGCGTCAGCCGCGTGGTAGGCGAGGGTGCGCAAGTGCTCAAGGCGCGCCACGTCCGCCAGATAAGGCACGTCGCCGGCCGGTTCAAACGCTGCAATGAAATCCGCAAATGCTTCTCCGTAGCGGCACATCAACGGACTCTGTGGAGGCTGCTGTTGTACGAAAACGGTCGCCATGGCGCGGAAGAATTCATCGCCGACCAATTGCGCAACCACCGGATAACTATCGCCCAACGCATTGATCAGCGAGCCCAGCACGTTGTTGCGATACACCGCGAAACGGCTCGCCGGATCAGCGCCGTTGGCGCTGCACAGACCTTCGGGGCAGGGCAGCCGCGTATCGATGAGCGCCGCAGCGAAAGCGCGTTGAGTGCTCATGTGCGCCCTCCGGCATCCCGCAAAAGCGCATCAGCCTGTTGCGCCTCCGCCAATAGCACCTCGAACGCCGGCACTTGATTGTCGCGCTCGATCAGCGTCGCCACCGGGCCGATGCGTTGCAGCACTTGCCGGTACAAACGCCAGACGGCTTGATCGATCGGCGCGCCGTGATCATCGATCAGCAAACGGTCGCCGAGGTTGTCGCAATCCTCGGCAAACCCGGCCAGATGAATTTCGCCCACCGCGTGTAATGGCAGCGCATCGAGATACGCCAGCGGATCACGCTGATGGTTCACGCAGGAAACGTAGACATTGTTGACGTCCAGCAACAGTCCACAGCCGCTGCGGCGGATGACCTCGGCGATGAAGTCAGGCTCATCGATGGTCGAACGCTGAAACCCCAGATAGGTCGCCGGATTCTCCAGCAACATGGGCCGTTTGAGCGTGTTTTGTACCTGATCGATATGCTCGCAGACGCGGTTCAATGTCGGCGTGTCATAGGCCAGCGGCAACAGGTCATTGAGAAACACCGGGCCATGGCTCGACCAGGCCAAATGTTCGGAAAAGGATTGCGGTTGATAGCGTCGGATCAGTTCGGCGAGGCGCTTGAGGTGCTGTTTATCCAACGGGCCTTCAGCGCCGATGGACAAGCCGACACCGTGCAGCGACAGCGGATACTGCTCGCGGATCAAACCGAGAAAATGATGAAACGGACCGCCGTCGACCATGTAGTTTTCGGCGTGGACTTCGAAGAAGCCGATGTCCGGTTGTGAGCCGAGCACTTCACGAAAGTGCCCGGTCTTGAGCCCCAGCCCGGCACGGGGCGGGAGCTCGCGCAGGGCTGCCTGAGTGGCGGGGTGGGCAGGGTGGTTGGCTATAAACATGATCGTCACTCAGGCAGATCGTCGATCAGGACTTGGCTTTGAACGCTTCCATCTGGCCGAAACCGGTCGGCGAAGTCTTGCTCTCAGTGGTGGCGCAGGTGCCCTTCGGAACGAGTTTCCAGGCGTTGGCCTGATAGTCCATTTTCGCCGTGCCGGCACAGGTGGTGCCTGCGCCTGCTGCGCAATCGTTGTGACCTTTCATGGCCACGCCGAAGCATTTTTCCATGTTGGCGTCAGCGGCACTGACAGTCGATACAGCGGCCATGCTCAGGGCAGAACCGAGGGCCAGAACCAGGGCGGTGGCGGACAGGGTGCGGGTGGTAGCAGTCATGATGTTTCTCCAGTCTTTGTCAGGGTTTTTACAAGCGCGGTTGCGCTTGCTTACCCCACTAGAGAAACGCGGTAGGGTTACGTTACAGCCCCCTCAAAATCTTTTTGAAAAAATGCAAATACCTGTAGGAGTGAGCCTGCTCGCGATGGCGTCGTGTCAGACGCCGATGATGTTGAATGACACTACGCCATCGCGAGCAGGCTCACTCCTACAAGGGATTTTTGGAGAATCTGAAAATCGTACAGGCACAAAAAAACGGCCCGAAGGCCGTTTTTCTGTTGGGTGAAATGCATCAACCGCCGAGGTACGCCTCGCGTACTTTCGGGTCGGTCAGCAGCGCTTCACCGGTGCCTTGCATGACCACGCGGCCGTTCTCCAGGACGTAGGCGCGGTCAGCGATTTTCAGCGCCTGGTTGGCGTTCTGCTCGACCAGGAACACGGTCACCCCGTCCTTGCGCAGCATTTCGATGATGTCGAAAATCTGCTGGATGATGATCGGTGCCAGGCCCAGCGACGGCTCGTCGAGCAGCAGCAGTTTCGGCTTGCTCATCAGCGCACGGCCGATGGCGAGCATTTGCTGTTCGCCGCCGGACATGGTGCCGCCGCGCTGGTTGAAGCGTTCTTTCAGGCGCGGGAACAGGCCGAGAACCTTGTCCATTTGCTCCTGATAGTCGCCCTTGTCGGTGAAAAAACCGCCCATGGAGAGGTTTTCTTCAACGGTCAGACGGGCGAACACCCGACGACCTTCCGGCACCACCGCGATGCTTTTGCGCATGATCTGCGACGAGTCCTGGCCGACCAGTTCCTCACCCATGTAGCGGATGCTGCCGCTGTGCGCTTGCGGCGAACCGCAGAGCGTCATCAGCAGCGTCGACTTGCCGGCACCGTTGGCGCCGATCAGGGTTACGATCTCGCCCTGACGGACTTCGACGTTGACGCTGTGCAGGGCCTGGATCTTGCCGTAGAAGGTGGAAACGTTTTCGAACTGCAGCATTTACGCTTCCCCTAGGTAGGCTTTGATCACTTCAGGATTGTCGCGGATCTGTTCCGGCGTACCGTCGGCCAGAGGCGTGCCCTGGTTGATCACGACGATGTGGTCGGAAATGCTCATGACCAGTTTCATGTCGTGTTCGATCAGCAGCACGGTGACGTTGTGCTCTTCACGCAGCACGCTGATCAGCGCCTTGAGGTCTTCGGTTTCCTTCGGGTTCAGACCGGCAGCCGGTTCGTCGAGCATGAGGATCCGCGGACGGGTCATCATGCAGCGGGCGATTTCCAGACGTCGTTGCTGACCGTAAGCCAAGGTGCCGGCGGTACGGTTGGCGAACTCCTTCAGGTTGACCTTTTCCAGCCAGTACTCGGCAAACTCCATGGCCTCGCGCTCGCTTTTGCGAAACGCCGGGGTCTTGAACAGACCGGACAGGAAGTTGGTGTTCAAGTGACGGTGCTGGGCGATCAACAGGTTCTCGACCGCCGTCATGTCCTTGAACAGGCGCACGTTCTGGAAGGTACGCACCACGCCTTTGAGGGCGATCTTGTGGCCCGGCAGGCCTTGGATCGGCTCACCGTCCAGCAGGATGCTGCCGCCCGTTGGCTGATAGAACCCGGTCAGGCAGTTGAACACGGTGGTCTTGCCCGCGCCGTTCGGCCCGATCAAGGCAACCACTTGTTTCTCTTTAACGGTCAGGGCCACGCCGTTGACCGCGAGCAAGCCGCCGAAGCGCATGCTCAAGTTCTCGACTTTCAAGATCTCGCGGCTCATTTTCGCAACTCCATGTGTGGGCGTTGCATCGGCAGCAGACCTTGTGGACGCCAGATCATCATCAACACCATCAGGGCACCGAACATCAACATGCGGTACTCGCTGAACTCACGCATCATTTCCGGCAACAGGATCATCACCACGGCCGCCAGAATCACACCCAACTGCGAGCCCATGCCACCCAGCACCACAATGGCGAGGATGATTGCCGACTCGATGAAGGTGAACGACTCTGGCGTCACCAGACCCTGACGCGCAGCGAAGAAGCTACCGGCGAAACCGGCGAATGCAGCGCCGAGAGTGAACGCGGACAGCTTGATGATCGTTGGATTCAGCCCCAGCGCACGGCAGGCGATTTCGTCTTCACGCAGCGCTTCCCAGGCACGGCCGATCGGCATGCGCAGCAGGCGGTTGATGACGAACAGTGCCGCCAGCGCCAGCAACAGCGCAACCAGGTAGAGGAAAATCACCTTGTTGATCGAGTTGTATTGCAGGCCGAAATACTCGTGGAAGGTTTGCATGCCTTCCGCCGCTTTACGTTCGAAGGTCAGACCGAAGAACGTCGGCTTCTCGATGTTGCTGATGCCGTTCGGACCGCCAGTGATGTCGGTCAGGTTACGCAGGAACAGACGGATGATCTCGCCGAAACCGAGGGTCACGATCGCGAGATAGTCACCGCGCAAACGCAGCACCGGGAAGCCCAGCAGGAAGCCGAACGTCGCCGCCATCAGGCCGGCAATTGGCAGGCAGATCCAGAAGCTCAGGCCGTAGTAGTGCGACAGCAGCGCGTAGCTGTAGGCGCCAACGGCGTAGAAGCCGACGTAACCGAGGTCGAGCAGACCAGCCAGACCGACGACGATGTTCAGGCCGAGGCCGAGCATCACGTAGATCAGGATCAGCGTCGCGATATCCACCGCGCCACGGGAGCCGAAGAACGGCCACACCAGTGCGACCAAAATCAGCGCAATGATGAAATAGCGCTGAGTGGTCGGCAGGGTCAGGAAGTTGCTGGCCTTGGCCGGAATCAGCGGCAGGCCCGGCGATGCACGCCAGGCCTTGCTGATCTGCTGGTTGAACAGCACGCGCAGGAACATCAGCACCGAACAGATGGCGATGGTCGCCAGTACGGCCGGGCTGGTGTTGTGCACTTCGAGGTTGATGCCGACGATGGTCAGTTTCAGTCCGAGCACAGGATACGCAACTGCCCAAACCAAGAGCGCACTGAACAGTGCCTGTTTAAGATTCCTAGTCATACTTTCTCAACCTCCGGACGGCCCAGAATGCCGGTCGGACGGAACAACAGCACCAGAACCAACAAGCCGAAAGCCACGACGTCCTTGTACTGGTCGCCGAAGATATCGGCACCAAAGGCTTCCGCCACCCCAAGCACCAACCCGCCGAGCATGGCGCCGGGGATGCTGCCGATGCCGCCAAGTACCGCAGCGGTGAAGGCTTTGAGGCCGACGAGGAAACCGGCGTTCGGGTTGATCACCCCGTATTGCATGCTCAGCAGCACAGCCGCAACGGCTGCCAGCGCGGCACCAATGACGAAGGTCAGGGCGATGATGTTGTTGGTGTTGATGCCGAGCAGGTTGGCCATCTTGATGTCTTCGGCGCAGGCGCGGCAGGCGCGACCCAGGCGAGAGCGGGAGATGAACAGCGTCAGGCCGAGCATGGCGATCAGGGTCACCACGAACACCACGATTTGCATGTAGGAAATCAGCACTTCTTGTGCGCCACCTGGGCCGAAGGCAAGGTTGCCCGGAATCAGGTTGGGGATCGCTTTGTCCTTGGAGTCTTGCGCCAGCAGAACCGTGTTCTGCAGGAAGATCGACATACCGATCGCGGAAATCAGCGGGATCAGACGGTTGCTGCCGCGCAGGGGGCGGTAGGCGATCCGTTCGATGCTGTAACCGTAGGAACTGGTGACGACGATGCTGGCGATAAACGCAGCGGTCATCAACAGCGGGACACTGTCGAGTCCCATCATGGTCAACCCGGCGATGGCGATGAACGCCACGTAAGAGCCAATCATGTACACCTCGCCGTGGGCGAAGTTGATCATTCCAATGATGCCGTAGACCATCGTGTAGCCGATGGCGATCAAGGCATACATGCTGCCAACGTTCAGGCCGTTAACCAGCTGTTGGAAGAAGTGATAGATGTCAGGCATTACAGCGCTCCTAAAAACCTGATACGCATTTCACTGGTGGAGTCATTTTCCCGCCCGGCCCCGTGGATCTTTATCCACTTCGAATCCGGGTTTTGCCAGCGAACCGCTGATGACGGTTTTGAGATTTTCAGGTGGGGAGACTGGCGGATCACGCCAGCGCGGCCCAATACATTCGTAAAACAAAGCCCACGGCACGCCGTGGGCTTTGTTGGCAGTCAGTCAGGCAGCGCCTTACTGAGGCGATACTTCAGTTTTAGGTTTGCCGTTGTGCCACTCGTAAACCACGAATTTGAAGTCTTTGAGGTCGCCCTTGGCGTCGAAGCTCAGGTCGCCAGTCGGAGTCTTGAAGGTACCGGCGTGAATGGCTTCAGCCACTTTGGTCGCGTCTTCGGACTTGGCTGCCTTGATGCCTTCGGCAATCACTTCAACCGCCGAGTAGGACGGGAACACGAACGGACCGCTCGGATCTTCTTTCTTCGCCTTGAATGCATCGGCCAGGGCGATGTTGGCTGGATCCTGGTCGAAGGATTTCGGCAGGGTCACCAGCAGGCCTTCGGCTGCGTCTTTGGCGATCTGGGTGATCGAGTCGTTACCCACGCCTTCCGGACCCATGAACTTGGCTTTCAGGCCTTTTTCCTGGGCTTGACGCAGGATCAGACCCAGCTCCGGGTGGTAGCCGCCGTAGTAAACGAAGTCGACGTTGGCTTGTTTGAGTTTGGCGATGATCGCCGAGAAATCTTTGTCGCCGGCGTTCACGCCTTCGAATACGGCAACCTTGGTGCCTTTCTTCTCGAGAGTCGATTTCACCGCGGTGGCGATGCCTTCACCGTACTGCTGTTTGTCGTGCAGCACGCCGACGATTTTCGGTTTCACGTGATCGGCAATGTAGTTACCGGCGGCAGGGCCCTGGGCGCTGTCCAGACCAATAGTACGGAAGATCATTTTGTAACCACGGGCGGTGATGTCCGGGCT
This sequence comes from Pseudomonas sp. SCA2728.1_7, assembly GCF_018138145.1. Classification (NCBI taxonomy): domain Bacteria; kingdom Pseudomonadati; phylum Pseudomonadota; class Gammaproteobacteria; order Pseudomonadales; family Pseudomonadaceae; genus Pseudomonas; species Pseudomonas sp. SCA2728.1_7. The sequence goes on along the minus strand of NZ_CP073104.1, from coordinate 2,669,511 downwards.
GGTGGCAGCCGGGGTGATCATGATCACGCCTTCGTCTTCGTAGATGTCCGAAGCCGGTTGAGTGGAGCTGGAGCACAGGTGACCGACCACGAACTTGACGCCGTCGTTGACGACCTTGTTCGCCACCGCTACCGCTTGTTTTGGATCGCAGGCATCGTCGTATTCAACGGCTTCGAGTTTCTTGCCGTCGACGCCGCCCTTGGCGTTGATTTGCTCGATGGCCATTTTTGCGCCACTGAACTGCATGTCGCCGTATTGGGCTACTGGGCCGGTTTTAGGACCGGCAATACCGATTTTGATGGTGTCAGCTGCGAACGAATGGCTGGCAACCCCGGCCAGAACCATAGCGGCAAACAGTTTGGAAATCTGCTTAGTAGCCTTAGTCATAGTGCTCCACTCTTACTGTTGTAATTTTTTTGAGTTCTGGCGCCGTAGCAGCAGAACCGGGTCAGATATCTTTGCGATACCCTCCGGAAATGCCCCCGGCAACTGTACCGGTACAGTGTAGAGCGCCGGTTGTCAGCCTGGGAAGCGGGCGCCGAGGGGCAAAACTTGGGGGTGTCGCATTTTTGAATGAAAAAGACAGAATTGCGGCGGGGCGTTCGTGGGTATATATCCCAATCAGCAGCATTCCTTGGCGTTCCTGCTCTTTTCGTTCGGTGCAGCCTTTTGCAACCGGGTTTTGCTGGCGGACCACCGACGTTATTATTCGCGTCGATTTCTTTTCCGGACAGTTCCCATGAATCAAGAACCTAGCACCCTCTATGCCAAGCTGCTTGGTGAAACCGCATCTATTACCTGGAAAGAGTTGGAGCCGTTCTTCGCCAAGGGTGCCCTATTGTGGGTCGACCCCGACCTGGATTTGATCGCAGCTGCCGAGGCCGTGGCCTCGGATGATGGCGAGAAAGTGGCTGCCTGGCTGGCCGAAGACAAGGTCGCCAAGCTGTCTGAAACGCGGGCGCTGGATCTTTTCGAGCGCGATCCGTCGTTGTGGGCGGTAGTGGTTTCGCCGTGGATTCTGATCCAGGAAAGGGCAGTCGCCGCCGACGTCGCACCTTGATGGTGCGACCGGTCATCGGCGAAAAGTGTGTAGCGGAGTAGCGTGATGGCACGTTGCCGTAGAGAAACGCCACAAGCGAAGGTGGCCTCACGGTGACGTAAACGTAACGGGAACAGTTTAGTAAGCAGCCTAACGGCTGCTTAATTGTTTCTGGATATTGGATTGGAGAATTCTGTCGTCTGAAAAGGCCTCATCGCGAGCAGGCTCACTCCTACAGGGGAACGCATTCCAATTGTAGGAGTGAGCCTGCTCGCGATTGCCGCGACTCGGTCCTGGATCAGACCGAGAACGACTTGCCGGTATGGTTATTCAGCGAAATAACCTTGGTCTTGCCAATCCGGTGACGATAGATCTCGCGCAAATACTTGATCGACTTCTTCACGCAATCGCGCGACAAACGAATGTCATTGATCGAGACAAACTTCTCTTTGTCGTTGATCAGCTCGCGGTACTTCTTCTCGTACATCGGTTTGATCGCGTACCAGTTGGTGTCGAGGATCTTCGCCGGGTTTTCGAACTCGTTGAGCAGGTCGTCGATGCGGTCTTCGTCGAACTCCTCGTTGATGATGAAATCGAGGATCGAGTTGTCCAGGGTCTCGTCGAAACGGTACGGGTTCTTCGCGAAGCAGCGCTTGATGAACGCGACGATCAGGGTCAGGAAGTCATCCGACAGGCACGGGCTCTTGGCGATCAGGGTGGTCAGCGACAGGTTGGCCGAAGCACCGATTACCAACGCATAGCGCTTGAGCGTGGTGTTGGGGAACAGGCTGTTGAGGTGAGTCTTCAACCGGTTCAGGTCCATGTACGACAGCTTGTAGTCTTTTGGCAGCGAAACGATCGAGACCACCGACGAGCAGTTCTTGAAGAAGTGCAGGTCGTGCAGTGCCGCAGCGTCGTAGCCGGAATTCTTGTACTGCTCCAGCGAAGCGCGATAACGCTTGGATTCGATCGGCAACAGGCTGATGCCTTCAATCGCTTGCGTGACCTTGTTGAAGTGCGGCAGGTCGATCGAGCGGAAGAACAGGTCGTCGATGTTCAGGCGCTGCGGTTCTTTGTCGAACACCTTGAATTTGTCGCTGCTCGGTGGCGGCGTTTCCGGCACCACCGATTCGGCGTAGGCAATCGCCACCGGGCCGGCCAGGCTCATGAACAGGTCGTTGGCGTCGAGGCGAATGGTTTCACCGATGTCGATGCCGGCGCGGCGGAAGTAGTTCTGGTCGTAGTCAGTGGTGACTGCCTGCGCCGTCAGAATGTTGAAAATCTGCTGCGAGATGTACTGGTTGGCGTGTTTCTCCATCGCATTGACATCAATGTTCTGGATATTGCCGTCATCGCTCTCTTCGGCGTAACGCATGATGTCGTTGGAGATCAGCATCATCGCGTTCCATGGGCGGATACGGCCCATGACGCTGGCTTCGCTGCTGTCTTCATTGGCGAAGTTGTAGGAGAAATCCCATTCTTCCGAGAGGTATTTGCACAGCAGGCGACCGGCGTTGATGTGCAGCGCCTCGGACATTTCGCTGCGGTGATCGGAAATGTTCGGCAGTACGCAGATGCCGCTGGTGAAGATCGGTTCGAACACGAACGAATGACCGCTCTTGCCGTCGTGCTCGTCCATCGGCTTGGTGTCGAACGTCTTGTTCATGTACGAGTGCTGCTGGGCCAGACCGAATTCCGAAGCCATGCCGGAACCGGTACCGCCGCCGGCACTGAAGATCGAGAAATACAGGCGCGACTGGTTGGCCTTGATGCCGCAGCTGTCGATCAGGTACGAGTGGATCATTTTCCAGTCTGGGCTGGAGAAGCGCTGGGTATCCTTGTTGAGGATGATCTTCGCCAGGTATTGGCCGAGGATCGGCGCGTTACCGGCGCCACCGGCGTGGACTTCGGACAAGTCCATGATCTTCATTTTGCTGTAGTCGCGCAGGAAGCCGCTTTTCTCGCCTTTGCGCGAGAAACGGATGCGCCCGGCGATGTCCTTGTCGAGGTCGCCGAGCATCACCAGCGGTTCGACCAGAAACACCGGTTTGGTCGATTTGTTCGGGCCGATGCGCAGGTTGTTCTTGATCCACTGCGCCGGGCTGTAGCCCTTGTCGGCCAGTCGGCGATCCGCCGCACGGTCTTCGTTGTTGAATTCGTTGAGGTAGAACTTGCGCGCGTTGTACACCAGCTCCGCGACATCTAGAGCAATGTTCGAGCCGCAGCGACCGAGGCCGATCAGGCACACCGAGGGGAATTCCTGATCGTTGTGCTGTTCGTTGTCGCCTTCCAGGTGCGGTGGGCGCGGGAACACCAGATCTCGCAGGCCGTCGAGGTTGTCGAGGATGCGGTCGGTATTGGTTTCGGTGAAGTACAGGTATTGCTGAGTCGACAGCGGGCGCGACGGGACCAATGGCTTCGACGATGACGGGCTGTTGGCGGCAGGGCTCAAAGTCAGATCGGATACCGCAGTGGCGGGATTGTTTTTAGAAGTCATTGTGCGCCATATACCTGGACTGGTTGGCTCGCTGGCCAGTTGCCTGCGAACCTCACGGAATAAGATCTCGCGTCTTTTATTTGCGCGAATTGAGCCCGAGCATCAGGGTTTTGGCCTGACTGTCGCTGGGGGGAATCCTTTCCTGATCGTTGATGAATCGGCCATTATTCGGCGATCTTTAATCGAAAAGAGGCAAAATGATGTCAACGCTACCTTCGTTGGGGTTCGCCGGAATCGGTCTGATGGGCCTGCCCATGTGCCGGCGTCTGTTGGCGGCGGGTTACCCGCTGACCGTGTGGAATCGCAACCCGGCCAAGTGCGCGCCACTGGTCGAGGCCGGTGCCCGCCAGGTGTCGAGCCCCGCAGAACTATGCGAACACGCCGACGTGGTGATGCTGTGTCTGGCCGATACGGCGGTGGTCCGCAACGTGGTTTTTGGCGCTGGCGGTATTGTCGAAGGCGCGAAAAGCGGCCAGTTGCTGGTGGATTTTTCCAGTCTTGAACCGACGGCCACTCGCGAGATGGCGGCGCAACTGCTGGAGAAAACCGGCATGGCCTGGCTGGACTCACCCGTGTCGGGCGGCGTGGTCGGCGCCGAGGCCGGTAGCCTGGCGATCATGGTCGGCGGCGATGCGGCAGATCTTCAGCGCGTGCGCCCGGTGCTGCTCAATCTCGGTCAACGCGTCACGCATATGGGCGGCATCGGCGCGGGGCAAGTGACCAAGGCTTGCAACCAGATGATCGTCGCCTGCAACGCGCTGGTGATTGCCGAAGTGGTGGCGCTGGCCGAGCAGGCCGGCGTCGATGCGAGCCTGATCGCCGAAGCGTTGGCCGGTGGTTTCGCCGATTCGAAACCGTTGCAGATTCTCGCGCCGCAAATGGCCGAAAGCCGCTTCGAACCGATCAAGTGGCACGTGCGCACCTTGCTCAAGGATCTCGATACGGCAGTGAAGTTTTCCCGCGAACAAGGCTCGGCGACACCGATCAGCGGATTGGCCGCACAACTGATGCGCCTGCATGGGGCGCAAGGCTATTTGGCGCAGGATCCAGCGACACTGGTGAAAATGTACCGCGCGCCAGAATCAACGGATTGACCGCGTGTGAATGTTTGCGCTGATTGATTTCTTCCAGCACCGGGCGCAGTTCGTCCAGCGGCACCGGACGGCTGAGCAGGTAACCCTGAATAAAGTCGCAGCCCGAGCGTTCAAGAAATTCGTATTGCTCCAGGCTTTCGACGCCTTCGGTCACTACCTGCAAATGCAGGGTGTGCGCCATGACGATGATCGCCTGGACGATCTCCATGTCGGCGGTTGCCGTGGGAATGTCGAGGATGAACGAGCGGTCGATCTTCAGGGTGTTGAGCGGCAGGCGCTTGAGGTAGGCCAGCGACGAGTAGCCGGTGCCGAAGTCGTCGATCGACAACGACACCCCGAGCGCACGGATCTGCCGTAGCAGCACCAGGGTGTTGGCGATGTTGCCCATCAACGCGTTTTCGGTGACTTCCAGTTCCAGGCGTTCCGGCGCCACCCCGGCGCTGCGCAATGCCTGTTCGATTTCGTTGGCCAGTTCTTCCCGAGTGAGGTTGAGTGGCGAGCAGTTCCAGGCGATTTTCAATTCTTCGCAGCCATGCCGCGACAGTTCACCCAGATCCTTGCACGCGCGGCGCAGCACCCAGTTGTCCAGTTCGGCGATCAGGCCATTGTTTTCGGCGATGGTTATAAAGCGATCCGGGGTCAGCAAGCCGTGCAGCGGATGCTGCCAGCGGATCAGCGCTTCGAGTTTGGTGACACGGCCGGTTTTCAGTTCGAAGATCGGTTGGTAATACAGCGTCAAACCGTTTTCCTCGCGCAGGGCATGGCGCAGTTCTTCTTCCAGTTGCAGCTCGAAGCTGGCGCGGGTCTTGAGGTTGGAACTGAAAAAGTGCAGGCCATTACGCCCCGCGCCTTTGGATTGATACAACGCCAGATCGGCGTGCTTGAGCAGTTCTTCGCAGGTGCTGCCGTCCTCCGGAAACAGACTGATGCCGATGCTGGTGGTCATCACCATGCGACGTCCGGCCAACTCGATCGGCTCCTTCATCTTGAGCATGATGCGCTGGGCCATATTGCGGGCTTCTTCGCGCTCACGCAGGTTGATGAGGATGCAGAATTCGTCGCCGCCGAAGCGCGCGACCACGTCTTCATGGCTGCGCACCGAGCCCTTGATGTGCTGGGCGATGACTTTGAGCAGTTCGTCACCGGCGTCATGGCCGAGGCTGTCGTTGATCCGCTTGAAGTGGTCAATGTCGAGAAACATCACCGCGAGCATGCCGCCTTCGCTGGTTTTCTGGCTGAGTTTCTCGGCGAAGATCTGGTTGAAACCGCGACGGTTGATCAGGTTGGTCAGGGCGTCGTAGTTAGCCACTTGTTGCAGCGACATACGCGCCTGATCGAGCTGGCTAAGCAGGGCGTTGACCCGGCGCAGGTCTTCTTCCTTGTTCTGCAGTTTTTTATCGGCCAGCGCCGCACTGATCGCACTGCCAAGGATCAGCAGGATGATCAGCGCCACGGTCAGGCCCAGTTGCAGATGCCCGTTATCGCCGCCGCTCGCTGTCAGGCCTCCCTCGGGAAGAACCAGATCCAGCGCAGCCATGCCGGTGAAATGCATGCTGATGATGCCGGCGCCGAGAATCAGCGCAGCGCTGTACTTGAGCAACTGATGCGCCACGCCGCTGCCTTCGCTCAGATAGCGGGCCACCCACAGCGCGGCGAAACTGGCGCCGATGGCGATCACCACAGACAGCGCGAACATTCCTGGCTGATAGTAGGCGGTGGCGCTCGACTTCATCGCCGCCATGCCAACGTAATGCATGCCGGCGATGCCCAGGCCGATGACGAACGCGGTTTTCAAGCAATGCAATGCACTCGGCTGCGCTTCGCTCAGGGTTTGCATGGCCAGCCAAGAGGCGAGCAGGGCGATCAGCAACGAGAAAAGGGTGATGCCAAGGTCGTACTGAATGTCGATCGGTGTCTGGAAAGCCAGCATGCCGATGAAATGCATGGCCCAGATGCCGCCGGCCAGGCAGGTCGCGCCGATCCAGCGCCAGATCCGCCGCGACCCCGGATCTTCGGCATTTACAACGCGCTCAGCCATATCCAGAGTGGCGAAACTGGCTGCGCAGGCGACCAGATACGCAACCATCACCAGGAAAGGGTTGTGACTGCAATCGAGGATGACCTGCCCGCTCTCCGGCAGCTCGGTAACAAACTGCAAACCAAGCCACTCCATAGCATGCCCCGTCTCTGAAGTCGTCCTGACTGCGCGGTGAACGCAGGCGAATGACAGGAGTATAGAGGCGGTTTTTGGCCTGGAAGGGGTAGTGGCACATTGGCGCTAATGATTTCGGCATTAGCGTCATAGCGATTGGCGCTAAAGGCTCAAGCGATCTGTTCGAAAGGGATTTGCGCCCAGTCCGGTTGCAGCGGCGGCAAGCCGAAACGCGCGCGGGCCTTATCGCAATCGACATTCTGTTCGCCGTTTTCCCAGGACGATTCGAATTCGCGGCAGGGGCTGGAGCGCAATTCGTAAATCGAGCACTTCACCTCGCTGCCGACTTCGCCTTCCAACGCCGTGCAGCGTGGCGATTTGCAGTCGGTGCCGTTCATCGCCACCCGGCTCGGGCTGATCTGCGTGACCAGTTCATCGGGCACCGTGCCGCCGGAAGATGAGCACTCACCCCAAAAGAAAGACACGCGAAAATGGGAACAGCAGGCACCGCAATTCAGACACGGACTGACTTCAGACATGGGCGAGGGTATCAAAGGGATTGATCGGGAGATCCGGACGGATCCGGCGGCCATTCTAGGCTTTGCCGCAGACTTGGGAAGGGGGGCGCGAAACTATTTTTTTGTGGCAAGGTTTTGCCGCAATAGCCCCGGTTTTCGGGGGATTGCAGGCTTATCAAGGGCTTACGTTTCGTTACAGTGCCATGGGCCGATATCAGGCAGACGAATGATCACAGACAGCCTCGGCGCGGCTGACTAGATTGCAGGTTCCGGGCTCGGATGCGTTGGCAGTGAAGCCCTATAACAATAAAGAGACGGACCCATGCAGAACTCGACCCAAGCGGCGAATGCCTGGCGCATTCTGTTCCTGCTGTTCCTCGCCAACCTGTTCAATTTCTTCGACCGCACCATTCCGGCGATCATCATCGAGCCGATCCGCATGGAATGGCACCTCAGTGACTTTCAACTGGGCATCGTCGGTACCGCATTCACTATTGTTTACGCGATTGCCGGGCTGCCGCTGGGGCGGATGGCCGATACCGGTTCGCGCAGCAAGCTGATGGGCTGGGGTCTGGCGACGTGGAGTGCGCTGACGGCGGTCAACGGTCTGGTCGGCAGTTTCTGGAGCTTTCTGATCGTGCGCATGGGCATCGGCATCGGCGAGGCCAGTTATGCACCAGCGGCCAATTCGCTGATCGGTGATCTGTTTCCGGCCCATCGTCGGGCGCGGGCGATGGGCATTTTCATGCTCGGTCTGCCGTTGGGGCTGTTGCTGGCGTTCTTCACCATCGGCTGGATGGTCAAGGCTTTCGACAGCTGGCGCGCGCCGTTCTTTATTGCCGCGGTGCCGGGGCTGATCCTGGCGATCTTCATGTTCTTCATCAAAGAGCCGAAGCGCGGCGCAGCGGAGACCGTGCAGGTTTCGCAAGAGAAGGTCGACAGGCCGATCCGGCGGATTCTGGCGGTGCCGACCTTTCTCTGGCTGGTGCTGGCCGGGTTGTGCTTCAACTTTGCGACGTATGCCTGCAACTCGTTTCTGGTGCCGATGCTGCAGCGTTATTTCCTCATGCCGTTGCAGGAAGCAGCGGTGGCCACCGGGATGATCGTCGGCGTCACCGGGCTGGTGGGTTTGACGCTGGGCGGCTGGATTGCTGACAAGATTCACCAGCGTGTGGCTAATGGTCGGTTGTTGTTCGCGGCGTTCAGTCTGATTATTTCGACGTTGTGCACGGCTTGGGCGCTGCATGCCGGGCGGATCGAGATCGGTGTATTCGTGGCGGTGTTCAGCGTCGGTTGGTTGTTTGCCTACAACTTCTACACCTGTGTTTACACGGCGATTCAGGACGTGGTCGAACCGCGCCTGCGGGCCACGGCGATGGCGTTGTTCTTTGCCGGGTTGTATTTGCTCGGTGGTGGTTTGGGGCCGGTGGTTGTCGGTGGTTTGTCCGATCATTTTGCGCACACGGCGATGGCGGCGGCGGGGGCTGAGCAGATGACCGAAGCGTTCAAAGCAGTCGGGCTGCATGATGCGATGTACCTGATTCCGGTGGCGCTGTTTTTGACCATGGTGTTTCTGTTTCTGGCAGCGCGGTGTTTTGTCCGAGATGCGCAGCGGATGAAGGAGGGGTTGGTGGCGGTGGTTGAGCCAGAAGTGGCTGCGGCGACTGCATAACCGCTATCGCGAGCAGGCTCACTCCTACAGGGGGACGCATTCCAACTGTAGGAGTGAGCCTGCTCGCGATAGGGCCCTTAGCATCGGCAAGTAAATAACAGGCAAACAAAAAGGCCCGCATCACTGCGGGCCTTTCTGTTTTCAGCGGTGGAGCGGGGCGGTTTAGCCCGCCACCAACACCCGAATCGCTTCCAGACGCAACGCCGCTTTATCCAGCATCGCCAGACCCTGCTCGCGCTGTTCACGCAACGCCACCAGTTCGCTGTCACGCACAGTCGGGTTGACCGCTTGCAACGCGGTCAGGCGCGCCAGTTCTTCGTCGGTGTCGGCCGCCAGACGGCGACGGGCCTCGGCCACGCGCTCGGCGTGACGCGGGGCGATCTTGTCTTCACCGGCGTTGATCCTCGGCGTCAGCTGATCGCGCTGGGCCTGGATGAACTTGTTGGCGCTGGCGCGTGGCACGCTTTCCAGCTGATCGTTCAGGGTTTCAAACGAGACGCGAGCCGACAGGTCGTTGCCGTTGGCGTCGAGCAGGCAGCGCAGGGCGGCCGGCGGCAGGTATCGGCCCAGTTGCAGCGAACGCGGCGCCACTACTTCGCTGACATACAGCAGCTCAAGCAGCACGGTGCCCGGTTTCAATGCCTTGTTCTTGATCAGCGCGACGGCGGTGTTGCCCATCGAACCGGACAGCACCAGGTCCATGCCGCCCTGCACCATCGGGTGTTCCCAGGTGATGAACTGCATGTCTTCACGCGACAGCGCCTGGTTGCGGTCGTAGGTGATGGTCACGCCTTCGTCGTCGCCCAGCGGGAAACTGGCGTCGAGCATTTTCTCGCTCGGCTTGAGGATCAGGGCGTTTTCCGAATGGTCTTCGCTGTCGATGCCGAACGCGTCGAACAGGGTTTCCATGTAGATCGGCAGGGCGAACTGATCGTCTTGTTCGAGGATGTCCTCGACCAGAGCTTCACCTTCGCCGGCGCCGCCGGAGTTGAGCTCCAGCAAACGGTCACGGCCGGTGTGCAGTTCGGCTTCGAGACGCTCGCGCTCGCTGCGCGCTTCGTCGATCAGCGCTTGCCACTCACTGTCGTCGGCTTCTTCGAGCAGCGGCAGCAGGCGCGGGCCGAACTGGTGCTGCAAGGCGTTGCCGGTCGGGCAGGTGTTGAGGAACGCGTTCAGCGCTTCGTGGTACCACTGGAACAGGCGCTCTTGCGGGCTGGTTTCCAGGTACGGCACGTGCAATTCGATGATGTGCTTCTGGCCGATCCGGTCGAGACGACCGATACGCTGCTCGAGCAAATCCGGGTGCGACGGCAGATCGAACAGCACCAAGTGGTGAGCGAACTGGAAGTTGCGACCTTCACTGCCGATTTCCGAGCAGATCAGCACTTGTGCGCCGAATTCTTCGTCGGCGAAGTAGGCGGCGGCGCGGTCACGCTCAAGGATGTTCATGCCTTCATGGAACACCGTGGCCGGGATGCCGGAACGCACGCGCAGGGCGTCTTCCAGGTCCATCGCGGTTTCGGCGTGGGCGCAGATCACCAGCACTTTGGTGCGCTTGAGCATTTTCAGCTGATCGATCAGCCATTCAACGCGCGGGTCGAATTTCCACCAGCGCTCTTCTTCGCTGGCGTCCGGTTGCGCCTGGAAGCTGACTTCCGGGTACAACTCGGCGTGTTCGCCCAACGGCAGTTCGAGGTATTCGTCCGGGCATGGCAGCGGGTAAGGGTGCAGTTTGCGCTCCGGGAAACCCTGCACGGCGGCGCGAGTGTTACGGAACAGCACGCGGCCGGTGCCGTGGCGATCGAGCAGTTCACGCACGAGGCGGGCGCTGGCTTCAGTGTCGCCATCGTTGACCGCGGTCAGCAGCGCTTCGCCTTCGTTGCCGAGGAAACCCTGAATGGTTTTGTGCGCTTTGGCCGAGAGACGGCCCTTGTCGAGCAGTTCCTGAACGGCTTCGGCCACCGGGCGATAGTTGTCGCTCTCGGCGCGGAAGGCGGCCAGGTCATGGAAACGGTTCGGGTCAAGCAGGCGCAGACGGGCGAAGTGGCTGTCCTGGCCGAGTTGTTCCGGAGTGGCGGTGAGCAGCAGCACGCCCGGGATGACCTCGGCGAGTTGCTCGACCAGCGAGTATTCGGCGCTGGCTTTCTCTTCGTGCCAGACCAGGTGGTGCGCTTCGTCGACTACCAACAGGTCCCAACCGGCGGCGAACAGTGCGTCTTGCGCCTTCTCGTCGTCGACCAGCCACTCCAGCGCGACCAGCGCCAGTTGGGTGTCTTCGAACGGGTTGGCGGCATCGCTTTCGATGAAGCGTTCTTCGTCGAACAGCGCGACCTGCAGGTTGAAGCGACGACGCATCTCCACCAGCCACTGGTGCTGGAGGTTTTCCGGGACGAGGATCAGCACGCGGTTGGCGCGGCCCGAGAGCAGTTGGCGATGGATCACCAGACCGGCTTCGATGGTTTTACCCAGACCCACTTCGTCCGCCAGCAGTACGCGCGGCGCAATACGGTCGGCGACTTCTCGGGCGATGTGCAATTGGTGCGCGATCGGTTGCGCACGCACGCCACCCAGGCCCCAAAGCGAAGATTGCAGCTGGCGGCTGGTGTGTTCGAGGGTGTTGTAACGCAGCGAGAACCACGCCAGCGGATCGATCTGCCCGGCGAACAGACGGTCGCTGGCCAGACGGAACTGAATGAAGTTCGACAGCTGGGTTTCCGGCAGGGTGACGGCTTCGTTCTGCCCATTGAGACCGTGATAGACCATCAGCCCGTCGACATCGTCGACTTGCTGCACGGTCATCTTCCAGCCTTCGAAGTGGGTGATGCTGTCGCCCGGCGAGAATCGCACGCGGGTCAGGGGCGCATTCCGTAGCGCGTACTGGCGGGTTTCGCCAGTGGCCGGGTAAAGCACGGTCAACAAGCGGCCGTCCTGTGCCAGAACGGTGCCTAAACCAAGCTCTGCTTCGCTGTCACTGATCCAGCGTTGCCCCGGTTGATACTGCTGCGCCATGCTGCCTGACTCCCACCTTGAAAAAGCGGGCTATCTTAACGGAATGCGGGCTTCAGGCCAAAGGATTAGGAGCAGTTGCGAGCTTTTAGCTGCAAGCTGCAAGTCGAAGCAGGCGGCGGTCATGCGTCGGTTTTACGAGAGAACAGGGCACCGGTGAGTGTTAACCCGGTCACAAGTTTGCGACCGACGGCTCAAGGCGCCTTTGCCGCAGCCGATAGCCTGCTGACAGGAGACCCTTTATATGTTGCCACCGATGCTCCCCTTGAGCGCTGTGCCGATCACTTCCCAGCAGGATCCGATCCGCCAGCGGCCGGACATTCCTCCGGTGGTGCCGGTGCAGGAAAGCTCCAACGAAAGCACGATCGATCTGCAAAAACGCGATCCGGAAGAGGATCGACTGCTGGCGCGCGAAGAACAGCGCCGCCAGCAAGAACGTGATCGCCGCCGCCGCGAGGCTGACGAAGACCCGGAAGAACACCTGGCCATACCCGGTACCGAGTTGAACGCTGATAACACCGTGCCGGTGGTGCCGCTGATGGAAGATCAGCCGCGTCAGGGCTTGTGGGTCGATATCGAGATCTGATCTTCGGCTGGTCAGCGCTGGTGTGACGTTGCATTATTGACGCGGTCCTGCCGGTGATGTGGCAGTTGTGATTCTTTCAAGTGATGTACTGATGCCATGAGCCAAGACGACAAACTGATTGACCTCAGTACTGAACGCGCCAAGCGCGTGCATGACATTAAAGAGAAGCGGCTGAACGAAGTGCGCCAGGCGTTCGAACAGGCGATGCCGTTGGGAAAAGCCAAGAAAAAGTCGAAAAACAAGCCGAAAAAGCGTTGATCTCCCCTGCATCCGTTGATGCAGGTCAGTTATTTTCCCTCCTTTATCTCCCTTCCTTGCTGGTATTGATCCCGGTCAATTTGTGCGTCTGTGTGTTTGGTAACTTAGGTCCATCGCAGCAGAGCAGGGGCCAGGAGGCCAGTCATGTTTTTCGATAACGTGGTGTTTGCCGGGGTCCTGACTGTAGGGCTGATGGTTCTGTTTTTTGCAGGGTTTGGATTTTTTATCTGGAAGGATGCGAATAAGCGCAAGAAGTGATTCTTCTGGATTGATGAGCACGCAAGGCATTTTGGGGCGACTTCGGTTGCCCCTTTTTTTTTGTGTCTTGGCGGCCTGTGGGCCGACCATGTTCTTGGGGTTTTGGGTGTATATCCGTTGCTTCGGTAACGGCGGCTTAGGGTTTCGCCCTGACGGCGACTCACTTTTTTGACAAACGCCTCAAAAAAGTAAGCAAAAAAACGCTTGCTCCTACGTGCGGCCCGCTCGCTGGGGCTCGGGGTTCCTTCGCTGCGGGATCGATCCGGGCGCAGCGCCTACGGTTTGCTTCGCTGCACCTCCTCTCGCTGTGTTTGGCTGCGCCAAACGGTCGCTGCGCTCCCACGCCCGGATCAATCCCTCCACTCAGCCTTCCGACGTCGCCCGTGGATCAAGATCAAGAGCAGGCGAGCTGACACTCGGCCTATTGAGTGGTGAAGAGCGGGTGTTCGGCTTTGGTTCGGTGTTGGATTCGCCCCTCACCCCAGCCCTCTCCCCAAGGAGAGGGAGCCGATTTGTGGGCTTTTCAAGATCTGAGTTCAACGCGGTATTCCAAGTCGGCGTAACTCTCCCAAACACCTCGGTCAGTCCCCTCTCCCTTCGGGAGAGGGCTAGGGTGAGGGGCTTTTGATCTGTTTCGGAATCTGAGTTCGGCTCGGTATCCCAAGTCGGCGTATCTCTTCCAAACACCCCGGTCAGTCCCCTCTCCCTCTGGGAGAGGGCTAGGGTGAGGGGCTTTTGATCTGTTTCGGAATCTGAGTTCGACTCGGTATCCCAAGTCGGCGTATCTCTTCCAAACACCCCGGTCAGTCCCCTCTCCCTCCGGGAGAGGGCTAGGGTGAGGGGCTTTTGATCTGTTTCGGAATCTGAGTTCGACTCGGTATCCCAAGTCGGCGTACCTCTCCCAAACACCTCGATCAGTCCCATCTATCGAGGGAAATGGGGCCGATTTTTGTGCTTTTCAAAGCCTGAGTTCAGCGCGGTATCGCACGTCGGCGTACTTCTGCCAAACACCTCGATCAGTCCCCTCTCCCTCCGGGAGAGGGCTAGGGTGAGGGGCTCTTGATCTGGCTTTGGCTTTTGATGTGGTTTTTGATCTTTTGCCCCATCGGCAGGCCGAGCGTAGGTGTTCATCCGGGGGGAGGCGCGCAGCGCCGTGCGGCGTAGCCGCATACATCGAGAGGAGGTGCAGGGAAGCAAACCGTAGGCGATGCCCCCGGATGGACACCGTAGCGAGGGAACACTGAGCCTCAGCGAAGTGCCGTACGCCAGGGGCAAAGCCTTTTGGTTCCTTTTTGGCGTTTGAAAAAGGGACTCGCTGTAAGAGCGAAACCGCCAGCGGCAACCCCCGCAGCAACGGATATGCCCCCAATCCCAATCCCAATCCCAATCCCAATCCCAATCCCAATCCCAAACCCCAGACAAAAAAAAGGCGCGATCCTCTCGAATCGCGCCTTTCTCATGTCCCGCTATCTATCAACTACCCAGCGCCTTCGACGCCAGCCAGAACAACCCAGCCGACAGCGCCACAGTCGCTGGCAGGGTCAACACCCATGCCAACAGAATGGTGCGAACCGTGCCACCTTGCAGGCCGCTCTTGTTAGCAACCATGGTGCCAGCCACGCCCGAGGACAGAACGTGCGTGGTCGACACCGGCAGGCTGAAAATGTTGGCCATACCGATCAGACTGGCCGTGGTGATCTGCGCCGACATGCCCTGGGAATAGGTCATGCCCTGCTTGCCGATCTTCTCACCGATGGTCAGAACAACGCGTTTCCAGCCAACCATAGTGCCCAGGCCCAAAGCCAGTGCGACCGCCAGAATCACCCAGAACGGGGCGTATTCGGTGGTGGTGGTCAGGTCTTTGCGCAGCTTGTCGAGGTCAGCCTTTTCACGCGGTTCCAGGCCTGGCAACTTGCCAACCTTTTTCGCGGTGTCGTCCAGGCACAGCAGGTAACGACGCACTTCGATACGGCTTTCCGACGACAGCGAGTGGTAGTCCGCTACGCCTTTAAGGGTGTGCAGCAGGGCGCTGATGGTCGGTTCGGTCTGCTGCGGGTTGCAGCGGAATTTCTCCGGCAGGTCGCCTTCCACGCTTTTGCCCAGGGCCAGGAATTCACCCAGCGAATCGGCGTTGCGCTGGTAGAACTGGCTCAGGTGCAGGGTCGCATCGCGAGTACGTTCGATCTGATAAGTGGTGCTGTTAAGGTCGAGAACGAACTGCGCAGGGACGATACCGATCAGCACCAGCATGATCAGGCCGATGCCTTTCTGGCCATCGTTGGAACCGTGCACGAAGCTCACGGCCATGGCCGAGATCACCAGGACCAGACGGTTCCAGAACGGCGGATGCTTCTTGTCGTCGATCTTGCGGCGCTGTTCCGGTGTCTTGTGCATCTTCGACAGCGGACGCCACCACTTCAGGCCGATCAGGATCAGCGCGGCGATCAGGAAACCGGCCATCGGCGAGAACACCAGCGAGGCGCCGATGTCGATCGCTTTCTGCCAGTTCACGCCGTCGGCCAACGGAATGTCGTTGATCAGGGCATTGGCCAGGCCGACACCGAGGATCGAACCGATCAGGGTATGCGAGCTGGAAGCCGGGATACCGAAGTACCAGGTGCCCAAATTCCAGGCGATTGCCGCGGCGAGCAACGAGAACACCATCGCCAGACCATGGCCGGTGTTCACATTGATCAGCAGTTCCACCGGCAGCAAATGGACAATGGCATACGCCACGCCAACGCCGCCCAGCAGCACGCCGAGGAAATTGAACACACCGGAAAAGAACACCGCCAGGTGGGGCGGCATGGCTTTGGTGTAGATAACAGTGGCTACCGCGTTAGCGGTGTCATGAAATCCATTGATGAACTCGAAGGCGAGGACAAACGTCAGGGCGAGCAAGAGGCTCACAAGCACCCAAGCATCCAGTCCGCTGAATAAATCGATCATGAAGGTTTTCTGACCCGGTCGTAAGGGGGCGCGATTATGCCAGAAAAGACTGGAAATCGATGCCCTACCTGCTCATCGGTTACACACTTCTTCGATTTAATTTGTTGCAGCGCATGAAAACCAAGCGTCGCGCAGGGTTTTTCAAGTCTTTGATTTATATGAAAAAAGACTTTTTTGACAAGCGTTTTTACCGCCACAGGAGAGGCTCAAACGCCTGTCTGAAATATCTGTGAAACGTGTAGGAAGCGCCCTTCAGCCTGCCAGGCGGGGAGATCGCCGCTGCCCGCGGGTAGCGGGCGCGCAAGGCTTCGTCTCGACACCGCGCTTGTAACCGGTGTGCACGTAAACCCTCGAAAGATACAAATAACCGTGGCTCACGGCTCTTCGGCTTTGAGTTCCTTTTCGATCTTTTCGATTTCCTGTTTGAAGACCTGATCCTGAACAGTGGGGCGTTTACGCCATGCCTTGCGTTCCGGTTCCGGTTGAGCGGCGTAGGTGGTGACTTCCCCGCCGTAAACTTCCTTGTAACGTTGTTCCTGGCGCTCAAGTTCCGCGCGCAGTTCGTCTTTCGTCACAGTGCTACCTGTATGAGTTGAGATAAATGTCTGGTGAAACGCGCTGCAACGAATCCAGTGAGTGGCCCGGTCGAGTGCTCAGCGCCCGGACAGGCGTTGAGGTCATCGCATGGCGATCAAGACTTCCATGTTGCAGGCGGCTACGACACCAGATTAAAACTGACGCAGCATCAGTTTCCTGTTTCAGCAAGCGCTGGCGTTGCATAAGTAATGCGCATCAGGCGCTGGCCAGGCTGACGGCAATGGACATTGCCTCAGCAGGTGGTCGCCGCACCGAATCAAACAACGCGGCCCCACTGAGATGCATTATAGCGGTCGATTCAGGAATGACTATCTTTGCCAAGTTAAAAACGGTTCGGGATGTGTGATCGTTTTGTTATTCGCAACTTTTGTTACTAGTTGTCGAGCGGACAAATCGTTATTTACCCGGCGATGTGTTTTTGGCGCCATTTAGTCGAACAACTAAGACGCGATTGAACGGGCTACCGAAGTTGAACAAGCGTTCAATGCCGGCGTTGAGGTGGCTGCGCCGGATTGCGATTATCGGTCGACGGTTCGATAATCGCCCAATCTTGCAGGCCCGACGCTTGTGCATTGGTCGGCGAGCCGCTTGTATAGCCCATTGATCCGTGCCGTATAGAAGGACAAGAAATGAACGATCAAATGCGCAACTCTTTCACCTCCGTGGCGCCGCCGATCGTCGCCTCGCCGGCCAAACGCATCCAGGCGCTGACCGGTGATCCGGACTTCATGACCTCGCTGGCCCGGGGCCTGGCGGTGGTGCAGGCGTTTCAAGAGCGCAAACGCCATCTGACCATCGCCCAAATCAGTCACCGCACGGAAATTCCCCGCGCCGCCGTGCGCCGTTGCCTGCATACCTTGATCAAACTCGGCTACGCCACCACGGATGGTCGCACCTACTCATTGCTGCCCAAAGTGCTGACCCTCGGCCACGCCTATCTGTCG
The DNA here is from genome assembly GCF_018138145.1 of Pseudomonas sp. SCA2728.1_7. NCBI lineage: Bacteria > Pseudomonadati > Pseudomonadota > Gammaproteobacteria > Pseudomonadales > Pseudomonadaceae > Pseudomonas > Pseudomonas sp. SCA2728.1_7. The sequence goes on along the minus strand of NZ_CP073104.1, from coordinate 2,651,941 downwards.
TCGACGCCGTTGGCAGTGTCCGCCCAGCCGTACCTCGACCGCATGAGCGAGCAACTGCACGAAGCCTGCAACATGGCCACGCTCGAAGGCGACGACATTCTCTACATCGCCCGCTCGGCAACCACCCAGCGGTTGATTTCGGTGGATCTGTCGGTGGGCGGTCGTTTGCCGGCGTACTGCACGTCGATGGGGCGGATCCTGCTGGCGGCACTGGACGACACGTCCTTGCGTGAATACCTCGATCACGCCGAACTGGTCGCCAAGACCAGTCGCACGATCCATACACCCGACGCGTTGCTCGAATGCCTGCAGGAAGTGCGGCAGCAGGGCTGGTGCATCGTCGATCAGGAACTGGAACAGGGCCTGCGATCGATTGCCGTGCCGGTCTACGACGCTTCCGGTCAGGTGGTGGCGGCGCTCAACGTCAGCACCCACGCTGGTCGCGTCAGCCGTACCGAGCTTGAGCAGCGCTTCCTGCCGGGCCTGCTCAGTGCCAGTCGCGACTTGAGTGCGCAGTTGTTTGCCTGATGAAGCTGTTCGATAAACGCACAGTGTTGCGTTTATCGAATTGACGCTAAAACCCTCGGATCATTAATGTCGCGGCAGCGTCATCCGGCGCTGATATGAATGAGCCCGCCGGACTGTCGACTCCCATAATAATGACAAGAGGCAACTCACCATGCGCACGCTCTCCGACTGTCTCCGCTCCACCCGCTGTTGCCGGGTTTCCCGCAACGCCTGATCCAGACCTTCTATTCTTGTGACCGTGCCGCTCTTTGGCCGGCCGCCGTTCGACTGCGTTTTTTGCGTGGAATAAAAATAATGAACCAGCCTCAGTCCGCTGTAGGTAACTGCCTCGACGTGCAGACTTTCATCAATGCCCAACCGATCTCGCGCTATCAGTGGCGGGTGGTGATCCTGTGTTTCCTGATTGTCTTCCTCGATGGCCTCGACACGGCGGCGATGGGCTTTATTGCCCCGGCGCTGTCGCAGGACTGGGGCATCGACCGCGCCAGCCTTGGTCCGGTGATGAGCGCCGCGCTGATCGGCATGGTTTTCGGCGCACTGGGTTCTGGCCCGTTGGCTGACCGCTTCGGGCGAAAAGTCGTACTGGTGGGCGCCGTGGTTCTGTTCGGTGCCTTCAGTCTGGCGTCGGCGTACAGCACCAATGTTGAGCAATTGCTGGTGCTGCGTTTCCTGACCGGTCTGGGTCTGGGGGCGGGGATGCCGAATGCCACAACACTCCTCTCGGAATACACCCCGGAGCGCAAGAAATCGCTGCTGGTGACCAGCATGTTCTGCGGCTTCAACCTCGGCATGGCCGGTGGCGGGTTTATTTCCGCCAAGCTGATTCCGGCGTTCGGCTGGCACAGTCTGTTGCTGATTGGCGGGGTTCTGCCGTTGATCCTCGCCGTGGTGCTGCTGTTCTGGCTGCCAGAGTCGGCGCGCTACCTTGTCGTGCGTAACCGCGGCACTGACAAAGTGCGCAAAACCCTGGCACCGATCGACCCGCTCACCGTCGCCCAAGCCTCCAGTTTCAGCGTGCCTGAACAGAAGACCGTCAAGGCGCGCAACGTGTTTGCGGTGATCTTTTCCGGCACTTACAGCACCGGCACCTTGCTGCTGTGGCTGACCTATTTCATGGGCCTGGTGATCGTTTATCTGCTGACCAGTTGGCTGCCGACGCTGATGCGTGACAGCGGTGCGAGCATGGAACAAGCCGCGTTTATCGGAGCGTTGTTCCAGTTTGGCGGGGTGTTGAGCGCGGTCGCGGTGGGATGGGCGATGGACCGCTTCAATCCGCACAAGGTCATCGGCATTTTCTACCTGCTGGCCGGGGTGTTTGCCTACGCGGTCGGGCAGAGCCTGGGCAACATCACCTTGCTGGCGACTTTGGTACTGGTGGCGGGGATGTGTGTGAACGGTGCGCAATCGGCGATGCCGTCGCTGGCCGCGCGGTTTTATCCGACGCAGGGGCGGGCGACCGGGGTCTCGTGGATGCTCGGGATTGGCCGCTTTGGCGCGATTCTCGGGGCGTGGATGGGCGCGACCTTGTTGGGGCTGGGCTGGAATTTCGAGCAGGTGCTGACGGCGTTGGTGATTCCGGCGGCGTTGGCGACAGCTGCGGTGCTGATCAAGGGCATGGTCAGTCATGCGGATGCGACCTGAGTTTCATGCGTAGGAATGTTCGTCGAATGTTCCGGCCCCTTCGCGAGCAGGCTCGCTCCCACATTTTGAAATGCATTCCAATGTGGGAGCGAGCCTGCTCGCGAATGAGGTGATAGTTAGGGGAGTAACAATCTGTTCGATAAACGAACACTCAGTCGATTATCGGATTGTTTGGTGAATTTCCCAGGCTTAATCTTCAGTGACTCCGGCGCTGAACCTCGCGCCTTTTTATCACTGGCGATTCATTACAAAAACAGGAGCCCGCTCCATGGCTGAGATCCTTTCGCTGCACGACGCGGTGAAGCAATTCGTCAACGACGGTGACACCGTCGCACTCGAAGGCTTCACTCACTTGATCCCTACGGCAGCGGGTCATGAAATCATTCGTCAGGGCAAGAAAGATCTGACGCTGGTGCGGATGACGCCTGACTTGATCTACGACCAACTGATCGGTGCCGGTTGCGCACGCAAACTGATTTTCTCCTGGGGCGGCAACCCGGGTGTCGGTTCGCTGCACCGTCTGCGTGACGCGGTCGAGAAGCAATGGCCGCACGCTCTCGAAATCGAAGAGCACAGCCACGCTGACCTGGCGAATGCCTACGTTGCTGGCGCGTCCGGCCTGCCATTCGCGGTGCTGCGCGCTTACGCCGGCTCTGACCTGCCGAAGGTCAATCCACTGATCAAAACCGTGACCTGCCCGTTCACCGGTGAAGTGCTGGCGGCGGTGCCGTCGGTGCGCCCGGACGTGACCGTGATCCACGCACAGAAAGCCGACCGCCAAGGCAACGTGTTGCTGTGGGGCATTCTCGGTGTGCAGAAAGAAGCGGCACTGGCGGCCAAGCGCTGCATCGTCACCGTCGAAGAAATCGTCGACGACCTCAAGGCACCGATGAACGCCTGCGTACTGCCGACCTGGGCCTTGAGCGCGGTCTGCCACGTACCCGGTGGCGCGCATCCGTCCTACGCCCACGGTTACACCGAGCGCGACAATCGTTTCTATCAGGCGTGGGATCCGATCGCCCGCGACCGTGAGACGTTTACCGCGTGGATCAACGAATACATCCATGGCTGCGCTGACTTCAGCGCGTTCCAGGCCAAGTTGGCCGCTGCTTCGGAGGCCAAGTAATGACTTACACCACCAATGAAATGATGACCGTCGCGGCGGCCCGTCGCCTGAAGAACGGCTCGGTATGCTTCGTCGGTATCGGCCTGCCGTCGAAAGCCGCCAACCTTGCGCGTCTGACCTCGTCGCCGGACGTGGTGCTGATCTACGAATCGGGTCCGATTGGTGCCAAGCCGAGCGTGCTGCCGCTGTCCATTGGTGACGGCGAACTCGCTGAAACCGCTGACACTGTCGTGCCGACCGGTGAGATTTTTCGCTACTGGTTGCAGGGCGGGCGCATCGACGTCGGTTTTCTCGGCGCCGCGCAGGTCGACCGTTTCGGCAACATCAATACCACCGTGGTTGGCGATTACTTCTCGCCAAAAGTGCGTCTGCCGGGTGCCGGTGGCGCGCCGGAGATTGCCGGCTCGGCGAAAAGCGTTTTGATCATCCTTAAACAGTCGGCGCGCTCGTTTGTCGACAAGCTCGATTTCATCACCTCGGTCGGTCACGGCGAGGGCGGCGATTCGCGCAAACGTCTTGGCCTGCCGGGCGCCGGGCCGGTCGGCATCATCACCGACCTGTGCATCATGGAACCGGAAGAGGGCACCCACGAATTTGTGGTCACCGCACTGCACCCGGGCGTGACCCGCGAGCAAGTGGTCGCGGCCACCGGTTGGGCGATCCGTTTTGCTGACAACGTCGAGAGCACTGCGGAGCCGACTGAAGTCGAACTGACCGCGCTGCGCGATCTCGAAGCGCGCACCGCCGCCGCCCACGGCCAGGCCCCGGGAGAAGCATGATGCGTGACGTTTATATCTGCGACGCGATTCGCACACCGATCGGCCGTTTCGGCGGCGGTTTGTCCGCCGTCCGCGCCGATGACCTGGCCGCAGTGCCGATCAAAGCCCTGATGGAACGCAATCCCTCGGTGGACTGGAACGCCATCGACGAAGTCTTCCTCGGTTGCGCCAACCAGGCCGGCGAAGACAACCGCAACGTTGCGCGCATGGCGCTGCTGCTGGCCGGCCTGCCGGACAGCGTACCGGGCGTGACCCTCAATCGTCTTTGCGCTTCGGGCATGGACGCGATCGGCACCGCATTCCGGGCGATTGCCAGCGGCGAGATGGAGCTGGCGATTGCCGGTGGCGTCGAATCGATGTCCCGCGCGCCGTTCGTGATGGGCAAGGCTGACGCGGCGTTTTCGCGCAACATGAAGCTGGAAGACACCACCATCGGCTGGCGTTTCATCAACCCGTTGATGAAGGCGCAGTACGGCGTCGACGCGATGCCGCAGACTGCCGACAACGTCGCCGACGACTATAAAGTGTCGCGCGCCGATCAAGACGCTTTTGCTCTACGCAGTCAGCAACGTACCGCCGCCGCGCAGGCTGCGGGCTACTTCGCCGAAGAAATCGTCGAAGTGCGGATCGCCCACAAGAAAGGCGAAACCGTGGTCAGCCAGGACGAACATCCGCGCGCCGATACCACGATCGAAGCGCTGACCAAGCTGAAGCCAGTCAACGGCCCGGACAAAACCGTTACCGCCGGCAATGCTTCCGGTGTCAACGACGGTGCTGCTGCACTGATTCTCGCTTCCGCTGAAGCCGTGAAAAAGCATGGCCTGACCGCCCGCGCCAAAGTGCTCGGCATGGCCAGCGCCGGTGTGGCGCCGCGAGTGATGGGCATCGGCCCGGTGCCGGCGGTGCGCAAATTGATCGAGCGCCTGGGCGTCGCGGTCAGCGATTTCGACGTGATCGAACTCAACGAAGCATTTGCCAGCCAAGGCTTGGCGGTGCTGCGTGAACTGGGTCTGGCCGATGACGCTGCGCAGGTCAACCCGAATGGCGGCGCGATCGCCCTCGGTCACCCGTTGGGCATGAGCGGTGCGCGTCTGGTGTTGACCGCGCTGCATCAGTTGGAAAAGACCGGCGGCAAGAAAGGTCTGGCGACCATGTGCGTCGGTGTCGGCCAAGGTCTGGCCCTGGCCATCGAACGCGTCTGACGCAAGCCGTGACGAAAAAGAACAGAGGAAAGCGACATGTCTGACAAGCCTGGTTACCGTCGTCCGCAGGAAGGCACTCAGCCTGAGTATCTGCACCCGACGTATCAATCCACCAACCTGCGCTCGCCGTCGAAGCCGTTGGTGTTTCTGCCGCACTCGCTGTCGGAAATCACCGGCCCGACCATCGGCGCCGAGCGTGTGGGCGACACCGATAACGACCTGACCGCACAGCATGCAGGCGAGCCGCAAGGTGAGCGCATCATCGTTCACGGCCGCGTGCTCGACGAAAACGGTCTGCCGGTGCCGGGAATTCTGGTGGAAATCTGGCAGGCCAACGCCGCCGGCCGCTACAACCACAAGCGCGACCTGCACGATGCGCCGCTGGACCCGAACTTCACCGGCACCGGCCGCACCGTCACCGATGCTGACGGCTGGTATCAGTTCCAGACCATCAAGCCCGGCGCCTACCCGTGGGGCAACCACCACAACGCCTGGCGCCCGGCGCACATCCACTTTTCGCTGTTCGGGCCGAGCATTCTTACGCGCCTGGTCACGCAAATGTATTTCCCGGGCGATCCGCTGCTGGCCTACGACCCGATCTACAACTGCGTGCCGGACACTTCGGCCAAGGAACGCCTGATCGCCAGTTTCGATCTGGAAAAAACCATTCCGTCCTACGCCCTCGGTTATCGTTGGGACATCGTGCTGCGCGGGCGTGAAGCCACGCCGATGGAGAAATAAGATGACGCTGACTGCGACCACGTCCCACACCGTCGGGCCGTACTACCACATCGGCCTGACCTGGCTGAACCGCGAAAACCTCACCGTCGAGCAGACCCTCGGCGAGCGCGTGGCGATCACCGGGCAAGTGGTGGATGGCAACGGCGATGTCGTCAACGACGCCATGCTTGAAGTCTGGCAGGCGAATGCCGCCGGCAAATACGACCACCCGGAAGACGAGCAGGACAAACCGCTCGATCCGAACTTTGAAGGCTTTGGCCGGGTGCCGGTGGATGCGGAAGGGCGCTTCCGTTTCACCACGATCAAACCGGGCACGGTTGAAGGGCTGAAGGGCTCGACCCAGGCACCGCATCTGGTGGTGCTGGTGTTTGCGCGCGGGTTGGTGAAGCATTTGCTGACGCGAATCTACTTTGAAGGCGAGCTGGCGAACGTTGATGATCCGCTGCTTGAGTGCGTGCCGGCTGAGCGTCGCAGTACGTTGCTGGCCAAGCAGGACGCCTCGGGTGTTTACCAGTGGAATGTGATTCTGCAAGGCACTGATGCCGAGACGGTGTTCTTCGATTACTGAAGAACACCCCAATCCCTGTAGGAGTGAGCCTGCCCGCGATGGCGGTGTGTCAGATTTAAATGGTCTGAATGACACACCGCCATCGCGAGCAGGCTCACTCCTACAAGGGAACTGTGTTGCAGATGGAACTGTGGAACGGGACTGTTGCAAAGTATGTCTAGACTCTCACTGTCCCTATCGAGTGAAAAACAATGACAACCACCACCTCCCATTACAGCGGTGAAGAGCGCAGCAAGCGCATCTTTGCCATTGTCGGCGCCTCGTCCGGCAACCTTGTCGAATGGTTCGACTTCTACGTCTACGCCTTCTGCGCGATCTATTTCGCCCCGGCGTTTTTCCCCTCCGACAACCCGACGGTGCAACTGGTCAACACCGCTGGCGTGTTCGCCGCCGGCTTCCTTATGCGTCCGATCGGTGGCTGGATTTTCGGCCGGGTTGCCGACAAGCACGGGCGCAAGAATTCGATGCTCATCTCGATTCTGATGATGTGCTTCGGCTCGTTGCTGATCGCCTGCCTGCCGACCTATAAGGACATCGGCGTCTGGGCGCCGGTCTTGCTGTTGTTCGCACGCTTGCTGCAAGGCCTGTCGGTCGGCGGCGAGTACGGCACCACCGCCACCTACATGAGCGAAGTCGCCCTCAAGGGCCAGCGCGGATTTTTCGCCTCGTTCCAGTACGTGACGCTGATCGGCGGGCAACTACTGGCGGTGTCGCTGGTAGTAGTGCTGCAGCAATTCCTTACCGAAGAAGACCTGCGCGCCTACGGCTGGCGGATTCCGTTTGTGGTCGGTGCGGTGGCGGCATTGATTTCGCTGTTCCTGCGTCGCAGCCTGAAAGAAACCACCAACAAGGAAACCCGCGAACACAAAGACGCTGGCAGCATCGCCGCGCTGTTCCGCGATCACAAAGCCGCGTTCATTACCGTGCTCGGTTACACCGCCGGTGGCTCGCTGATTTTCTACACTTTCACCACCTACATGCAGAAGTACCTGGTGAACACCGCCGGTATGCACGCCAAGACCGCCAGCTACATCATGACCGGCGCGCTGTTCCTGTATATGTGCATGCAGCCGCTGTTCGGCATGCTCGCTGACAAGATCGGTCGACGTAATTCGATGCTCTGGTTCGGCGCGCTCGGTACGCTGTTTACCGTGCCGATTCTGCTGAGCCTGAAAAGCGTCAGCAGCCCGTTCCTCGCCTTTGTGCTGATCACCGTGGCGCTGGCGATTGTCAGTTTCTACACCTCGATCAGCGGTCTGGTAAAAGCTGAAATGTTCCCGCCGGAAGTCCGCGCCCTCGGTGTCGGTCTGGCCTATGCGGTGGCGAATGCGATCTTCGGTGGCTCGGCGGAATTCGTCGCCCTGAGCCTGAAGAACATCGGCATGGAAAACTCCTTCTACTGGTACGTGACGGCGATGATGGCGATCGCCTTCCTGTTCAGTCTGCGCTTGCCGAAACAGGCGGCGTATTTGCACCACGATCTCTAACCCGATGCGCGCGGGCCGTGATGGCCCGCGCCGGCAAGGACTGTTTATGACTCAGCGACCGGGCAATCAATTGTTCGATGCCTACTTCACTGCCCGCAATATGCGTGAAGTGTTCTGCGATCAGGGCCGTGTGCAGGCGATGCTCGACTTCGAAGCGGCGCTGGCGCGGGCCGAGGCGCGGGTTGGTCTGATTCCTTCTGCGGCTGTCGCACCGATTGCAGCGGCGTGTAACGCGGGGTTGTATGACTTTGCGGCGCTGGGCGAGGCGATTGCCACGGCCGGCAATTCGGCGATTCCGTTGGTCAAAGCGTTGGGCAAGCAGATTGCCGCGACCAGTGCCGAAGCCGAGCGTTATGTGCATTTGGGGGCGACCAGTCAGGACGTGATGGACTCGGGGCTGGTGCTGCAATTGCGTCAGGCATTGGTGTTGATCGAAGACGATCTGGCGCAACTGGCTGACTCTCTCGCTGTTCAAGCCCAACGCCATGCTGCAACGCCGCTGGCCGGACGCACTTGGTTGCAACACGCGACGCCGGTGACCCTGGGCATGAAAATCGCCGGATGGCTGGGCGCTGTGACTCGCAGCCGTCAGCGCTTGCGCGAACTCAAGCCGCGTTTACTGGTGCTGCAGTTTGGCGGTGCATCGGGGACGCTTGCCGCGTTGGGTGAACAGGCGATGCCGATTGCGCAAGCGTTGGCTGAAGAACTGCAACTGACCTTGCCGGAACAACCGTGGCACACCCAGCGCGATCGCGTGGTCGAGTTTGGCGCGGTGCTCGGTTTGATCGCCGGCAGCCTCGGCAAATTCGGCCGCGACATCAGCCTGTTGATGCAGACCGAAGCCGCTGAGGTTTTCGAGCCTTCAGCGCCGGGCAAGGGTGGTTCGTCGACCATGCCGCACAAACGCAATCCGGTCGGCGCGGCGGTGTTGATCGGCGCAGCGACGCGGGTGCCGGGTCTGGTCTCGACGCTGTTCAGCGCGATGCCGCAGGAACATGAACGCAGTCTCGGCCTGTGGCATGCCGAATGGGAAACCTTGCCGGAGATTTGCTGCCTTGTTTCCGGTTCGCTGCAACAGGCTCGGTTGTTGGCGCAAGGGCTCGAAGTCGACGCTGAACGTATGTCGCGCAATCTCGAACTGACCCAAGGGCTGGTGCTGGCCGAAGCCGTGAGCATCGTCCTCGCCCAGCGGGTCGGCCGCGACACCGCGCATCATCTGCTTGAGCAATGCTGCAAACGCGCGGTGGCCGAGCAGCGTCATTTGCGCGCCGTACTCGGTGACGAACCGCAAGTCACCGCCGAGTTGAGCAGCGCTGAACTCGATCATCTTCTGAACCCCGCCCATTACCTCGGTCAGGCGAAAACCTGGGTCGAGCGCGCGGTGGCCGAACACAACGCATTGTCTGACTGAAAGGAGAGGGCTGTGGCTTTCGTTCAACTCGCCGATGGCGAACTGCACTATCAAATCGAGGGCCCGGTCGATGCGCCGGTGCTGGTGCTGTCCAACTCGCTGGGCACGGATCTGCACATGTGGGACGCGCAGATGCCGGCGTTTACCGAGCATTTTCGCGTGCTGCGCTTCGACACCCGTGGCCATGGCCAATCACTGGTGACGCCGGGGCCTTACAGCATCGAGCAACTCGGTCACGACGTGCTCGGCTTGCTGGATGCGTTGCACATTGAACGTGCGCATTTCTGCGGACTGTCGATGGGCGGCCTGATCGGCCAGTGGCTGGGAATCAATGCTGGTCATCGTCTGCACAAGCTGATCGTCTGCAACACAGCGGCAAAAATCGGTGATCCGTCGGTGTGGAATCCACGCATCGAAACCGTACTGCGCGATGGCGCGGCGGCGATGGTGGCCCTGCGTGATGCTTCGATTGCCCGCTGGTTTACCCCGGACTTCTCGGCAGCACACCCGGCGGCGGCCAAGCAGATTACCGACATGCTCGCAGCCACTTCGCCTGAAGGTTACGCGGCCAATTGCGCGGCGGTGCGTGATGCCGATTTCCGCGAGCAACTGGCGTCGATCAACGTGCCGTTGCTGGTGATCGCCGGCACTGAAGATGCGGTGACGCCGCCGTCTGGTGGGCACTTTATTCAGGAGCATGTACGCGGTGCCGAATACGCCGAGTTCTATGCGGCGCATCTGTCCAACGTGCAGGCCGGTGCAGATTTCAGTGATCGCGTGTTGGCGTTTCTCAACGCCTGATAAGGGGATTTTCGTGGACGAGGAACAACGTTACGACGAAGGCATGCAGGTACGCCGCGCAGTGCTCGGCGATGCACATGTCGATCGCAGCCTGACCACACTGACCGAGTTCAACTCGGAGTTTCAGGAGATGATCACCCGGCATGCCTGGGGCGATATCTGGACGCGTCCGGGTTTGCCACGTCATACGCGCAGTTTGATCACTATCGCCATGCTGATCGGCATGAATCGTGAGGGCGAGTTGAAACTGCATTTGCGTGCGGCGGCGAATAATGGCGTTAGCCGTGGTGAGATCAAGGAAGTGATCATGCAGAGCGCGATTTATTGCGGAATTCCGGCGGCGAATGCGACGTTTCATCTGGCCGAGTCGGTGTGGGATGAGTTGGGTGTCGAATCCCGGGAATAGTCGTTGGCCGGGCTGACGCCATCGCGAGCAGGCTCACTCCTACATTTGGAATGCGTTCCCCCTGTAGGAGTGAGCCTGCTCGCGATAGCGGTAGTGGCCGTGACGAATCAAACCCTGGCGACAATAAATATCCGCTTGAACGCAAACAACGTATGCCCATCACCCTCCTGCGGATAATGCTTATTCACTCGCATCAGATAGTGATAGATAAACCGCGCCTGTTCCGCTGAACTCAGCGCCTGCATCACTGGCCGCAGCGCCGAGACCTTCACCCAGTCATACACCGGCGACTTGCCGTCGACTACCTGCAGTTGCTCGGTCTCCCAGATATCCAGCGACGAGGTCAGCGGCGCGAGCAACCGGTAGTAATCCTCCAGTGCCAACAATGGCCGCGCCGCCATGCGCTGACGCAGCTCAGGTGTGCCCATCGGCGTGCCGCCGGGGCCGCCGTCTTCGAGGGTGTCGAGCATCAGTCGATACCACAGCGCATCGCGCCAGTCTGGCATGTGCGCCGCCAGACAACCGCCGGGATTCAGATAACCGAGCAGGTGCGGCAGCAGCGTTTCATGGCCCCCGATAAAGTGCAGTACGGCGGCAGCGAGCAGCAGATCCGCCGGCTGCTCCGGCCGCCAATCGAGCAGATCGCAACACTTCCACTGCGCCCGAATCGGCAGACAGCGTGCTTCATCGAGCATCTGCGTGGAGCTGTCGACGCCCTGCAACTGCGCGCGCGGCCAGCGTTTGGCCAGCAACTGCGTGGCAATGCCGGTGCCGCAGCCGAGGTCGTAAATGCGTTGAGGGTTTTGCAAGTCGACACGGTCGAGCAATTCATTGACCGGGCGTTGCCTGAGACGGAAAAACTGCTGGTACGCCTTGGCGTCCCAGTCGGATGTTGCGAGACGAGAGATCATTGAGGTGGTCCTCCGGTGATCGTTGGTGTCTTCCGATGACAACCTGGCTCCCAGCTTGAGGACCGACTACGACGACGGAAGCGGAAAGGTGAAGCACCTGAGTCCTTCAGGTTTTGTCACTTTACCCGCCGGCCGGCAAATCACCACTTCTCCAGACCAATGGCACAAAACCCCTGTAGGAGTGAGCCTGCTCGCGATAGCGGTGTGTCAGTCACTTTAAATGTCACTGATTAACCGCTATCGCGAGCAGGCTCACTCCTACAATTTTATGCGGTGTTTAGAGGAGGCTGATCGGGTAGCTGACGATCAAGCGGTTCTCATCGAACTCGTTATTGCTGAAGTCGCGGCGCATGGTCGAGTTGCGCCACCGGACGTTGAGATCCTTCAGCGCGCCGCTCTGCACGGTGTAGCCCAGTTCCGATTCGCGACCCCATTCCTTGCCGTCGGTGATCGTCCCTGTGTGCACGTTGTCGCCGCTGATATAGCGGTTCATCAGGGTCAGGCCTGGGACGCCCAGCGCGGCGAAGTTGTAATCGTGACGCACTTGCCAGGAACGCTCCTGCGCATTGTCATAACTAGCGTTGTAGCTATCGTTGGCCAGCGTCCCGCCGCTGGTGCCGTTGACGCGCATCCAGGCGCTGTCGCCGGTGAGTTTCTGCAGGCCGACGTAGAAGGTGTTGCCGCCGTACTTCGCTGAGAACATGCCCGACCAGGTCTTGTTGTCGAGATCGCCGGCGCGGGCGCTGCCGTCATCCTTGCCGTAGAAGAAGCCGAGGTTGGCGCCCAGCGTCCAGTCGCCCAGCGGCTGGCTGTGGATCAAATTGACGTATTGCTGGCTGTAGATGTCCTTGAGTTCGGCGTTCCACAAACCGATCTGTGTGCGTTTTTCGTTGAAAACGTATTCACCGCCCTGAAAGTTGAAGCGATCAGAGGTGAACGCCGCTTTGCCGGTCATCGACATGTCGCTCATGCTGCTGTCGTCGCGCGGGCTGTTGGCGCGGAACTGGCCGCCGTAGAGGGTCAGGCCGTCGATTTCCTTCGAAGTGATCTGCCCGCCACGAAAGGTCTGCGGCAGCGAGCGGCCGTCGTCCGAACGCAGGATCGGCAGCACCGGCATCCACTCGCCGACCTTCACTTCGGTCTGCGAGAGTTTGGCTTTGAAGGCGACGTTGGTTCGGCCAAAGTTGTCGGCCGGACGACCGTCGCGATCCAGCGGCAGCAACTGCGTGCCGCCCGTGCCTTTGCCGCCATCAAGCTTTACCGAATACAAACCCAACACGTCCATGCCGAAGCCGACGGTGCCTTGGGTGAAGCCGGATTTGGCGTCGAGGATGAAGCTCTGCGTCCACTCTTCAGCCTTGCCCTGAGCTTTGGTCGGATTGGTGAAGTTGCGGTTGATGTAGAAGTTGCGCAGGTTCAGGTTGACCTTGGCCCCTTCGATGAAACCGGCCTCTTCAGCCGCTGCGGGCAGGGCCGCGCCGGCCAGGGCCAGGGCGATCAGACCGGGAAATGCGTAAGGCGCAGGGGAGGTTGTCATGGGCTCGGGTCTCTCTTGTTTTTTTAAGGCGAACGGGGGCGCTGCCACCGGTTTTCGGGGTGCAGACATGAAAAGTGTTCAGGGATGAAACGACGGCAATCAGCCGGACGGGGCAGGGCGCGGGAGCATGGTGTCGAACCTGTTGTTATTGGTTTTGTGGAGCGAATGGTGCGGGGCGCGGATGTTTTGATTCAATTGGTAAAAGCGGGTTTTGGGCGATTATCGAACGCAAGATTGAGCCGGATTTTTTGGTGCTAATGCCGGCCTCTTCGCGAGCAGGCTCGCTCCCACATTTGGAATGCGATCCCCTGTGGGAGCGAGCCTGCTCGCGAAGGGGCCAGCCCAGACAACACAACTTTCAGACAGGCAACAAAAAGCCCACCAATCGGTGGGCTCCTTGTGTTCACCTGATGATGATCAGAACAACTTCATCTTCGGTGCTTCTTCTTTCAGCGGTTCGTTCTGCGCGGTCTGCGCATTCCAGCCGCCACCCAGGGCCTTGTACAGGTTGACCGCACTGGTCAGTTGCGCGAGGCGGTCGGTGATCAGCGCTTGTTGCGCGCTGAACAGCTGACGCTGGGCATCGAGGAAGGTCAGGTTGCTGTCGACGCCGATGCGATAGCGACGTTCGGCCAAACGGTAGTAATCCTGGTTGGCCTGCACGAAGTCACGCTGCGCTTGCAGCTGCTCGGTGTAGGTCTGACGTGCGGCGAGGCCGTCGGCGACTTCCTGGAAGGCCGTTTGAATGGACTTCTCGTAGTTCGCCACGCCAATGTCCTTCTGGATCTTGGCGTAGTCGAGGCTGGCGCGCAGGCTGCCGGCGTTGAAGATCGGCAGGTTGATCTGCGGCTGGAACAGCCACGTTCCCGAACCACCCTTGAACAGACCGGACAGGTCCGGGCTCAGGCTACCCGCGTTGGCGGTCAGGCTGATGCTCGGGAAGAACGCTGCACGAGCCGCGCCGATGTTGGCGTTGGCCGCTTTCAGGTTGTACTCGGCTTGCAGAATGTCCGGACGACGTTGCAGCAGGTCCGAAGGCAGACCGGCCGGTACATCGCTGAGCAGGTCATCGGACAGCGGTTTGGCCGCTTGCAGGTTGGCCGGGATACCGGTGCCGAGCAGCAGAGTCAGGCTGTTTTCGTCCTGCGCGACCTGGCGGGTGTAACGCGCCAGTTGTGCCCGGGCGTTTTCCACGGAAGTGCGCGACTGCGCGAGATCCAGCGCCGAAGCCACACCGACTTCGTTGCTGCGGCTGGTCAGCTTGTAGCTTTCTTCAAAGGCACCGAGGGTGTCTTGGGTCAGCTTGAGCAGTTCCTTGTCCGCCTGCCAGGTCAGGTAAGCGTTGGCGACGCTGGCGACCAGACTGATCTGGGTGCTGCGGCGTGCTTCTTCAGTGGCGAAGTACTGTTGCAACGCTTGTTCGCTCAGGCTGCGAACGCGACCGAACAGGTCGAGTTCGTAAGCGCTGATGCCGACGGTGGCGGAATACGAACTGCTGATCATCGAGTCGCCAGTCGTCGATGCGCGAGCCGGGAGACGTTGACGGCTGCCGCTGGCGTTGGCCGAAACCGCCGGGAACAGATCGGCACGCTGGATGCGGTATTGAGCCGCGTAAGCATCGATGTTCAGCGCCGCGACACGCAGGTCACGGTTGTTTTCCAGGGACACCTGGATCAGCTGTTGCAGCGCCGGGTCATGGAAAAACTGCTTCCAGCCTTGCTCGGCAGCGGCCTGCGCCGGAGCCTGGGCCGGCGAGTACGCCGGGCCCTGCGGGAACTGACCTGCGACCGGAGCCTCAGGCTGCTGATAGTCAGGTATCAGCGAGCAACCGCTCAGCACGAAGGCGGCGACTGCGATGGAGAGTAGCGACTTGCTCATTGGCCAGCCTCTTTAGGAGTTTCAGTAGCTTCATCCTCGTCAGCGATCTTACGCTGGCCGATGGACGAAACCGTAACGAAGAACAGTGGGACCCAGAAGATCGCCAGGATCGTGGCCGTGAGCATACCGCCAATCACGCCGGTACCGATCGCATGTTGACTGCCTGAACCTGCGCCAGTGGAGATCGCCAACGGTACAACACCGAGGACGAAGGCCAGCGAGGTCATGATGATCGGTCGCAGACGCATGCGGCAGGCTTCGATCGCCGCATCACGCAGACTGCGTCCCTGTTCATGCAGTTCCTTGGCGAACTCGACGATCAGAATGGCGTTTTTAGCCGCCAGACCGATGGTCGTCAACAGGCCTACCTGGAAGTACACGTCGTTGGACAGACCGCGCAGGCTGGTAGCGAGCAGCGCACCGATGATCCCCAGCGGCACCACGAGCATAACCGCGATCGGAATCGACCAGCTCTCGTACAACGCCGCCAGACACAGGAACACCATCAGCAGCGACAGGGCGTACAGCGCCGGCGCTTGCGAACCCGACAGACGTTCCTCATAGGACAGACCGGTCCAGGAGATACCGACACCGGCCGGCAGCTTCTTGGCAATCGCTTCGACTTCGGCCATCGCTTCACCGGTGGAATAACCCGGCGCTGGCGAACCGAGCACCTCCATCGCTTCCACGCCGTTGTAACGGGCCAGTTTCGGCGAACCGTAGATCCACTCGCCTTTGGCGAACGCAGAGAACGGCACCATGGTCCCGGCGTTGTTGCGCACGTACCATTTCTTCAAGTCTTCAGGGCTCATGCGAGCACCGGCCTGACCTTGCACGTAAACCTTCTTCACACGACCACGGTCGATGAAGTCGTTGACGTAGCTACTACCGAAGGAGATCGACAGCGTGTTGTTGATGTCGGTAAGGCTCAAGCCAAGGGCCTGGGCTTTCTCGTCGTCGATTTCCAGGTGGTATTGCGGTTCATCGTTCAGACCGTTCGGACGCACCTGATAGAGCACCTTGCTCTGAGCGGCGAGGCCGAGGAACTGGTTGCGCGCTTCCATCAGTTTTTCGTGACCGATACCGGCGCGGTCTTGCAGGAACACGTCGAAACCGGTGGCGTTACCCAGCTCCAGTACCGCAGGCGGGGCGAAAGCGAACACCATGGCATCGCGGAAACTGAAGAAGTGCTGCTGGGCACGTTGGGCCAAGGCAAACACGCTGTTGTCCGCGTTACGCTCGTCCCAAGGCTTGAGCATGATGAACGCCAGACCAGAGCTCTGACCGCGACCGGCGAAGTTGAAGCCGTTTACGGTGAACACCGAGGACACTGCGCCTGCTTCTTTATCCAGCAGGTAGCTGCGCATTTCGTCGATCACCACCTGAGTACGCTCGGCACTCGAACCGGCCGGGGTCTGCACCTGGGCGAACAGTACGCCCTGGTCTTCTTCCGGCAGGAACGCGGTTGGAATGCGGGTGAACAGCCAGATCATGCCGACCACGATCAGCAGATAAGCCAGCAGGTACGGCGCTTTGCGCGACAGCATGTTGCCGACACCGCGCTCGTAGCTCTGCACACCACGGTCGAAATTGCGGTTGAACCAGCCAAAGAAACCCTTCTTCGGCGTGCCGTGTTCACCTTTCGGAATCGCCTTGAGCATGGTGGCGCACAGCGCCGGGGTGAAGATCAGTGCAACCAGAACCGACAGGGCCATGGCCGAAACGATGGTGATCGAGAACTGCTTGTAGATCACACCGGTGGAACCGCTGAAGAACGCCATCGGCAACAGTACCGCCGACAGCACCAGCGCAATACCGACCAGTGCGCCCTGGATCTGGCCCATGGACTTCTTGGTCGCTTCCTTCGGTGACAAGCCTTCTTCGCTCATCACCCGCTCGACGTTTTCCACCACCACGATGGCGTCGTCCACCAGCAAACCGATGGCCAGCACCATACCGAACATGGTCAGGGTGTTGATGCTGAAACCGAACGCCGCGAGGATGCCGAACGTACCGAGCAATACCACCGGCACAGTCATCGTGGTGATGACGGTGGCGCGGAAGTTCTGCAGGAACAGGAACATCACCAGGAACACCAGCACGATCGCTTCGACCAGGGTTTCAACCACACCTTTGATCGATTCGGTCACCACCGGGGTGGTGTCGTACGGGAACACCACTTCCATGCCTTGCGGGAAGAACGGCTTGAGGTCGTCAATCGTCTTGCGCAGCGCCTTGGCGGTGTCGAGGGCGTTGGCACCGTTGGCCAGTTTTACCGCCAGACCAGAAGCCGGGCTGCCGTTGAACTGCGCGGAAATGCTCGAGTTTTCACCGCCCAGACCGACGTCAGCGACGTCGCCGACGCGCACTTGCGAGCCGTCCTGGTTAACCTTCAGCAGGATCGCCTTGAACTGCTCGGCAGTCTGCAGACGGGTCTTGCCGATGATCGTCGCGTTCAACTGCTGGCCCGGCAACGCCGGCAAGCCGCCGAGTTGACCGGAAGACACCTGGACGTTCTGTGCCGAGATCGCGGTGCTGACATCGCCCGGGGTCAGGTTGTACTTGTTCAACTTGGCCGGGTCGAGCCAGATGCGCATCGCGTACTGGGCACCGAAGACCTGGAAGTCACCGACGCCGGCGGTCCGCGAAATCGGGTCCTGCATGTTCGACACGATGTAGTTGGACAAGTCGTCCTTGGTCATGCTGCCGTCACGCGATACCACGCCGATCACCAAGAGGAAGTTTTTCACTGCCTTGGTCACGCGGATACCTTGTTGCTGCACTTCCTGCGGCAACAGCGGGGTGGCGAGGTTCAGCTTGTTCTGAACCTGCACCTGCGCGGTGTCGGAGTTGGTGCCTTGCTCGAAGGTCGCGGTGATGGTCATGCTGCCGTCGGAGTTACTTTCCGAGGACACATAACGCAGGTTGTCGATACCGTTGAGCTGCTGCTCGATCACCTGGACCACGGTGTCCTGCACGGTTTGCGCCGAAGCGCCCGGGTAGGTCACGGAGATCGCAATGGCCGGCGGCGCAATGCTCGGGTACTGGTTGATCGGCAATTTCAGGATCGAAAGTGCCCCGACCAGCATGATCACCAGGGCAATTACCCAGGCGAAAATCGGACGGTCGATGAAGAATTTTGACATGAATTACTCCCCTTTGCCGCCGGCGGCTTTGTCAGCTGCCTGAGCGGGGGCCGGGTTCTTGTTGCCGACATTGGTGGCTTCGGACGGGTTGACCTGAACACCCGGGCGCACGTACTGCAGCCCTTCGGTGATCAAGCGATCGCCCGCTTTCAAGCCGTCTTCGATCAGCCACTGGCTGCCGACGGTGCGGCTGGCCTTGAGCTGACGCAGTTCGACCTTGTTGTCGGCGCCGACGACCAGCGCGGTCGGGGTGCCTTTGAGGTCGCGGGTCACGCCTTGTTGCGGCGCCAGAATGGCCGCAGCGTTGACGCCGGCCTGCAACTGGGCGCGGACGAACATGCCCGGCAGCAGGGTGTGATCCGGGTTCGGGAACACCGCGCGCAGGGTTACCGAACCGGTAGTCGGGTCGACCGTGACTTCGGAGAATTCCAGCTTACCGTCGAGCTTGTACTGGCTGCCGTCTTCCAGGGTCAGTTTGACCGCTGCCGAGTTTTCACCGGATTTTTGCAGACGACCGCTTTCCAGCTCGCGGCGCAGTTCCAGCAATTCAACCGAGGACTGGGTGACATCGACGTAGATCGGGTCAAGTTGCTGGATCGTTGCCATCGCGTCGGTCTGGCCATTGCTGACCAGTGCACCTTCGGTGACCGACGAACGACCGATACGGCCAGAGATCGGCGCATAAACCTTGGTGTAACGCACGTTGATCTGCGCGGTCTGCAACGACGCTTCCGATTCCATGCGATTGGACACGGCGGTGTCGTACTCCTGACGGCTCACGGCCTGCTCGTCGACCAGTTGCTTGTAGCGATCGGAGATCGACTTGGTCGAACGCAGGTTGGCTTCGGCGCTTTTCAGGGTCGCTTCATAGACCGACGGATCGATCTGATACAGCTGCTGGCCGGCTTTGACATCGCCGCCTTCCTTGAACAGACGCTTGAGAATGATGCCGTTGACCTGTGGACGCACTTCAGCGATGCGGAACGCACTGGTGCGACCCGGCAGTTCAGACGTGAGGGTAAAGGCTTGTGGTTGCAGGGTGACGACGCCGACCTGAGGCGGTGGAGCGGCCGGTGCCGCTTCTTCCTTTTTACATCCGCTGAGCAGCGATGCCAGGGCGACGGCAGTGACCAGAGCGGTAACAGCTGGCTTGAATTGCATGAAGATCCTCGGGTCAGGCGCGCAAAGAGCGCACAAGAAGTGTGTAAGGGTAAAAAAAGGATACCGGGTGGATAAGTAGCTTGCTAAGGAATATACTTACGTTCATGGTTGTTTGTAAATACCTTTGCCGCGTACCCAACCCGTTACAAAAGTCGTTGCAAGGTTTGAAATTGTAGGCCGGGGAGCCGATCCGCGAGAGATCGCCCCCTCTTTATTCAGCGGATATTCAGCCATCCCTGAAACATCCTGTTTGAGGTTTTACTGTCATGGTCCGTCGTACCAAAGAGGAAGCTCAAGAAACCCGTAGCCAGATTCTGGAAGCGGCGGAGAAAGCCTTTTATGAAAGGGGCGTCGCCCGTACGACGCTGGCCGACATCGCGACAATGGCCGGCGTCACGCGCGGTGCCATCTACTGGCATTTCAGCAACAAGGCGGATCTGGTCCAGGCCATGCTGGATTCGCTGCGTGAGCCGCTGGATGAATTGGCCAAGGCCAGCGAAAGTGAGGATGAACTCGATCCGCTGGGCTGCATGCGCCAACTGCTGATTCATTTGTTTCATCAAGTTGCGCTGGACCCGAAAACCCGGCGTATCAACGAAATTCTGTTTCATAAGTGCGAGTTCACCGATGAAATGTGCGATTTGCGCCAGCAGCGCCGGGACGTCAGTCTCGATTGCAATGAGCGCATCGCTCTGACGTTGCGTAATGCGGTCAATCGTGGCCAGTTGCCGGAAGATCTCGACACCGCCCGCGCGGCCATCAGTATTCACAGCTATATCGATGGCCTTCTGTATGGATGGCTTCTGGCGCCGGACAGCTTTGAGCTGCATGCCGAGGCCGAGCGTTGGGTCGATACAGGGTTGGATATGCTGCGCCTGAGCCCCAGCCTGCGCAAATGAAACAAAATGCGTAATTGGCACAGCTTATGTCAATTGGCCTGCTTCTATATAGGTTCGCAGCGGGGAGTTTATACGTGGCGGGCTACGCATTTTGTAGGGATTTTGTTTCGTCCATGTGAATGAGTGTGAGCCGCTTGCCCTCACCCTCACCCTCACCCTCACCCTCACCCTAACCCTCTCCCAGAGGGAGAGGTGACTGACCGAGGTGTTCTTTCGAGGTACGCCGACGTGAAATATCCGGTTGAACTCCGATTTTCGAACGTTCCCCCGATCGGCTCCCTCTCCCTTGGGAGAGGGCTGGGGTGAGGGGCTACGTACTCAGCCGCGCAATAGCTCTCCAGGCGAACACAAAAAAAGCCCCCGACTCTCACAAGTCGGGGGCTTTCGCGTTTCTGCGGTATGCCTTACAGCGTCGGATAGTCGATATAACCCACCGGGCCTTTAGCGTAGAACAGCTCCGGACGCGCATCATTCAACGGCGCATCAGCCTGCAAACGGGCCGGCAGATCCGGGTTGGCAATGAACGGCACGCCAAACGCCACAGCGTCAGCCTTGCCACTGGCCAGCCATTCATTGGCGCTGTCCTTGGTGAATTTTTCGTTGGCAATGTACGGGCCACCGAACGCTTCTTTCAGTTGCGGGCCGAGGCTGTCGGCGCCTTCTTTCTCACGGGAGCAGATGAACGCGATGCCGCGCTTGCCCAGTTCACGTGCGACGTAGGTGAAGGTTTCTGCCAGGTTGTCGTCGCCCATGTCGTGGGAGTCGGCGCGCGGTGCCAGGTGCACACCCACACGGCCTGCGCCCCAGACTTCGATCGCCGCGTCAGTCACTTCCAGCAGCAGGCGCGCACGGTTTTCCAGCGAGCCGCCGTAGTTGTCAGTGCGCTGGTTGGTGCTGCTTTGCAGGAACTGGTCGAGCAGGTAACCGTTGGCGCCGTGGATTTCCACGCCGTCGAAACCGGCGGCTTTGGCGTTTTCGGCGCCGGTGCGGTAGGCGTCGACGATGTCGGCGATTTCAGCAGTTTCCAGAGCGCGTGGGGTTGGGTAGTCGGCCAGTGGGCGCACCAGGCTGACGTGACCTTTCGGCTGGATCGCGCTCGGTGCCACCGGCGCTTCACCGTTGAGGTACGACGGGTGCGAGACGCGACCGACGTGCCACAGTTGCAGGAAGATCTTGCCGCCGGCGCCGTGAATGGCTTTGGTGACGTTGGCCCAGCCGCGCACTTGATCGTTGGACCAGATGCCCGGGGTGTCCGGGTAACCAACGCCCATTGGCGTCACCGACGTGGCTTCGCTGAGGATCAGGCCGGCGGAAGCACGCTGTACATAGTATTCAGCCATCAGCGCGTTCGGCACACGGCCTTCGTCGGCGCGGCAGCGGGTCAGCGGGGCCATGATGATGCGGTTGGCCAGCTCGACGTCGCCGAGTTTGATCGGATCAAAAATAGTTGCCATGTCTACAACCCTCGTAAGTGGAAAGTAATCAGTTAGTTGCCGGGGCCAGATCGGCATTGCCGTTCTGACGGAAAGTAATCAGCGTCACCAGCAGGGCGAGCACTGCCAGCGCGGCGGCTGCCAGCGGCACGCTGGTCAGGCCATAGCCGTGGGCGATGACGCTGCCACCGACCCAGGCGCCAAGCGCGTTGCCGACGTTGAACGCGCCGATGTTCAGGGTCGACACCAGATTCGGTGCGGCTTTGCCGAAGGTCACCACGTTGACTTGCAGCGCTGGCACGGCGGCGAAACACGCGGTGGCCCAGAGGAACAGGGTGATTTCAGTCGGGATCAGCGCGACGCTGGTCCAGGTCAGTACGGTGGAGACCACGGCCATGGCGATGAACACGCCGATCAGCGTGGCGGCCATGCCTTTGTCGGCGAGTTTGCCGCCGATGATGTTGCCGACGGTCAGGCCCAGGCCGATCAGCATCAGCGTCCAGGTCACGCCACGCGGCGACACGCCGGTGACTTCGCCGAGCAGCGGGGCGACGTAGGTGAACAAGGTAAATACGGAAGCGGCGAACAGCGCGGTCATGCTCAGCGACAGCCAGATCCCGGCACCTTTGAGGGCGGCGAGTTCGGCGCGCATGTCGAGTTTCTCTTCGTCACGCTTGGCCGGCAGGAAGCGGATCAGGCCGATCAACGCAATCACACCAATCACGGTCACCGCCCAGAAGGTCGAGCGCCAGCCGTATTGCTGACCCAGCGCAGTGCCCAGCGGCACACCGAGGACGTTGGCCAGGGTCAGGCCGGTAAACATCAAAGCCACTGCCGAAGCGCGTTTGTTGGCCGGCACCAGATTGGCCGCCACTACCGAGCCGATACCGAAGAACGCACCGTGACACAGCGCGGTGATCACACGGGCAAACATCAGCACGTTGTAATCACTGGCAATGGCGCAGAGCAGATTGCCGACAATAAAAATGCCCATCAACGCGACCAGTGCTGCTTTACGCGGCAGTTTGGCCGTGGCCATTGCCATGAACGGCGCACCGATCGCCACGCCGAGGGCGTAACCGGTCACCAGCCAGCCGGCGCCGGGGATCGACACACCGAGGTCGGCCGCCACATTGGGCAGCAGGCCCATGATGACGAATTCGGTGGTGCCGATGGCGAAGGCGCTCAAGGCGAGGATGAGGAGCGAGAGGGGCATGCAGGTTTCCTTGTCGGCTGGCTGACGTTAAGGGTCAGAGCTCTTTACTGAGGGTGCTGAGGAACGCCTGGATCACGTCCTCGTTACGTTTGAAAAAGTGCCATTGACCGGCCTTCTGGCTGCTGATCAGACCGGCGCGTTGCAACGTCGCGAGGTGTGCCGAAACGGTCGACTGCGACAGGCCGCAGCGCTGATCGATCTGCCCGGCGCAAATGCCGTACTCGTGGTTGTGCAACTGTTCCGGAAATTCGTTCTTCGGGTCTTTCAGCCAGTTGAGGATGTCTCGCCGTACTGGGTGCGCCAGGGCTTTTATTATTTCGTCGAGGTCGAGGTTCATGGCAGGTGCTCACAATGTGTACAACGCTATATCGCGATGTGGCGAAATATAAATCGTTAGATCGCGATACACCAATATGATTTTGATCTGACGTCAGCATAAATTGGTATATCGCGTTATAACGATGCATGGGTGTATGGCTTATGGGCCGCAGTGCTAAGCTGCGCCCATGAACTATCTCGCACATTTACACCTCGGTGGCCAGCGCCCCGGGCAACTGCTCGGCAGTCTGTATGGCGATTTCGTCAAAGGCCGGCTGCAAGGGCAGTTTGCGCCGGAGGTGGAAGCGGCCATTCAACTGCATCGACGGATTGACGTGTTCACTGACCGTCATCCGCTGGTGGACATCGCGCTGGGGCGGTTTTCCGACACGCGCCGGCGTTATGCCGGGATCGTGCTCGATGTGTTTTTCGATCATTGCCTGGCGCGGGACTGGAGGCTATATGCCGATCAGCCGCTGGAGGTTTTCACCGCTGATGTGTATCGGGTGCTGACCCACGAACGGCAACTGCCCGAACGGTTGGCGAAGATCGCCCCGCACATGGTCGCCAATGACTGGTTGGGTTCGTATCAGGAGTTTGAAGTGCTGGAGCAGGTGTTGCGCGGGATCTCGCGGCGACTGACCCGGCCGGAGGAATTGGCGGGAGCGATGCAGGAATTGCGACGGTTGTATGAACCGCTGAGTGAAGATTTCGCTTTGTTCTACCCCCAACTCCAGGACTTCGCCCAAAACCCCCAGACACAGAAAATCTAATGTAGGAGTGAGCCTGCTCGCGATAGCGGTGTGTCAGTCGACATTAGTATTGACTGACACAGCGCTATCGCGAGCAGGCTCACTCCTACAGGGGATTTGTGTTTTCAGGCGGCAATCAATTCGCCTGCACGACGTGGTTCGGCCGTTTTCGCCACTTCGCCAAACAACGCCTTCTGCACCGCCTGCTGCGCCTCGAACGCCAACGCCGCACGCTCACGCCCCTGACAGGCAAGCGGCTTGAGCAGGTGCACTTCAACATCGCCGCAGTCATTGCTGAACAGGCGCATCAGATGCGAGAGCAAATCGTCGTCACCAATGAACGGCGCCAGCCCATCGATTTGGCCATCGCGCAGATAACGGATCGCCACCGGTTGCAGCATCACCTCGGAATCAATCGCCGCCGCCAGCAAGCGACCATGAAAGGTGCGCAGCGAACGGCCATCGGTGGTGGTGCCTTCCGGGAACATCAGCAAGGCGTGCTCGGTTTGCAGATGACGGGTCATCTGCTTGCGGATCAACTGGCTGTCGCCCGAACCGCGACGGATGAACAGGCTGCCAGCCTTTGCCGCCAGCCAACCGGCCACCGGCCAGGTGCGCACTTCGGCTTTCGACAGAAACGACAGCGGCGTGAGCATGCCGAGTAGTGGAATGTCCGTCCATGAAACGTGGTTGCTGACCCACAGCATCGGCTGTTTCGGCAACTCGCCGTGCACGGTCACGCGAAAGGGCAGGGCATTGCTCAGGCGCGCCATGAAGAAGCGCGACCAGCGCTGACGCCGCTCCATCGAATGCGCCAGACCGATGCGTTCAAATACGCCGAAGACGCTGGCCATGGTCAAACCCAGCGACACCACCAACAGCACCCGCGCGATCCGCGCGTACACGCGCAACCGGCTCATTACACAGCCGCCTTGAAGTGCTTGGCATAGCGCGGGCAGAGTTCGTCGCGTTTGAGCAGGATGAACACGTCGGCGACCTGGAAGTCCTCGTCCCAGCACGGCTCGCCGCAGATCTTCGCGCCCAGGCGCATGTAGGCCTTGAGCAGTGGCGGCATTTCCGCGATCACGTTCGATGGAATATCCAGCGTCGGCAGCGGATTTTTCGGCTCGGCGCGCAGGTTTTCGGTGCACAGATAGCGTTCGCGCAGGCGCTGCATGATCGCGTGGGCCTGAATACCGCCGTCCTGCATCGGGATGCTCGCGCAACCCATCAGATAACTGTAGCCACCCTGATTCAGCACTTCGGCCAACTCGCCCCACAACACCGCGATGGTGCCGCCGTTGCGGTACGCCGGGTCGACGCAGGTGCGGCCGATTTCCAGAATCGGGCCTTGCAGATGCGCGAGGCCGTGCAGGCTGAATTCTTCTTCGCTGTAGAACTTGCCGAGGCTGCTGGCGGCGGTGTGATCGAGCAAACGCGTGGTCGCGACCAAACGGCCGGTGTTCAAGTCACGCACGCCGATGTGGCTGCAGTGAACATCATAATCATCCATGTCCAGACCCAGTTCCGCGCCTTTCAGTTTGGCGTTGAACTCGCCGCTGAAGACGTTGAAGCGCAAGGCCTGGGCTTGCTGCAAGGCCTCGGCGCCGATCAGGCGTTCGGCTTGCAGGCGGCGTTCATTGCCGGTGTCGCTGATGCGGGCGATCTGAGTCATGTGAATCTCCGTACGGGCCTTTAACCCGTCGTGGGTTGCAGCCGATCGACTTTCTTTATGCAGCCGTGTTGTGCAAAGTCAGGCTATGTAGCCCCGGTGTCATCGCCATGAACGTTCGGTGATGCTTATATGACAGCCCACAAGGAGCCTCCTATGTCCTGGCCAGATCTGCTGCACAGCCGTGAACGATTGCCCGCCGTTGCTGACCTGGCCGAGGGTTTTGCGACGTTGTTGCAGCAACTGGGCAGCGTCACACCGTTCGAATTGGCGGTCGCGGGCGGGCGGCGAATGGCGACGCCGGGGCTGGCGTTTCTGGTCGGTTATCAAGCGGCATTACGCATGTTGTGGCCGAGTGCGCCGCTGAGCCTCGGTGCGTTGTGTGCGACCGAACAGCGCAGTTTGCGCCCGGCGGACATGCAGACGCGGCTGAGTGAATTGCGCTTGAGTGGACGCAAGGATTTCGTCACCGCCGGCGATGCGGCGGATTGGCTGTTGATCGCTGCGCGCAGTGAAGAACCTGGTGAAGCGCCGCGCCTGAGCTTGGCGGTGGTGTATCCCGGCGAGCCCGGCGTGACCGTGGAAAAGCTGCCGGCGCTGCCGTTGATGCCGGACATCAGTCATGGCCGGTTGCTGCTGGATGGCGCGTTGTGTGAGTTGCTGGCGGGGGATGGCTGGGATGCTTACGTCAAACCGTTCCGCACGCTGGAAGATGTCTATGTGTTGAGCGCGATGACCGCGTGGTTGTACGGCGTCGGCCAGGACAGTGACTGGCAGCAGGCCTTGCAATTGCGTTTGCTGGCGCTGTTGGCCGGGTGTGCGGAGGCGAGTCGGCAGCCACCGAACAATCCGGCCGGGCATGTGTTGCTGGGTGGTTTGTTTACGCAGTTTGAGGCGCTGGAGGGGGAGGTGAGTCAGGCGTTGACTGACGGGCCGGCAGAATGGGCGCAGATGTGGCAGCGCGATCAGGGGGTGATGCAGTTGGCGGCGGGGGCTCGGGCCAAGCGGTTGGCCAAGGCTTTGGCGGCGGGCTGAAGGGCCTCATCGCGAGCAGGCTCACTCCTACAGTTGATCGAGTTTCGTCAGTTGAAATGCGATCCCCTGTAGGAGTGAGCCTGCTCGCGATAGCAATCCCAAGAACACCACACATCTGTCATCAACCCCGACTAGTCTCAGCAGGTTAATTCCCAGAGCCCTCACCATGTGCAAAGGCCTGCCCCTGTTTCTGCTGCTGATCTGCTTCACCGTTCAAGCCGAACAATGGCCCGGTGAACAATGGCCAATCGGCACGACGATCACCGATACAGGAACGCTGGATAAGTACGCCTTCCCACCCCGCGATGACAACACCCGCCAAGGCATCCGCACCGATGCCCTGCTGATCATCCGCGACGGCCAGATCATCTACGAACGCTACGCCGGCCCGACCACAGCACAAACCCCGCACCTGACCTGGTCAATCAGCAAAAGCCTGATGGCCAGCGTGCTCGGTGTGGCCTACGGCGAGGGGCTGTTCAAACTCGAAGATCCGGCCACGAAGTTTTACCCGCCACTGAGCAAACACCCGGCGATAAAAATCGCCGACCTGCTGCACTGGGCCTCTGGTATCGATTGGCAGGAAGACTACGAATACGCCCCTCTGAAATCCTCGGTGGTGGCGATGCTTTACACCCGAGGCCATCGTGACATGGCTGCATTTACCGCCGATCGCGATGCCTACGCCGAACCGGGGCGGGCCTTCCGCTATTCCAGCGGCGACAGCAACCTGCTCGCGGCCGCGTTGAAAAATATCGTCGGCCCGCAGCGTTATGCGGATTATCCATGGACGGCGTTGTTCGAGCCGCTGGGCATCCGTCACGCCGTGTGGGAAACCGATGCCAGCGGCACGTTTGTCGCTTCTTCTTATGTCTATCTCACTGCGCGGGATCTGGCGCGAGTCGGATTGCTGATGGCCCGCGACGGACGATGGAATGATCGACAACTACTCCCCAAGGACTGGATCGACTTCAATCGGCAGCCCTTCGCCGGCTACAAGGCTCATCAGGACGAAGCGGTGCCCGGCGGTCAATGGTGGCTCAATCGCCCGGCCGATGGCGCCTTGTCACCGTGGCCCGATGCACCGCCCGACACCTTCGCCGCGCTTGGCCATTGGGGCCAGGCGCTGTACGTAATCCCCAGCGCCAACCTGGTGATCGTGCGTTACGCCGATGATCGCGATGGCAGCTATCGCCATAACGAACTGCTCAAACGCGTGTTGAAGGCGGTGCAGCCATGAAGCGCTTTTTGCTGTTGCTGCTTGTTTTGTTGCTCGGCTGGGTCGTTTACGAGCGCGAAAATCTGTGGGCCTTCCCCGACATCATCAGCGCCTACACCGCCAAGGAATATTGTTCGTGCCGGTATGTGATGAACAACGATGCCGAGTATTGCCGTGGTTATGTGAAACAGTGGCTGCCGACCAGCCAGTTCACCGACGACCCCGCCAGCAAAACCATCACCGTCAGCGGCATGGGCCGCAGCAATCGCGCCCAGTGGCAAAGCGAACGGCAGGGCTGCCGCCTCAGCCTTTGATGTACGCGGTTCCCCTGTAGGAGTGAGCCTGCTCGCGATGGCGGTATCAGTTCCAACATGTTCTTCGAATCTAAGTGCGCTATCGCGAGCAGGCTCACTCCTACAGAGTTAGATCTTCAGTTTGCAATAACGGCGTGGGCGGTTAAGGTTCGTGCAGGTTTATCGGCCCCACGAGTGTTCAATGTTCAACCGCTCCCTCTGTGCAACCCTGTCCAGCCTGTTGCTCGCCGCTGTCGCGCTGCCGGCGCAGGCCAATTGGTACCTGGACGGCGAGTCGTCGCGGCTGTCGTTCGTCAGCACGAAAAACGCCAATGTCTCCGAAGTGCAGCGCTTTCTGGTGCTGCACGGCAAGGTCGACCCAAATGGTCGCGCCGAAGTCGAGGTCGAGCTGGACTCGATCAACAGCGGCATCCCGCTGCGCGATGAGCGCATGCGCAAGGAGCTGTTCCAGATCGAGCAATTTCCCGAAGCGACCATCACCACCCAGATTGACCTGCGCCCGATCAACGATCTGGCCCCCGGTGCGCAGCTGGAGTTGCGTCTGCCGCTGACCGTCAACCTGCACGGCAAGCAACACGAATACCCGGCCGAACTGCTGGCGACGCGTCTCGATGATCGTCGTTTTCAAGTGGTCACGCTTGAGCCGCTGGTGATCAACGCTGAAGATTTCGATCTGCTGCCGGGGCTGGAAAGCCTGCGCAAACTCGCCGACTTGTCGGCGATCAGTCTGTCGGTGCCGGTGGGTGCGGTGCTGATCTTCACGGCGCGCTGACATGCGCGGCGCGGTGTTCCCGTGGCGGGACGGCAACCGGTTCGAGCTGTTGATCGACGGCCCGCAATTCTTCCCGCGCATGCTCGAGCAGATTGCTGGTGCGCAGGAGCAGATCGAACTGGAGTTGTATCTGGTCGAGGCTGGCGCTTGTGCCGAAACCATCGTCCAGGCGCTGGTGCTGGCGGCCGAACGTGGCGTGCGCGTGCGCTGCCTGTTCGATGATTACGGCAGCCTGGCGTTCACCCTCAATCTGCGCCAGCGCCTGACGCATGCCGGGGTTGAACTGCGCTTTTACAATCGGCTGAACTGGCGGCGCTGGGTCGGTAATTTCTATCGTGATCACCGCAAATTGTTGCTGGTCGATCAGCGCCTGGCGGTGGTCGGCGGTACTGGCGTCACTGATGAGTTCTGGACGCCGGGCCACGACACCAGCGAGTGGCACGAAGTGATGGTCGAGATCAGCGGCCCGTTGGTGATCGACTGGCAATTGTTGTTTGATCGCCAGTGGATCGCCAACCGCTATCGCCGCGCCTGGCGCCCGGCCGCGCATTTCGGTCTGCCGCGTTTGCCTCGGGTGCCGGACAAGGGCGAGGGCATGGGCCGCGTGGCGTATGCCGACGCCCGTCAGCACCGCGACATTCTGCAATCGCTGTTTCGCGCTTTGAACAGCGGGCAAAAACGCATCTGGATGGCCACACCGTACTTCCTGCCAACGTGGAAAATCCGCCGCTCCCTGCGCAAGGCTGCGGCGCGCGGTGTCGACGTGCGTTTGCTGCTGACCGGGCCGCGTACCGACCACCCTTCAGTGCGTTACGCCGGGCATCGCTACTACCCGCGATTGCTCAAGGCAGGGGTGCAGATCTTCGAATACCAGCCGTGCTTTCTGCATTTGAAAATGGTCTTGGTGGACGATTGGGTGAGCATCGGTTCGTGCAACTTCGACCACTGGAACCTGCGCTTCAATCTGGAGGCGAATCTGGAGGCGCTGGATCCGTCGTTGACGGGAGCGGTAGAGGCGAGTTTTGTGAAGGACTTCGGGCTGAGTCAGCAGGTGAGTCTGGAAGAGTGGCAGCGCCGACCGTTGTGGCGACGGGTCAAACAGCGGGTTTGGGGCTGGGTGGATCGAGTGGTGGTCAACATACTCGATAGACGCGGATAAATTAACGCTGCAAAACCAATGTAGGAGTGAGCCTGCTCGCGATAGCGGTGTGTCAGTCAGCATTGAATTAGCTGAATGACCGCTATCGCGAGCAGGCTCACTCCTACAAGGGAACTGCGTTGTCAGTTACAGCAACTCGAAGCTCTGCTGCGTGACGTCCTGGGAATCCAGGCCGATCTGCACGTTGAACTTGCCAGGCTCGGCGGCGTACTTGAGCTGGGCGTTGTAGAACTTCAGGTCATCCTCAGTGATGGTGAAGTGCACGACTTTCTGTTCGCCGGCCTTGAGCATGATTTTCTGGAAGTTCTTCAGTTCCTTCACCGGTCGGATCATCGAACCGGTGACGTCCTGGATGTACAACTGCACCACGGTTTCGCCGTCACGCTTGCCGGTGTTCTTCACCATCACGCTGGCGTCGAGCTTTCCAGTGGCGTTGAGGGTGGTTGACGACAGCGCCATGTCGCTCAGGGCGAAGTTGGTGTAGCTCAGGCCGTAACCGAACGGGAACAGCGGCCCGGTGGTGTCATCGAAATACTGCGAGGTGTAGTTGCCCGGTTTGCCCGGCGTGAACGGCCGGCCAATGCTCAGGTGGTTGTAGTAGGTCGGGATCTGGCCCACGGAACGCGGGAAGGTCACCGGCAGTTTGCCCGACGGGTTGTAGTCGCCGAACAGCACGTCGGCGATGGCGTTGCCGCCCTCGGTGCCGCTGAACCAGGTTTCCAGAATCGCGTCAGCCGACTGGTTCTCTTCGAGAATGGTCAGCGGGCGGCCGTTCATCAGCACCAATACCAGCGGTTTGCCGGTGGCTTTCAGCGCCCGGATCAGCTCGCGCTGGGTTTCCGGGATGTTCAGGTCGGTGCGGCTGGAGGATTCGTGGGACATGCCACGGGATTCACCTACCGCTGCAACGATCACGTCAGCGTCTTTTGCAGCTTTCACTGCTTCGTCGATCAGCACGTTGGCCGGGCGCGGATCGTCGACCACTTCCGGGGCATCGAAGTTGAGGAAGTTCAGGTAGTCGAGGACCTTCTTGTCGCTGGTGATGTTGGCGCCACGGGCGTAGATCAGGTTTGCCTTATCGCCGATCACCGAACTCATGCCATCGAACAGCGTCACCGATTGCGCAGGGCGCCCGGCGGCAGCCCAACTGCCCATCATGTCGATCGGCGCTTTGGCCAACGGGCCGACCAGCGCGACTTTTGCGTCTTTCTTCAGCGGCAGGGTTTCGTTCTGGTTCTTCAGCAGCACCAGACTGCGACGCGCCACTTCACGGGCCTCGGCGCGGTGCAGACGGCTTTCGGCGTAAGTGTCGGCCGGATCATCTTCAGCCTTGCCGATGCGCAAGTACGGGTCCTTGAACAGGCCCATGTCGTACTTGGCCGCGAGCACTTCACGCACGGCGTTGTCGATGTCTTTCTGTTCGATCTCGCCGGACTTGAGCAGGCCCGGCAGCTCTTTTCCGTACAGGGTGTCGTTCATGCTCATGTCGATGCCGGCCTTGATCGCCAGCTTCGCCGCTTCACGACCGTCGCGGGCCACGCCATGCTTGATCAGTTCGAAGATCGCGCCGTGGTCGCTGACCGCCAGGCCTTTGAAGCCCCAGTCGCGGCGCAGCAGATCGTTCATCAGCCAGGTGTTGGCGGTGGCCGGAATGCCGTTGATCGAGTTCAACGCAACCATCACACCACCGGCGCCGGCATCGATCGCGGCACGGTACGGCGGCAGGTAGTCCTGGTACATCTTCACCGGACTCATGTCGACGGTGTTGTAGTCGCGGCCACCTTCAACGGCGCCGTACAGGGCGAAGTGCTTGACGCTGGCCATGATGCTGTCAGCCGCGCTCGGGGTGGCGCCCTGATAGGCACGAACCATGACGCCGGCAATGCGCGAGGTCAGGTAGGTGTCTTCACCGAAACCTTCGGAGCTGCGGCCCCAGCGCGGGTCGCGGGAGATGTCGACCATCGGCGCGAAGGTGATGTCGAGGCTGTCGGCAGCGGCTTCCTTGGCGGCAACGCGGCCGGACTGGCCGATGGCGTCCATGTCCCAGCTCGAGGCGAGGGCCAGCGGAATCGGGAAAATCGTACGGTGACCGTGGATCACGTCGTACGCAAAAAACATCGGAATCTTCAGCCGACTGCGCATCGCCGCGTCCTGCATCGGACGGTTTTCCGGACGGGTGATCGAGTTGAACGTGCCGCCGATATTGCCGGCAGCGATCTCTTTGCGGATCAACTCGCGAGGCATTTCCGGGCCGATGCTGATCAGGCGCAACTGGCCGATCTTCTCGTCGAGGGTCATTTGCTTCATCAGATTGCTGATGAACGCGTCCTTGTTTTCCAGGGGTACCGGGGTCGTGGCGGCCAATACTTGATGACTGGCCAGGCTGACGAACAGACCCAGCAAACACAGCTTCTTCATGAATATTTTTCTCAAAGGCCCAAGCGGCAATGCAACGCCGGCCAGCCAAAATTTAGGGAGCGACTATTGTTGTTCGGGTACAGGCTCAAAGAAACAGAGCCAAAAACGGCAGCCGACACTTGCCAGCATGATCACGCAGGGCACTTTTTAGCCCATTGCCCCGTCGTAATCCAGCGACGCGGCCGATTATGCCCCAAGAGCCCGCTGAGAATGTTTCGCGCTCGGTTTTTATAATGAAATGTGCCAAGGAGCATCACTGCGATGAATGTTAGCCCAACCAATCGCTCGCGTTTGCAGGTCGCCACACTGCTGGTGCTGGCCACGCTGTTGACCGCGTGCGGCATCAACAATATCCCGACCCTCGACGAACAGGCCAAAGCCGCGTGGGGGCAGGTGCAGAACCAGTACCAGCGCCGCGCCGACCTGATCCCCAATCTGGTGGAAACGGTGAAGGGTTACGCCAAACATGAAGAGGAAACTCTGACGGCAGTGATCGAGGCGCGGGCGAAAGCGACGTCGATCCAGGTCGATGCCAGCACCCTCGACAACCCGGAAAAACTCAAGCAGTTCCAGCAGGCGCAGGATCAACTGACCGGTGCGTTGAGCCGCTTGATGGTGGTCTCAGAGCGCTACCCGGATCTGAAAGCCAACCAGAACTTCCTCGCCCTGCAATCGCAACTCGAGGGCACGGAAAACCGCATCGCCGTGGCGCGCCGCGATTTCATTCTGGCGGTGCAGAAATACAACACCGAGATCCGCACCTTTCCCGGTCGGCTCTGGCACAGCGTGATGTACAGCGACCTGCCGATCCGCGAAACCTTCGAAGCCACCACGCCCGGCGCGGAAAAGGCCCCACAGGTTAAATTCTGAAAGCAAACCTGTGTAGGCGCTGCCGAAGGCTGCGATCTTTTGATGTTGGTTTGTAAAAAAACAAGAGCAAAAGATCGCAGCCTGCGGCAGCTCCTACAGGGGATCGGTGGGGGTATGCATGCGTGTTTTGAAGATGGGGCTGTTGTTGGCGCTGTGGCTGTTCGCCGTCAGCGCCCGGGCCGAGTTGACGTTCCCGGCGCTGAGCGGGCGGGTGGTGGACGAAGCGCAGATGCTCGAGCCGTCGGTGCGCGCGCAACTGAGCCAGCAGTTGCAGGCCCACGAGCAGGCGACCGGCGAGCAATTGGTCGTGGTTACCGTGCCGGATCTGCAAGGCACGACCATCGAGGACTTCGGCGTTCAGCTCGGGCGGCACTGGGCCATCGGCCAGAAGGACAAAAACAACGGCGCGCTGCTGATCGTTGCCCGTGACGAGCGCAAACTGCGCATCGAAGTCGGTTATGGCCTCGAAGACCGGCTGACCGACGCGCAGACTTCAGTGATCATTCATCAAGTCATCACGCCCGCGTTCAAGAGCGGAAATTTCAGCAAGGGCATCAGCGATGGCGTCGCGGCGATGCTGGTGGTATTGGGCGGTAATCCGCTGGATGAGCCGTCGACGGTGTATGAGTCCAGCGGTGATCCGTCCGATGATTTCATCTCGCGGCATCCGGCATTGTTCGTGTTTTTGGTGATGTTGTTCATCCTGACGGTGTTTGTCTGCCAGATGCTCGGTATCCTGCCTGCCGGCCGTGGCGGCTCCGGAGGAGGGGGCGGCTTTGGCGGTGGTGGCGGATTTGGCGGCGGCGGTGGAGGCGGAGGCTTCAGCGGCGGCGGGGGCAGTTTCGGCGGCGGTGGTTCGTCCGGCGGCTGGTGATATCAGAAGAATAATGAGCAGGCACTTTTCAACATGGCACTACTGACCGAACACGAACAACGCAAAGTCGCCGAGGCGATCGCCCGGGTCGAGCGCGACACCGACGCCGAACTGGTGACGGTGCTGGCCGCTCGCGCCGACGATTACGCGTACATCCCGCTGTTGTGGGCGAGCCTCTTGGCACTGGTGGTGCCGGGCGTCGTGCACTACCTGACCGGGTGGCTGACCCTGCGCAGTCTGCTGTTGGTGCAGTGGGGTGCGTTTATCGTGCTGTGCCTGCTGTTTCGTTTGCCGAAAATCACCACCCATCTGATTCCGCGCCGCGTGAGGCATTGGCGCGCGTCGAACCTGGCGCGGCGGCAGTTTCTCGAACAGAACCTGCATCACACGGTGGGCAGTACGGGGATGCTGATTTTTGTTTGCGAGGCTGAGCGGTATGTGGAGATTCTGGTGGATGAGGGGATTTCCAAACGGCTGGACAATAAATCCTGGGATGCGATTGTTGCGGCGTTTACCGAGCAGGTGCTGCAGGGGCGCACGCTTGAGGGGTTTGTCACTTGCATCGAGGCGTGTGGGGAGTTGCTGAAAGTGCATGTGCCGGTGACGCAGGTGAGGAATGAGTTGCCGAATCGGTTGGTGGTTTTGGGTTAGGTTGCAGATTTTTTATTCGGCTTGAGGGCCATACCCTCACCCCAGCCCTCTCCCAGAGGGAGAGGGAGCCGACCGAGGTGTCTTGCGCTGGACATCGACTTGGAAAAACGTATCGATTATGGATTCAAAGCAAATCGTTCAAGTCGGTGTATCTCGTCAATATCCCCCAATCAGTCCCCTCTACCTCTGGGAGAGGGCTAGGGTGAGGGCCGCTTTAACCAACCGTTGGGTAAATAAGAGCGTGTCCCCAACCCCCATCCCCCCTAAAATACCCGCCATTCCCGATATCGCCCGTCCGAGGCCGCTTTTCCATGTCCGTTACTGCCCCTGCCACCAAGCCTGCGCCCGATCACCACGCCCAGTTCATCGAACTGCTGCAAACCAGCCTCGAACAGAACGGTTTCATCAAACTGGTGCTGGCCAAGTACGTCGGTGACGAAGCGGATCTGCAGCGGGTCATCATCAAACCGGTGACGGTCAAAGCGCAGCCGAATCTGTCATTCGTTTATCGCTACAAAACCCGCGACATCACCAAAAACCTGCCCTTGGTTGACGGTGTGACGGCGATTGCCGAGCTGTTGCCTGCCGCGTTCAAAAATGCGCATTTGCTCGCAGTGACTGACGAAGTCCAGCTCGAATACAGTAAAAAGGGCAAGAGTTCGCTGTTCAAGAGCAAACCTCAGCAACTGCGCGAAGCGCCGTCCGCTGAGCACAATCGCGAGAAAAACCGCTTCCTTGAGCTGAGCCGACCCTTCCTCAAGGATCTCGGCGTGACCAATGCGCAACATGAGCTGATCCCGGCGATGTCGCGCAAGTGGAAGCAGATCAACAAGTTCATCGAAGTGTTCAGCCACGCCCTGACCTCGTCGCCGCTGGCGCTGGACAAACCGGTGCGGGTGGCGGATTTCGGTTCGGGCAAGGGTTACCTGACGTTCGCCATTCACGATTACCTGCGCAACACCTTGAAGGCCGAGGGCGAGGTCACGGGTGTCGAGCTGCGCGAAGAGATGGTCAACCTGTGCAACGCTGCCGCCGCGAAGCTCGATCATCCGGGGCTGGTGTTCAAGTGCGGTGACGTGCGCAGCGTGGCGCCGAGCGAGCTGGACGTGATGATCGCCCTGCATGCCTGCGACATCGCTACCGATTATGCGATCCACACCGGTATCCGTTCCGGCGCGTCGATCATCATGTGCTCGCCGTGCTGCCACAAACAGATCCGCCTGCAGATCCAGAGTCCGGCGTTGCTCAAACCGATGCTGCAATACGGTTTGCACCTCGGTCAGCAGGCGGAAATGGTCACCGACAGTCTGCGCGCATTGTTCCTTGAGGCCTGCGGTTACGAGACCAAGGTCTTCGAGTTCATCTCGCTGGATCACACCAACAAGAACAAGATGATTCTCGCGGTAAAACGCGCCGAGCCGGTCGATCCGGCTCAGCTGTTGGTGAAGATCGAAGAGTTGAAGGCGTTCTACAACATCAGCGAGCACTGCCTGGAAACCCTGCTGCGCGCCGACGGCTACCTGGCCTGACACAAAACCCTGTGGGAGCGAGCCTGCTCGCGAAAGCGGACTGACAGTCAACG
The DNA here is from genome assembly GCF_018138145.1 of Pseudomonas sp. SCA2728.1_7. Lineage (NCBI taxonomy): Bacteria > Pseudomonadati > Pseudomonadota > Gammaproteobacteria > Pseudomonadales > Pseudomonadaceae > Pseudomonas > Pseudomonas sp. SCA2728.1_7. The sequence continues at coordinate 2,615,434 of NZ_CP073104.1, read as the reverse complement.
ATGATGTTGGCTGTTACGGACCCTTCGCGAGCAAGCTCGCTTGTATGGTAGGACTTGAAGGGAGGAGGAGGGACAAGGCTCGATTCTGACTGTTAGCGCAGTACAGACCGTGGGAGATTTCACCCTCCTCCTTTCACCCAAGCGCCGATAAAGAATGCATCTGGCCTAGACCGACGATAGGAACAAGCCTGCGCCTCTGGGTGAACCCTTCAAGTGTTCAAACCTTAGCCCGGAGGATTTCTCATGGCAATGCCCGTCGTTACTACTCAGTCGATCATCGGGGTTGATGATGTCGCCAAGGATGAACTGGTGATTTATTGCACCGAATCAGATCAGCTCGAGACAATCTCTAACACCAAAGCAGCAATCAAAAAATGGCTCAAAACTGTAGCCAAGCCAGTGGCAATCGCCATCGAAGCCACCAATATCTATCACCAGGAATTTGCTGATCTGGCGTATGCCGATGGTTGCGTGATCTATATGGTTGGCGGTTATGAGCTCAGCCATTACCGCAAAGGCGTGAACGTTCGCGCCAAAACTGATGCGCTGGATGCCCGATTACTGGCCCGTTATCTGACAAACGAAGGGGACCACTTACGCCCTTGGACACCGCCGTCGCCCTTGTATTGCCGGCTCATCAGTCTTTTCCGGCGCCGTGCGGCTCTGGTCCAGGCTCGTGTCAGCCTCAAGCAGAGCTGGGAGAATGAGCCATTGCTCAAAACCGCTTTCAAAAATCAGATAAACGCCATGCAAAGACTGGAAATTCTGCTGGAGAAAACGATCCTGGCGCAGATAGACGAAGCCGGTTTAGGCGCTCAGCTCAAGCGTTGCATGAAGGTAGAAGGCATCGGTACGTTGACCGGCGCCCGCTTGCTCGCATCCTTTCAGCGTGGGGACTTCAGAAACGCCGACGCTTTCATCGCTTTTCTAGGCCTGGATCTGCGCATATCGGACTCAGGCAAAAAGAAAGGCCGTCGCTGCCTGACCAAACGAGGCGACTCAGAGGCGCGTCGGCTGCTGCACAACGCTGCAATGGCAGCGAGCCGGACCTCGGCGTGGAAAGGGTTTTATGAGGCTTTAAGAGAGCGCGGATTGAGCACTACCCAAGCACTGGTCGCACTAGCCCGCAAGCTTGCCCGGGTGGTATTTGCTCTGTTGAAAAACCAGAGCGAATACTCACCTAAAGCCGTTTAGGGGCTAGGCATGAACCATAGAATCTCCCACATTTGATTTCACCGCAGTCTTGCGGCCGAGCATGACGGTGGCAATCACGCCACACGCAAACACCCAGGTAATCGGTTCGACATGTTCGCCAAAGAACAACGCCGAAAACGCGATGGTGAAGAAGATCTGCAACAACTGGATCTGACTGACCCGGGCAATGCCGCCCATGGCCAGCCCGGCGTACCAGGCGAAGAACCCGAGAAACTGCGAAAACAGAGTCACATACCCGAACGCCCACCAGGCCTTGGCCGACACCGCGCCCTGATGTTGCAGCGCCAGATACAGCACCGGCCCGATCAACAACGGCGTCGACAGCACCAGCGCCCAGCAGATCACCTGCCAGCCGCCCATCTCCTTGGCCAATCGGCCGCCTTCGGCGTAGCCCAGCCCCCCGACGGCAATCGCGCCGAGCATCAGCAGATCACCTGCTTGAATACTGCCGGCTCCGGTGTACAACGCATAACCGAGCACCAGCGCACTGCCCAACGCCGCGCAGGCCCAGAAGGCTTTTGACGGCCGCTCGTGGGACAACCACGCGGCGTACAGCGCCACGCACAGCGGTTGCAGCCCGTTGACCAGCGCACCATGGGAAGCAGGCAACGTTTGCATGGCCCACGCCGACAACACCGGAAAACCCAGAATCACCCCGGCGATCACCAGACTCAGGCCTTTGACTTGCTGCCACGTCGGCCACTTCTCTCGACGCCACAACAGAAGCAACGCCGCCGGAATTGCTGCGAACAACGCGCGGCCCAAACCGTTGAGCAGCGGGTGCAGTTCCTGCACCACGATGCGGGTGAAGGGCAGGGTGAGGCTGAAAATCACCACGCCGAGCAGGCCGAGGGCCATGCCGGTGTTTTCGCGCGAGGACATGAGGGGAGACCAGAATCGTAGGGAATTGGAAGGTGTCCTCATCTAGCCATAATCCGCGAATTTCTGGGTGTTACAGCTAGGCACGGACTTAGGCGTACAGTTTGCGGACGCCATCGCGAGCAGGCTCACTCCTACAGTTGAAATGCGTACTTCTGTAGGAGTGAGCCTGCTCGCGATGGCGTCAACTCGGTAGTAGCCCGTTGTTACCCGTCATTCTCGAATAGGTCTACCTTGAACACTCACAGGTAAATTCCAGAGGAGTCCTCCCCATGGCCGCGAAAAAGATCCTGATGCTGGTCGGCGATTACGTCGAAGACTACGAAGTGATGGTGCCGTTCCAAGCCCTGCAAATGGTCGGTCACACCGTCCACGCCGTATGCCCGGACAAGGCTGCCGGCAAGACCGTGCGCACCGCGATCCATGATTTCGAAGGCGATCAGACCTACAGCGAAAAGCCTGGTCACCTGTTCGCCCTCAACTTCGATTTCGCCAAGGTCAACGAAGCCGATTACGACGCGCTGCTGATTCCCGGCGGTCGTGCGCCGGAATACCTGCGCCTCAATGAAAAAGTCCTCGACCTGGTGCGTGCCTTCGACAAGGCCGGCAAACCGATTGCCGCGGTCTGCCACGGCGCGCAGTTGCTGGCGGCGGCGGGTATTCTTGAAGGCCGCGAATGCAGTGCCTATCCGGCCTGCGCGCCGGAAGTGCGACTGGCGGGCGGTACGTACATCGACATTCCGGTGACGGACGGCCACGTTCAAGGCAATCTGGCCACTGCTCCGGCATGGCCGGCGCACCCGAACTGGCTGGCCGGTTTCCTTGGCTTGCTCGGCACTAAAATCACCCTGTAACGAGGATTCGCCGATGTGCGAGCTCTACGTCAAGGCTGACCCGATTCTCTACGAGTCACGCTCGCGCTCGCTGCGCATCTGCGGCGTGGTGACCACGTTACGCCTGGAGAATCAGTTCTGGGACATCCTCAGCGAAATCGCCGAAGTCGATGGCATGACCACCAACCAATTGATCGCCAAGCTGTATGAAGAGGTGATGGATTATCGCGGGGAGGTCGTGAACTTCGCCTCGTTCCTGCGGGTGAGTTGTATGCGCTATCTGAGTCAGCGGCGGGTGAGTGCGCCGGAGTTGTCGGTGGTGCGGGCGGTGGTGAAATAGCCGGCACCGAGTTGCCTCATTCGCGAGCAGGCTCGCTCCCACATGGGACCGCATTCCACTTGGACAACTCGGTCGAAAGTGGGAGCGAGCCTGCTCGCGAAGAGGCCGGTACAGGCGACAGATGTTCTGGACTGGTCTTTACTCTGAAGCGCGAAATCTCTCAATCGCCAAGGAGCAACGAGCATGTCCGGATGGTACGAACTCAGTAAAAGCAGCAACGGCCAGTTCAGGTTCGTGCTGAAAGCGGCAAACGCCGAAACGATTCTGACCAGCGAGCTGTACACCACTCGCGCAGCGGCCGACGGCGGTATCGTTTCGGTGCAAACCAACAGCCCGCTGGATGAACGCTACGAGAAGAAATCGACGAAGGACGGCCATCCGTACTTCAATCTGAAAGCGGTCAATCACCAGGTCATCGGCAGCAGCGAAGCGTATTCATCGGATGCGGCGTGCGATAAAGGCATTGCCAGCGTCAAGGCGAACGGGCCGAGCAAGGTGATCAAGGACAAGACTTTGCCGGTCCTCTAAATTCACCACATTCCTTTGTAGGAGTGAGCCTGCTCGCGATAGCGGTGGGTCAGTCGATACATGCTCAACTGATCCACCGCTATCGCGAGCAGGCTCACTCCTACATTGTTTTTTGTGGTGTCAGTAAGATCAGCGCAGGGTCTTGAGGATTGCTTGCAGCTGAGTCTGGCCCGCTTCACTCAGCGGAAATACCGGCAAACGTGGATCGCCCGATTCAAGCCCGGTCTGCCGCAACCCGGCCTTGATCGTCGCCGGCAACCCACCCTTGAGAATGAAATCCAGCAGCGGCAATTGGCGGTAGAACAGATCCCGCGCCCGATCCAGATCCCCAGCCATGGCGGCCTCATACAAGTCCAGATTCAGTTGTGGAATCAAATTGGGCGCCGCCGTGCACCAGCCCTTCGCCCCGGCGGCAAACGCCTCCAGCGCCAGCGGATTGCAGCCGTTGTAGAACGGCACCTGGCCTTCGCCGAGCAATTGCAGCTTGTGCATGCGCTGAATATCGCCGGTGCTCTCCTTGACCATGGTCACGTTTTCCACGCCATTGACGATGCGCAGAATCAAATCCACCGACATGTCGGTGCCGCTGGTGGCCGGGTTGTTGTAGAGCATGATCGGCACGCCGATGCTCTCGCCGATGGCGCGGTAGTGCGCGAGGATTTCCGCTTCAGTAAGTTTCCAGTACGAAGCCGGCAGTACCATCACCGCGTCGGCACCATGGGCTTCAGCAAAACGTGCGCGGCGTACGGCTTTGGCGGTGGTCAGGTCGGACACGCTGACGATGGTCGGCACGCGTTTGGCCACATGTTTGATACTGAATTCGGCGACCTGATCCCACTCCGCATCGCTCAGGTAAGCGCCTTCGCCGGTGCTGCCCAGCGGCGCGATGGCGTGGACGCCGCTGGCGATCAGGCGATCGATCGATTGCCCGAGCGCTGGCAAATCCAGCCCTTCGCCGTTGGCGCCGAACGGGGTGATGGTGTAGCCGATGATGCCGTGAATAGTGGACATGGGAATCTCTCCGTAAATAGGTTCAGTTCAGGCAATCGGCGTGTTGGCGCAGATTCTGCCGGGCGTAGTAGTTGAAGGCCGCGGCGTGGCGCTTCGGCTTGGCGATCCAGTCGTGCGCCTCGCGGCCCAGCTCCGGGATGATCGGTTTGATCGTGCCCGCCGCCATCGCCAGCAGTTGCAGCTTGGCCGCGCGTTCGATCAGTTGGGCGATGACACACGCCTCTTCAATCGTTGTGCCGGTCGACAGCTGACCGTGGTGCGAAAGCAGGATCGCGCGTTTGTCGCCCAGTGCACCGGCAATCAACTCGCCTTCTTCGTTACCCACCGGTACACCCGGCCAGCCTTCGAGAAACGCGCAGTCGTCGTACAGCGGGCACAGATCCATGTGGGAAATCTGCAGCGGCACCTCCAGCATCGACAGCGCCGCGACGTGGGTCGGGTGGGTGTGAATGATGCAGTTCACATCCGGCCGGGCGCGGTACACCCAGCTGTGAAAACGGTTGGCCGGGTTGGCCATGCCGTGACCTTCGAGAACTTCCAGATCCTCGTTGACCAGCAACAGATTGCTCGCGGTGATTTCGTCGAAGCCCAGGCCCAATTGCTGAGTGTAATAGGTGCCGAGCTGCGGCCCACGGGCGGTGATTTGCCCGGCCAGACCTGAGTCGTGACCGTTCTCGAAGAGAATCCGGCAGGTCAGGGCCAGCTTTTGCCGGTCGGTCCACGTATTATCCGCGAGGCTTTTTTGCATCTGGGTCAGCGCTTGCTTGACCAGTTGGTCTTTGGGTAGTGCTAATGTCTTGGCCATGTCTGTGTCCTTTGGGTGAGAGCAAATGACACGAAAGAGGCTATATGACACAAAGTGTCATTGGCAAGCACAAATCGTCGCTTCCTTGCTGGAATAACCGCCGCGCATGTCTATCCGTTTGAAATTATTGAGAAAAAAACTTGGCGTTACTCTTGAGGCATTGGCCGAAAAATCCGGCATGACCAAGAGTTATCTGTCGAAAGTCGAGCGCGGGCTGAACACGCCGTCGATTGCTGCTGCGTTGAAACTGGCGAAAGCGCTGAATGTGAAAGTCGAGGATTTATTCTCCGAAGACAACGTCAGCCTCGACAGCTACAGCCTGGTGCGCAGCCACGAGCGTCAGTCATTGGCCGCGAATGATCAGAGCCCGGGGTATGCCGTGCTGGCGCATCAGGTCAGCGAGCGCAACCTGCTGCCGTTCATCATCTACCCGCCAAAAGAGTTCAGCGACAAGACCTTCAAGGAGCATTTGGGCGAGGAGTTTCTGTTCGTCCACGAAGGGCAGGTCGAAGTGGATTTCATGAACGAGAAGGTGCTGCTGGAGCGCGGTGATGCGCTGCATTTCAATGCGCAGAAACCGCACCGGATCAGATCGGTGGGGGATGTGCAGGCGCAGTTGCTGGTGGTGGTGCACAGCGCCGAAGAATGAGTTGATTGGGCTAAAGCTATCGCGAGCAGGCTCACTCCTACAGTTGAAATGCGATCCCCTGTAGGAGTGAGCCTGCTCGCGATAGCGTCGGTAGCCTCACCACTAAATCTCGACCGGCACCGACAACTTCGGGTTGCCAAGCGCATGCGTCTTGGCATCAAAAAACCGCAACTCCACACCCGTCCCCTCAAACACCTGCGCGTAATGCCGCTTCTGATGCTGAACAAACGCCGCACTGCGCGGGTAAATCGAGATCGCCACCGTCGCAGGTTTCGCCAAGCGCAGCGCCCGAACGATATGCGCATCCTGCTCGCCCAACGCATGGCCAAAAATGCACAGACTGCCGCCATGCCCGAGCAATTGCTCATAACAGAACGACAGATAATCCGAACTGCGAATGGTCTTGAGCTTGTCTGCACTCGGCCCTTCGGTAACGAACAGCGGCACGTCATCCAGCGTCTTGATCGTATTGTTGATCGCGAAACTGCCGAGCAGCGTGCCTTCGGTCGAGGTCAGCTTGCGCGCGGTGCCGTCCTGGTTGCGTACCAGATGCAGACCACCGTGCAGGTACAGCAGGCGCGGTTTGTCGGTGGCCGTTTCGCTCAGATCGAAACTCGCATTGGCGCCGTTGAACAGATCGTCGATGGCATCGCTTTGGTGTTGCAGCGCCCAGTAGTTGAGCAGGTCGTAATTGGTGGTGAACACCGTGCGATAGCGCGCCAGTTCTTCGTTCAACGTCGCCAGCGTCGAAGGCTTAACCAGCCGCCACGGAATGTGCACGGCGTGCACGGTGTTGATCAGCGCTTCCTTGATCGCGTAATAGCGGTTGCGCGGCGCCGCTGAGCTGACGGCCAACGCTTTGTTGACCCGGCTGGTGGTTTTCAGCGCGCCGAGGACCTGCTCGAAGCTGCGCGTCTGCATGGCGTCAAACACCGCCAGTTCCGACGGGCTCAGTGGTTTTTCTTCCACGGTGCGGGCGTTTTCGAACAGCGAGTCATAGCCGAAATCGTCCCATACCGCACGGCTGGCACCATTGCCCACCAGCAAGCCGTTGAAGTCGGTCGCGGCGCGCAGGGTGTTCCAGTCTTCAAGGCTGGCGTCGACATCGAGAAAATCGGTCATTGCGTAGGCGGTCTCAAAACAAAGGGGCTGATGGGCGGCGACTTTATCACGAGCGGGCATTGAGCCAGATCAACATCGCTCGTGACCGATCGGTCGATGCTGTGTCTATCCGCCGAACCGGAGCAGTCGATTCGGCCCCAGTCAGGAGACGCGCGCATGACCAGTACCTTTTTCATTCCGGCGGTAAACATCATGGGCAATGGTTGCCTCGACGAAGCCATGGTTGCCATCCGCAACTATGGTTTTCGCAAGGCGCTGATCGTCACCGACACCGGGCTGGCCAAGGCCGGCGTGGCAACCATGGTCGCAGAGAAACTGGCGATGCAGGACATCGATTCGGTGATCTTCGACGGCGCCAAACCCAACCCGAGCATCGCCAATGTCGAGTCGGGCCTGGGGCTGCTCAAGGAAAGTCGCTGCGATTTCGTCGTGTCGCTGGGCGGCGGTTCGCCCCACGACTGCGCCAAGGGTATTGCGCTGTGCGCGACCAACGGCGGTGAGATTCGCGATTACGAAGGCGTCGATCAATCGAGCAAACCGCAATTGCCGCTGATCGCGATCAACACCACCGCCGGCACCGCCAGCGAGATGACCCGGTTCTGCATCATCACCGACGAATCGCGACACGTGAAAATGGCCATCGTCGACCGCAACGTCACGCCGCTGCTGTCGGTCAACGACCCGGAGCTGATGGTCGCCATGCCCAAAGGCCTGACCGCCGCCACCGGTATGGATGCGTTGACCCACGCCATCGAAGCCTACGTCTCGACCGCTGCCAATCCGATCACCGATGCCTGCGCATTGAAGGCGATGACCCTGATCAGCAACAACCTGCGCCTGGCCGTGCGCGACGGCAGCGACCTCGCCGCGCGGGAAAACATGGCGTACGCGCAGTTCCTCGCCGGCATGGCCTTCAACAATGCCTCGCTTGGTTTCGTGCATGCGATGGCGCATCAGTTGGGCGGGTTTTACGACTTGCCCCATGGTGTGTGCAACGCCGTGCTGCTGCCCCATGTGCAGACGTTCAATGCGCTGGTCTGCGCCGAGCGCCTGACCGATGTCGCTCACGCCATGGGCGCTGATATCCGAGGTTTCAGCCCGGAAGAGGGCGCGCAAGCGGCGATCACTGCGATCCGTTGCCTGGCCAAAGATGTCGAGATCCCCGGTGGCCTGCGTGAGCTCGGCGCCAAGCTCAGCGACATCCCGGTGCTGGCCACCAACGCACTGAAAGACGCCTGCGGTTTGACCAATCCTCGGGCGGCAGATCAGCGCCAGATCGAGGAGATTTTTCGCAACGCGTTTTGAGAGGCACGGCAGGGGTAATTTCTTGACGGTCAGGTTTTGCCCTTGCCCTTGCCTTTAGCGATCACCGTAAACGTTCGAACACGGACCCAGTCAGAGAACTCCCCGTTGATGTTCTGAATGGCGGATATCCGGTGCGGTCCGGGAGGTAAGGGTTTTGTAACCTGAGTACGCCATTGCTTGAAGGAGTCGACGTCGGCGTTGGCAATCATCTCGCCGGTGTCCAGATCGATAAGGCTAACGACGCCTTCAGCTTTTGTGACATCTCCCGAAAGGACCAGAACCGTATTTACCTGTGCTCCCTCTTTTGGTTCGAAAATTACCGGGACGTCGATTGCCGGCTGCAGTAGCACGGTATAGCTGCGCTCCTCACTCCATTCTGACGTGACGCCTTGCCATGTCTGGTGGGCGTGAATTCCCTGCTGACCCGGAGACTGGACACCGCTGATGCTAAACGCCCACCGTCCATTTGCGCTGACATGGCCGCTACCGAGCAAATGCGTGTTTGCAATGTTCCAGACCTGCACCTGAGCTCCCGGTATAGCGCTGCCGAGAAACAGTGTTGCAACCCCCGTTTTCTTGCCCTCTTCGGGGTACGTGATGGTCGGGGGCGGGACAGGTTGCTTATTGGACTTGTCGGGAGTGCTCATCGTGCTGCTCGTTTCAGGCTGATTTGAAACGGAACACTGGCACGGTGTGTCCCGTTTAGAACCTGTAAGAACTACCAGTTTTTTAGCTTTTTTTGATTGGACAGTAATTTCATTTCGCTCTAAAAAACTGTCATTTCTGTCAGTTGTTTTGCTTGGGTGCTTCGGATCGAATGCCTTGACAACGGGATCGATTCCGGTCTTTTGAGGAGCACACGAACATGCCGAAAGCCACAGCACCCAAAGTATCGAAAGCCCCCAAAAAGAAAAAAGCACAATCAGCGGGAGAACTGGATGATCGCTTTGGCCTGCGAACGCTGAAGTTTCCCGGAGCGAGCAAGACCATTGGCCATGGGGTGGCGATAACCCCGTCGGGGCGGATCATGGTCAGCGCAACCGTTGAGGTATCGGGGCTTTCGTATTACGGCCTGGTGTGTCTGGATGCCAATGGAGATCTGTATTCGAACTTTGGTACTGGGGGCTATCTCCACGGCCAATTTGCCAGCGGCCTGCTCTCGCAAGGCGGACAGTTAATCGTTGCTGCAAACGGTCTTATCTATCTGTGCGGCGTGATTGGCGTGATCAAAAACACGACCGTCGAATACCAACAGGTTATCGCTCGGTTCTTGCCCGACGGCTCGCCGGATATCAGCTTCGGCGGCAATAACAACGGCTATCGGATTATGCCCATGCGCATTCCCCTCCTGACCGGTGCCACGGGTGGGCGTCTGATTCTGGCAAAGTCCACTCCACAGGCAGCAGAGCCGGACAGGCTGTTGTTCGTGACCTCGCAAAAAGGCAGTGGATTGCTGGCGCGATTCCATCTCGATGGCTCGGACGATTTATCGTTCGCGAGCAAAGGCTGGATTGTTCTGACGCTGCCACAGGTGGCGATCACGTTGCTGGGGATCATCCAGCTGGGCAATGGGCTGATTCTGGTGTTCGGCAAAACAGAAGTCACCAACCAGGGATTGGTCACGGCGTTCGACAGCAGCGGAAACGTCGCAGAAGCGTTTGGCAACAAGGGGATATTGTTGTTGAGCCTTCAGAAGGAGGGCAAGCCACTCGAAAGCACGGTGAAACAAATCATTGAGCAAAGGACAGAGCGCTTGCTCTTGCTCGGTTCGGCGGTGGAAGCATTGGCAGGGGAGAAACTCCAGCATGCGTTTATCAGCGGCATCACCCACACCGGCGAGACGGATGAAACGTTCAATGACAAAGATCCTGTTATCACCCCGGCGACAGGGGCCCTCGATCTAAGGAGCTGGACAGAAGGGGTCGCCCTGGATGACAGAATCGTCACGGTCGGACAAACCACGGGGGGCACACGAGGTTTACTGACGGGAGGCTTTCTGTCCAATGGCGCCGTGGATCCTGCATTCAAAGTCGAGGGTGCGATGGACATTTCGTGGGCCGCCATCGATGCCAGCCTGCAGGAGTCTTCGATCCTGGTGCTGGGAAGGAACGACAACAACGCGCAGCTGGTCCGCCTGCTGACCGCACCTGCCGCAAAACGGCGTAACACCACCGGCCGTTGATCAGTTGGAGATAAATCCGGGCTATCCTGCCGACTCGGACGAACCCCAGTCAGCGAGCCCTCCATGCTGCAAAAAAGCCTGATCCGCCGCCTCGACCTGATCACCCTGCAACTGTTTGTCGCCGTCCACGAAGAGGGCACGCTGACCCGCGCGGCCTCGCGCGAAGCCATCGCGGTGTCGGCGGCCAGCAAACGGCTGATGGAGCTGGAAGAGGCGCTCGGGATCAGTTTGTTCGTGCGTCAGGCCAAAGGCATGACGCTGACCCCGGCCGGGGAAACCTTGCTGCATCATGCCCGGCAGATGCTGTTCAACGTCGAGAAAATGGGCCTGGAACTCGGCGAACACAGCCACGGTGTGCGCGGTTATGTGCGCATGCTGGCGAACCTCTCCGCGATCATTCAGTTTCTTCCCGAAGACTTGCGCGACTTCTCCGCGCAGCACCCGCAGGTCAAGACTGACCTTGAAGAGCGGCCCAGCGCCGGAGTGATTCAAGGCGTGCTCGATGGCGTGGCAGATCTCGGTATTTGTTCCAACGACAGCGACACCAAAGGCCTGCACAGCGTGTTGTACCGTCAGGACAAACTGCTGGTGGTGATGCTGCCGGAACATCCGTTGGCGGCGCGCGAGTCGGTGGCGTTCGCTGAAACGCTCGACAGCGACTACGTCGGACTGCATGCCGCCAGTTCGATCAACATGCGTACTCACGCGGCGGCGCGACAGGCCGGCAAAGTCCTGCGCATTCGCATTCATGTGCCGGGGTTCGATGCGGTGTGCCGGATGGTCCAGGCCAACATGGGTATCGGCATCTTGCCGCAGCGTGCTTATGAATTGTTTGGCCAGGCGCTGGGGTTGCACGCAGTGCCGTTGACGGATGACTGGTCGGATCGCGCGTTGATTGTGGTGGTGCGCGATGAGGCGGGATTGTCGCCGGTGAGCCGGATGTTGTTTGAGCATTTGCGGGGGCAGGGCGCATAGATCTTCAGTGAATGTCCCGGCCTCTTCGCGAGCAAGCTCGCTCCCACAGTGGATATGTGTTGAGCACAGAATCTGCAGCCGCCACGAAACCCTGTGGGAGCGAGCCTGCTCGCGAAGACTGATTTGAATTCACCACATCACTCCTGAGCGTTCGCATTTGGCGAACGCCCATTGCCGAGACACGGCTGGATTGCCCGATCATCGTTCCTCTAGCCTTGGCCACCTATTCCAAGAACAAGAGGTACCCCGCGATGACTGCCCCTTTGAGTGCGATCAAAGTGATCGAGATCGGCACGCTGATTGCCGCGCCGTTTGCCGCGCGCATGCTCGCCGAGTTCGGCGCCGAGGTGATCAAGATCGAAGCCATGGGTCAGGGCGACCCGCTGCGCAAATGGCGCAAGCTGCACGAAGGCACGTCGCTGTGGTGGTACCTGCAATCACGCAACAAGAAATCGCTGGCACTCAATCTGAAATCCGCCGAAGGCATCGAGTTGGTCAAGCAACTGGCCAGCGATGCCGACGTCATCATCGAAAACCTGCGCCCCGGTGCGCTGGAGAAACTTGGCCTCGGCTGGGACGTGCTCCACGCGCTGAACCCCAATCTCACCCTCGTGCGCATTTCTGGCTACGGCCAGACCGGCCCGTACCGCGATCGCCCTGGTTTCGGCGCGATCGGCGAGGCCATGGGCGGCATTCGTTACACCACTGGCACCCCCGGTTCACCACCGGCACGGGTCGGCGTCAGCCTCGGCGATTCACTGGCCTCGCTGCACGCGGTGATCGGCGCGTTGATGGCGCTGCTGCGGGTCAAGACCGGGCAGGGCGGCGGGCAGATTGTCGATGTGTCGCTGGCCGAAAGCGTGTTCAACGTCATGGAAAGCCTGGTGCCGGAATACGACATGCTTGGCCATGTCCGCGAACGCAGCGGCGGCGCCTTGCCAGGCATTGCACCGTCGAACACTTACCTCACGGCGGATGGCGCTTACGTGGTGATCGCCGGCAACAGCGACCCGATCTACAAACGTCTGATGCAAACCATTGGCCGTGATGACTTGGCTGAAGCAGCAGAATTCGCTCACAACGATGGCCGTGCGGCCAAGAGCGGTTTGCTCGACGCCGCGATTACCCACTGGACCAGCAGCCTGCCGATCGACGACGTGCTCGCCGCGCTGGAAGCCGCTGAAGTGCCGGCCGGGCGAATTTATTCAGTGGCCGATATCGTTGCCGACCCGCACTATCAGGCACGGGACATGCTGCTCAGTGCCGAGTTGCCCGGCGGTGTAACAGTGAAAATGCCCGGCATCGTCCCCAAACTCTCGGAAACCCCCGGCGGCGTGAACTGGTCGGGGCCGACACTCGGCCAGCACACCGACGGTATTCTTGCCGGCCTTGGCCTGACTGAACTCGACATCGAACGCCTGAAAAGCCAAGGGGTGGTGCAATGATCACCGACTATTCGCAAACCCTGATCGTCCAGGAAGTCTCGCCGCGCGATGGTTTGCAGATCGAGCCGACCTGGGTGGAAACCGCTGACAAGATCGCCCTGATCGATCAGCTGTCGCTGGCCGGTTTCAGCCGTATCGAGGCGGGTTCGTTCGTCTCTCCGAAAGCCATTCCGGCGCTGCGTGACGGCGAGCAAGTCTTCACTGGCATTCAACGACAGTCGGGGGTGATTTACGTCGCGCTGATTCCCAACCTCAAAGGTGCGCAGCGTGCGTTGGCGGCGGGTGCCGATGAACTGAATCTGGTGATGTCCGCCAGCCAGACGCACAACATGGCCAACATGCGCATGCGCTGCGAGGATTCGCTGGCGGCGTTTGCAGAGATTGTCGCGTTCGCCAGCGGTTCCGGCGTGCGCCTCAACGGCAGTATCGCAACGACGTTCGGTTGCCCGTTCGAAGGCCAGATCGACGAGGATCGCGTACTGCAAATCGTCGATGCTTATCAGGAACTCGGCATTGCCGGCATCACCCTCGCCGACACCACCGGCATGGCCAATCCGCGTCAGGTAGATCGCTTGGTGCGGCGGGTGTTGCAGCGGGTTTCACCGGCTGATCTGACCCTGCATTTCCACAACACCCGTGGTCTGGGTCTGTGCAATGTGCTGGCGGCCTATGAGGCGGGGGCGCGGCGTTTCGATGCGGCGCTCGGTGGTCTCGGTGGTTGTCCGTTTGCGCCGGGCGCGTCGGGGAATATCTGCACCGAAGATCTGGTGAACCTGTGCGATGAGATCGGTATTCACACCGGCATCGATTTGCCTTTGCTGCTGAAACTCTCGCGTGGCTTGCCGGATCTGCTGGGCCACGAAGTCCCCGGCCAACTGGCCAAGGCCGGGCGCAACTGCGACCTGCACCCGATCCCCACCTGACAACACCAATCCCCCTGTAGGAGTGAGCCTGCTCGCGATAGCGGTGTGTCAGGCAACATTTGCGGTGATAGATACAGCGCTATCGCGAGCAGGCTCACTCCTACAGTTAAAAACGCATACCAGACAACAAAAACAATCGGACGCCCACCGGCAGTCCGTCTGGAGAAAAGCCATGAGCCTCAATGTAATGGAGGCGGGCGCAAGTCCGTCCGTCGATCACGACGCCGAAAAAGCCCTGGTCAGCAAAGTCGCCTGGCGCCTGATGCCGCTGATCATGGTCTGCTACCTGTTCGCCTTTTTCGACCGCATCAACATCAGCTTCGCCAAGTTCCAGTTGCAGACAGACCTGAGCCTGAGCGACACCGCGTACGGCCTCGGCGCCGGGCTGTTCGTGGTCGGTTACGTGCTGTTCGAAGTGCCGAGCAACATGATGCTCTACAAGGTTGGCGCACGCCGCTGGATCGCCCGAATCATGATGTCCTGGGGCGTGGCGACGGCAGCGATGGTCTTCGTCAACAGCGAATGGCAGTTCTACGCGCTGCGCTTTGTGATCGGCGCGATGGAAGCCGGGTTTGCCCCGGGCGTGCTGTATTACCTGACGCTGTGGTTCCCGCAGCATTTCCGTGGTCGCATTACCTCGATGCTGTTTCTCGCTTCGGCATTTGCCGGGCTGGTTGGCGCGCCGTTCTCCGGGCTGGTGCTGGAGCACCTCGACGGCGTGCTGCAAATGCGCGGCTGGCACTGGCTGTTCCTGCTCGGCGGCGTACCGTGCATCGGTCTCGGTTTTCTGGTGCTGATGCTGCTCAAGGATCGTATCGAGGATGCGCACTGGCTGACGGCTGACGAGAAAAAATTGCTCTCCAGCCGCATCGCCCAGCATGAGCCGCACAAGAGTGGTGGTTCGTTGCTCGCGGCGTTGAAGATTCCCGGTTTTCTGACCTTGGGTCTGATCTACTTTCTGATTCAGGTGGCGTCCTACGGTTTGAATTTCTGGGCGCCGCAATTGATCCGCAGCGCCGGCACCGAGAGCCCGGTGATGATCGGTCTGCTGACGGCCATCCCGTACATTTGCGGGGCGATCAGCATGGTAGTAATCGGGCGTTTGTCGGATGCCACCGGTGAGCGGCGCAAGTTTGTTGCCGGGTTGGTCATCGTGGGGGCTATCGGCTTTTTCAGTGCGGGGATTTTCGCCAGCCACACGACGTTTCTGATCGTCGCTCTTGGCTTGCTCGGCGCCGGGATCATTGCCTCGATTCCGAGCTTCTGGACCTTGCCACCGAAGTTGCTCGCCGGGGCGGGCGCTGGTGCGGCGGGCGGGATTGCGGTGATCAACACCCTTGGGCAATTCGGCGGGATTGTCAGCCCGGTGATGGTCGGGCGGATCAAAGACCTGACCGGCAGCACCACGCCGGCGCTGTATGTGATCGGTGTGGCGGCGCTGATTGCGGCGGCGTTGCTGTTGTGGGGCTTGCCGCAGAAATTGCGCACGCTAGACAAGTTCTGAGATTGGCGGCGCCTGCAATGACGCTTTCGCGAGCAGGCTCGCTCCCACATTTGAAATGCATTCCCCTGTGGGAGCGAGCCTGCTCGCGAAGACTGACTTCCTGACACTGAAAGTCGTGGATTCATAACATCAGCTAACGGCCAGCCCATTCTTCTCAAACACCCCGCCGTGGCACAAGCGTTGGGGGGGGGCGATCAGGCGTTGAACGGGTTGAACCGGACGATTGAGGAGGGGATAGCGCGCCCCTCATAAGTCGCTACTACCACGCCTTGGGTGGGAGCCGTCGGGTATGGAAAATACGCAAAACCTGCAACCGGCTTTGGCGAACGCGATAAGGAATCAAATAGGGGCGATCAGGAACAACCCACTCTCGAGTGCCCGGAAGGCGACCTTCGCGACCTGATGAGGGAAATCGAGTGAGGTGATCAACGTTGGCGAGAATAGTCTGGACAAATTCTGAAGCAGCCTTCGGATTATCGAGAGCGATGTAGGCAGCTTCATCATCGAGATTTTTTAACGCAGTTTTTAGCCACTCAACTCGCATTGGCATTCCATTTTTCCGCGATGGCCCTGACTTCCTCATCAGAAGCGAAATCACCAGCGTCGGCTTCTTTCAGTGCTTTCTGAATTTCTTCGATTTGCCAGGCTTCGCGTGCGAGGTATTCACGCAATGCATCCACCGCCAAGTAAGACTTGGTGCGACCGGTTGCTTTGGCGAGGTTGGCGAGCGTGTCGGCAATTTCGTCTGGGATACGCAGGGACATGACGGACATGGAGAACTCGGTGTAGTGATGTGTAATACGAGAAACTACAGAGTAATACAGGGAGAAGCCAGTTCCGTTCGTCTTCAGGGTAGGAAGAAATACGTTTTGATTTGCTGATGATTCGGTTGAAAGGGTCGATACAGCAGGGGATAGTGCGCGACTGAAAAAGTCATCAAGGAGCGGGAAGTGACAGTGAAGTCTGGCTGGATCGGGTGTGCGGCATTGTGTGGGTGGTTGCTGGCGGGGCAGGCATTTGCCGATTGCACGCCGGCGCCAAAGGCGCATGAGGTGGATTTTTCCCTCTGCAAGGATTGGCCGGCGTATCCCGGGCTGACGCTCACCGCTGCTGCCAATTTCTCGCCCGATCCGGTGTATGGCGAGTCAGGGACTGTAGGGCTTTACGATCTGCGTTTGGCCTTGGTGGCGAGTGCAGACTCCAAGCCGTTAGCGAGCTTTTATCAGCCCTCGGCATTCTCTGTAGATGCAATCGCGCTGGACGAACTGAAATTCGATACCGCCCGCTATAAGCTCACGCCGCAATTGCAGGCTTTTGGCGTTCGGGTTCGATTCAAAGGCTCTTCCCGTCTGAATCCTCTGGATGAAACCTGGTTGTCGCTCTATGTGAAAGACGGCAACGTATTGCGTCCTGTCATGGATCGGCTGGTGGTTTATGAATATGGCGGGGAGTGGGATGGCAATTGTGCGGGAGAGCGCTACGAGACTACGCGAACCGTAGCTTTGGCCAAGACCAGCAGCCATGGCTTTGCCGATCTGATGATCAAAACGATCCGTAGCTCGACCGTTGGCGAGGGCGAAGGCGAGGCGTGTGTATCCAATACCGTCACGCAAAAACCGGTCTTGACGACACTTCGCTATGACGGCAAAAACTACGTAGTGCCTGAAGATTTCAAAGGCCTCTAAGACCGATGTCTTTTACTCAAGGAAGAACAATGATTTCGCGTAACACACTGCTGGGCGCTTTCATCGCAATGGGCCTTTTGACGATGGCCGCTCAAGCCCAGGCCGCTTGCGAAGTGAAGAGGTTCGACGGCCATTCCCTTTCGCGCTGCAAAGCGTGGCCGGCGTACAACGACCAGTCGATTGCGGCGAAATCTTCATTTCTCTCCGATTCGGGCGACGATGAAATGGGGGTGTTCGATCTGGAACTGGCGCTCGTCAGTTCGACAAGCGGCAAGAGCCTCGCTACCTATGCAAAGCCGGGTGCCTACAATTCCGATGCCATTAGTTTCGACGATCTGACGATCGATACGGCCCGTTACCGATTGGCTGCTGATGTCCGTGCATTCGGTTTGCGTTCAAAATTCGCCAGTCACGGCTCCAGAGCCAATCCTTACGCAAAAACTGATTTGGCGTTGTATGTGCGCGAAGGCAACAAATTGCGCCCTGTGCTGGAAGGCTTGGTGATTCGCAAGGAGTTCGGCGAAGGGACGGATGAGTGTGGAACCGAGGACACGCAAATCCGCAGAACTATCGATCTCGGCCCTACGAGCAACCATGGTTTCGCCGATCTGATCGTCAGCTCAAGTGGTTCAGTTTACAAATCCTTCCTGTCGGGCAAAGAGTGCATCTCGAAAACGATCGAGATGAAGAAAACTCGCGTCACTCTGACCTACGACGGCCAACAATACATCGTCCCCGAAGACCTCAGAGGCTACTGACCCGATGCTCACCGGCCTCAATCACCTGACCCTCGCGGTCAGCGATCTGAACCGCAGCCTGGCGTTCTATCGCGATGTGCTGCAGTTGCGCGTCGAAGCCGCGTGGGACGCCGGTGCCTACCTGTCGCTGCCGGGACTGTGGTTGTGTCTGTCGCTTGATCCGCTGCGCAAAGCCGAAGCGTGCAGCGATTACACGCATTACACTTTCAGCCTTAATGCAGCCGATTTCTCCACGTTCGTAGCAAAGCTAAAAGCGGCGAACGTGCGGGAATGGCGAGATAACCGCAGCGAAGGCGCGTCGTTCTACTTCCTTGATCCCGATGGCCACAAGCTCGAAGCCCATGTCGGCGATCTCGCTTCACGATTGGCAGCCTGTCGGCAAAAACCGTACGCCGGCATGCGTTTTTACGACGAGCAGTGAACACCTGCAATCGGCTGATATAGACTGGCGGCCACGTATTTTGGCGCTTGCAGGTTTTCCATGACTCCATCGTTGCTAATGGCCGTGCTGGCCTCGGGTTTCATTTACGGGATTACGCCCGGGCCGGGTGTGCTGGCGGTGTTCGGCATCGGCGCAGCCTATGGGCGGCGGGCTGGGGCGGGGTTTCTTTGCGGGCATCTGCTCGGCGATGTGGTCTGGTGCAGCACGGCTCTGATCGCGATTGTCGGCGCCCGGGAAATCGGCAGCACTGCGTTTGATGTGCTCGGTGTGCTCAGCGGCTTGTACCTGTTCTGGCTCGGCTGGCGCGCGGTGCGGGCCCAGCGTCGCAATGGTGACGAACCCCAGGGCGCGGCGCGCAATCCGTTCTGGCACGGCATTCTGTTCGGTTTGACCAATCCCAAAGCTTATCCGGTGGCGGTCGCCACGTTCACCGCGCTGCTGTCGAGCCGTGCCGAACTGCTCAACTGGTCAATGCTGCCGGCGCTGATTGCCCTGAGTTTCCTCGGTGGCTTGCTGGCCTACGCTATTCTCATCGGCGTGGTCGGCGCGCAGCGGGTACGCACGCTGTATCAGCGTCATGAGTTGCTTATCACCCGCTTGTGCGGCGTGATGTTCATCGGTTTTGCCATCAACGCGCTGGTGCATGCACTGCCGGGGCTGATGCCGAACAAGGCTTGAAAGTGAGTGCAGGGATGCGCAATCACAAGGTCAGGGATGGTTGATCAGTGCTGCATTGCCCGGACACCCACGCTGAACCATGGAAAGCCGAAATTCCGCGCCGTTGGCGAGTTTTATCGATCTGTTGCTGGACGCCGTTTGCGCAGTCGACAAGCAGGGTCGCTTCGTTTTTGTCAGTGCCGCTTGTGAGCGGGTTTTCGGTTATTCGCCTGAAGAGTTGATTGGCCGGCAAATGATCGAGCTGGTGCACCCGGCGGATCGTCAGCGCACTCTGGCTGCCGCCAACGAAATCATGGGCGGCGAACCCAAACTCAACTTTGAAAACCGTTACCTGCGCAAGGATGGCAGCGTCGTGCATATCCTCTGGTCGGCGCGCTGGTCGGAAGTCGATCAACTGCGCATCGCCGTGGCGCGCGACATCACCGAGCGCAAACAGGCCGAATCGCGCCAGGCGGCGTTGTACGCGATATCCGAAGCGGCCCATGCGGCGGAAGATCTGCTGGCGTTGTTCAAGCGCATCCACCTGATCATCGGCGAATGGCTGCCAGCGATGAATTTTTCCGTGGCGCTGTACGACGAACACTGCGCACAACTGAATTTCCCGTATCACGTCGACGATCACGAATTGCAGCCCGAGCGACCGGGCACCGTCACCGGGCGCCTGTGTGCGGAAGTTATCCGTAGCGGCCAGCCGATTCTTCTGACGCCGGACAGTGCGGATTCACCAGCCGATTTCGCCGAACTGGTGGCCGGGCAGAACGCGCCGTGCTGGCTCGGCGTGCCGTTGAATTCGAAAAACGGCACTATCGGCGCCTTGATCGTCAAAAGCCTCCCCGGCGGCGAGCGCTACACCGAGCAGGACAAGGAACTGCTGCAATACGTCTGTGCCCAGGTCGCCACGGCCATCGAGCGTCAGCAATTGCACGCGCGCCTGCGGCGCATGGCGCAATACGATCAACTGACGCAACTGCCCAATCGTGAATTGCTGCGTGATCGCTTGAAAGCCGCGTTGGCCGGCGCTCGCGAGCAATCCGGGCATATGGCGTTGTTGTATGTCGATCTGGATCGCTTCAAACAGGTCAACGACACCTTCGGTCATGCCGTCGGCGACATGCTTCTGCAAACCGTGGCCAACCGCCTCAAGGGCTGCGTGCGGGAAACCGACACCGTGGCTCGAATTGGCGGTGATGAATTTGTCGTGCTGCTGCACAGCGTTCAGGCCTCGGAAGACGCTGACAGCGTGGCGGAAAAAATCCGACAGGTGCTGGTGCAACCGATGCGCCTCGATGGTCACAACCTGCACATCGAACCGAGCATTGGCGTCGCTCGCTATCCAGAGCACGGCCGTGAGGAACAGCAACTGTTTCGCCATGCCGATCAGGCAATGTACGCCGCCAAACGTTTGAGTCAGCTTTCGCTCAGTCGTTAATCCGATGGAGCCGTTCGTCGCGGCAACTGCAACTTTTCTAAACCTTTGTCGGCGAGAAAATTCTCAATGTTAGGCGGGCACCTGCTCGCCACGATCATTACCAAGAGGTAGAGAATCATGCCTAACTCAAGAAACTCGAACTCGGGAAACTTCGCCAACGATCGAACCAAGGCCTCTGAAGCAGGTCGCAAAGGTGGGAAAACCACCACAACGACTGTCGACAAAGAGCCAAAACCCGATATGGGCCGCAAGCCCGCTCAGAAATCGAAATAGTCGGTGAAGGTAGTTTTGATTGAGAGGCGGGGGCGTAAGCTCCCGCTTGAATTTCGCAAGTAAGGAGGGCGCGACCATGAGCCGGATGGCCACCCGTATACGCAACATGAGTTTTGCATCGCTGTTGGGCCTGTGTGCCAGCAGTGCTTTTGCCCAGTCGCCCGCCGATTTCATCAACGATGCCTCCGCCAAAGGCATGGCCGACATCGAGGCCAGTCGTCTGGCCCACAGCAAGGCCGAATCGAAAGAGGTCAAGGACTACACCATCGTCGTCATCAATGACCGCACCACGGCCAACCAGCACCTGGCGAAAATCGCCAAGAAGCTCGACCTGCCGGTAGCGCCGCGTGAAGAACTGGCCGACAAGGCCAAGGAGTTGATGCCGCCAGTGACCGACGGCGCCTCCTTCGATCAGGCCTATGCCGCCAGTCAGGTCAAAGCCACTGAAGAGGCCATCGAGCAGATTCAGCAGGAAGCGCAGACCACCGACGTGCCGGAGATCAAAGCCTTCGCCGACGAGACACTGCCGAAGCTGCAGAGTCATCTGGAAAGGGCTCGCCAGTTACAGGCCAGTCGCTAATCAAGATCAAAGGATCGCAGCCTTCGGCAGCTCCTACACCTGTTTCTGCAGGAGCTGCCGAAGGCTGCGATCTTTTGATTTCAATCCTCAACACTCATTCAAATCCTGCTTGGTCTTGCTCTTCTCGCCCAACCCCTCAAGATTAAAAACCTCACCCTCGCCCAACGAACGGTAGTGCCTGCGCAACGCCTCCAACTGCTTCAGATCCAGCGCCTCCAGCCCAAGCATCGCGTTCTGCGCCTCTTTGGTCACCAAGAGCAATTCATCGATTTTCAAATGAAGAATGTCGGTGTCGCGGTTCTGCGTGTTCTGGATCAGGAACACCATCAGGAACGTGATGATGGTGGTCGACGTGTTGATGATCAGTTGCCAGGTGTCGTTGTAATGAAAAATCGGCCCGCTCAAGCCCCACAGACCGATCAGGATCAATGCGCCCATGAAGGTCTTGGGACTACCGGCCACCATCGCGAGCTTCTGGGAGATTTTTGCGAATTTCATAGCGGTGTTCCTTATTGGGAAGAGTCTTGAAATTCAGACATCTGTGGCTGGTGGAAAATTCTAATTACAAATCCCCCCACGTCACCGGACGTTGGTAGGGCAGGCAGGCGCGCTAGATCGCGGTATCGTGACGAGCCGCCAAAATGTCCCGACAGGAGAACGCAATGAGTTGGTCCGCCAAACAATACGTCGCTTTCGAAGATGAACGCACCCGCCCGGCCCGCGATCTGCTGGCGGCGATTCCCACGCCTGAAGCGCGAACAGTGGTCGATATCGGTTGCGGTCCCGGCAACTCGACTGAGTTGCTGGTGCAGCGTTTTCCGGGGGCGAAGGTCAGCGGGCTGGACAGCTCGGCAGACATGATCGACGCGGCTCGCAAGCGCTTGCCGGATTTGCGCTTCGCTGTCGCCGAGATTGATAAGTGGGCCGATGCAGGGCCGTTTGATGTGATCTTCGCCAACGCCGTGTTGCAGTGGGTGCCGGATCACGCGACGTTGTTGCCGACTTTGGCCAGCAAGCTGTCGGCGGGTGGCAGTCTGGCGATCCAGATGCCGGACAACCTCAATGAACCCTCCCACCGTTTGATGCGTGAAGTCGCCGCGAATGGTCCGTGGGCGAGCAAGCTTTCCGGCGCTGCGGGGCAACGTACCGACATGGCCAGCGCCAGTGATTATTTTTCGATGCTGCGACCACACTGTGCGCGGGTCGATGTGTGGCGTACGACCTATCACCATCAACTGTCAGGCGGGGCGGCGGGGGTGGTGGAGTGGTTCAAGGGCAGCGGGTTGATTCCGTTTTTGAGTCCGCTGACCGAGGCGGAAAAGGCGCAGTACCTGGAGCAGTATCTGGCGGAGGTTGAGAAGGCTTATCCGGCGCTGGCGGATGGTTCGGTGCTGTTGCCATTTCCACGGTTATTTATCGTCGCGACGCGCTGAAATAAATTGGGCCTGTTTTTCGGCTGGAGATTTTTGGTGCGCTTTCGGACGGACCCCTCACCCCAGCCCTCTCCCGAGGGAGAGGGAGCCGATGCGTGTCGCTTCCAAAACCTGAGTTCGCCTCGATTTTGCACGTCGGCGTAGATCGTACTGGCACCGCGGTCAGTCCCCTCTCCCTTTGGGAGAGGGTTAGGGTGAGGGTTCAGCGCTGCACCGCCACCAACATCATCATCGGCCGCTCCCGCTCTTCTGCCAGCGCCGGTTGCGCCGCCACTTCCGCTTCGCTCGGCCCCCATTCATTGACATGTCGAATCGAGAACCCCGCATCGATCAGCGAATTGAGCAATGTCCCGACCGTACGATGCTGCTTGATCACACCCTCGGCCAGCCAATTGGTCACCCGCTCACCCTCCAACTGGTAGCTGTCCAGCGGCCAACGCTTATTCCCTTCAGCGTCAATCAACCAACCCGGATTACGCGGCGCCATGAAGATCGGATGCTCAATGGAAAACACAAAGTGCGAACCCGGTTTCAGCGCCGCGTACAGGTGCGCAAACAGCCCCGGCAAATCCTTGATGTAATGCAGCGCCAGTGAACTGTAAGCCAGATCAAAACTGCAGGCGGGCAAGTCGAGCTGTTCCAGATCGGCACGCTCATAACGAATATTCGCCGCCGTCGTGGTCTCCCGAGCCCGCTCCAGCATCTTCTCCGAGACATCCAGCCCCAAGACACTGGCCGCGCCATTCTCAATGGCCCAGCGACTGAACCAGCCATAACCGCAGCCCAGATCCACCACGTTCAAGCCGTGCATGGATGGCAACAGCGCCTTGAGCGCCGGCCACTCCGGCGCCGCGTCGAGGCCGCCGATGGAGCGGTTCATCTGGCTGTAGCCCTGGAAAAACTCGGGATCGTCGTAAATGTTTTGCGTCATGGTGAAGGGCTCTTTTGAGTTCGATCGTCAGCGGCAAAGTGGCCGCGATTGGAATCCCTCGAAAGTGATGGCGCGTATTCGTCGATGGCCGCGCAGGGGGAGGGTGGTGGCTGATAGGGAAATGCTAGTCGGTCGAGAGGAAGGTGAAAATGGATGGAGTGTTGTGGATCTGTAATGTCAGAAAATGCTGCAAGGTTTTTGTCTGATTAAACGCATTCGGTGGCCAGTGTTTATAAATGTTCGGTGTTACGTCCTGAAGCCTACAAATCCTTGCGCCGTTGCCTACCGCTACGCCAGAATCCGCCGGCTTGTGCGCTTGGTAGGCGGTCGGTAACTTGGTTCGCGTCACTGATTTCCAGTGATCGGGTTTAGCAGCCACGCGTTTCCACCAAATCGTACGAGCGTCATTTAGCCAGGATCTCCTGTGCTTAATGGTGGCTGTGCGCATGGCACCCTCGGGTGCGCCGGGATTTTGGTGGATTCGCCCGGTCTGCTAACTTGCGTACAGCCGCCACCCTTTCGTGTAGCAGCGGAATGGTCGTAGCCCTATTTTGGAATACACCAAATGTTCAAAGTAACGCCAAATCCGCCGGAAACCGATCCGGCATCCCCCTACGAATCACCCAACTCAAAGAAATTCCACGAAGCCGCCGAACGCGCCCTCGACCACTACCTCAGCCCCACGGCCAGAATCATGGGTTCCACCCACGAACCCGAACCGATGTACCTCGCCAACCCGAAATACGACACCGAATCCCTGTTGGCCAACGCCAGCGAAACACTCGGCTCTGCCACCACCATGCTCAACAACTTCGCCGCGTTGCTCGACACCTCACACCGCAAGACTGCACTCGGCATCGCGCAGGTGGTCATGTTGGGTGAATTGGCGGTGAATCAGGCACTGGATAAGGTTGTGCCGGCTGAGTAATCAAAAAATCGTCGATTTGTAGCAGACACAAAAAAACCGGCTCTAAGGGCCGGTTTTTTATAGTTGCGCCTACGAACATTCACGATTCAAGGCGCCAACATCCGCAAGGCCGCCGAAGTCAAAAACGCCGAACGATTCTTCTCCTCCGGATGATGGTGAACGTGAAGATCAATCCGCTCCAGCAGGTAGCCCGGTAGCGTAATACTCAGTTCCTGCGGACTCCCGAGGCACCGACCGACATCCGCATCCACCAACGCCCAAACGCAGCCTGCGTATTTCTGATTGGAGAAGTGAGTTCCAAGTTTCCCAGCGACCGGAATGGCTGCACCACTTTCCGCCAGAATTTCGATGTGGGCCTCTATGGCCGCTTTTGCCATCTCAATGGCATCCTCTTGATCCTCACCGGCAGAAAAACACCCCGGCAGATCCGGCACCTCAACCCCCCAGGCACATTCACCGTCACTGGCAGACATTGCGATTGGATAGAGCATCTAGATCATCCCCTTGAGCACGCAGCGCTTTTTGTTAGAGAGATCAAAGCGTAAAGGGGGATGGCGTTTCTGCAATCAACGCTGTGTTTCTGAATCATTCTGCAACGGGGCAAACGTTAAAAACTGGAATAGACATTGCGGTACGGTAAAACGAGAAAGAAAAAGCCCGGCACTTTGCCGGGCTTTTTTTAAAATTCTGCCTCGTCCTAAATAAGGTTTACACCTTCTGGCTTCTTATCAGGAGGGTGCAATGGAGACGGGCGAAAAGCGGAGTCAGCGCGATTACACACTGACTTTTAAATTGTCGGTTGTCGATCAGGTCGAAAAAGGCGAGTTGAGTTATAAAGAGGCTCAACGGCGCTATGGGATTCAAGGCCGGTCGACGGTTCTGGTTTGGTTACGCAAGCATGGTCGGCAGGATTGGAGCCAAGGCGCCTCCATTCGCTCTCAGAGGACTCGACCGATGGACGAGCCAACTTTGCCGCTGACGCCTGAGCAGAGAATCAAAGAGCTTGAAGAACAATTGGCGCTGGCCAATCAGAAAGCCAAATTTTTTGAAGACGTGGTCGATGTTCTGAAGAATGACTATGGCGTATCCGTTGTAAAAAAGCGGCCAGGCAAGTCGTTGCGCAAACCCAAACCCTGAGTGTCAGCAGGGCTTGCCAGTTTATGGGAATAAGTCGCCAAGCCTATTACAAGCGAGATCGGGCTTACCGATCCAGGCTTGAGCAAGACCAGAAGCTCATCAAGTTTGTGCATGAGATCCGCTTACGTCAGCCCTGCATCGGTACTCGTAAGTTACATTCGATGATGCATGCCAAACGCGAGAGACAAGAACTGCATGTTGGAAGGGATCGTCTATTCGATGTTTTGCGCGATCATCGACAACTGGTACGTAGAAAACGGGCCTATCACAAGACGACTGACAGCCATCATCGTTTTCGCTGCCATCCCAACCTCCTGAAACCTGGCCCGCATCAAGTGATTGCGACCGGCCCAGAACAAGTCTGGGTAGCAGATATCACCTACATCCCCACACGAGAAGGATCTGTTTACTTGAGTTTGGTGACAGATGCTTACTCGAGAAAAATTGTCGGCTTTCACGTACATGACAGCCTGCACGCCAAATCCGTGGCTCAAGCCTTCCGAAAGGCGCTAAAAGAGCGCCGAACAAAGCAACGACTGGTGCATCACTCGGATCGAGGCGCACAGTACTGCTCTGATCTTTACCAGAAGCTGCACGCCAAACATGACGTCACTTGCTCAATGACCGATGGCTACGATTGCTACCAAAACGCTCTCGCAGAGCGGGTTAACGGCATTCTGAAAACAGAGCTGCTGCTCTACAGGCCAGAAAATCTAGAACAGGCTGAACAGATGGTGCGGGAGGCTATTACGATCTACAACCAAGAGCGGCCGCACCTTTCCTTAAAATACAAAACGCCCGATGCGGTGCATCGGGCGTTAGGGTGAATAGGTGTAAACCTATTTCAGGACTAGACATTCAGTAAAGTAATCACGCCTGCTTTTCACGCGCCGCCGACATCACTTCATTCTGTTTTTTGGTAGCTTCGGTGAGCACTTCACTGTAAACGCGCTTCTTCTCTTCCGATTTCGCATTCCGAATGAAGTCTGCGAATGGACTCGTGGACTCTTTTGTGGATCCGAATTTCATGGGGTTACTCCGTCATTGATCCCAAGCATGGCCATCAGATCGTGTCTCGTATGCTTCTCGGGGATATGGTAGTCGATCTTGTCGACGCCAGCCTTGTAGAGGCGTCCAGAATTATCAATGTGCTTCACGAGCAGATCGACATGAATGTCCTTGCCAAACTCTAGCTTAAGGGTGTTTACCACGTCACGCGCTGCAAAGTATTGGTCGACGAAATGCTCCGGTCGAATCCTTCGTCCTTCGGCTTCCTCACGGGCTCTGACAAAGGACCAGGCAAGTCTAGGATCTTGATAGACGTAGAGAATTTGCACAAATCTCCCTTTGTCTAGGCAGCGCTGCACATTTTTCCTTGCGATCTCCATATTGGAAAGCGTCCCGTCCAGCAGGAAAGACTGTTTTCGCTCCAGGGCAAGGTCAATCAGCTTTCCGACGAGAATTGAAACGGCTCCTTGGAAAAGCCAGGCATTGCCACCTTGATAGGCTTCAAATTCGTTTCTGAGTTCGTCTGGATCGATTCGCAGGATGGGGGTATCGGAGAAGAGGTTCAGCAGGGCTAATGATGCCTCTGTTTTACCAGCGCCCGGCGAACCTGCCATGAATACCGAAACAGGTTCTTTTTCGGGAGGATAGGTGGCCTGATCGGTTAGCCGCTTACCGATAGCTTTCTTGTTTGATCGAGCAAACTTGATTGCACCATCCCAGATGGTCTGCTCCTCTTCCGTCATTCCCTGCCTTTTATCTTCCTGCACTGAGAGCGCAACCTCTTAGAGTGAGCAGTGATTTGCCGTGTGCTCCGGGTTTTCTGTACCGAGCGCCACGTGTAGATCATTCTCTTGAACAGACTGCACTTGTTGTCATTAGAGAAAACGAAGCGTAGAGGGGACTGGCGAATCTGCAATCAACGGAGTGTTTCTGAAAGGTTCCGTACTGCCCAAATGGCAAACCTCAAATCCCAGCCACAAAAAAACCGGCCCTATAGGCCGGTTTTTTCTATCCCTGCATCCCCCGTCAAAAAAACACAACGTGAGACAAAAATTGAGTGGAGCGGGTAGAGGGAATCGAACCCTCGTCGGAAGCTTGGGAAGCTACTGTTCTACCATTAAACTATACCCGCTCAGAGCGGCTGACTTTGTACCAGACTCGGCCACGGATTTGAAGTTTTTCTTTTACTCATGAACGCTTTGAATCATTGAAAACGGTCAATCGCGGGCGAGCACTGCGGTGCGTAAAGCAGAATCTCAACCCCACAGCCTCGCTCGCGACGACACCCTTTCAAATAGCCAATGCATGTTGATCCTGAACAAACGAGTAACGCGTTCGGCTGGTCTGCTGTGCCGGTTTCAGAAAGCCGAGCAAGGCGTTCTGGCTATCGCGGCATGCCGCTTTGTGCTCCATATCGAGAAAGTGCCCGGTGGCTTGCAGCGTGGTGAACGTGCTCTGCGCCACATGATTGCCAAACAGGCGCGCGTCTTCGGCTGCGGTGTATTCGTCCCATTCGCCGTTGAGAAACAGCACCGGCACGTTGATCTTTTTCGCCGCATTCAAGTAGCACTGCCGATCGCTGTGCAGCACGTCGCTGATGTGGAAGTGCATCTGCCCGTATTCGTGCTCGGCCAGGCTGCTGACGTGGCGATAGTTGAAGCGTTTGAACAGTGACGGCAGGTGTTTGCCGATGGTGTTGTTGACCAGATGGCCGACGCGGTCGCCGTCGCGCTGGCCGAGGTAGTCGACGCCGCGTTCGAGGTAATCAAGCATGTGCGCGTTGATCACCGGCGAGAACGAGCTGATCACCGCCCGTTCGATGCGCCGTGGCTGCTGGGCGAGAGCGACCAGGGTCGCGGCGCCGCCCCAGGAGAACGACAGCACGTGTTCGGCGGCGAAGTGGTCGATCAGCTCCAGCAGAATCTGCCCTTCGACGTCTTTCGTCAGATGTTTCTCATGGCGGTTGTGGGCTTTTGACCGACCCGCGTAGGGTTGGTCGTAGCAAACCACGTTGAATTGCGGGTGCAGGTTTTTCACAGTCTGTGCAAACGACGCAGTCGTGGCCATCGAGCCGTTGACCAGGATGATGGTCTTTTCTGCGGCGTCTGCGCGATAGAACTCCGTGTAAACCCGATACTGACCCTGTATATCCAGCACAGCGATTTCTGGCCTCATGTCATAAGACTCCTGGCAAGCAAGCGGGTATGCGCGCAAATAGAGATTGCACGAGCTTTGTGACAGGTAGGCATACGCCTGGAATTTGCTTGGCCCATGTCGATCCATGACTGCGGTCGACGGGTATTGTTATTGGCGGGCAGTCTGCCGGCTGAGGCGGAGCCTTGAAGGCTCTCTACCGGCAAAAAGTTTCTTGGATGCATGTTGTGACTCATCGGTCACATTCTGGCCGACGTCCTGATTCAAGCAGGGGAGTCGGGATCGCGCAAGTGCCGTTGGTAAATTGTTCGACAACTTCTGCTGAGCGGTCGCCGGCTTAGAACAAATGAATCTCTTCGGTGCGCAAAGCGCGGTACTCGCCCGGTTTTAGCGCGTTATCGAGGTGTAGCAGGCCCATTGATTCGCGGTGCAGGCGCAGGACTTTGTTGTTGAAGAAACCAAACATGCGCTTTACCTGATGGTAACGCCCCTCGACGATGCTCAGCCGCGCCGAGCGTGGCCCGAGCAGCTCCAACTGCGCAGGCTGTGTGGTCAGGTCTTCGAAGGCGAAGTAGATGCCCTTGGCAAAAGTGGTCGCATATTCTGCGCCAATCTCTTGCTCGGTCTCGACGTAGTAGACCTTCGGCGATTTGGTCTGCGGCTGGGTCAGGCGGCGTGACCACGCGCCGTCGTTGGTGATCAACATCAGGCCAGTGGTGTTGAAGTCCAGGCGTCCGGCGATGTGCAGGTCGTCCTTGTTTGGTTCATCGATCAGGTCGAGCACGGTCGGATGCTGCGGGTCACGCGTGGCGCTGACGCAGCCTGGCGGCTTGTGCAACATGAAATAGCGCGCCGGTTTGCCGACTTGTAGCACTTCGTCATCGACTTCGACGCGGCTGAACTCCAGCACTTCACTGTGCGGATCGCTGACGACTTTTCCGTCAAGCCGCACGCGCTTTTCCACCAGCAACAGGCGAACCTGCTGACGGTTGTAGCGGGGCAGGTTGCTGAGGAAACGGTCAACGCGCATGATCAGTGTTCGATGAATGAAGGGCCGCGCATCTTACGGGATCGGCCGCTTGGCCGCTTGCAGTTGCGCCTCGACTTGCGCGCAACGCGGGCACAGGCAGGATTGATTGCGCAGCGCTGGCGGCAGCGCTTCAAGCACGGCCGGATCGATGCTCACGCCATAGCACCAGCATTCGCGGTCGGCGGTGCGCGGGTCGGCGAGGCTGCAGTCGTTGCGGGCGCCGCAAGCCGGGCAATGGTCGGGTTTAACGTCAGAATCAGGCATAAGTCGAGTGAGGCATTTCCACGCAGGTGCGGTTGCGGCCGGTTTGTTTGGCTCGGTACATCGCATGATCGGCCCGCGACAGCAGGCTGTGCAAGGTGTCATCGCGCTGCAGGGTGGTGGCGCCGATGCTCACCGTCAGATGGAGGCGGTGGCCGTCGTAGGCATATTCGTGTTGTTCGACGTGTTGGCGGATCTTCTCGGCAATTTTCTGACCGGTGTCGCCGTCGGTGTCTTTCAGTAAAACGATAAATTCCTCTCCGCCCCAGCGACAGACAATGTCGGCGTGGCGCAGGCAGCTTTGCAGGTCGCGAGCAAAACCGATCAACACCTGATCGCCGGCCATGTGCCCGTAAGTGTCGTTCAACACTTTGAAGTGATCGAGGTCGAGCAGCAACGCCGTTAGCGGTTTGGTCTCGCGTTGCGCTTCGTGCAGGGCCTGTGCGGCGAGAATGTCGAAGCCACGCCGGTTGGGCAGTTCGGTGAGGCTGTCGAGAATGGCCTGCGCCTGGATTTTGCTTTGGTAGCGCTTGATCACGCGGTTGAGCAGCGCCAACACAATCAGCGTTACCAGCAGGCAGATAAGCAGGTTCAGATACAGCGACTGGCGGATCTCACTCAGCGCGCCGTCTTCGCGTTTATCGACAAACAGATACCAGTTCAGCTCCGGGATAAACCGCACGTTGAGGAAATGCCCCTGACCGTGGGCGGAATATTCGTAGCTGCCGCTGTGCGGTTTCGGCAACTGGCTGACCAGACTCTTCATGCTCTCGAGTTCGCCGAGACTCTTGCCGATGTGCGCACCTTCCGGACCGCCCTCGGCGCCGGTCAATACCAGTCGGCCGAAGGTGTCGACGAAATACACGCTGCGTTGATAGCGCTGTTGATACTTGTCGATCAGCTTGATCACCGCGTCCACGGTCAGACCGACGCCCGCCGCACCGATGAAGCGGTTGTGGTAGTCGTAAACCTTGTAGTTGATGAAGAAGGTCAGGTTGTCCTTGTTGGCCAGATCCGGGTCGACGTTGATCTCGTACGGATCCTTCATGTCACGCACGCGGAAGTACCAGGCGTCGCGCGGTTCGTCGACCTTGACCTGCTTGAGCACGCCTTTGGCGTGGTAATAGGTGTGGCTGGCGTTGGAGACGAAGAACGCGGTGTAGGCGCCGTAATGGGTCATGACTTCGTCGAGGTAGCGGGTCATCTGCTCGGGATTCTGCTCGCCATTGACCACCCAGTCGCGCATGAAGGTGTCGCGGGACATCATCGAGGAAATCAGGATCGGTCTGACGAGGTCTTTCTGGATTTCCGAGTAGACCGTGTCGGAGGTCAGCGGCAGTTCGGTGTTGACGATGTTGTCGCGGATCGACGCGCGGGAGGCGTAGTAGCTGAGCAACGACGTGGCGAGAAACCCGGCGCCGAGCAGGGCGATCAGCGTCAGAACCAGCGAGCGTTGCGAGTACAGGGGAGAACGAAGCGGCATGGCAGTTCCGTTGGCAGTGGCCCGATGGCATGCATTCTAGTGGCACTGCCTGGAAATAACTGCACCATGTGCGGCGCGAATGATCGTTCCTGACGCAAAGCCAACCTTGTAGGAGTGAGCCTGCTCGCGATTGCAGTGTGACATTCAGTGAAGATGTGGCTGATACACCGTCATCGCGAGCAGGCTCACTCCTGCAAGGTTTTGCGATGGGCTGAACACCGCTGATCTGAAGCCAAGCGGGACGTGGCACTTGATTGATCCGCACCAGTCAAACGTGTGTCGGCCGCTCTGTTCCGTTGTGGCCGTGGGTCTTTCAGGAGGCCGCCATGCGTATTCACAAAGTGTTGCTCGGTGCAGTTCTGGTTTTCGGTATTTCCGGCTGTTACTACTACGCCGGTCCCTACGATGCTTATCCCGCCACCTACTACTCTCCCGGCTATTACTCGCCTTATTACTACGGTGGTTATTACGGTCCGCGCTACTACGGCGGCGCGCGTTATTACCACGGTGGCTACGGCTATCGAGGCGGTTACGGACGGGGTTATCACGGCGGCGGATATCACGGTGGCCACCATTAATCAGCGGCTGAATGACAGCGTTTTCCAAATGAACAGGATTTCATCAATCACTTGTTTCAACTTGTTGCAGGAACGCACCAGATGCCGAAAACGCTGTCTGATTTTTCGACAGTCACCGATTAAATGACTGTCGCCTGCCAGCGTCGCTGGTGTGGCCAACCCGCGGTCCAGGAGGCCGCCATGTATAGACGAATTCTTCTACTTGCTGCGTTGATGTTTTCCGTTGCCGGTTGCGTCCCGTACTCCTACGCGGACTCGTATTACAGCTCAGAGGTCTACACATCACCCGCACCGGCCTACTACAACACGGGCGGCACGTATTACAACGGTGGCAGCACGTATTACGCGCAGCCACGCTACTACCAGCCAGCCCCGCGGTATTACCAGCAACCGCGCTATTACCAATCGGCGCCGCGTTACTATCAACCGGCCCCGCGCTATTACGAAAGCCGTCGCTGGCACGACAACGATCGCGGACGCTGGGATGGCCACCGTCGCGGCGGTTGGGATAACGACCACCGCGGTCGTGGCAACTATGATCGCCACAGCGGGCGCGGTGACCACAATGGACGTGGCAACCGCTGGTAAATCCACGCAAATGAAAGCGGCGCAATTAGCGCCGCTTTTTTATGCCCGTCGAAAAGTCGTCCCGTTAGCCATCTCCTAGGACATTCCCAGACGCTTCCTACAGTTTCATTTCCTTGCATTTGTTAGCGTTTGTTCCTGCCGATCGAGGTGAGCAAAACTCAGTTCAATAGCGGCGAATAAACGGACGATGCCGCTATGAAGCTTCTTGTGATTCACCAAAATTTTCCGGGCCAGTTCCGTCACGTGGTGCTGGCAGCGATTGACAGGCGTTATGAGGTTTTGGCGATAGGTCGGGATACGGCGCCGGGTATCGCAGAGGTGAAAATTTATCGATACCGCGCTGCCAGTAGAGCACCAGGCGATATTCACCCCTATCTGACCCGTTACGAACAAGCGGTGACTGATGGACAGAAGGTTTTTGAAATTCTGAGCCGGCTGAAACATTCGGGTTATCGGCCGGACGTGATTCTCGCTCATCCCGGATGGGGGGAAACGCTCTTCGTCAAGGATGTCTATCCTGAGACGCCGCTTATTCACTATTGCGAATATTACTATCGAGCGCAGGGCGCGGATTCCGGGTTCGACCCTGAATTCCCGCGAGCCCCAAGGGAGTCATCAAGGCTGCGAATACTCAATTCGCTGCATCTTTTGAATCTCGAACAATGTGACATTGCCATCGCGCCTACGCGGTGGCAGCGCAGCCTGTTTCCTGCAGCTTATCGGTCGGCCATTCGGGTTATTCACGAGGGCGTCATTCAAAGTTCTTACCTGGCGAAAGCTGGGGCAGTCAGGTTGCCCAATGGCATCGAGCTGAGAGCCGGGCAGCCGATCGTTACTTATGTCGCGAGGAATCTTGAGCCTTATCGCGGGTTTCATAGTTTTATGCGAGCGATCCCGCATATTCAGGCTGAGTGTCCCGATGTGCAGATAATCATAGTGGGCGGTGATGACGTCAGTTATGGATGTAAGCCGGTTGGATATGCAAATTGGCGCAGCAGGATGGAGGCAGAGGTAAGTTTCGATGACTCCAGGGTGCATTTCACAGGGAAGCTTCCTTACCAGACTTACCGGGCAGTTCTGGAATGTTCGAAAGTCCATGTTTATTTGACGTATCCGTTTGTTTTGTCGTGGTCGTTACTGGAGGCGATGGCCTCTGGGTGTGTGGTAGTAGCGTCGGATACGGCTCCGGTAAGGGAGGTGATCGTTGATGGCCACAATGGAATGCTGGTGGATTTCTTCGATCATCACAGTATTGCCAAACGTATTGCCAGGGTTCTTGGTTCCGTTGATGAGTACGACTGCCTTCGCAGCGCCGCGAAGTTGACGGCGAGCAGATTTGATGTGGAGTACGGCACGAAACAATACTTTGAGGTATTTGAAAACACGACGTCCGGGCATCTCAAGAAACAGCCTGAACCTCAGTTTGACCGGGAGATTTGAAATGCTCGGGATGTCGCGTAAGCAATGGGTTAAATGGTTTAAGAAATTGTTGAAGTATGGCTTGTTTGTTTATGTCTGTTATTGCGTGGTGGATTTTTATATCCGTGAAGCAGAAGTCGCCGAGGCGATGGCAATCTATTACGCGGATCAGGAGGCCTGTCAAAAGAAGCTGGCGAGCCTGAAGCAGGTGCCCATACTGGGCGGTAGCTATGTGGATAAGACTCTGGTGCCGGAGTTTTATGTTGGCATGCCTGAATTGTCGAATAAGAAAGCCTGCCTTGCCAATACGCTCAAGGGGCATTTCTGGTGGACCGGGACGGAGATACGGTCGTACCACGATCAGAGTGTAAAGCCGACTCCTGAAACTTGGCGTCTTTATAAAGTGAACGCTGGGCTTTATACAAGAAAAGAGACTGCCGAGCCCCATGAACGGGGTTATCGGCACGTCAACTGGCCGGATGAGTTGATTGTGAAGTTGAAAAATTATCCTGGACTGGAGATTTGGCTTAATGCACCTCCGCCGCATTTCAAGAATGAGGGGGTCGTTAGAACGTTTGTCATTACTGGCTGGGCGCGGCGTGATGGAACCCCTCGATTAATAAATTGTGACGGCTTGATACGTCCGGCTTCCGAGGAAGAACTGACTGGCAAGAAACTGGCAAAGTTCAACAGAACTGAATTGGAAAATCTAGATTTTGGAAAGTTGAGTTTTTTTTGCACAGTGGAACTGCACAGCTTTGATTTTTCCGGGGGGCACGGTCGCGTAAGTCTCCGACTTTCCTCATTACGCGAAGCACCTGGGATGCTCAAGTTTCTCAGTGATTATCTTTCACACGCTGTTATTACAAGGAAGTAAAGATGAGTTATGTATTTAGCGATATGGAAAAAACAGAAATCTTTAATGCGGCCAATATTTGCAAAGGGATGAGGCTGCGCTCAGAAGAGCTTCAGTACGAAGCGCTGGAGTTGGCTGGGGCTGGCTGCGCTCCGCTGTATCAAAAGCTATTTGATATTATCGATGGAAGAGTTTCTGAAATTTTAGCTGTTGATGAAGAGACTGCAAAAGTTCTGAAAAGCGCCAGGCTCTGGCTTGCCGTGGCCATTGATGCCAACGGGGGAAACGGTGCCTACTCCGCCCTGATTCGCGGCTACACCTCGCGCCAAGGCGAATTGAGACTGAATAAAATCTTCAGTGAAGACCTGATGCAGCTGTCATCCAATCAAGTCGCCGTCAATTTCATCAATACCCTGATCGACGGATCCCTCGCTGATCGATTGGCACCCTGGACGGTTCCGTCCATTAGCCAGATCGCAGAAATCGATGCCAGCGCGATTGGCGAGGCTCTGTTTAGTAAGGTTTGCGGGGAGGACGATACAGCCGTGAAACGCAATGCCGGCTGGTCCGGGACCGTCGGATTCAGCCTGTTGGGTGGAGCGCCACCCTATGAAACCTGGAGATTGATCTCCGCTGGTGATTCGCAAGGGGAAGATGGCGGCCCGCCGACTCAAGCAAAAGCCAACAGGCTCGATGACTATAAAAATATTCTGTTCGCCATCGATTCATACAGTGTCGGCCTGCGAGCGGCGATCAGCAATTTCGGCGTCAATCCATTGCAAAGTCTGCTTTCCGTCGTGCCGGAGCAAATCAATATCGCGCTCGCCAGTGGCAGCCTCAATCCGCTGATTCAGCATGTAGTGAAAGGCACGCCGGTTTCCGTCGTGGTCGACCTGATATTGCGCTATGGCCAGAATGAATTCCTGGACATGTTCAAGCGCACTTACGACGGCGATTCAGCAGCGCCACCTACCACCGATGAAACCTTCGCCACCAACGCTTACGCATTCTTCTCGGCATTTTCACCAGAGCAGTCCCAAAGCATCGTCACCCGATCAATAGGCGAATACGGAAACGCGGATTCATGGGCAAAACTGGCTGGGGAGTCGACACCCATCGGCCTGGCGCTGCGCAATTCCCTGAAGCACCTCAGTGAAATCGTCATTGAACGCGATGACGGTTATCCCGGACGCGGACTGGAGCTCTACGATCCGCTGACCGGCGAAGGTTTCATCACCGCGCAATGGCTCGCCGATCGTGCGCAGATGTTGGCCCGGTTGATTGCTCGATCCCAGGGCTCGTTTGGAGAACAATCGCTGCAGAAGTTTTCCTACTCCGATCTCGCCTCAGCCAAACAGGCGCTGATGACCACCGGTGTGTTGAACCCGCTGGTGATGTTCGGTGATGACGGCGGGCGATCTTTCGCCGGCGGTGCAAATGCCGATCATCTGTATGGCGGCGTGGGCAATGACACGATCAACGGGCTGGCAGGTCAGGATGTCATCGAGGGTGGAGGTGGCAACGACTTGCTGGCCGGAGGCGACGGCAATGATGCGCTGTACGGAATGGCCGGTGATGATGTTTTGCTCGGAGGCAAGGGCAATGACTCTTTGATCGGCGGCGCAGGCAGCGACCGCTATGAGTTTTCCAGCGGTGATGGCATCGATGAGATCTTCGAAGCAAATGCAAATGGGCAGCTATGGATCAACGGCTCGCCGATTCCTTCACTCAAACGTCGCGCCCCTTTGAGCGATGTCTGGTCGACCGAGGATCAGGCCATCACCCTGACTCTCATCGAAGAACTCAGCGAACCCACGCTCAACATCAAATATGGCCTGAACGATCTCGTCGTTATCAAGAACTTCCGCCCCGGGATGCTGGGTATCCGACTTCCTGAATACCAAGGCCATACGGTCTCTGCTCCCGATCTGGTTCTCCAGGGCGACTGGAAAGCGAAAGATATCGAGCCCAATGTTCCCGGTGATCAGTTCTCATACGATGAGCTGGGCAACGCCTTGCTATTACCCAACGTAAAACACAGAAACAAGGCCGATGTGCTCTACGGCTCTGCCAAGGACGACGTCATTCTCGGACTTGGCGGTTCTGATCGATTATTCGGCAAGGCCGGAAACGATCAGTTGTTTGGGGACAAACAGACGACGCTCGAAAAAGCCATGGCCGCTGGCGACTCTAAAGGCAAAGCAGCTCGAGGCGATTGGCTTGATGGCGGTGCTGGTCACGATTTGCTCATCGGTACGGCATCCCAGGACGTGCTTCTGGGCGGTAACGATCGGGATACGCTGATTGGAGGTGCGGGGGATGACATTTTATCAGGGGATGAAACGACCGGCGCGCTGGAGCAGAAATGGGGATTCACACGCGTCAAAGTGCTTATAGACGGTGGTGTCACCAGTCATCGAACTGTCTTTTCAAAGGCCTCCTTTAACAGTTCGACGGAGGGCAATAACGATGTTCTCTACGGTCAGGCCGGTCGCGATGTTCTCAATGGCGGATGGGGTGAGGATCTGCTCGATGGCGGAACTGAAGATGATCT
Organism: Pseudomonas sp. SCA2728.1_7; assembly: GCF_018138145.1. Lineage (NCBI taxonomy): Bacteria > Pseudomonadati > Pseudomonadota > Gammaproteobacteria > Pseudomonadales > Pseudomonadaceae > Pseudomonas > Pseudomonas sp. SCA2728.1_7. The sequence goes on along the minus strand of NZ_CP073104.1, from coordinate 2,577,513 downwards.
TCTTAGGGGGGAAGAGGGGAATGACACGCTGGCCGGAGGAAGCGGTAACGACACAATGATGGGAGACAACCTCGATTGGGGAGGTGGCCTGCAAAGCAAACACCATGGCAACGATGTATTGGACGGTGGCAGTGGCGATGATTGGCTCGCTGGTAACGGTGGAGCCGATGCGATTTATGGTGGCTCTGGCAATGACACTCTCCACGGGGATGACATTGTACTGAACGGCGTTGCCGGTGACGCCGCCCACTTTTTTGGAAATGACCTGCTGGACGGTGGTGCGGGAGACGACACACTCTGGGGCGGTGGGGCGGATGATCTGCTGTTCGGAGGTGAAGGTAACGACGCGCTGGCCGGGGATTATGCTGAGCATCCGGTTCGTTATCACGGTAATGATTTACTTGATGGTGGAGCGGGCGATGACACACTTCAGGGAATGGGTGGCTCTGATACCCTGATCGGTGGGGCAGGAGCTGACGCAATGGATGGCGATGTGTCCAACCTGCAGTCAGGTGGAATCAACAATGATTACCTTCAAGGCGGTGAAGGAAACGATACCCTTTTGGGCGGCTTGGGCGCCGACACGCTTTATGGCGGCGCTGATGATGACATTTTATCCGGCGACTACGAGCAGACAGCCGAGGCCGAGCACGGCGCGGATTATCTGGACGGTGGTTCAGGCAACGATACCTTGCTGGGCGGTGGTGGCAACGACACATTAGTGGGCGGGGAGGGTGTAGACCACCTTCGCGGCGATTCAGGCAATAACGTTTTTGATGGCGGGGCCGGTAACGACGTGATGGAGGGCCATGACGGCGCTGATGTTTACTATTTCGGGGTGGGTGATGGTCTTGACGTTATCACCGATTCAGGTGGCAGCAATGTCATCAAGTTCGGTGCCGGGTTCTCTGCGGAACGTTTGAAAGCCGACATCATTGATGTTTCCGTAGGCCGGGTATTGCGGCTGTTCAATGGTGAGGGGGACGCCATCCTTATCAGGAATTATGAAGAATGGAAGAATTCCACGTTCAGCTTCAGCGATGGCGTTGTACTTGGTTATGAGGATGTCCTGCGCAAAACATTGCCGCCGATAAAGGTGCCCGAGTCACCTGTACCGGAAGTTGTAACCGCCTCAGGAATCCAGCAAAGCAAAGTTGAAGATCCGGTTCATCCAGACACCATCGCGGCGCAACGCCCTGTGGCATCTGATCACCCCGTTGACTGGACTGAAAAATTCCTCGCGCAAATCAAATCCAAGCGCTACGCCCGCAAACACGCCACAGGTTTCACCTTGAGTGATCAAGGCGTCTGGGTTCGCAGTCATATCACGACTAGCGACACCGGTTACATCACTCACACCGAGCTGAGCGATGACGGCGTCGAAGCGGGAACACTGTCTGAAACGCCGCCATGGATGAAGGTTGATGCAGGGCAAGCCGTGGTCAGTGAAAGGCAGTCGAAAACCACAAGCCGTGTCGAACATAAGCAGGTGAAAGCCGATGGGGCGATAGCCTCTTCGAGTCAGGCGCCTCGCTATTATCGATCCGGCTCGGCCAACGGCTTTTCATTCAATACGGGAGATGTATTGGTTGAAGACCGTAAGGAATCCGGCGCGCTTGAGGGCTGGTACATCTATCCGGCAACAAGCTTCGGTTCGGGGGAAACGGTGCCCAAGGCGTTTCGCTGGGATGTCACAACTGAAACGATCAAACGCAAAATCGTCCCTGGCGACGATGCCGGCGGGCGAGTCAACGTCGAAGTGGAAAACGTTTTCCACGGCGGCGCGGGAGACGATCTGATTGTCGGTTATGCAGGCTCCCCACTTGACTACGGCACTGTCGGCGGCAGAACACCGGGAGCGTTTTTATCCGCAGGTGCAGGTGACGACACCTTGCTGGGCTCCGAGGGCGCCGACTATCTGGTCAGCGGGGCAGGGGATGATTGGCTTTACGGTGAAGACGGTGCCGACACCTACATCGTGCAAGCGCACGCCGGAGCAACTACCACGATTGCGGATGTGCCGAACCCTGTTTTCCACCGAGCAGAAGTTGGCGCAGCGGGGTGGAAAGACGAGTACGGGTTGATCGATCAGGACACCGTCGTCCTTCCAGCAGATGCGCAGCGCGATGCACTGCAATTGAGCTGGGGTGCTGCGCTGATAGAAACCACATATGTCGAGCTGGAACCCAACCCAGGTCGCGGGGCACACCGCAATCCGCCAAGAGCGAAAATGCTCCATCCGACACTCGATATCAATTGGGGTGGGATACAGAAAGTTCGCATCGTCTTGCCCCTCAACGGTGAACTTGAGGGGGCCGGGATTGAGCTCTTGAATTTCGCCGATGGGTCGGTCGTGAGTTTGAAACAACTCTTGGAGTCAAGTCAGCTGGGCCCTGCGCCCGAGACTTTTCATACGGGTGTAACCGTTAACAATTCAACGCGTTTTACGTCTCTGCGAGACGGACGGGCGCTGCCGTTAGTCGGTGGTCGAGGCAACGACACGATAAGCGGCGCGGGGGAAATCCGAGGCATGGAAGGGGATGACGTGCTCACGGGCAGCCCCGGTGATGATCTGCTGTTAGGTGGGCCGGGCAATGACACGCTAACCGGCGGCGCCGGAAATGATATCTACCGATACGATGGCCTCGGCAGGGACGTGATCATCAATCGGGGAGACGGCCTTGACGGGATCGACTTTTCCGAACGCAGGCTGAAGATCGACAACTTGAAGTTTCACCGTGAGCGCGATGATCTGGTGATCGTGGTGGATTACGGCATGGCACCGAAAATCCGGGTTTCCAATCATTTTGCCGCAGGCGAAAGCGCTATCGGCTTCATAAGAGTCAGCGAAGGAACTGCGACTCAAGACTACAGCGCGATGCAGATTGCTGAACGTCTGCATCCTCTTCCGCCATTGAGGGATGTCGAAGACATTTTGATAAAGGGCGACGAAGAAGCGCAGCGGGCGATGACGGAGATTATTCAGTTTTACGAGCTGAATGTCTGAGTCGTATGGCGACCGATTGAGCCAGCTCGCGATGGGAATCCAGTCGTCATCGCGAGCATCGCGTCAGTTCAATACTGCGTCAAATCCGCCAACGGATGCCGCCCCTCCCAAACCTTGTGAAAGTGCGCCTCGACCACCGCATCCGGCACGTTGCTCACGTCCGGCCAGTGCCAGTGCGGCTTCTGATCCTTATCGATCAACCGCGCGCGAACCCCTTCGCTGAACTCCGGATGCCGGCAGCAATTGAGGCTCAGGGTGTATTCCATCTGAAAGACCTCGGTCAGCGACATATGCCGGGCACGGATGATCTGTTCCCAGACCAGATGTGCCGTCAGCGGCGAGCCTTCGCTCATGGTTTTCGCCGCGCGGGCGATCAACGGATCACTGCTGTCGCGTTGCAGGCTGATGGCTTTCCACGCGCAGGCCACATCGCTGACGTCGAGCAGTTCGTCGATCTGCTGACGGCGCGGCAGCCACTGCGCCTCGGGCATCTGCGCTACGGCTTCCTGTTGCAGCGCTTTGAGCAGGCTATTGAGCTGCCTGTCGGTCTGCTCCTGCCAATTCAGCTGCAACAGGCCTTCGATCAATTGTGGCTGCTGTTCGTCGAGCAGGAAGCGGTCGGCCAGATCCAGATCGATTGCATCACGAGCGTTCATATGTGCGCCGGTCAGTCCCAGAAACAAACCGAGCTTGCCCGGCAGCCGCGCGAGAAACCAACTGGCGCCGACGTCGGGATACAGACCGATGGTGATTTCCGGCATCGCCAAACGGCTGCTCGGCGTGACGATCCGCGTACTGGCACCTTGCAGCAAACCCATGCCGCCGCCGAGCACGTAACCATGACCCCAGCAGATCAACGGTTTTGGATAGGTGTGCAGGCTGTAATCCAGGCGATATTCCGCGCTGAAAAACTGCGCGGCCAGCGGTGGTACTTCGCCGGGGTGAGCGCGACAGGCTTCCACCAGGCTGCGCACCTCGCCGCCAGCGCAGAAGGCCTTGGCGCCGTTGCCGCGCAGCAGCACGCAGACGATTTGCGGATCCTTGGCCCAGGCGTTCAGCTTGTCGCTGAGGGCGTTGATCATCGGCAGGGACAGCGCATTCAGCGACTTTTCAGCATCCAGGCTGGCGATACCGATGCGGGCGCCGTCGGTGCCGGTGAGTTCTTCGAAGTGCAGATTCATCGTGACCTCGATCGGGAATTTGAACGATCAGTATGATCGTTGTGTGGGAAAGTGCCGGATCTGCGTCAGATCAATTGACAAGCGTGGTCGGCTTTCCTAGGGTTCGCCCCATTGTTTTTGCCGGGTATGACCATGACTGCTGACGACCGTATCAAACTCGAACCGAGCTGGAAGGAGGCACTGCGTGCTGAATTCGACCAGCCTTACATGGCAGAGTTGCGCCAGTTTCTGCAGCAGGAGCGGGCGGCCGGCAAGGAAATCTATCCGCCGGGGCCAATGATTTTCAATGCACTGAATTCGACACCGCTGGATAAAGTAAAAGTGGTGATCCTCGGTCAGGACCCGTATCACGGCCCGGGGCAGGCGCATGGTTTGTGCTTCTCGGTGCAACCGGGCGTGCCAGCGCCGCCGTCGCTGGTCAACATCTATAAAGAGTTGAAGCGCGATCTGAACATCGATATTCCCAATCACGGTTACCTGCAGAGCTGGGCCGATCAGGGCGTGTTGATGATCAACACCACCATGACCGTCGAGCGCGCCAATGCCAATGCGCACAAGGACAAGGGCTGGCAGTTTTTCACCGATCGGATCATTGAGCTGGTCAGCGAGCGTCAGCCGCATCTGGTGTTCATGCTCTGGGGCGCACATGCGCAGAGCAAGCAGAAGCTGATCGACGCGACCAAGCATCTGGTGCTGACGTCGGTGCATCCGTCGCCGTTGTCGGCGTATCGCGGGTTTTTGGGTTGTGGGCATTTCAGCCGGACCAACAAGTTTCTCGAGCAGAATGGCGAAACACCGATCGAGTGGCGTTTGCCGCCGATTTGATGGGCTGACTGAGCCGGCCCCTTCGCGAGCAGGCTCGCTCCCACAGGGTTTTGAGGTGTACACATAATCTGTGGCACCCACAAGAACCTGTGGGAGCGAGCCTGCTCGCGAAAAGGGCGACGCGGTCTCACTCCGGATTACGATTCCAGTACTTGAACAACGGCTCCGCGAGAAACAGCACAAACAGCAGCCGCATCACCTGCATCGCTGTCACCAGCGGCACCGACAATTGCAGGGTCTCCGCCGTCAGACTCATCTCGGCGATGCCGCCGGGCATCATGCCCAGCGTCAGTGAACGCAAATCCAGATGGGTCAAAGCACTCAGCCCCAACGCCGCCAACGTCGCGATCAACATGGTCAACGCCGTGCCGATCAACGTCCGTCCCATAAATGAAGGCGCGCGGCGGAAGAACTGCCGGTTGAAGTGACAACCCAAACCACTGCCAATCAACCACTGGCCAATCTGACTGCCACCATTGGGCAAACCAATGTGCAGATCCCAGCCAATGCTCACCGCCGCACTCACCAGCAACGGCCCGAACAACCACGGATTGGGTTGGCGCAAACGCTGCCAGAGCCAAGCAAGCAAACCGCCCGCCGGAAACAGAATCGCCAACCAACGCCAATCGACGCTACCCGCATGAGAAATCGGATTGCCATCGCCGAGCAGATACTTGAACGCCGCTGGCACACACAGCACCACCACCAGAACACGCAAACTTTGCCCCGCCGCGACGTGGCTGAGCATCGCGCCATTACGCGCGCCAAGGTTGACCATCTCCCCGGAACCGCCCGGCATGCTTGAGAAAAATGCGGTGGCGCGATCCTCACCGGTACGGCGCATCAACCACACGCCGACCACTGCCGACAGGCTGGTGACCAGTGCACCAAAGAAGATCAAACCGAAATGACTGAGCACCTGCTCCATCACCACCGGGGTGAAGTGCAGGCCGATGCCGATGCCGACAATCCACTGGCCGCACTTGCGGCCGCCAGGGATTTCCGTGAGTTGCCACGGGGTCAGGCAGCGCACGAGGATGATCGCCAGCAACGAGCCGACCATCCACGGCAGTGGCCAGCCGATCTGGCTGGCGAGGTAACCGCCGAGCAGACCGACCAGCGGGGTTCCCCACCAGGATTTCAGTGAGGCGCGATCAAACATCGGCGATGGCGCGACGCGCGACCGAACGTTTGCGCCAGATGCGCAGCAGCGGCATCAGCAGCATGATCGCGGTCAGCACCCAGACACCGAAGGTGATCGGGCTCGACCAGAGGATCTCCAGCGCACCGTTGGAGATCGACAGGGCACGGCGCAGGTTCTGCTCCATCAAGCCGCCGAGGATGAAGCCCAGCAGTACCGGCGACAACGGGAAGTCGAGCTTGCGCAGGATGTAACCGAAGATGCCGATGCCGACCATCAGGAACAGGTCGAACGTGGTGGCGTGCACCGCGTAGACGCCGATCCCGGTGATGATCGCGATCACCGGCACCAGTGCCCAGTTCGGCACGGCGAGGATGCGGGTGAAGATGCGGATCATCGGGATGTTGAGGATCACCAGCATGATGTTGGCGATGAACAACGAGGCGATCAGGCCCCAGACGATGTCCGGTTGTTGCTGGAACAGCAGCGGGCCCGGGGTGATGTTGTACAGCGACAGGGCGCCGATCATCACCGCTGTGGTGCCCGAACCTGGCACGCCCAGCGTCAGCATCGGCACCAGCGCACCGCAGGCCGAAGCACCAATGGCGGTTTCCGGTGCGGCGAGGCCACGGGCATCACCCTGACCGAATTTGCCACTGGCACCGGCGATGCGTTTTTCGGTCATGTAGGCCACGGCGCTGGCCAGCGTCGCGCCGGCACCCGGCAGCACGCCCATGATGAAACCGAGCAGGCCGCAACGGATGTTCACCACGAACACCGACGACGCTTCCTTGAAGTTGAACATCATCCGGCCGGTGGCTTTCACCGCTTCCTGGCCGCGATGGGTTTTCTCCAGCAGCAACAGAATCTCACTGACCGAGAACAGGCCGAGCACCAGCACAACGAATTGAATGCCGTCAGTCAGGTGGATGTTGTCACCGGTGAAGCGGTACACGCCGCTGTTGGCGTCGATGCCGACACTCGACAGGAACAGGCCGATCAACGCCGCGATGAAGGTCTTCAACGGTCGATCACCGGCCATACCGCCGAGACAGACAATCGCAAACACCATCAACACGAAGTATTCCGCCGGCCCAAAGGCAATCGCCCATTTCGCCAGCAGCGGCGCGAACAGGACCATGCCGCAGGTGGCGATAAACGCACCGATAAACGAACTCCACGCCGACAACGACAGCGCGACACCGGCGAGGCCTTTACGGGCCATCGGATAACCGTCGAGGGTGGTCATTACGGTCGATGCTTCGCCCGGAATGTTCAGCAGGATCGAGCTGATCCGGCCGCCGTATTCGCAGCCCAGATACACCGCCGCGAGCAAAATCAACGCCGACTCCGGCGGCAGGCCGAGAGCAAAAGCAATCGGAATCAGCAGGGCCACGCCGTTGATCGGGCCGAGGCCTGGCAGCAAGCCGACGACAGTGCCGATCAGCGTGCCGGTCAGGGCCGTGACCAGGTTGTACGGGCTCAGCGCAACGCCGAAGCCTTGACCCAAATAACCGAGGGTATCCATATCAGTTCTCCAGCACGTCGAGCAGGCCAAGGGGCAGCGGAACGTCCATCACACGGTCGAACAGCAGGTACAGACCGATGGCCATCAGCGTGGTCACCACGATGCTCGGCATCCAGCGACCGCCATACAGGCGCGCCATTGGAATACCGATAAGGATGCTGCTGAGGATGAAACCCAGCGGTTCGAAGAGACCGGCGAACACCAGCAGCAGTGCGACGCAAATGGCGATCTTGGTCAGGGTTTCGCGATCCAGTGGCGGCTCGTCTTCACTGTGTTTGATCGGCGCCGGGCGAAACACCATGTACAGCAGCGCCGCGCCCATCAGGCCGAGCATCAGCAGAGGGAAGGCACGCGGGCCGACCGGTTCGTAGGAAAAGGCCGCTTGGTACGGCCACGCCATCAGTGCCAGGCCGGCGCAAACCAGCAACAGCACGGAGGCGAAAATGCGTTGAATAAGCATGGGAGCTCCTGTGCCGCGTCCCCGCAAACGGGAACGCAGCCGCTAGACAGAGGCGATCACTGGATCAGGCCGAACTCTTTGGCCAGCACTTTGTAGTCCGCTACCTGTTTCTTCACGTAGGTGTCGAGTTCCGGGCCAGTCATGGCGAACGGGAACAGTTCACGCTGATCGCGCAGCTTGGCGAACTCATCGGAGGCCAGCAGTTTGTCGAACGAGTCTTTCCACCAGGCGTAGTCTTCGTCGCTGACTTTTGGCCCCAGGTAGAAGCCGCGCACCACCGGCCAGACGATGTCGTAGCCTTGCTCGCGAGCGGTCGGAATGTCTTTCATTTCCGGCTCGTCGAGACGCTTGTCGGCGAACACCGCGAGCAGACGCATGTCGCCACTCTGGATGTGCGGCATGGAGTCGGAGATGTCTGTGCTGCCGACCTGGATGTGCCCGCCGAGCAGGGCCGTGGCGATTTCGCCGCCACCTTCGAGGGCGACATAACGCAGGTCGCGTGGGTTGATCCCGGCGGCCTTGGCGATCAGTGCAGTTTGCATCCAGTCCTGGCTGCCGACAGTACCGCCGGAACCGATCACCACCGAGCTTGGATCTTTCTTCAGAGCCTGAACGAGATCGTCGAGGGTCTTGTAGGGCGAATCGCTTTTCACCGCGATGGCGCCGTAGCTCGTGCCTACCGCTGCCAACCAGCGGACGTTGGTCTCATCGAAGCGACCGAACTTGCCCTGGGCCAGGTTCAACAGCGAACCGCTCGACCACGCCACCAGCGTACCGGCATCGGCCGGACGTTGCGCGACCACAGCGTTGTACGCCACCGCGCCGACACCGCCGGGCATGTAGGTCACACGCATCGGTTTGCTCAGCAGTTTCTGATTGACCAGTGCGCTTTGCACCAGTTTGCAGGTCAGGTCGAAACCACCGCCGGGGGAGGCCGGGGCGATACATTCCGGACGTTTCGGTTCAGCCATCAGTTGGCCGGCAAACAGGATGCAACTGGCGGCCAGTGCAACTTTACGCAGTGACAGGTTCATTCGATTCTCCACGGGCATTGTTGTTATTCGACGTGTTTTTCACTTACGGGCATTTACCAAAGGGCAACGCTGTAGCTCACCAGCAAACGCACTTCGTCTGCATCGCGAGCCGAGTAGTTGGAGCGGTAAGTGGCATTGCGCAAACGCACGGCGACATCCTTCAAGGCGCCGCTTTGTACTACATATTTGATCTCGGTGTTGCGTTCCCACTCTTTGCCTTCTTCACCGTTCTTGAGCTTGATGTTGTCACCGCTCAAGTAGCGACTCATGAAGCTAAGACCGGGGATGCCGAGTTTGGCGAAGTCGAAGTCGTAGCGAGCCTGCCAGGAGCGCTCTTCAGCGCCGGCGAAATCGTTGATCTGCACGAAGTTGACCAGATACGGGTCGCTGCCATCGACGTAAGGGAAAGCGCTGTCGCCAGACATGTGCTGATAACCGGCGCTGAACTTGTGCCCGCTCAGCGCGTAGCTGACCAGACCGTTGAGCGAGCGGTTGTCGATCTCGCCGCCACGGGCTGCGCCCTGATCATCGCTGACGGCAAAGCGCAGGTCAGTGGCAAACGTGCCCGGGCCCATCGGCCGCGAGGCAACCAGGCCGAAGAAATGCTGGTTGTAGACTTCGTCGAGTTGGGCGAAGTGGTAACTGCCGGTGATCTTGTCGGTGAACTTGTAATCCACGCCGCCAAAATCAAAGTGCTTGCCGGCAGCGGTGCCAGCGAAACGGCTGTTCTTGTTGTTCAGGGCGATGTCTTCGAAATCGGTGCTGTCGCGATCCTTGGCTTTCTCCAGACGGCCGCCGGTGAAGGTCAGGTTCTTGATCTCTTTGGAGGTCAGCAAACCCCCTTCAAAGGTCTGCGGCAGGATGCGCCCGTCGTTGGGTTTGAGGATCGGCAGTTCAGGAATCAGGCTGCCGATTTTAAGTTCGGTGGCAGAGATTTTCACTTTGCCGGTCAGGCCGACTTTCGAGTACTCGTCCGCCGCGCGCCCGTCATCGTGGGTCGGCAGCAGGCCGGTACCGGTGCGGTCCGGGCTTGAATCGAGTTTGACGCCGAGCATGCCTAAAGCATCGACACCGAACCCCACGGTGCCGTCGGTGTAACCCGATTGCAGATTGAGCATGAAACCCTGAGCCCATTCGTCACGCTTGGATTGCTGGGCGCTGGTGCCATCGCGAAAGTCACGGTTGAAATACATGTTGCGGGTTTCGAAGGTGGCGCTGCTGTCTTCAATGAAGTCGGCAAAACTCAACGGCGAAAAACCGGCAAGGGCGGCGGCACTGACGAGGGCGGTGTGGCTGAAACGGGAAAGGCGAACAGGCGTGGACGCCTGAGGCTGCATGGACGGCATGCGGGTGTACTCCGTTTATTGTTCTTATTGGTCGAAAACGCTTCGAGGCGTTTTTCTTTGCGCTGTGTGGCATCAGCGACGGCAGTCGGAACTGTCCGTGGGCCGACTGTAACGAGCTAACCTTTCGCTAACCTTTCAGCAGACTTTCAAGGTTTTCGGGCTTCACAGCGGCGGTTGCGGCTGTAAACTCCGCGGCAAAGCGTGGCGTTGGCCATCCCTGAACGAGGTAAAAATCCATGCGTGTCCTGCTCGTCGAAGACCATCTGCAACTGGCCGAAAGTGTCGCTCAGGCGCTCAAGAGCACCGGTCTGACCGTGGATGTGTTGCACGATGGCGTGGCTGCCGATCTGGCGCTGGGCAGTGAGGAATACGCCGTGGCGATCCTCGATGTCGGTCTGCCGCGCATGGACGGTTTCGAGGTGCTGGCGCGGTTGCGCGCACGTGGAAAAAATCTGCCGGTGCTGATGCTCACCGCGCGCAGCGATGTGAAGGATCGCGTCCACGGCCTTAATCTCGGTGCCGACGATTACCTTGCCAAACCGTTCGAACTGACTGAACTGGAGGCGCGGGTCAAAGCCTTGCTGCGCCGCAGTGTGCTGGGTGGTGAACGCCAGCAACGTTGTGGCGTGCTGGCCTATGACCTCGACACCCGGCGCTTCACCCTTGGCGAAGAATTGCTGACCCTGACATCCCGCGAGCAAGCGGTGCTGGAAGCACTGATCGCCCGGCCGGGGCGAGTCATGAGCAAGGAGCAACTGGCCGCGCAGGTATTCGGCCTCGATGAAGAGGCCAGCCCCGACGCCATCGAAATCTACGTGCACCGTTTGCGCAAAAAACTCGATGGCCAACCCGTCGCCATCGTGACTTTCCGTGGTCTCGGTTACCTGCTGGAAAGCCGCGATGCATAAGCCCAGCAGCCTGCGCTGGCGCTTGCTGTGGAATCTCGCATTGCTGCTGGTGGTGTTGATGCTCGCCAGTGGTTTGAGCGCCTATTGGAATGGTCGCGAGGCCGCCGACACCGCGTATGACCGCACGTTGCTGGCCTCGGCGCGGACCATCGCTGCTGGCTTGTCGCAACGAGACGGCACACTGAGCGCCGATGTGCCTTACGTGGCACTCGATACCTTCGCTTATGACAGCGCCGGGCGGATTTACTATCAGGTCAATGACATCCATCAGAAGCTGATTTCCGGCTATGAAAACCTGCCCGGGCCGCCGCCGGGGACGCCGCGAACCGACAGTTATCCAGCGTTGGCGCGGTTCTACAACGCCACCTACAAAGGGCAGAACGTGCGCGTGGTCAGCCTGCTGAAAGCGGTGACCGAACCGAACATGAACGGCATGGCGGAAATCCGCGTCGCCGAAACCGATGAAGCACGGGTGAGCATGGCGCGCAGTCTGGCGGCCGATACTTTGCTGCGCCTGGGCATGTTGGCGATCGGAGCGTTGCTGCTGGTGTGGTTTGCGGTCAGTGCCGCATTGCGCCCGTTGGAGCGTTTGCGTACAGCGGTGGAAGAGCGTCAGCCCGACGACTTGCGGCCGCTGCCATTGGTTGAAGTGCAGCATGAGCTGTGGCCTTTGGTGCGCGGGCTCAATCATTTCACCGAGCGCTTGCGTGGTCAGTTCGAACGGCAGGCGCAGTTCATCGCCGATGCGGCCCATGAGTTGCGCACGCCATTGGCGGCGCTGAAGGCGCGGCTTGAATTGGGCCTGCGTTCGAACGAGCCCGAGACGTGGCGCACGACATTGGAGTCTTCGGCGCAAAGCACCGATCGCCTGACCCATCTGGCCAATCAGTTGCTGTCGCTGGCGCGCGTTGAAAATGGTGCCCGGGCGATTGCCGAGGGCGGCGCACAGTTGCTCGATCTGAGTCAGTTGGCCCGGGAACTGGGCATGGCCATGGCGCCGTTGGCGCACAAGCGCGGGGTGGCGCTGGCGCTGGAGGCGGATGAGCCGGTGTGGTTGCGCGGTGAACCGACGTTGTTGAATGAGTTGCTGAGCAATCTGGTGGACAACGCCCTGGCGCACACGCCGCCGGGCGGCAATGTGATTTTGCGGGTAACCGCGCCGGCAATACTTGAAGTGGAAGATGACGGACCGGGCATCCCGCTGGAAGAGCGCGATCGGGTGTTTGAGCGGTTCTACCGGCGCAATCAGCAGGTGGCGGGTTCTGGGCTGGGATTGGCGATTGTCGGTGAGATTTGCCGGGCGCATCTGGCGCAGATCAGTCTGCATGATGGCGAGCAGGCGGGGTTGAAGGTGCGGGTCAGTTTTATTGCCGGGTGATTCTGCGGTGTTCTTGCAGGCCCCTTCGCGAGCAGGCTCACTCCTACACTGGAACGCGTTCTCCTGTAGGAGTGAGCCTGCTCGCGATGGCCACAATAAAGTTTCGGATCAGTAAAACATCGTCCGCGATTCTTCCAGATCTTCACACAGCGCTTTGTTTTCCGGATCAATCCCAAGCTTTCTGAACGCCGGAACTGTCATTGGATCAATCCGCGCAAAAGGGTGATCAGTGTCCTTGTGGCAATACAGGCTCGCCACCTGCACCAGATCGACATAGTCAATTGCAGTCGAGTCGCGCTTGAAGTCCTGATAGCGCCCCGGCAATTCCACCAGTCGCTCCGGGAACTCCCAGACGCGCAGCAACTTGTCACCCAGTAGCGGATGAATGTGATCGATCACATGGTTGAGGCTGACCGGGTCGGACAGTAGTTCATAGTGGTCTTCGGCATAGGTCAGAATCGGCAACACGCCGATCTGGTGCACCAGCCCGCCGAGCGCTGCCTGATCGGGCTTGAGCTGCGTGTAGCGGCGGCACAGCGCATAACTGACCCCGGCAATTTCCAGGCTCTTGCGCCAGACTTCGCGCATCTTTTGTTCGACCACCTCGGAGCGGGCGTGGAAGATCTGCTCCATCACCAGACCGATCGCCAGGTTGCTGCTGTAGTTGATGCCCAGCCGGGTGATGGCCGTGTGCAGGTCGGTGACTTCCTGTGCGGCGCGCAGCAACGGGCTGTTGACCACTTTGATCAGGCGCGCCGACAGCGCCGTGTCACGGCCGATCACTTTGCTCAGGTCGCTGACGCTGATCTCCGGGTCTTCAGCGGCCTTGCGAATCTGCAGGGCCACTTCCGGCAACGTGGGCAGAACCAGGTCATCGTTATCGATGGCCTCAACCAAATCCTGTTGGACTTTTTCCGCCAGTTCGCTCATTTAAACTCTCTAGGGTGTTGCAACAAATGCTGCGATCAGCGCTGGATTTCGCGGTCGCGATCCAGTTCATAAGGCAGGTCGAGCAGATGCAGCGCCGGGCCTTCAAGAGCGCCCAAATGCAAATCACCGGCTTCGGCAGCTTCGGCCTGCAGCACCGCCAGGAGTTCAATGTTTTGCCCGGCGTTGGCGGCCAGCACCACTTCACCAATGGCGCTGTTGTGGCTCGGCGCAAACAGTTGTGTGCCAGGCTCCGGCAAGTCAGCGGCGTCCAGGCTCAAGCGATACAGACGACGCTTGAGTTTGCCCAGGTACTGCATGCGCGCAACGATTTCCTGGCCGGTGTAGCAGCCTTTCTTGAAACTCACGCCGCCGACGGCTTGCAGGTTGAGCATCTGCGGGATGAACAGCTCGCGGGTGCTCGGCATGACCTGGCCGATACCGGCGCGGATCTGGCCGAGCAGCCATTGATTCAGCTCGGTTTCAGGCAGGGCCGCGGACAATTTTGCTTTGATCGCGTCAGCCTGATCGGCCGGTGCCCAGAGCTCGGCGCGATCCGGCGAGACGCGAATCGCAATCAGGCCTTCGTGACGCACGACGCTGTCGGTTTCTGCTGGCAACTCCAGGCCGAGGCTGGTCAAGGCGTTGTCGTCATGGGCCAGACCGAAGCGCACCCAAGTGGCACTTTCGTCGGTCAGTTTCGATTTGGAGAACACCGCGTACTTTTTCAGGTCCGCCAGTTGCGGCTCCAGCAGCTCACTGGCCATCGCCAGAACCACACCGTCACTTTCGAGCAGAATGCGGAAGCTCGACTGCATCCGGCCTTTCTGTGTGCAACGGGCGCCAAGGCTGGCACGGTTGTCGCTGAGGTAATTGAGGTTGCAGGTCAACTGGCCTTGCAGGAATTTTCCGGCATCCGCGCCGCGAACCGCGAGAACGCCTTCATGAGACAGGGTGCAGAAAAAAGCAGAATCGGCCATGGGTCATCGCAGGGTAAATAGACTGGGGCACATCATAAGGGCGCGTTGTTGAAATGGGTAGTTGATAAAGGATCGGTGGTCCCCGACCAAAGCCGACTGTGCGACCTGTCCCGGGGCTGTATACTTGCCGCCAAATTTGAGGAGGGCTCCATGGTCGAACAAGTTGAACTGAATCGCCTCTTTTGGCACAGCCGTCGCGGCATGCTTGAGCTTGACGTGTTGCTGGTGCCGTTCGTGAAAGAGGTTTATGCCGATCTGAACGAGGTGGATCGTGCGTTGTATGTTCGCCTGTTGGAGTGCGAGGATCAGGACATGTTCGGCTGGTTCATGGAGCGCAGCGAGTCTGAAGATCCGGAACTGCAGCGCATGGTTCGCATGATCCTGGACCGTGTCCAGCCCAAGTAACACGTTCGAATGCCGCTGGCATGCCTCACGGCAGTTGCTGGCGGCTTATCTGTTGGCCCAGGCGTTCGCGCTGGGCGCTCTGTTTCTGCTCTCTATTCCACTCTGGGCCAGCGTGCTCGGGGCTTTTGGCTGTCTGCTTCACGGGTTTTGGGTGTTGCCTCGGCAGATTCTGCTGACTCACCGAACGGCTTTCTGCGGATTACGCCGCGATGCCGATGGCTGGCAGTTGTGGAATCTGGCCAATGGTTGGCAAGCCGTGCAGTTGAGGCCGGACAGCCTGGCGCTGCCGTTGATCGTGGTGTTGCGTTTTCGTCTGCGCGGGGAATTGCGGGTCAGATCAATCTGCGTACCAAGGGACTCGCAGGCGGCGGATTTGCACCGGCGCCTGCGAGTACGGCTCAAGTTCAGCCGACGTAGGTGGGCGGCACCAGAATAGTGTCGAGCGCCTCGGGCAGCATGTCTGGATAGTCGAGGGTGTAGTGCAGACCGCGGGATTCCTTGCGTTCCATCGCTGACTGGATCATCAGTTCAGCTACCTGAGCAAGGTTCCTCAACTCAATCAGGTCTCTGCTTACTCGGTAGTTGCTGTAGAACTCGTCGATCTCGTCCAGCAGCAGGCGCACGCGGTGTTGCGCCCGTTGCAGGCGCTTGTTGGTGCGCACGATGCCGACGTAGTCCCACATGAACCGCCGCAGTTCATCCCAGTTGTGCGCGATGATCACGTCTTCGTCGGAATCGGTCACCTGGCTGGCATCCCACGCGGGCAGGGCGTTTGGCGCGGTGACATCGTCCAGTTGCGCGAGGATGTCCGCCGCGGCCGAGCGCGCATAAACAAAACATTCCAGCAGCGAGTTGCTGGCCATGCGGTTGGCGCCGTGCAGGCCGGTGAAGCTGGTTTCACCGATGGCGTACAGGCCGGGCACATCGGTGCGGCCATTCTGATCAACCATCACGCCGCCGCAGGTGTAATGCGCGGCCGGTACGACCGGGATCGGCTGCTTGGTGATGTCGATGCCGAAACCGAGGCAGCGCTCATAAACAGTCGGGAAGTGACTTTTAATGAACGCTTCGGGTTTGTGGCTGATATCGAGATAAACGCAGTCGACACCCAAGCGCTTCATTTCATGGTCGATGGCGCGGGCGACGATGTCGCGCGGCGCCAGTTCGGCGCGCTTGTCGAAGCGGGACATGAAGCGTTCGCCATTGGGCAGCTTCAAATACGCGCCTTCGCCGCGCAGGGCTTCGGTGATCAGAAAACTCTTGGCCTGCGGGTGATAGAGGCAGGTCGGGTGGAACTGGTTGAATTCCAGATTCGCCACCCGGCAGCCCGAGCGCCAGGCCATGGCGATGCCGTCACCGCAGGCGCCATCGGGATTGCTGGTATAGAGGTAGACTTTGGCGGCGCCGCCCGAGGCCAGAATCACAAAGCGTGCGCCGTAAGTGTCGACTTCACCGGTCTTGCGGTTGAGTACGTAGGCGCCGAGGCAGCGCTCGCCGTCCATGCCCAAGCGTCGTTCGGTGATCAGATCAACGGCAACCCGCTGCTCCAGCAACTCGATATTCGAACGCTCTTTGGCCTGAGTCAGCAAAGTTTTGAAGATTGCGGCACCGGTAGCATCGGCCGCATGGATGATGCGACGGTGGCTGTGACCGCCTTCGCGGGTCAGATGGAATTCGAACCCGCCATCTTCAGTGCCGGATTGATCGTCGCGGGTGAACGGAACACCTTGGTCGATCAGCCACTGGATGGCTTCGCGGCTGTGCTCCACGGTGAAGCGCACGGCATCTTCATGGCACAGACCGCCACCGGCGTTCAGGGTGTCCTCTACATGGGATTCGACAGTATCGGTGTCGTCGAGCACGGCGGCAACGCCACCCTGGGCCCAGAAAGTCGAACCGTTGGCGAGATCGCCTTTACTCAATACGGCAATGCGCAAATGACCCGGCAGGGTCAGCGCGAGACTCAAACCGGCAGCACCGCTGCCTATGACCAGAACATCATGTTGGAATTGTTGGCTCATTACAGGATTCCGCTCAAAGCGACCCGGGTCGGGGGTGGCGCAAGACAGCTGGATCGGCGAGTCAAGACAGCCACACAGCCCACTAGTATATAGAGGGGTGGGGCGGCACAATAGCCGGGCCGATATGGCATTGTGAAACTACTGTGAAGGGAAAAAACGGGTGCTTCGTCGGAAGTTTTTTTCCTCCGTTTGGGGAAAAGGCGACTGTATCGGCACTGAAACAGACTTTTTCAGCACAGGGTTGCCCAATGTCGGGTGGTGGCGACTATAAATAATTGGAACTTTTGCCAAAGGCCCAAGATCAATAGTCGGTGCCAGAGATAAGGGACAGTGTCGGCTTCAGTGCGGAATCTGCGGTTGGATTCCTGCCGGCGAAACCGATGACAAGATTATTCGCGCAGCCGGTTTATCCCGAGCTGCGTTTTTCGTGCGTGCCAAATCAGAGCCCGCAGGAAACTTGCCTTGAGGGGGAGAACTTTTGCGAAAAGCCCGAGTCTATGTTTGCAAGTCTGGTCGTTTAGTTATGCAAGTCTCCTCCGGGCTTATCGAGGAGTGTTCATGCTAACCCAGGAAGAGGATCAGCAGCTGGTCGAGCGCGTTCAACGCGGCGACAAGCGAGCTTTCGATCTGTTGGTGCTGAAGTATCAGCACAAGATTCTCGGGTTGATCGTGCGTTTTGTGCACGACACCCATGAAGCCCAGGACGTGGCTCAGGAAGCCTTTATCAAGGCGTATCGAGCACTTGGAAACTTTCGCGGCGACAGTGCGTTTTATACGTGGCTGTACCGTATTGCCATTAACACGGCGAAGAATTACCTGGTTTCACGCGGCCGCCGGCCGCCGGATAGCGATGTAAGTTCCGAAGACGCAGAGTTCTACGATGGCGATCACGGCCTCAAGGATCTCGAGTCACCAGAACGTGCACTGCTGCGGGATGAGATCGAAGGCACCGTCCATCGAACCATCCAGCAACTGCCAGAGGATTTGCGTACGGCTTTAACTTTACGTGAATTCGATGGTCTGAGTTACGAGGACATTGCGAGCGTCATGCAATGTCCGGTGGGTACCGTGCGCTCCCGGATTTTCCGCGCTCGGGAGGCCATCGATAAAGCCCTGCAGCCGTTGTTGCAGGAAAACTGAGACAGCGGCGACAGCCAAGAGAGGAACGCCATGAGTCGTGAAGCCCTGCAGGAATCGCTGTCCGCAGTGATGGATAACGAAGCGGACGAACTGGAATTGCGTCGAGTGCTTAATGCACTGGATGATGTTGATACCCGTGAGACCTGGGCTCGTTACCAGATCGCTCGGGCAGCCATGCACAAGGATCTGCTGCTTCCACGTCTGGATATCGCTGCGGCAGTGTCTGCTGCACTGGAAGACGAAACGGCTCCGGCCAAAGTATCTCGCAGCCCATGGCGCAACATCGGCCGTCTGGCTGTTGCTGCCTCGGTGACTGTTGCCGTTCTGGCCGGTGTTCGCCTGTACAACCAGGACGAAATCGCTGGTGTCGAACTGGCTCAGCAATCCAGTCAGACAACCCTGGCGACCCCACAGGTCAAAGGTCCGGCTGTTCTGGCAGGCTATAGTGAGAGTTCGGAAGCCACTGGCCCTATGGCCAACGGCGTACTGCAAGGTCAACCAGGCTGGCATGATCAGCGTCTGCCAGGTTATCTGCGCCAGCACGCTCAACAGGCTGCACTGAAAGGCACTGAAAGCGCACTGCCATACGCACGTGCAGCAAGTCTGGAAAACCGTTAAGGAGGATCATGCGCGCCATACCTCTACTTTCGCTTCTGCTCAGTGGCTGGTTCATTGTTCCAGCCCACGCTGATGAGGCCCAGGACTGGTTGACCCGTCTGGGCCAGGCCGAGCAACAGCAAAGCTTTCACGGCACATTCGTTTACGAGCGTAACGGTAGCTTTTCTACCCATAACATCTGGCATCGCGTCCAGAATGGCCAGGTCCGCGAGCGTTTACTTCAGCTCGACGGTTCGGCGCAGGAAGTCGTGCGCATTGATGGACACACTCAATGCGTCAGCGGCACCCTGATTGCCGGGCTGGGGGATTCTCCCAACTCAGCCGCTCGTCCTCTCGATCCGCAAAAGCTGAAAAACTGGTATGACCTTGCCGTCATCGGCAAATCGCGCGTGGCTGGGCGGGACGCAGTGATCGTATCGCTGACGCCTCGCGATCAGCATCGTTACGGGTTTGAGCTGCATCTGGACAAGAAAACCGGCTTGCCGCTGAAGTCGTTGCTGCTGAACGACAAGGGGCAGTTGCTTGAGCGCTTCCAGTTCACCAGTCTTGATACTGATGAAGTCCCTTCGGACAAGGACTTGCAGGCCGACGCTGACTGCAAGGCAATTACGCTGGACAGTGACAAGGCTTCGGCGGTCAAGACCGCTCAAGTCTGGCACTCGGACTGGCTACCGCCGGGTTTCGAGCTGACCAGCAGTAACTCGCACAAAGATCCGGAAACCAAGACTCAGGTCAGCAGCTTGCTATATGACGACGGTCTGGCGCGTTTCTCGGTTTTCCTTGAGCCATTGAACGGCCCAACCGTCACCGACACTCGGACTCAATTGGGCCCGACCGTTGCCGTTTCACGCCGCCTGACCACGCCTCAGGGCGAAATCATGGTGACGGTGGTCGGCGAAATCCCGATTGGCACCGCCGAACGAATTGCTCTGTCGATGCGTAACACTGATGGCACTGCAACCAGCAAGCAGTGAGCTGATTTCAGTCATTACCACTTCTTCGTCGAGACGTAGATGAAATGTTTGCTGAGCATTTTCATTTGCAAATAGCCCGGAAATTTTTTATAGGTCAGAGCCTCACGGCTCTGGCCTTGTTTGTTTTTGCCGGAACAAAAATGCCGGTCGGTGGTTTCCGGCGTTCCTTGCTCCATATCGCTTAACCCTGCTCGTCGTAACGGGAGCTGTATGTCGATACCAAGTTTGAAATCTTATCTCTCCATTTTCGCCACCGTGCTGTTGCTCGGTCAGGCAGTCCCTGCTGCACAAGCGGCCGATCTGCCTGACTTCACCCAATTGGTCGAACAGGCGTCGCCAGCCGTGGTGAACATCAGTACCACGCAGAAACTGCCGGATCGCAAGGTGAATCAGCAGATGCCTGATCTGGAAGGTCTGCCGCCGATGCTGCGCGAGTTCTTCGAGCGTGGCATGCCGCCTCAACAGCGCTCGCCGGGCGGTGGTGGTCGTCAGCGTGAAGCGCAGTCGCTGGGCTCGGGCTTCATCATCTCTCCGGATGGCTACATCCTGACCAACAACCATGTGATCGCTGATGCTGACGAGATCCTCGTGCGCCTCGCCGACCGCAGCGAAATGAAAGCCAAGCTGATCGGCACCGACCCGCGTTCCGACGTGGCGTTGCTGAAAATCGAAGGCAAAGATCTGCCGGTGCTCAAACTCGGCAAATCCCAGGACTTGAAAGCCGGTCAGTGGGTCGTCGCTATCGGTTCGCCGTTCGGCTTTGATCACACCGTGACCCAAGGCATCGTCAGTGCCGTCGGCCGTAGTCTGCCGAACGAAAACTATGTGCCGTTCATCCAGACTGACGTGCCTATCAACCCGGGCAACTCCGGTGGCCCTCTGTTCAACCTGAACGGTGAAGTGGTCGGCATCAACTCGCAGATCTACACGCGTTCGGGCGGCTTCATGGGCGTGTCGTTCGCGATCCCGATCGACGTGGCGATGGATGTGTCCAATCAGCTGAAGAGCGGTGGCAAGGTCAGCCGTGGCTGGCTGGGCGTGGTCATCCAGGAAGTGAACAAGGATCTGGCCGAGTCGTTCGGTCTGGATAAACCAGCCGGCGCGCTGGTTGCCCAGATTCAGGATGACGGCCCGGCAGCCAAAGGTGGCCTGCAAGTCGGCGACGTGATCCTGAGCATGAACGGCCAGCCGATCGTCATGTCTGCGGACCTGCCACATCTGGTCGGTGCACTGAAAGCTGGCGCCAAAGCCAATCTGGAAGTGATTCGTGAAGGCAAGCGCAAGAACGTCGAGCTGACCGTTGGCGCCATCCCGGACGAAGACAAAGAACTGGATGCACTGCCTAAGTCCGGCGCTGAAACCACCAGTAACCGTCTCGGTGTTGCCGTGGGTGAGCTGACCGCCGAGCAGAAGAAAACCTACGACCTCAAAGGTGGTGTGGTGATCAAGGAAGTGCAGGACGGTCCTGCGGCCCTGATCGGTCTGCAGCCAGGTGACGTGATTACGCACCTGAACAACCAGGCCATCGGCTCCACCAAGGAGTTCGGCGAGATCGCCAAAGCGCTGCCGAAGAATCGTTCGGTGTCGATGCGCGTTCTGCGTCAAGGTCGCGCCAGCTTCATCACCTTCAAACTGGCTGAATAATCCAGCGGCAGGGTAAAAAAGAAACCGCCTCGAAAGAGGCGGTTTTTTTATGCCTGAAGCTTTTGTCCCGGTGGGTAACGATCAGCCCATCATGTCCTTGATCATCCGCTCCTGCTCCATCAGCTCACGCTGGCGGGCATCGATTCGCGAGGATAGCGGGAAGTTGCTGCCAGCCTTGCGCTTGGCAAAATCGAGCTGCTGGATCGCCTGACGATAATCGCCAACCAATGCAAAGTACTCGGCGCGCGCCTGATGCAGGCCGATGATATTGCCGGACAAGCCACGGGTTTCGGCGACCTGATACCAGACGTCCGGGTCATCCGGGCGGGATTTGAGTAACGCTTCCAGAGCCTTCTCGGCATCCGGTGCGCGATTCTGTTTCAGCAGCAGATCCACACGAACCTGATTCAGCGGATAGTTGCCGGGATATTGCGTGAGCATCCGGTCAACCCGCGATTGCGCATCTGGCAAACGATTATTGGTGATGTCCAGATCGACCTGGGCGAGGTTATAGATAATTTCGTTAGGCGATGTTGCCAGCAATTGCTTGAGGTTCTCGCGAGCCTCGTTCAGCTGGCCGCCCTTGATCTGAGCGATCGCCAGACCGTAACGCGCCACATCGTTTTTCGGGTTCTCGTCCAGTTGCGCACGGAAACGCTTGGCACCCAGGCCAGGGGTTTCTTCATAGATCAGCTGCACGCGCGCGCGGATCAACTGATAGCGCTTGGAGTCTTCTATACCGCCCTGTTTGGCCTGTTCGGCACGGTTGCGGGTGTCAGCAATACGCGATTCGGTCACCGGGTGAGTCAGGAGGAATTCCGGTGGCTTGGCGTCGAAACGATATTGACGCATCAGACGCTCGAACATGGTCGGCATCGAGCGCGGGTCATAACCGGCCTTTTCCAGATTGAGGATACCGATGCGGTCGGCTTCCTGTTCGTTCTGTCGGGAGAAGGTCCGTTGCGATTGAATCGCCGCTGCCTGCGTACCGGCAATTGTTGCGATGCCAGCGTCACCGCCACCGGCCGCCGCGATAACGATGCCGGCCAGCAGCGCAGCCATCATCGGCACCTGCATCCGCTGCGAAGCCTCGACGCCGCGAGCGAAGTGGCGTTGTGACAAGTGCGCCAATTCGTGGGCGAGTACCGAAGCGTATTCGCCCTCGGTCTGCGCATTGAGGAACAAGCCACCGTTGACCCCGACCACACCGCCCGGCGCTGCGAAGGCGTTGAGCTGCGGGCTGTTGATCAGAATGAACTCAAGACGCCGGTCAGTGACCTGGCTGGTCTCCACCAGCTTGTACACGCTCGATTCGACGTAGTCCTTGAGCTGCGGATCGTTGAGTTGTGAAACCTGGCTGCGCAACATCGCCAGCCAGGCGCGGCCGAGCTGGTATTCCTGTTGCGGCGAGACAATGGCAGAACTGGCGTCGCCGAGTGACGGCAGATCGTCGGCAAAGCCTGGTGAGGCGAGCAGGCAAGCGAGCGTCAGCAGGGTAGGGCGCAGAAAAGTCATGCACAAAGCCTTAGAAGACAAAGACCTTACTGTAGCCGGACACCGGAGCTGCGACCAGATATTCTAGGCAGCTCGACGACCCGAACCGGAGTGACGCAATGACTGACGCTGTAGCCCATGACGTGGAACTGGACGCCAGTGGCCTGAATTGTCCGTTGCCGTTGCTCAAGGCAAAAATGGAACTCAACAAGCTCCAGAGTGGCGCTGTCCTCAAGGTCATCGCGACCGACGCAGGCTCGCAGCGCGACTTCCGCACCTTTGCCAAGTTGGCCGGTCATACCCTGCTGCGCGAAGAAGACGAAGCAGGCGTTTACCGTTACTGGTTGAAAAAGGCCTGAAACCGACAGCGTAAAAGACCTAAGGATTATTGATGTTCAAAGTGTTACGCGACTGGATTCAGCGCTACTTCTCCGATGAAGAAGCCGTGGTGCTGGCGGTGCTGCTGTTTCTCGCCTTCACCGCAGTGCTCACCCTTGGCGGCATGCTCGCGCCGGTGCTGGCGGGGATGGTGCTGGCGTATCTGATGCAAGGCCTGGTGGTCACGCTGGAACGCCTGCGCGTGCCGGGTGGGGTGGCGGTGGGGTTGGTGTTCGCGCTGTTCATGGGCGTGTTGATGCTGTTCATCGTCGTGGTGTTGCCGTTGCTCTGGCATCAGTTGATTACCCTGTTCAATGAACTGCCGGGCATGCTCGCCAAATGGCAATCGCTGCTGCTGTTACTGCCGGAGCGCTATCCGCATCTGGTGTCCGACGAGCAGGTGTTGCAGGCGATCGAAGCAGCACGGGGCGAGATCGGCAAGTTCGGCCAATGGGCACTGACATTCTCGTTGTCGAGTCTGCCATTGCTGGTGAACATCATGATCTATCTGGTGCTGGTGCCGATTCTGGTGTTCTTCTTCCTCAAGGACCGGGTCATGATCGGCGAGTGGGTGCGTGGCTACTTGCCGCGTGAGCGTGCATTGATCACCCGGGTTGCGCAGGAAATGAACCGACAGATCGCCAATTACATTCGCGGCAAGGTCATTGAAATCGTTATTTGTGGTGGCGTGACCTACATCGCTTTTGTGGCGCTCGGACTGAATTATGCGGCGCTGCTGGCGTTGCTGGTCGGCGTCTCGGTGGTGGTGCCGTACGTTGGCGCGGTGGTGGTGACCGTGCCGGTGTTGCTGATTGCGTTGTTTCAGTGGGGCTGGAGTGATCAGTTCATCTATTTGATGGCGGTCTACGGAATCATCCAGACACTGGATGGCAACGTGCTGGTGCCGTTGCTGTTCTCGGAGGCGGTCAACCTGCACCCGGTGGCAATCATCTGCGCGGTGCTGTTGTTTGGCGGGTTGTGGGGATTCTGGGGCGTGTTCTTTGCGATCCCGCTGGCGACGCTGTTCAAGGCGGTGCTGGATGCCTGGCCGCGCCAAGAGCCGGCGGTGGCGCCGCTGCTGTAGCGGTTGAGTCAGATTTTGTATGAAGGCTATTCGCGAGCAGGCTCGCTCCCACATTGGATCTGTGGCGTTCACAAGTTCAATGTGGGAGCGAGCTTGCTCGCGAAGGCGTCAATGAGGGCGACGCAAAACCATCAAGCTTTATTCAGATTCTGAGCAGCAGCCAGAACTGCATCCACATGCCCCGGCACCTTCACACCGCGCCATTCCTGACGCAGCACGCCTTCCTTATCAATCAGGAACGTGCTGCGATCAACGCCCAGGTATTCCTTGCCGTACAGCTTCTTCAACTTGATCACGTCGAACAATTGGCAGACGGCTTCGTCCTTGTCGCTGATCAGCTCAAAGGGAAACTCCTGCTTGCACTTGAAGTTCTCGTGGGACTTCAGGCTGTCGCGAGAGATACCGAAAATCTCGGTATTGGCGGCCTTGAACGCGGCGTATTGATCACGAAAGCCCTGACCTTCGGTAGTGCAACCCGGGGTGCTGTCCTTCGGATAGAAATAGATCACCACTTGTTTGCCCTTCAGGGCAGACAGGCTGACGGTCTGCCCGCTGGTGGCAGGTGCTTCGAAATCCGCAACCGGTTGGTCGATGACAACGGCCATGAAAGCTTCCTTACATTGGGTTTTGTGGGCGCCAAGGCTCGATCAGTGCATCGAGGTTCATCGCGTCGGAGAAGTCGAGGAACTGGTCGCGCAGCCAACTGATCTGGGTGCCGGCCGGCAGGGTCACGGTGAACGTGGCGTTGAGCATGGTGCCGCCGGTCTGCGGCGCCTGATACGTGTCGCAGGTCAGGTTTTCCAGTTCGACGTTGTGATCCATGAAGAACTGGCACAGCTCATTGATGATGTCCGGACGATACGCCGAGCTGACATAGGCCACGTACGGCAGCGCCTGCGGACGATTTTCCAGCGGCGCGCTACGCACCACGTTAGCCGTGAAGGCATGTTTCTTGGCCAGGCCTGGCAGGCTGCCCTCCAGGCGGGCGAGGGCGTCCCAGCTGCCGGAGACCTCAAGGACCAGCGCACTGCACTCGCCGTGGCGAGTCAGGCGCGAAGTAACCACGGCGCAGCGATTTTCATGGCTGGCGCGGCACAGGACGTTAGTCAGCTCCATGGGGTTGGCGCCAAGGGCACTGATAACAAGGAATTGTTCGCGAACTGTGGGGGTGGACATGCAGCATTCCTAAAGCGATGAGCGGTCGGTAGGGTTACGGGCATTGGCTGCCGGGGAGTGCCTGTTCTGGCTGTCCATAAAAAGAGGCCCGGCCAGCGCTCGCGGCTCGCTCCACTATAGCGGGAGCGCGTCGATGCGACGCAGGAACGGGGTCTGGGAGGCCGTAAAGGGAGGCTGGAACCCGGCGTACAAGCTGATCAGTACCGATCAAAGTCTGAAGGGTAGCGAAAAGCGACGCCAAGGGGAATGGCGGCAGCGCAGTACTTCGCTTGTGCAAGCATCTTGGCGCCAGTACCATTACCGCTCTCTTTTTCCGGCAGGAGCGGTTTCATGATTGCGGGCAGTATGGTGGCACTGGTCACTCCCATGGATGCACAAGGGCGTCTTGACTGGGACAGCCTCAGCAAACTCGTGGACTTCCATCTCAAGAACGGCACCCATGCCATTGTCGCGGTCGGTACTACCGGCGAGTCGGCAACCCTTGATGTCGAAGAACACATCGCCGTCATCAAAGCCGTGGTCAAACAGGTTGCCGGGCGCATTCCGGTCATCGCCGGCACTGGCGCCAACTCGACCCGCGAAGCCGTCGAGCTGACCCGCAACGCCAAAGAAGCCGGCGCCGATGCCTGCCTGCTGGTTGTTCCGTACTACAACAAGCCGACTCAGGAAGGCTTGTATCAGCACTTCAAACACATTGCTGAATCGGTCGACATTCCACAGATTCTCTACAACGTTCCGGGCCGCACGTCGTGCGACATGCAGGCCGAAACCGTGATCCGCCTGTCCACCGTGCCGAACATCATCGGCATCAAGGAAGCCACTGGCGACCTGAAACGCGCCAAAGCGATCATCGATGGTGTGAGCAAGGATTTCATCGTGCTGTCCGGCGATGATCCGACCGCCGTTGAACTGATCCTGCTGGGCGGCAAAGGCAACATCTCCGTGACTGCCAACGTTGCGCCACGCGAAATGGCTGATCTGTGCGAGGCCGCGCTGAAAGGCGACGCCGACACCGCACGGGCGATCAACGAAAAACTGATGCCGCTGCACAAAGACCTGTTCATCGAAGCCAACCCGATTCCGGTGAAGTGGGCTTTGGTTGAAATGGGCCTGATGCACGAAGGCATCCGCCTGCCACTGACCTGGCTGAGCACACCTTGTCATGAAACGCTGCGCTCGGCTCTGCGCCAGTGCAGCGTCCTGGTTTAATTGAGGAAGTACAACGCATGAAGCGAATGGCCGGACTTTCCGCACTTGCCTTGATTATCTCCAGCACCAGTGGCTGCGGATGGGTCTGGGGCCCGGAAGGTTATTTCCGTGACCGTGGTAGCGATTACCTGGAAGCGCAACAGACTGCACCGATGCAACTGCCACCGGAGGTCAGCACCTCCAAGCGTCTGGATCCGCTGTTGCCGATCCCGCGCAACGTCGCTGATGACACCGCCAAGGGCGAATACATTGTGCCGCGTCCTCAGCCGCTGTCGGCCGTTGCCGATGCCAGCGATTACTCGCTGCAGAAGAGCGGTGATTCGCGTTGGGTCGTGGCCCAGCACCCACCGGCCGAAGTCTGGCCAGTGGCCGTGCAATTCTTCCAGGACAACGGTTTCCGTCTGGACGAGCAGCGCCCGCAAACCGGCGAATTCACCACCACCTGGCAGCATTCCGACGAACTGTCCGCGTCCATGGCCAAGCGCCTGAGCGCAGCCGGCATTGCCAGCGACAGCGAAACCCGTGTGCGTGTTCGCATCGAGCCGGGCGTGCAGCGCAACACCAGTGAAATCTACGTGGTCAGCGCCGAGCGTCCTGCCGGCAGCACGGCCGACGTGGCCTTCACCAACCGTTCGGTCAACACTGGCCTGGACGCGGCGCTGGTCGACGACATGCTCGCGAGCATGAGCCGGATCTCCGAGAAGGGCGGTTCGGTGTCGATGCTCGCTTCGCGTGATTTCGATACGCCGAGCCGTGTCAGCCTCAGCGAAGACGGCAGTGGTAACCCGGTGTTGAACGTCGGTACCGATCTGGATCGTGCCTGGTCGAGCGTTGGCCGTGCACTGGAACAAGGCGAATGGCGCGTTGAAGACATCAACCGCAGCCTCGGCCTGTACTACATCAACCTGGCCGAAAAAGCCGAGAAGAAAGACGACAAGCCTGGTTTCTTCAGCAGCTTGTTCGGCAGTGCGCCGAGCAAGGAAGAAGTTGAAGCCCGTGCCGAGCGTTATCAGGTTCGCCTGAGCAAGGTTGGCGAGAACATCCAGGTGACCGTCGAGAAAAACATCAACACCGTCGCGCCGGCTGAAGTGGCACGTAAAGTGTTGAGCGTGATTCAGGACAACCTGGGCTGATCAACCATGCGTTTTGCCGTTCTCGGCAGCGGTAGCCAAGGGAACGGCACGCTGATCGCCAGTGCAGATACGTATGTGCTGGTGGATTGTGGTTTTTCCCTGCGGGAAACCGAAAAACGCCTGTTGCGCCTGGGTGTGAACCCGGCGCAACTGAGCGCGATACTCGTAACCCACGAACATGCCGACCACGTGCATGGCGTGGGTTTGCTGTCTCGGCGCTACAATCTACCGGTCTACCTCAGTCGCGGCACACTGCGCGGGATGCGCAAACCGATCGAACCCGCAGGCTTTCTGGCCGGCGGCGAGCAACTGCAGATCGGTGCACTGAACATCGGGGTCATTGCCGTGGCCCATGATGCGCAGGAACCGACCCAGTATGTCTTCAGTGATCACGAGCAGCGGCGCTTCGGCCTGCTGACCGACCTGGGGTCCTACTGCGAGCGGGTGCTGGACGGTTATCGGGACCTCGATGCGTTGATGATCGAGTCCAACCATTGCCGCGACATGCTGGCCCGTGGTCATTACCCGTACTTTCTCAAGCAGCGGGTGGGCGGCGAGCTGGGACATTTGAACAACCATCAGGCGGCATTCCTGGTGTCCGAGTTGGGCTGGCAGGGTTTGCAACACCTGGTTCTGGCCCATCTGAGCAGCAAGAACAACCTGCCGCAGCTGGCCCGGCAATGTTTTGTCGACACCCTCGGGTGTGACCCGGACTGGCTGCAACTGGCCGATCAAGATTCAGGGCTCGACTGGCGCCACATCGCCTAGCCCACCTACTTAGCAAGCGGAGCCCATCATGGAAAAACGTGAAGAACTCTACCGCGGCAAAGCCAAATCGGTTTACAAGACCGACGACGCTGACCGCTTGATCCTGCTGTTTCGCAACGACACCTCGGCGTTCGACGGCAAGCGCATCGAGCAGCTCGACCGCAAAGGCATGGTCAACAACAAATTCAACGCCTTCATCATGCAGAAACTCGAAGCGGCCGGCATTCCGACCCAATTCGACAAACTGCTGGCCGACAACGAAGTCCTGGTGAAGAAACTCGACATGATCCCGGTCGAGTGCGTCGTGCGTAACTACGCTGCCGGCAGCCTGGTCAAGCGTCTGGGCGTCGAAGAAGGCCTGAAGCTCAATCCTTACACCTTCGAACTGTTCCTCAAGGACGACGCCAAGGGCGACCCGTTCATCAACGAATCCCACGTTGTCGCATTCGGTTGGGGCACTGCCGAGCAACTGGTTCGCATGAAAGAACTGTCGCTCAAGGTCAACGAAGTCCTGAGCAAACTGTTCGACGACGCCGGCCTGCTGCTGGTCGACTTCAAGCTTGAGTTCGGCGTGTTCAGCGACGGCTCGATCGTCCTCGGCGACGAGTTCAGCCCGGACGGCTGCCGTCTGTGGGACAAGGACACCAAGAAGAAGATGGACAAAGACCGCTTCCGTCAGGGCCTTGGTGACGTCATCGAAGCCTACGAGGAAGTCGCCAATCGTCTGGGCGTACCGCTTTAATCGACGCAAGCATCTGATAGCACGAAGAAATTTTCGAAAGAGGGTTTGCTTTCGGTAAAAGTGTTGTTATGATGCGCGCCGTTGGAGAGATGCCAGAGTGGCCGAATGGGACGGATTCGAAATCCGTTGTACCTTCACCGGTACCTAGGGTTCGAATCCCTATCTCTCCGCCATTATTGAACAAGACGAAGCCCCCGTAATCGTTACTGATTACGGGGGCTTTTTCGTTTCCGGGATTGGGTCGGGGTGTTTTTACCGGCAATAGGCTGTCGGAGGTCCGCGCTAAAGTGCTCTGCGCCGAGACTTCCCGACGATGAACGAAAATAAAGGGATGTAGGTGGCCCTCTCGATGGTAGTGGGGTTAAGGGCGGCTGGAATACCCACCGGTTGGGAGATCGCCTTCGAGCTGATCGACGTTTCTGGAGCGGTTGGCGACTGCTTAAACAGAGTGCCGGGTACTTATCCCGAATTCTCTCGAGAACTTAGGTCGAGAGCTGATAGCTTGGAAGTGTCGCTCAGGTTCATCGCACTATTGCGGCGACACTGCAGTTCTCTTGTTATCTTGCCAATTAGGCTCTTATGTCGATCCGAAGCATGTGCCGCGAAGCCAAGGTGTTCGAGGAGGCAGGCTGCACAGTACGCGGCATCTAAAAGCATCCGAGACGAAACTAAGCGTGCGCTTACCGGTTAGCCCCGATGTCCTGCTTCTCCTGCTTCGTAAGCAAAGCATCTGGTGCCTCTTTGTCCATACAGAACACTGCACAACGGCCGGCATATTTCCAGTCGAACGACTGAGTAACGTGATGGGACATAGAATAGCGGCGGCTACTTCAGGTCGTTCCTCGCTTGCAGTAATGGTTTCAGCAGGTATGATGTTAAGAAACAATATGTATCTGTTATGTTTTCCGCGGCGTGAAGGTCGAGCAATGGAATCTTTGAATAAGCATGTGGCAGTCGGTAAGGATGGGTGGCTCTTTCTCAGAGCAGGGACGAACCACGTCAGTTCGCAGTTAAATGGCACATATCCACTGCCAGATGATTTTGAACAGCAGTGGCGCTTATTGTTTGAGTACAGAAAGAAAGCAGTAGAAAAGCATACTTCAAAATACTCGTTTCTTGTGGTGCCAAATAAAGAGTGTGTGTATGCGGACTTTCTGCCTGACGATATCAATGTTACTGATCGGCGCCCGGTGTTTAATGTACTGAAACAAGCTGAAGGGCTTGTTGAGACTTTATATCCGTTGGAGGGACTGGTCGAGCAAAGTCGTTCAGTTGACGTTTTTCCAAGAAGTGACTCTCATTGGAATCACTATGGTTTTAACGTTGCCTACAGACAGCTTATGAAATCATGGGGCTTGAAAGGTGTCGCGGATTCCGATCTGGTTATTCAAAATGGTCAAATGAATGATTTGGGCAGTAAGCTGAATATGGAGGTTTCCGATGTTCCATATTTTGCCAAGGTGAAGGCGCCAAGACACACGGTTATTGTTGATAATAAAATAAAACCTTTGGGTAATCTTTTTATTTCGGAAATCGATGACCCGTCTCTGCCAACTTGCGTTGTTTTCAGGGACTCGTTCATGACCATTTCTACACATATATTGGCGCAATCCTTTCGAAGACTTGTTATTGCTTGGCAGCCTAATATCGACTACGGGATTCTTGAGCGTGAAAAACCGGATTTTGTACTGAGCCAGCAGGCAGAAAGATTTCTTGTTGCTTGCCCGGATGACGAGCACGGTAAAACAAACGAAGAGTATGTTGCTCAAAAGCTGGCTAAATCTTTGAAATGATTTCAGTGCTTAACGCTTGAGCGAAAAGCATTGAACTCGCAGCTCTGACAGGCGACTTAAGGTACACGGGAAGTGTTCGAATCCCTATCTCTCCGCCATTACATAGAAAAAGCCCCGTAGCTGAGAAGCTACGGGGCTTTTTTGCATCCGCTCGATTGGTCTCAGCCAGCCGAGCGAAAATTTGATGATGTAGGTACCGACAGCATCAACGCATGTCGATCTCGCTGAATTTGAGGGTGAGGGGCTCATCATTCAAATCCTTGAATACGAGCTTGATGGCAGGGGTCTTGGTCAGCTTGTCGTTGCTTTGCTGAAAATTCAAAGTGACGCGCGTAGGGAGATTGCGGATAAGTTGGAATCTTGCCCAAGGGCGATCTTCCACCTGGCCTACTCGAATCGATTCAAATTTCAGAGGTCCTCCCGATTCATCGAACAGGCGTGTGCTCTCATCGAAACGGAAACTGCGATCCACATTCAGGTTCGTCAGTTCAAATGTGCACGTAGGCAATCGACCGATATTTTCGCAGCCATCCAGCTCAATACGGACGTTGTCCAAGACTTCCAAGCGCTTGCCGAGCAGATTGCTCCCTTCGTTCTCAACGATTTTTGCCTGGAGTTTTGCAAATTCGAATGAGGGTTTGGCGTACTCAGTACCCAGGATAAAAAAGCCGAATGACATCCCGGCGATGATGAGAAACTGCAAGCTGCCTCTAAGCAAGGGCGTGAAATGTCGAATTTGCCATTGGATCGAAACCGCACCGAGAAACATAAAGGTGCTGACCAGCAAGACCACGTTTTTCCAACTGATGAAACTAAAGCCAAACACGCTAGGGTCTGGCACTGCGTAGGTGATCAGTGCCCACATGGCGCCTAGCAGAACACCAAGCCCGGCCATGCCTCGCGTTATCAGGGTAGTGAACTTCTGTGTCCGGGAAAGGGGAGCTGTTAAATCCTGCGAAGGGGTCAAAGTTACGAACTCCTTGTTTCGTAGCCTGATCATGTATCCATGATGGTGAATGTCGGGCCGATAGGATGAGAATCCCTGGAGTCAGGGACTGGCGAATTGTGGCAGGTTGCCATTATCCATCTGCGAAGGTCTGGGTAAAGCCGTATGTTGATTGCCGACTAGTCTGACGGGGCGGGTTTCAGAGGTTTTACGACTGGATGCTGCCTATATCCATAGTCAGCATGTTCATTTGTTAAATCTCCTTGGCCGGCGTCTCCCCAGCCTTGATCAGCCCGATCACATGCAAGCAATCCGCCTTGTTCACATAAGACTCGCCACTGGCGATGGTCTCGTGGTTACCCGCCCTCAGTCTCCAGCGCCACTGCCCTTTGCCGGGGCTCGGGGTGCCTCTGGATTGCCTGGACGAGGAATGCGAGGAATGGGACAGATTTATTTTCATCTGATTTCTACCTCTCCGCCATTACATGGAAAAAGCCCCGTAGATGAAAATCTACGGAGCTTTTTCGTTTCTGCGAATCCAGGCTTCGTGGCGATAGCAAAGGCGCTGAAGCGTGTCTTGCGCGGTGAGGTCATCGGCATAGAGGCAATTTAAGTAAGCACAGCCTCTGCCGACATTAGAGAAACGGCGCTCACAGGACTCGCCGACCCATTGAATGCCGTGCTCGCAGAGTAGAGGCTGTCATTATTGGCAGCAATCAGCCGCCAGATCGCCCCTGTCGTCGTTTATCCTCTGTCCAGCCAAGAGGCCAGCGCTCTCACTAAAGTGGATACTTGCTCACCTCGGCTGCGAAAGGCGCATCCAGCGAGTTCCAGCCTCGCTCCCTATTTGAATTGGTTTGAACATGATAATTCCACCATCAGCCCAAGGTGCTCACCGCGTTTCTGAACGTCAGCCCGTCAAGTCAGGCAGCAGCGCCGCTCCCCACGTCGACGAGTGCGAAGTACTGGTTGCGCAGCCGCCAGTATTCGAGGATGGCGAGCCGCCAGTCGGCGTGGTTATCCATGCGTATTACCCCGAAGTGCTGCAAGATATCCTGCGCCGTTTAATCAAACTGCCTGAACGCCTGCATCTTTACGTAACCTGCGTAGCCGGTCGTGACGATGCGGTCTGTGCTCAGCTGACGGCCAGTACATTGAGTTTTTCGCTATACCGGGTGCCGAACCACGGCAGGGACGTTTTGCCGTTTCTGCGGGTGCTACCGTTCTTGCGTGCCGATAATATCCGCACGCTGGTCAAGCTGCACACCAAGCGTTCGCTGCACTTGGGCGGGGAGAACGACTGGGGCGTTGAACTGTTCGATGATCTGCTGGGCCCGGTACGATTCAGTCGAGCACTGGAGCATCTTGCCGACCCGGTGCACGTTCCAATGCTGGGTCCCCAGCGATACCTGCTGCCAGTCACCCGATCCCTCAGCGAAAGCAATCGCGCCTTGCTGGTCACTCTGGCCGAGCGTGGCGGCATTGATCCGCAAGGCATCAACGAAGCGGATTATTTTGCCGGCACCATGTTCTTTGCGCGCACTGAAGTGTTTGCCCCACTGGAGCGGATGCAACTCACGGGCAACGATTTCGAAGCGGAAAGCGGCCAGCTCGACGGCACCCTCGCACACACCCTGGTGCGATTTTTCGGTGTTCTGGCGAATGTTGGCCGTCAGCAGCGCAATCTCGACCTTTATCAGCGCTGGCTGGCGAGTCGGCAACTGGCTGCTGTCGAGGTCGAAGGTTTACCCGCGCGACTGGCGAGCTGGCCACGGCAACCGGACGTGTTGTTGGTGTTGACCGACACTGCGGGTGACATCGGACTGTTGCGTTCCAGCCTGGCAAGCATCGATCGTCAGCTTTATCAGGCGGCGGCCATCGTGGTGCTCTCCAACGCCGAACCTGTTGGTGTGACACCGGCGGCCAATCTGGTCTGGCTACCGCTGGCTGAATCCTGGCCGAGCCAGCTCAATGAGCTGTTGCAGGAGATCGAGGTTGACTGGTGGTACCTGTTACGGGCCGGAGACGAACTTGATCCCCACGCGCTGCTTTTGCTCGCCGAAGGCATTGCACTGAATCCCGGTGTCAGCGCTTGCTACAGCGATGAAGACTCACTGACCGCGGAAGGCTGCCAGGGTCCGGTATTCAAGCCGGATTTGAATCTGGATATGTTGCGCAGTTATCCGTATGTCGGCCGCGCATTGTCCTTCAGTCGCGAGGCCGCGCTGTCTGCTGACGGCTTTGATCCTGCCTTCAGCGAACTGGCGCCCCACGATTTGCTTTTTCGGCTGATTGAAACTCACGGTCTGGGTACTGTCGGGCACCTCGCGGATGTGCTGGTGCATCAGGCCATCAATTTCCCCCAGTGGCTCGGTGAACCCCAAGTCATCGCGAACTCGGCAGCCATCGTCGGGGCGCACTTGCAGCGCCTGGGCGTGGCTCATGAACTGCAGGCCGGACCTTTGCCAATGGCTAACCGTGTGGTCTACCGACATGTGGAGCAGCCGCTGGTCTCGATCCTTATTCCCACCAAGGACTGCCTGCCGATGCTGCTGCGCTGCATCGAAAGCATCATGGAGAAAACCAGCTATACGAATTACGAACTGATCATCGTCGACAACAACAGCGAAACCGACGAAGCCCGGGACTGGTTCAACGGTATGGAGCTGTTGAACGACCCCAAGGTGCGCATCCTGCGTTATCCGCACCCGTTCAACTATTCGGCGATCAATAATTTTGCCGCCAGCCATGCCCGCGGCGATTACCTGGTGCTGCTCAACAATGACACGGCGATCATCGATGGCGACTGGCTTGGTGCGCTACTGCATCACGCCCAGCGGCCAGAAGTGGGGATAGTGGGCGCCAAGCTGTTATTCCTCGACGGGACTGTTCAGCATGCAGGCGTGGTACTCGGGTTGCGCGGCGTTGCAGACCACCCGTTTATCGGCGATTCAATGCAGTCCAACGGCTACCTTCACCGCTTGCATCTTGATCAGAACTACAGCGCGGTCACCGCCGCCTGCCTGATGATCAGCACCGAGCTGTACCAGCAAGTGGGTGGAATGGACGAGGTCGGCCTGGCCGTTTCCTTTAACGATGTGGATCTGTGCCTGAAAGTCGGCCTGGCTGGACGGCTGATTGTCTGGACGCCTTATGCGCTGCTCGTTCACGAAGCCAGTGTGAGCCAGACCAACATCGACACGACCAAGGAGCAAGCCAAGCGCAAACGGTTCAAGGGCGAACAGTCGGTGATGTACCAGCGTTGGCTTGCGCAAATCGCCAACGATCCGGCCTACAATCGCAACCTGACCCTGGAGGGCAGTGGCTTCTCCTCCAAATACCGCACCGATACTGACTGGCACCCGTTTGCCCGTCGTGAGTTGCCTCACGTGCTGTGTCACCCCCTCGACTCTTTCGGCAGCGGACACTACCGCGTGCGTCAGCCTTTCGCTGCTCTGAAAGCCGCGCAGCTGATCGGCGGAACGGTAAGCGACGAGGGATTGCAACCGACGGAACTGGAGCGCATTGCGCCGGACACGATCATTTTTCAGGGGCAGCACACAACGCCTCATCTGGAGTACATGCAGGACACCAAGGCATTCTCCAGGGCGTTCAAGGTTTACGAGCTGGATGACTATATTCTTGACGTGCCCGCTGGCAACTTGAACCACGAATTGCTGCCCAAAGACATCACCAAACGCTTGAAGAAAGCGGTAGGGCTGTGCGATCGCTTG
Source organism: Pseudomonas sp. SCA2728.1_7 (assembly GCF_018138145.1). Classification (NCBI taxonomy): domain Bacteria; kingdom Pseudomonadati; phylum Pseudomonadota; class Gammaproteobacteria; order Pseudomonadales; family Pseudomonadaceae; genus Pseudomonas; species Pseudomonas sp. SCA2728.1_7. Next base: position 2,541,539 of record NZ_CP073104.1, on the reverse strand, counting down.
GTGGTGTCGACCGAGCCGCTGGCCACTGCGCTGAAGGGGTTCAGCGCCGATATCCGGGTGATGGAAAACCGTCTGCCGAGCCATTGGTGGAGCGACCTGACCAGCCAGCGCCAGCAAGGCCGCAAGCCTCGGGTTGGCTGGGCCGGCGGCTCGAGTCACAGCGCCGACCTGCAAGTCATCGCCGAAGTGGTTCGTGCGCTGGAAGGGGAAGTTGAATGGGTGTTCATGGGCATGTGCCCACCAGCACTGCGCCCCTATGTCCATGAGTTCCATAGAGGGGTGAGTATCGAAAAATACCCGCAAAGACTGGCCGGCCTGAACCTGGACCTGGCTTTGGCACCGCTGAAAGACAACTTTTTCAACGCCTGCAAAAGCAATTTGCGCTTGTTGGAATATGGCGCCTGTGGTTTCCCCGTGATCTGCTCGGATATCGTTTGTTATCAGGGTGATTTCCCGGTGACGAGGGTCAGGAACCGTTCGCAAGACTGGATTGCCGCTATTCGCGAGCATCTTGCTGACGCCGATGCCAGCGCCAAGGCTGGAGAGGCCCTGCGCAGCGTTGTCCTCGATCACTGGATGCTCAAGGACGAACATCTGTTGGCGTGGCGAAACGCCTGGCTGGCGGACTGAACAACGAGCCTGCATTGCAGGCGGGTCTCTTTCAGGTTTTTCACGCAGTCGCGCAAAGTGCCCTAGCTTGTTCGATACCGGCCCGAAAAAAGCCTCACAGTCTCTGAACTGTGGGGCTTTTCCATTTTCGCAGGGTCGTGCAGAGCGACTAAATCTCCTTGACCGGCGTCTCTCCCTGCACAGCCTTGATCAACCCGATCACATGCAAACAGTCCGTCTTGTTCACATAAGACTCGCCACTGGCGATGGTCTCGTGGTTACCCGCTCTCAGTCTCCAGCGCCATTGCCCTTTGCCAGTGCTCGGGGTGCCTCTGGATTGCCTGTAAATCTCGAAATACATTCAGTTCGCTCCATGCGATTCATTGTGCGACAGCCTGTGTGGCGCATGCTCGCAAGCCTAGCGCAGACGGTTTTTTTGGCTATCGGACATTTGTTTCCAATCGTTCGCGGATGTTTCTGAAGGGCGCGGGCCAGAGCGTGTGGATAGGCCTCTGGATTGGCCAATATGACGCCGTCTGCACCTTGCAACGCCGTCGACGCTCCTGCTTAATACGGGACGGCTCATGGCGTCGAATATCGTTCGGCGACCGACAAACACTATAAGAAGAGCACTCCTTTGACTGAGCACGGAACGCAACAGGCCGGGCAGGTGACGTTATCGCTGGTGGTCCCCGTTTTTAACGAGGAGGACAGCCTCGACACCTTTTTGCGGCGCATCAATGAAGTCTTTCAGGCACAGGCGTTGATCGATCTGGAGCTGGTGTTCGTCAACGACGGCAGCACAGACGCGACCCTCGAACGCCTGCTCGAACATCAACATCAGGATGTTCGCCTGCGTATCGTCGACCTGAGTCGTAACTTCGGCAAAGAAGCGGCGCTGTCCGCCGGTTTGCAGATCGCCACCGGACAGATCGTGGTCCCCATCGATGCTGACTTGCAGGACCCGCCGGAGGTCATTTTGCAGATGATCGAGCGCTGGCGAGAAGGCTTTGAAGTGGTGCTCGGTCACCGCATCAGCCGTCGCAGCGACACCTGGGCCAAGCAGACGTCCGCTCACTGGTTCTATCGCCTGCACAACAAGATTGCCGAACAGCCTTTGCCCGAGAACGTCGGCGATTTTCGTCTGATGGATCGCTGCGTGGTCGACGCCTTGCTGACCTTGCCCGAATCCCGGCGCTTCATGAAGGGCCTGTTCGCCTGGGTCGGCTTTCGTACGACCCACGTCGATTACGAACGCCCGGAGCGCGTGGCGGGGCAGAGCAAGTTCAATGGTTGGCGGTTGTGGAATTTCGCGCTGGAAGGCATCACCAGTTTCAGCACCGAGCCGTTGCGGATCTGGACGTATGTCGGCGCATTGGTGTCGCTGGTGTCCTTTGCCTTCGCCATGTTCATTGTCGTGCGTACGTTGATCCACGGGGTCGACATGCCCGGTTACGCCTCGCTGATGGTGGCCGTGACCTTTCTCGGCGGCCTGCAATTGATTGGCATCGGGGTGCTCGGTGAGTACCTGGGCCGCACGTATATCGAATCCAAACGCCGGCCGGTTTTTCTGGTGCGTCGCGTCTACGACCCCAAGGACTGATACATGGATCTCAAGGAAACCGACATTCTCGGCGACAGCATCGGCGAGCATTGGTATTACTGCTCGAAAGCCGCAGCCACCACACGGTTGCTCGGTGCGGCACCGATCACACGGATCCTCGATGTCGGCGCTGGCTCGGGGTTTTTCTCCCACCATTTGCTGACGCATACCGATGCAAGGGAAGCGTGGTGCGTGGATATCAGCTATCCCGCCGACTCCAGCGCGACCACCGCCGGCAAGCCGGTGCATTACCGTCGCGGGATCGAAACCATCGATGCCGATCTGGTGTTGTTGATGGATGTGCTTGAGCATGTCGATGACGACCTCGGTCTGCTCAAGATGTACGTTGATAAAGTGCCATCGGGTAGTCGATTTCTGATGACAGTGCCGGCGTTCCAGTTCTTGTGGAGCGGGCACGATGATTTTCTCGAGCACAAGCGCCGCTACACGTTGGCGCAATTCGAAACACTGGCGCACGATGCCGGTTTGACGGTGCAGCGCGGAGCCTACTATTTCGGTGCAGTGTTTCCGATTGCGGCGGCGTTGCGCTTGTTGCCGCAAGGCGCGCAAGCGCAACCGCCGCGTTCGCAGCTCAAGCGTCATCATCCCCTGGTGAACACGCTGCTCAAGACACTTTGCAGCCTGGAGCTACCGTTGATGGGCATGAATCGTCTGGCGGGTCTGAGCGTTTTTGTGCTGGCGCAAAAACCGTGACTTCAGCCGAGAAATCAGCGCTGATCCAGCGCGGTGTGCGTTTCGCCGTGACCGGGCTGTTCGTTACGGCCCTACATGCACTGGTCGCGATTTTGTTCATCAACTTCATCAGTCCGCTACCGCCCCTCGCCAACGGCGTGGCTTTTGCCGTGGCGACGCTCGTGTCGTATGTGATCAACACCACCTGGAGCTTCTCGGCCCGATTGCATGGCCGAACCCTGCTGCGCTTTCTGCTGGTTTCGGTCTGTGGGTTTTGGCTGGCGATGTTCGTCGCCTGGGCTGCGCAAATAGCGGGTTTCCACTATTTGCTGGGCATCGCTGCGGTGGCGCTGACGATCCCGGCATTCACCTTCCTGCTGCATAACTTCTGGACGTACCGATGAGGGAATTGAACAAGCATCCAGCCCTCGCGCTGCTGCCGTTGTTGTTGGGTGTGCTGGCGTTCTTTCTGGTGATCGGACCGCGAGCGCTGGATCCGCAGAACATCGCCTGGCTCAAGGAGGGTGATCCGGCGACGCACTATCTGGGCTGGTTATATTTTCGGCATGCGCCCTGGACGTTTCCGCTCGGACTCAATCCGTCTTATGGGCTGGAGCTGGGCAGTGCGGTGATTTTTTCAGACTCCAATCCGCTGTTGGCACTGCTGTTCAAACCGTTTAATGGCTGGTTACCGCAAACGTTCCAATATTTCGGCTTATGGCTGCTGGCCTGTTTTGTTTTGCAAGCCTGGTTTGCCTGGAAACTGCTCGGCCTGATTACCGATAACCCTGTGCTGCGCTTATTGGGTACCGGTTTGCTGGTGTTTTCGCCGCCGATGTTTTTGCGCACCGGCGGGCACCTTTCCCTCGCCGGACACTTCCTGATCCTCGCTGCCCTCTATCTGGCCCTGCATCCGGCGCTTGCGCGGCGACGGCGGGCATGGGGCGTGTTGCTTGCAGCTACGGCGCTGGTGCACGCCTATCTGCTGGTCATGGTGGCTTTGCTCTGGGTTGCCGATCTTTTTGCCAAAGTCATGATCGGCAAGCTGACCCGTCGTCAGGGGCTGATCGAGTTCGGCAGCCTGTTTGCCCTGGTCAGCTTGTGTTGCTGGCAGGCGGGTTATTTCAGCATTGTCGACGGAGCGGGAGGGGGCGGTTTCGGTTGGTATCGGATGAATCTGGTCTCGCTGTTCGATGCGGATGGATGGTCATTCGTCTTGCCAGGTTTTGCCAAGGGCGGTGGAGACTATGAAGGTTTCAACTATCTGGGCCTCGGAGTGCTGCTGCTGGTGCCGGTGGCGGGTTTCGCCATGTTGCGCGGCAATATTCGCGTCAAGGCGTTGCTGAGTCGTTGGCCATGGCTACTGTTGGCGATGGTCGGGCTGAGCCTGTTTGCGTTGTCCAATCAAATTGGTCTGGGCACACAGACGTTCAGTTATCCGCTACCGAAGACGGTCGAGGGACTGGCAAGCATCTTCCGCGCCTCGGGCCGTATGTTCTGGCCGGTGTTCTACGCCATCGTTTTGCTGATTACGTTTCTGGTGGTGCGTGGCTATCGACCGCAGATCGCCATGGGGCTGCTGGCAGTGGCGCTGACGGCCCAAGTCATCGATACCCGCATTGCCTGGGCGGGCTTGAGAGCGGCAAAAATGGTTACGCAAACTTCGACCTGGGCAAGCCCCATGCACGATCCGTTCTGGAGCAGCGCGGCGGCGCACTACAAGAACATCCGTGCATTGATCCCCAAAAATCAGGCGGACCAGTGGCAAGTCATTGCCGACTTTGCTGCCGTTCATGGCATGAAGACCGATGCTGTTTATATGGGGCGCATGAGCCCCAAGGCGCTAGACATCGCTCAACGTGACGCGCAACGCCGGCTGAGTTCGGGGCAATACGAGGCCGATTCGCTGTACATCCTCGACGATGATTCGCTGGACCTGGCCATCAGGAACGTTCACAGCGATACCGACCTGCTGACCAGAGTCGACGACTTTGTCGTACTGGCACCAGGCTGGAAACGCTGTGATCAATGTCTGGCGATGGTTGATGAGGGGCGCTCAATGTCAGCTGTTCCCTTGAGCCAGCCGGGACGGGTGCAAGCGTTCAATCGCAAGAGCCGACAGTTGGTCAAAGGTTGGGCCGCTCCGGAAACCTGGGGTACCTGGAGTGAAGGGCAGGACGCGGAAATTGCGCTGCGGGTTGCGCCACAAGCCTCTTCGATTGTGATCGATGTTCTGGCGTTCGTCATGCCGCCCAAGTTGACGCAACGGGTCATCGTCAGCATCAATGGCGTTGAAGTCTTGTCGACGCGGTTGACGCAGGTTGAGGGCAATCTGTTGGAAATCCCGCTCGATGCGGCCGTGCGCGAAACACTGGTCGATGGCCGGGTGTTGAGTATCCAGGTGCATTTGCCTGACGCCACCAGCCCGCGAAATCTGGGCTTGAACGATGATGCGCGAGTGATGGGGTTGGGGTTGAAATCGCTGACCGTTCGCTAAGACCTCGCTCGGCGCTGCAAAGGTTGATGGACGCCAGCCCCAAGGCCTTTCTACACTGCCGGTATTCCGGGGGGCAGGGGGCAATGGATGAACCGCAATGAACTTCGCAAGGCCGACATCAACCTGATGGTGGTGTTCGAGACCTTGATGCTCGAGCGCAACGTGACCCGCGCGGCCGAGAAGCTGTTTCTCGGCCAGCCAACCATCAGTTCGGCGCTCAATCGCTTGCGCACGATGCTCAACGATCCGCTGTTTATCCGCGTCGGCCACCGCATGGAGCCGACCGCCCGCGCCGAAGATATTTTTCGCCATCTCAAGCCTGCGCTGGATTCGCTGTCGGTCGCGTTGAGTCTGACCCGTGATTTCGACCCGGCCGTCAGCACCATGACTTTTCGCATCGGCCTGTCCGATGACGTCGAGTTCGGTCTGCTGCCGCCGCTGTTGCGCGCGTTGCGCCAGGAAGCGCCGAACGTGGTGTTCGTGGTGCAACACGTCGATTACTGGCGCATTCCCGATCTGCTCGCGGCGGGCGACATCACGGTCGGCATCAGCCAGACCCGAGGCCTGCCGGCCAATGCCAAGCGCAAACTGCTGCGGCACATTCAGCCGAGCATCCTGCGCGCCGACGCCAGTGATACGCCGCTGACGCTGGATGAATATTGCGCGCGCCCGCACGTACTGGTTTCGCACACGGCCAATGTCAGTGGTTTCGCTGATGAGTGGCTGGCGGAGCTCGGTCGCACTCGTCAGGTGGTGCTGTCGGTGCCGCAATACAGTGCGTTGCCGGCGCTGCTGGCCGGCACCGACCTGATTGCCAGCCTGCCGGATTACACGGCGGCGGCCATGGCCACTTCGGGGCTGCTGTTCAAGGAACCCTTTCCGTTCAAGACACCGACGCTGGATTTGTCGATGGTCTGGCTTAGCCATGTGGACAGCGATCCGGCCGAGCGCTGGTTGCGTTCGCGGCTGGAGCAATTCATGAGCGAACGGCCATTGACCGCAGCCTGATGAGCATCACATACCCTGTGGGAGCGAGCTTGCTCGCGAAAGCGGTGTATCAGGCACCTTAAGTGTCGCTGAACGACCGCATTCGCGAGCAAGCTCGCTCCCACATTGGAAAGTCACCGGGAGGGTTGGACAGAGCTGTGCTATATGTACGACCTTTCTGCCAACTCATCGGGGATCTGCAATGCCACACCTGCACATGGAATACACCGCCAACCTGCCGCAGTTGAACGCCGACGTCGCGTTGATCCGCCTCAACAATACCCTGGTGGGCTCCGGTCAGTTCGCGGCGGAGTTCGATATCAAAAGCCGTGCGATTAAAGTCGAGACTTTCAAGGTCGGCACCGCCATGGCCGAGCGCGCCTTCGTCTATGTGAAGCTGGCGCTGCTCAGCGGGCGTTCGCCGCAGATCAAGAAGCAGTTGTCAGAAAGCCTGTTGGCGGTCCTGCAGGACCTGTGCGAATGGCCGGCCGGCGTCGAAGTGCAGCTGTGTGTCGAACTGGTCGATATGGATCGCGAGTCCTACAGCAAAACCGCGATTGGTGTGTAGGACTCAGGCCGCTTCGAGTTCGCTGCACACCTTGACCACTTGCTCGCGTAACCAGAGGTTGGCGCTGTCCTGATCAACGCTCTGGCTCCACTGCATGTCGAGGGTAAAGCCCGGCAAGCCGTTCGGCGCCTCACAATGATTGAACACCGCCTCGTTGGTCAGCAAGCGCTGGATGCGGCGGGGCAAGGTGAGGATGAAGTCGGTCCCGGTGATCATTTTCAATGCCGCGCTGTAGCTGTTCGAGCGCGCGACGATCTGGCGCTTCTGCGCCTGCCGCGCCAGCCAGCCATCGACCATGTTGGTGGTTGATGTCCACGGTGTCGGGAACACATGTCGGCGTTCGGTAAAGGCCTGCAGGCTCAGGCGCGGCTCCAGTGGCGTGGCGCGTTTGTCGAAGACGCAGACCAGATCATCCTCCAGCAGCATCCGCGATTTCAGGTCAGTGTGATGGCGGTGGAAGTTGGGGCCGAAACTGATCACCAGATCGAGGCTGCCGTCGCGCAGCTCATCCGCCGGGACGTCGGTCTCGAACTTGTGCATGTTGACCATCACCGGCAAATCATCGAAATCGAAACGCTTGAGCAGGCGCGGCAGAATCAGTTGCTCGAAGTATTCCGGGGCGCAGATGTTGAAGGTGACGGCTTGTTGGGTCGGGTCGAACGTAGGGGCGCCGGCGTGGCACAGGTTGATGCTTTCGAGGATCTTCTGCACATGGCCGTACATGGTGCTGGCCTTGTAGGTCGGACGCATGCCGGTGCGGGTGTTGATGAACAGTTCGTCTTCGAAACTGGTGCGCAGTTTTTTCAAACAGTAACTGACGGTGGACTGGCTGACGAACAGGGTTTCTGACACATCGGTGACGCTGCTTTGCTCATAAACGGCGATAAACACCATGAGATCCTGCATGTCGAGCTTTCGAAGCAAGTTACTGTTCAGCATCCGTACTGTCTCGCTGTGCTTCTTGCGCTGAATCCGCGCAAACGTGTGCGAACGATCGTAGCGGAACGATGGTGCCAGGACAAAGCCCTGTAGGACGTTTCACAGTCAGTTGTGGGACAGAAAGTTTTACGAACACGACGTCGCCGACAAAACCGCCGAAAAGTGGCCAGAAGCCTTTATCTCGACGAGTGAAAGTGCCGGGCGTAATGCCTGGGATCGAAGTGCCACACCATCAACAGCATCACTCCCATCACAGCGGTCAGCGACCACCAGGCCCACTCGAAACTCCCGAGCCAGTCGCGGATCATTCCGGCCAGCAGCGGCGAAAGGCCGGCGATCAAGTAACCAATGCCCTGCACGAACGCGGTCAGCCCACCGGCGCGTTGCGGGTTGTCGAGGTGATCGAGCGAGACGATCAGGCTCATCGGAAACAAACCGCCAATGCCCAGCCCCAACAGGCACGGCCACAGCAGGCTGAGCTGTTGTGGGCTGAGGATCAGGCCGCAAAATCCGGCGATGATCAGCATCAGTAACACCATCAGAATCACGCGTCGATCGCGGCTGCGATTGGCGATTGCGGGAACCACCAAGCCGGAAATCACCTCCATGGCCGTCAGAAAACCTAACAACAGCCCGGCGTTTTGTTCGCTCCAGCCTTTTTCCACGTAGTACGGCGCGAGCCAGGCCAGCACGCAGGTGTAGGACGCTGTCCCCAAACCAAAGAATATTGCCAGTAACCAGGCGCGGGAATTGGCGAAGAATGAGTCCTTCCTCGCTGCCGCCGGTACCGTGGAGGTCAGTTGGCCGCGTTGCGACCACCAGAATAGAAAAGCGAGTAATGCCAGGATCGCCCAGACGGCCAAACCGCTGCGCCAGTTCCCGGCTTGCATCATCACCAGCGGTGCAAATGAGGCCGCAATGGCTGCGCCGCCCATGATCGACGTGACATACAAGCCCATGCACAGCGCGACGTTGTCAGCGAAGCGCGATTTGATCAGCGCCGGCATCAGCGCCTGAATCAGTGCTATGCCGATGCCGGCCAGCACTGCGCTTGCAATCAATTGGGCAGCAGAGTCGATAAACAGTCGTGACAACGTCGCCAGACCGATGATCAGCAAGGACAGCAATACCGTCCGTTGCTCACCCAGCCGTTGACTGATGCCTATGCCGAAAAACATCGCCAGCCCCATCGCCATCACTGGCAGCATGGTCAGCAGTGAAGCGACAGTGAAGCTCAGCGGGATGTCGCCGCGAATGGCCGACAGTAACGGACCGACCGCCGCCATCGACGGACGCAGATTGAGCGCGACGAGAATGATTGCGAGCATCAACCAGACGGCGGGGCGAGAGGTGGTGCGAACGTTTTCCATCATCAGACCTTTGGGCTGGGCGGATGATTAAGCGCGAAGCGGTCCAGTCCGGGCAAACCAGAAAATCCACAGCCCTTTTTAAAAAGTCGATAACCCTGCACCTTCTGTGGGAGCGAGCCTGCTCGCGAAAGCGGTTTGTCTGCCACCGAAAATATTGGATGTGCCGACCTCTTCGCGAGCAGGCTCGCTCCCCCAATGGACAGCCGAGTTGTTTTTACTGAATCAAAGCTGAACCATTCTCAAATACTTCACAAGTTTCATCACATTGCCAACGGCCAACTAATCGTTGGCGTCTTTTTCACAAAAAATTGATGGTTGCCTGCTTAAAGTTTGTCATGCCTTGGTTAATGAAATTTTCACAATTGAATTTTCTCTCATTGACCGAGGCTCTTCTTTTCAGGAATCGCCCTTTCTATGTTGAAGTTAAAAGCCGTGCGCCCGGAATGGGTGACGTTGATCGCCAGCGCCTTTCTTTTAATCGGCTGCAATGTTGTCCTCTGGCAGCACCTGTTCGAGATCACTGCCGCCGATGGCAAGGGCATCGCCATGCGCGTGGCTTTCGGGGTGATGATCCTTGCGGCATTCAATATCGTGCTGACGGTTCTGGCTTTCCGTCCGTTGCTCAAACCGCTGTTGACGCTGATATTTATGATCAGCGCCGGGGTGGCTTACTTCATGAGTCAATATGGCGTCATGATCGATGCCGGCATGTTTCGAAACCTGGCCGAAACCAATGCAACGGAAGTGCGTGATCTGCTCTCGTTGAAGTTGTTTGCTTATATTCTGTTGCTCGGTGTCTTGCCATCATTTTTGTTGTGGAAGTTGCCGATTAATTATCGTCGCTGGCACCGTGAGTTGTTCAGTAAAGTTATTGTCAGTGTCGCCTCGGCAGCGGTAATCGGCGGCGTGGCCCTGGCCAACTATCAGGGCTTGTCTTCACTGTTTCGCAACCATCACGAAATTCGCCTGATGTTAGTGCCGAGCAACTACATTGGTGCTTCGGCTGGTTACCTGCGTGAACAAGTGGTTTCGGCGCAGCAACCGTTCGTCAAGATCGGCGAAGACGCCCAGCGCAATCCCGATCTGAAACTCCAGCCACGCAAATCCCTGACCGTGCTGGTTGTGGGTGAGAGCGCCCGTGCGGAGAATTTCGGCATCCTGGGCTACAACCGCGATACGACGCCGCAACTCGACAAGGAAACCGGGTTGATCGCCTTTACCGATGTACATTCCTGCGGCACGGAAACGGCTGTTTCGGTGCCGTGCATGTTCTCCAACATGGGTCGCAAGAATTACGACGCCAGCAAGGCGAAGAATGAAGAAGGTTTACTCGATGTGCTCAAGCGTGCCGGTATCGACGTGATCTGGCGTGACAACCAGTCTGGCTGCAAAGGCACCTGTGATCGAGTCACCCTGCAGGATGTCAGCAACCTGAAAGACCCGGCGCTGTGTGCCAACAGCGAGTGCCGCGACGAAATCCTCCTGCAAGGCCTGCAAGGTTTTATCGACCACTTGGACAAGGACACTGTTTTAGTCCTGCACCAGATGGGCAGTCACGGCCCGGAATACTTCAAGCGTTATCCGAAGGAATACGAGCACTTCACCCCGGTGTGTGAAAGTAACGCGCTGAACAATTGCAGCCGCGAAAGTATCGTCAACGGGTACGACAACACACTGGTGTATACCGACCATGTGCTGTCGAGCCTGATCGATGTATTGCGCAGCAATCAGGACAAAGTCGATACCGCCATGTTGTATCTGTCGGACCACGGCGAGTCGCTGGGCGAGTACAACTTGTTCCTGCACGGTACGCCTTACATGCTGGCGCCTGAGCAACAAAAGCATGTAGCGATGCTGGCGTGGTTCTCCGACAACTATCAGAAGGCTTATTCGGTCGACACCCATTGCCTGCAGATGAGCCGCGATAAACCTCTGAGCCAGGACAACCTGTTCCACTCGATGCTTGGCCTGCTTGAGGTCAAGAGCAAGGTCTATCAGCCGGGTCTGGACATGTTTGCCGGTTGCCGAGGTGCGGTGATCGACGGCGTACTCGCCAAGGACTGAGTCCAATCGGCTCCGTCGTTCTGATACGACGGGGCTTTCTGCTTCTTTTGTCAGACTATTCTTGCTCTCTGGCAGGACATTTCGTTACAGCTCTTGCCCTTCACAGGCGCGTAAATCGCCAGTGGCGATATATACTGCGCGCCATTCTTCAAGGGAGAGCCGTGTGGCCATCGATATTCACTGGATTCGCGACAACGAAAGCCTCGCGCAGTTTTGCGCCGAGTGGCAGCAGCTGCCGTTCGTTGCCCTCGACACCGAATTCATGCGGGTCGACACCTTCTACCCGATTGCCGGCCTGCTGCAGGTGGGCGACGGCAAACGCGCCTACCTGATCGATCCGCTGACCATCAACGCCTGGCAACCGCTGGCCGCACTGCTGGAAAACCCGGCGGTGCTGAAAGTCCTGCATGCCTGCAGCGAAGACCTCGAAGTCCTGCTGCGCCTGACCGGTAGCCTGCCGGCGCCGATGTTTGACACGCAACTCGCCGCCGCTTACCTGAACCTCGGGTTCTCGATGGGCTATTCGCGACTGGTGCAGGAAGTGCTCGGCATCGAGCTACCGAAGGGCGAGACCCGTTCCGACTGGTTGCAGCGCCCGTTGTCCGACACGCAAATCAGCTACGCCGCCGAAGATGCCGTACATCTGGCGGAAGTTTTCGTACAACTGCGGCCGAAACTGTCTGACGACAAATTCGCCTGGGTGTTGGAGGACGGTGCCGAACTGGTCGCCAACCTGCGCCGCGAAACCGACCCTTACGAGGTTTATCGCGAGGCCAAACTGGCGTGGAAACTGTCCCGCGCGCAACTGGCCGTTCTGCGTGAGTTGTGCGCCTGGCGTGAAAAAGAGGCCCGTGCCCGCGATCTGCCGCGCAACCGCATCGTTCGTGAGCATTCGCTGTGGCCGCTGGCCCGCACGCAACCGGACAACCTTGCGGCGCTGGGCAAGATCGAAGACATGCACCCGCGTACCGTGCGTCAGGACGGCCAGTTTCTGCTTGATCTGATCAAGCGCTCTGGCAGTGTGGGCCCTGATCAATGGCCGCCCGCTGTAGCGGAGCCATTGCCGATCGAAGCCGCTGCGTTGATCAAACAACTGCGCGCATTGGGCCAGGCTGAGGCCGAGCGCCTGGGCATTGCCCCGGAACTGATGCTGCGCAAGAAAACCCTCGAAGCCCTGGTCAAAAGCGGCTACCCCGAGGGTCCTTACCAATTGCCTGAGTCGCTGCGTGGCTGGCGCCGCGAACTCATGGGTCAGAAGCTGCTCGACAGCCTGGCCACCGCCGGAGAACAGCCTTGAAACGTATTTGCTCTATTTACCAAAGCTCGAAGCGCAAGGGCATGTATCTCTATGTGCTCAAGAGCGATGAGCTGGAACGCGTGCCCGAGGCCCTGATGGCGGCTTTCGGCAAAGCCATATTTACCTTCAGTCTGGTGTTGACGCCTGAGCGCAAACTGGCCAGCGAGGACATCGTCGTGGTCCTGGAAAACCTCGACAAGCAGGGCTATCACCTGCAAATGCCGCCGGCCGAGGACGAGTACATCGAGCACTTGCCCGAAGAGTTGCTGCGACGCAACGACCCGGTCTGATCGGCGAGACTCTGTTCTGAGTCTCGATTTACCCTGGAACGGTTTTTACCGCGATGGCCGCCCGAATCCGGCGGCCGTCTGCACGGTTTGCGAAAGGTTTGAAGATGCGCGTTCTGATTGCTGAACACGACCACGCGATATACGCCCGGCTGCTGCGTCAGGCAGCGCCCGAGGTTGAAGTACTGACCAGCGGCGACTCCGCCGAGCTGGCCCATCAGGCCGCCGATTGCCCGGTGTGGCTCGGCCAGCCCGATTTATTGGCGACCCTGCTGCGTCAGGGTCATCAACCACAGTGGCTGCAATCGACCTGGGCCGGCATCACGCCGTTGCTCGCTGACGGTTTGCGCCGCGATTACCGTTTGACCCGTGCGGTGGGGATTTTCGGTCAGGTGATGGCCGAATACGTACTGACCTACATCCTCGGCCATGAGCGCGAAGTGCTCGCGCGACTGGTCAGCCAGGTCGAACGCAAATGGGACAACCGCAGTGGCCAGAGTCTGGTCGGGCGCAAGGTGTTGATCGTTGGCACCGGTGACATTGGCCAGAGCGTGGCGCAGTTCCTGCTGCCATTTGGCATTGAACTGTACGGCATCGCCAGCAGCGCCCGCGAGCAGGCGCCATTTGTCGAAGTCGGTTCGATGGCCGATCTGCCGCGTCTGGTGGGCGAGGTGGATTACGTGGTCAACCTGCTGCCGAACACCGAGCACACCCACGATATCTACGACGCGGCGCTGTTCAAGCAATTCAAGCCGACCGGGTTGTTTATCAACGCCGGGCGCGGGGTTGCGGTGGTCGATGCCGATCTGGTGGACGCGTTGAAGGAAGGCCATCTGGCGGGGGCGGTGATTGACGTTTGCCGTCAGGAACCACTGCCACAGCGCCATCCGTTCTGGACCGCGTGGGGTTTGCTGCTGACCGGGCACAGCTCGGCACCGACGTCACCGGCGTTGATGGTGCAGCTGTTTGTCGAGAACCTGAAGGCGTATCAGGCGAGCGAAGCGTTGCGCGGGGAATTGGATTTCAACCGCGGGTATTGATACACAGCAATCAATGTAGGAGTGAGCCTGCTCGCGATAGCGGTGTGTCAGACAGCATTAATGTCGACCGACACACCGCTATCGCGAGCAGGCTCACTCCTACAGTTGTTTTACGGTGTGGCTTAGAGGGTGAAGTCGCCTTCCGCCGTCAGTTCGTTCAGCGGGCGACGCGGGCTCGGCTCTTCGCGAGCCTGCAGGTATTCAGCCAGCGTTGCCTTGTCACCGAGTTTGCCGACTGCCACGGCCGCGTGCAGCGCATAACCTTCAGGAATATTCAGCTCCTTGCGCGTCAGCTCCTGATCGAAACCCGCCATGCCGTGGGTGTGCCAGCCACTGATGCTCGCTTGCAGCGCCAGATGGCCCCACGCCGAACCGGTGTCGAAGGTGTGCCACAACGCTGGGGTTTCTTCGGTTGCACCCGGTGCAGTGAAAGTGGTTTTCGAAATCACGATCACCAGCGCCGACGCATGCTGCGCCCAGCTACGGTTGAATTCATTGAGCAGACCCAGATAACGCTCCCAGTTCGGTGTATCGCGACGCGCATAGAGGAAACGCCACGGCTGCGAGTTGTACGCCGAAGGCGCCCAGCGCGCGGCTTCGAAGAAGCTCAGCAGGGTTTCTTCCGGGATCGCTTCGCCGGTGAAGGCACGCGGCGACCAGCGGTCGGTGAATTGCGGGTGAATGGCGTAATCGGCAACGCGAGGGTTGGCACTCATGGAGAGATTCCTTGCTACGGTTGAGTCAGGGATTTGCATGAAAACCCGGCGGGATCAGTTGCGCTGAACGATGGGGTTTTCCGAGCCTGAGGGTTCACCACAATGCAACGCGGTCGAGCGTTAATGGCTTGCGGGCAAGGCTCCTTGCGACTGGCAAAGCTACGCGCCGCCACAAAAACTGACAAGTCCCGCACAACCGGCAGTCGCCAACGCTTGGCCCGCCGGGCCTTGGGCACTAGACTGGCGGCCTTTTCACCACCTGATGTTGATGCTTGAGCCATGGCCGCCAAAGTCGAACCGTTCTGGATACGCAAAACCCTCGATCAACTGGATCACCAGGAATGGGAATCGCTGTGCGACGGCTGTGGTCTGTGCTGCCTGCAGAAACTCGAGGATGAAGAGGACAACAGCGTTTATTACACGCGCATCGCCTGCAAACTGCTCGACCTGAAAACCTGCCAGTGCAGCGATTATCCGAATCGCATCAAGTTTGTCCCGGACTGCATCCAGCTCACCCCGGGCCAGGCCGAAGAGTTCAAATGGCTGCCGCCGACCTGCGGTTATCGGCTAGTCAGTGAGGGCAAGGATCTGCCGTTGTGGCACCACCTGGTGTGTGGCGATCGCGACGCGGTGCACCATGAGCGTATTTCCCAGTCCGGGCGCATGCTTGCCGAAGGCAGCGTGCCGGAAGATGACTGGGAAGATCACCTGATTTTCCGCGCGGGCTGATCGTCCGCCGAATCAAGCTTTACCAAGGAGTGCGTATGGCTGTCGGATTGCCGCAAGCGTTGATGGTTGCGCTGCTGGCGTTGAGCGTGCCGGCATGGGCGGCGAAGAAAGTCGATCTGGATTATCACGTGCGCCTGTTGCCGCAAAGTGATCAGGCCGAGGTGCGCCTGACCTTGGCCAAGGGCGAAGCGGTGCGCAGTCTCGATTTCGATCTTGGCGACGGCAGCCATTACAGCGACTTCAAGGCTGACGGCCAGTGGCTGCTGAGCCCGGGCAAACAGGCGCGCGGGGTCTGGCGCCCCGCCAGCGAAAAGTCCAGCCTGACCTACCGCGTGCGCATCAGCCACGGCCGCAAGAACGGCAGCTTCGACACGCGCATGACCCCGACTTGGGCGTTGATGCGTGGCGACGAACTGGTACCGCCAGCCAAACTCGATCAACAGGACGGCACCGAACTGATCGCGCGTCTGCAATTCGAATTGCCCGACGGTTGGAAGAGCATCGAAACCGCTTGGCCGCGCATCGGCAAAAACAAATTCCGCATCGACAATCCTTCGCGGCTCTTCGATCGACCGACCGGCTGGATGCTCGCCGGACACCTCGGCAGCCGCCGCACACGGCTGGGCGAAACCGAAGTCACCGTGGCCTCGCCGCAAGGGCAGGGTATGCGGCGCATGGACGTGCTGACGTTGCTGACGTTCGTCTGGCCGCAGGTACAGGCGGTTTATCCACGCCATCCGGCCAAACTGTTGATTGTCGGCGCCAACGATCCGATGTGGCGCGGCAGCCTCGGTGCGCATGAATCCATTTACGTGAATACGCGATTGCCGCTGGTCAGCGAAAGCGGCAGCAGCGCGCTGGTGCGTGAGCTGGCGCAGGTGTTCGGGCGGATCAACGACGAGCAGCGCAGCGACTGGATCAGCGAAGGTTTTGCCGAGTATTACGCGATCGAACTGGTGCGCCGTGCCGGTGGCATGAGCGATGAGCGTTATCAGAGTTTGCAGGCGAAACTGGCCAGGGACAGCCAGAAAGTCACGACCTTGCGCGGCGAGCAGATCAGCCCGGCGCAGGTAGCGAAAGCAGTAGTTGTGTTGCAGGAACTCGATCGCGAGATTCGCTTGAAGACGCGCAACAAGCGTTCGCTGGATGATGTGTTGCGTGGGGCGATGCATCTGGGGACGGTGAGTACCAAGGCGTTTGTGCAACTGGCCGAGAGCGTTCTTGGCGAGTCGTCCAAAGTCCTTGATACCGTATTGCTTCAGTGACACCGCTATCGCGAGCAGGCTCACTCCTACAAGGGAACGCATTCCAAATGTAGGAGTGAGCCTGCTCGCGATGGGGCCCTCAACCCCACCGCAAATCTCGGATCAAACCCCGGTTTTCGGCGATTTCACCGAATCATTGCCGGTCACGGTGGCAGTGCTGGTCGCCGCTTCGGCATTGGCTTTCAGCTTGCTCAACTCTTCCCCGGCGCGCTCGATCTTCGCCCGCACGTTATTCATGTCCTGACGGCTCTTCTCGATCAGGCTTTTCACCGAACTGTGCCCGGTAATCCCGCGCGCCATGGCCACGCCGCCGATCGCAACCTGAATCAACCCGAACACACCGCCACGGCGCAGGCCTTTGCCAACCATGATCACGCCGCCCGCGAGCGAGCCAATACGCTCCCAGCCTTCGACGTTCTGCTCGGAACGACTCTGGAACGGGGTGGATTCGATACGTTCGACACGTTTGAGCTCGGTCATGATCTTTCTCCAGGCAATGAGTAATCGATAAACAAGCTGACTGCCAGAGCGGTCAGCTCGTTCCATCGGATGTGCGACGCTTTAGCGGAATTTTGGCCCGGAGCGGGTGTTCAAGCCCTTGGCCATGCGGTCGTAGAGCACGACATTGACCGTGGCGGCGAGGTTCATGCAACCGGTGGTCGGGATGTACACGACGTCTTCGCACCAGTCGCGGATCTCTTTATCCAGCGAGCCGTCTTCTGGGCCGAAGATGTACAGGGCGCGATCCGGGTGAGTGTATTCCGGCAGCGGGCGGGCGCCCTCGACCAGTTCCACGGCGACCGGCACGCAGTTGAGCGGGAGGATCTTTTTCAGATCGTCGATGCCGATCAGCGGGATGTCGTAGTGCACGCGTTTGGTGTCGGTGACGAAGTCGGCGGCGCGTTCATAACGCTTGCCGGTGTAGAACACCGACGCCACGCCATAGCAGCCTGCGGCGCGCATCACCGAACCGACGTTCTCCGGTGATTTGGGGTTATACAAACCAATGCAGCTGTACCGTTTGTCTGCCACGAGCGGGGTGCCTTCGGGAAAAAGAGCGCGATTATACGGGGATTGGGAGAGGGCGGGCAGATTCGAGATCTGTGGTGTCTGGCCGGCCGCCTTCGCGAGCAAGCTCGCTCCCACATTGATTTCGTGTACACCACCAATCAAATGTGGGAGCGAGCCTGCTCGCGAAGGGGCCAGTTCAGGCGCTGAAGATCATCAGTCTTCTTTTTTCATCAACCCGGCGAGCGCGGCAAACGGGTTGTGCGTTGCCTTGGCAATCTTCGGCGTGCTCAGCGAGCCTTCGCTGAAATACTGCTGATCGGTATAGCGCGAGTGTTCGTTGTCGTGGCAATACAGGCACAACAATTCCCAGTTCGAGCCGTCCTGCGGGTTGTTGTCGTGGTTGTGGTCGCGGTGGTGCACAGTCAGTTCGCTCAGGCGCTTGCCGGAAAACTCACGGGTGCAGCGGCCACAGACGTGCGGGTACATCTTCAGGGCCTTGTCGCGGTAGCCCATTTCCTTGTCGCGCTGGTTGTCGGCGAGGATGCGATCCAGCTTCGACGTGTTGGTTGGGGTGGACGAACTCATGGGTTCACCTTTGTAAAAGACTAATGACGGTTATGCGCAGAGTTTAGCTCAGCCCTTGAGCTTCTCGGCAATCCAGATCGTGTGGCGCGTGCCCTTGTTGCCGTGGGCGAAGACCTGGACTTCTTCGGCCTTGAAACCGGCCTTCTTCAATTTGTCGGAAAACAGCCGGTCGGCGCTGGCCGACCACACCGCCAGCACGCCTTTCGGGCGCAGAGCTTTGGCGCAGGCATTCAGACCGGCGGCCGAATACAACCAGCTATTGGCCTTCTGGGTCAGGCCTTCGGGGCCGTTGTCGACGTCGAGCATGATCGCGTCGAAGCCGTTCGGTTCGCTTTGCAGCACTTTGGCCACGTCTTCCTGGCGGATCACCGTGCGCGGATCGAGCAGCGGCCGGCCGGACTTTTCGCCGAGCGGGCCACGGTTCCACTCGACCACGCCGGGTACCAGTTCAGCGACTACCACTTCGGCAGTCTTGCCCAGATGCTTGAGCGCCGAGGCGAGGGTGAAACCCATGCCCAGACCGCCGATCAGCACCCGCGAATCCGGCCGGCCCGCGACCTTGCGGCACGGAATCTCGGCCAGTGCATCTTCGGAACCGTGCATGCGCGTGTTCATCAATTGTCCGCCGTCGCCGCCCTGGATCTTGATGACAAAATCCTCGCCATATTCGAACAGGCACAGGGCACCGCCGCTTTCAGGGATCGGGGTGGTGTCGAGCAGAACGAAACGTTTCATGGAAATCTCTACAAGGGGGAAGGCAAGCAGGCCCGTTGGGAGTAGCCTGAGCGCAGACTAGAGGCCAAACGGAGCCCTTGATGAAGCGCACCATTCTAACGGTCATTGCCCTGGCCGCGCTCTCGATTACTGCGGTGCAGGCGCAACAGATAATTCCGGTCAGCCCGGCGCCGCAACCCGGCTCGCCCGGAACAGCGACACCGACGCCGTATCCGCAGATCACGCCGATCAACATTCCCAAGTCCGGTGCCGGCAGTGGCAGCCCGCCGCTGGTGCCGATCGAAATGCCCAGCCCACCGAGCAAGGATCAGCCGGTGCCGGGCATTGAGCCGAGCGGCACCAAGGCGAAGTCCCCGGGCGGTTAAACCTGTTGCGCCGCCAGTTGGCCGTCGGCCATGCGCAGGCGTTTCGACAGCGAGACGGCGAGGGCGCGGATGATCTTCGCGGCGATCTTCGGCGCGTCGTTGAGCATTTTTTCCAGCGAGTCCTTGCCGAGGTTCAATAGCTGGCAGTTAGTCGCAGCGACGCAGGTGGCCGAGCGGCGTTCACCGTCGAGCACGGCCATTTCGCCGAACGCCCGACCGCTGCGCAGGGTGGCCATGGTGATCACCTGGCCATCGGGCCCGGTTTTCTGCACGGCGACCTGGCCGGTGTGGAGGATGCACATGAAACTGCCGGCATCGCCCTCGCGGAAAATCGCCTCGCCTTCAGCCACGGTGCTGATGCTGAAGTAGCCGGAAGCGGCCGCAAAGTCGGCCAGCTGCAATTGATCGAACAGGCCACAGTCCATCAGCCAGTCGCGGATTTCGTTGTTCAGTAAGGTCGGTTCTGACATGTCGTCACGGTCTTTTTGTTTTCACTGTTTCAGGCTTCACACGGTCCCTTTTAGGAGTGAGCCTGCTCGCGATAGCGGTCGGTCATTCAAATCATCTTTAACTGACATACCGCTATCGCGAGCAGGCTCACTCCTACAGGATATCTGTGGGGTATCGGCCTCTTGGGTCTGCAATTAAGACCCAAGTGACCAACGGAGTTCCTCAGGCCAGACCCAAAACCTTGAAAACAAATGCATATTCGAGTGCTACGTCACGTAATCCCTGATAACGCCCACTCATCCCGCCATGCCCGGCGCCCAACTCGGTCTTGAGCAACAGCACATTGTCGTCAGTCTTGGTCGCGCGCAATTTCGCCACCCACTTGGCCGCTTCCCAGTACTGCACGCGGCTGTCGTTGTAGCCGGCGATTACCAGCGTCGCCGGATAATCCTGCGCACTGACGTTTTCGTACGGCGCGTAAGCCTTGATTCGTTCGTAAACCTCCGGCTCTTCAGGGTTGCCCCACTCGTCGTATTCAGTGACGGTCAGTGGCAGATCCGGGTCGAGCATGGTGTTGAGCACATCGACGAACGGCACTTCAGCAATTGCCACGGCGAACAGATCCGGGCGCTGGTTCAACACCGCACCAATCAGCAGACCACCCGCGCTGCCGCCACTGATTGCCAGTTTTTCAGCGGTGGTGATGCCGTTAAGGATCAAGAACTCGGCGCAGGCAATGAAGTCGCTGAAGGTGTTGTGCTTGTGTTCCTGCTTGCCGGCGCGATACCAGGCTTCGCCCAATTCACCGCCGCCACGCACGTGAGCAATGGCGAAGGCCATGCCACGATCCAGAAGGCTCAGACGGGCGTGGGAGAACCACGGATCAAGGCTCGAGCCGTAAGCGCCGTAGCCATACAGATACAGCGGCACCGCTTTGCCAACCATTTCGCGTTTCATCACCAGACTGATCGGCACTTGCATACCGTCCGGCGCGGTCGCCCACAGGC
Source organism: Pseudomonas sp. SCA2728.1_7 (assembly GCF_018138145.1). Lineage (NCBI taxonomy): Bacteria > Pseudomonadati > Pseudomonadota > Gammaproteobacteria > Pseudomonadales > Pseudomonadaceae > Pseudomonas > Pseudomonas sp. SCA2728.1_7. Next base: position 2,520,722 of record NZ_CP073104.1, on the reverse strand, counting down.
GCTGGCTGACGTAGGCGTCGGCGTCGAACGGGCCGAGCACCGGGGTTTCTTTCAAAACGGTTTGTTCGCCGCTCGCCAAGATCAACTGGCGCACCTGTGCCGGGCGATTCAACGCTTCGTAACGTAGACGAATACGGTCGCTCTCGAACTCCAGGCTGTTTTGCACATACAGGCTGTAGGCCGCGTCCGGCAATTGCACGCGATAAGGCGTCAGACCGTGTGGGTGAACTTCGATGATCGGCAGGCCACCCTCGCGCAGGCTCAGGGTCATGGCCTCGGTGTTGAGGCTGACGCCATCGAGCATCACCGTGTCGCTGTGGGGGATCAGGTTCTGCCAGTCGGCTTCGGTCGGCGCGGTGCCGCTGTCCGGTGCCTGATACAGGGCGTAGTTGATGCCGTCACGATTGGTGCGGATGAACCACGTCCACACGCCATCGAGCAGACCGTGATCGACATCGTATTCATGATCCTCGACCCGTGGCGCCAGGCAAGTGAACGGCAGGTGCGGTTGATTGGCGTCGAGCGCCCAGACTTCGCTAGTGGTCTTGCTGCCCAGCGACAACAGCAGTTGCTGTTCGGAACTGGAACGGTAGCAGTGCAAGAAGAAACGCCCGTCCGGCTCGTGGAACACCTCTTCGGCAGCGGTGCCATCGAGGCGATAGCGGAACAGTTTGTGTGGGCGATGGGTGTCGTCGAGTACGCCGAAAAACAGCGTCAGGCTGTCGTTGGCCCAGGTCATGCTGCCGTCGCAATCTTCGAATTCCAGTTCGCTGACTTTGTCGTTGGCCAGTTCCTTGACGAACAGCGTGTAGATCTCATCGCCCGAGGCGTCGACGCTGTAGGCCAGGCGCTGATGATCGGGGCTGATGCTGAACGCACCAAGCGAGAAGAACCCGCCGTTGGCCAGCACATTCGGGTCGAGCAGCAATTGTTCGCGGCTTTCGTCGAGGCTCAGGCTGTCGTCCGCCGGGCGTGGGCAGCGGTAGTGCCGTGCGTATTCGTCGCCTGCCGTGGTGCGGGTGTAATACAGGTACGGGCCCCACGGCGAGGGCAGGGACAGGTCGGTTTCCAGAATCCGGCCCTTGATCTCTTCGAACAGGTTTTCACGCAATTCAGCCTGATCGGCGGTTTGCGCTTCCTGGTAGGCGTTTTCGGCCTTGAGGTAATCGAGCACCGCGTCGGTGTCGCGCTCCTGCAGCCAGGCATACGGGTCGGCACCGGGCGCCTTGTGGGCAATCGGGGCACTGATGACGTTGGCGGATTGGGGCATGGAAGGCTCTCGGACAATGTACGGAATAAGGGTTTTCGCAGCGCTTGAAACCGCCGCAGACCCTGTAGGAGTGAGCCTGCTCGCGATAAGGCCGGCACATTCAACATCAATGTTGTCAGGCTGTCCGTCATCGCGAGCAGGCTCACTCCCACAGGTCGCATGTCTATTGGGACAAGCCGCACGGGCGAAAAGTCGTTACTATAAGCGCCTCTTTGCCTGCCTTGCCATGGACACCATGACCGAGAACGACTATCTGATCGCCTGGGGCCTCTACGCCTTTGCCGCTGTGGGCTGCCTGTTGGTATGGATGCGCCTGACTACCTGGATGTGGCGCTGGTTGCGCGAACCGCTGCGCGTGCTGATGGCGGTGTTGCTGTTCAGCCCGACCATCATTGATCCGGTGAAAGCCAAGGTTGCGCCGTCCATTGCCATCACCGCGCTGGATCTGGCCTTCAAGGTTGGCAACAACGCCTGGCGTGCAGTCTCCGATCTGTTCATGTACGGCATGATCGCTTTCGGCATCTACCTGATTTTCGTGCTGATCCGTTTCCCGCTCGAACGTGCTTCGAAGGCGCGCCGGGAACAGGCCGAAGCCGCCAAGGCCGCCGCGCGCGCCGATGACCGCGACGATGATCAACCGTTTGGCGGTGCCGGTGATGACCGTTACGGTCGCCCGCCAGTGCCGAACAATCCGCAGCGCATGCGGGTCGAGCCGCGCCTGTAACCCGAGAGTCCGCACATGTGTGAATTACTGGGCATGAGTGCCAACGTGCCGACCGATATCGTGTTCAGCTTCACCGGCCTGATGCAGCGCGGCGGGCGCACTGGCCCGCACCGCGACGGCTGGGGCATTGCCTTCTATGAAGGCCGTGGCTTGCGCCTGTTTCAGGACCCGGCCGCGAGTTGCGAGTCGGAAGTCGCCAATCTGGTGCAGCGCTATCCGATCAAGAGCGAAGTGGTCATCGGCCACATCCGCCAGGCCAACGTCGGCAAGGTCTGCCTGTCCAATACCCATCCGTTCGTCCGCGAGCTATGGGGGCGCAACTGGTGTTTCGCGCACAACGGCCAGCTCGCCGATTTCACCCCGATCAAAAGTTTCTACCGCCCGGTCGGCGATACCGACAGCGAAGCGGCGTTCTGCGATTTGCTTAACCGTGTGCGTGCAGCATTCCCGGAGCCGGTCGATATAGAAGCGCTGCTGCCGGATCTGGTCGCCGCGTGCGCCGAATACCGCAGCAAAGGCGTATTCAACTGCCTGCTCAGCGATGGCGACTGGCTGTTCTGCTATTGCTCGACCAAACTCGCACAGATCACCCGCCGCGCACCGTTCGGCCCGGCGCGTCTGAAGGATGTCGACGTGATCGTCGATTTCCAGGCGGAAACCACGCCCAACGACGTGGTCACCGTGATCGCTACCGAGCCTTTGACCGAAAACGAAACCTGGACCCGCTACGAACCGGGCCAATGGAGCCTGTGGCGACGCGGCGAATGCGTCAGCCAGGGCAAGACCGAATAAAGGATTGCACCCCATGTTGCTCAGTTATGTACGGCTGGTGTTGTTTGCGGCGGGCCTGTTGATCGGTGTCCAGGTGCCGGGTTTCATCAATGATTACGCGAAACGCGTCGAGGCGCATCTGATTGAAGCGCAGACTGGTCTGCGCGGTTTTCAGGGCACCGCCGAGCAGTTTTTCAAGGGTGATATGCAGGCGCTGGTCGCGCATTACCGCGCCAGTGAAGATCCGGTGTTTCGCAGCGATGCCGACAGCCTGAGCACTTTGCTCAGCCGTCAGATCGCGCTGGACAAGCAGTTCCAGGCGATGCAAGGCCCGTGGTACATCCGCTTCCTGCAAGTGGTGCTGGCCGCCGATCCGGATATCCGCAAGGAAACCTGGAACGGCTACAGCTACCAGATCCTGCTGACCCCGGAAGCGATGATCTGGGGCATGAGCGGCGCGTTGCTGCTGTCGTTCGGCATTGAATGCCTGTTCCGCTTGATCGATTGGGTCGTGCTCGGTGGCCGACGTCTGCGCCAGAGCCGGCCGATTGAAGACCGCGATGTGCGCGGTCTCTGATGATCGTTCCGACGCTCTGCGTGGGAATGCCTCAACGGACGCTCCGCGTTCGGCTTTCGAGGGACGCGGAGCGTCCCGGGCTGCATTCCCACGCGGAGCGTCGGAACGATCAACTTAAAGCGATGTAGTCCTTGCCCACCTTGTGCGCATATGCCCCCAGCACCTGCTGACACAACGTCACAATCTCCTCGACCCACTCAACGCCCACCCGCCACGACACCACCACCTGCAGGTTTGGCGGTCGCTGATCAATATCCAATAACGTCAATTCCCCCCGCGCCAATTCCTCAGCCACCAACACTGGCGGCAGCACACCAATCCCAAATCCATCACGCAATAACCGGGTAATCGCCGACACCGAGTTCACGCAATTCAAACGTGGCGCCAGTACGCCATTGGCTTGCATCAACGCCAGAAGATCCTGATGCGGCCGGGAGTTTTTCGAGTAGGTGATGATCCGTTCCTGCGCCAGTTCGGCAAGGTCGGCGTAGTCGCGGTTGTAGATCGAATTGCTGGCGACAATCCAGCCCAGCGGATGGCTGGCCAGCTCCAGACTGCGCACGCTTTCATGGCGGATCAGGTCGGTTTGCAGAACGATATCGAGGAAGCCTTTTTGCAGCTGATCGCAGAGGTTAAGCGAGGTATCCGCCACCAGCTCGATTTCCACCCGTGGGTACAGATCGGTCATCTGCGCCACCAACGGGCTGAGCCAGGTGTGGATTACCGTGTCCATTACGCCGATACGGACGCGACCAACCTTGCTCGAGCGGGTCTCGATCGACTGTTTCAGGGCGGACATGGTGTCGAGCATCTGCTCGGCATACTCCAGCACTTTCAGGCCTTCGGGCGTCAGGCTGACACCGCGTGAATCGCGCAAAAACAGCTTCACCCCCAGCTCACCTTCCAGTACCGCGATGCGGCTGGAAATCGACGCCTGGGTGGTGAACAGCTTATCGGCGGTCAGGCGAAAACTCTTCAGGCGGGCGACCCAGACAAAGGTCTCGAGAAACTTCAGGTTCATGGGCAAGGCTCGGGTGACAAATTTTTCTTATGGCTAAGGCGGGTTTTTATTCGTTGGACGCAGCAGGGCTGCGCGACGAAAAATCGACGCATCCGGTCCCCACGATAGGCGTCGTCGGGGCTACGAACAAGACCAATAAAAAACCTGCGGAGATAAGCCATGCGTGCTCCCGACACCCTAGAAACATCCACGGCACCGGCGCGTCCGGGGCCGTTCGACTGGTATCGCAACATCAACCAGCAGGAGCGCCGAACGTTCTGGAGCTGCAAGATCGGCTACGGTCTGGACGGCATGGACACGCAGATGCTCAGCTTCGTCGTGCCGACACTGATTGCGATGTGGGGCATCACCACCGGCGAAGCGGGGTTGATTCATACCAGCACGCTGATTGCTTCAGCGATTGGCGGTTGGGTCGCCGGGATTCTCTCTGACCGCATCGGTCGTGTGCGCACCCTGCAACTGACCGTACTGTGGTTCGCCTTCTTCACCTTCCTCTGCGGCTTCGCGCAAAACTACGAACAATTATTGATCGCTCGCACCTTGATGGGCTTCGGTTTCGGCGGCGAATGGACCGCCGGTGCGGTGCTGATCGGCGAGGTGATCCGTGCCAAGGACCGTGGCAAAGCGGTGGGCATGGTGCAATCCGGGTGGGCGCTGGGCTGGGGACTGACGGCGATTCTGTATGCGCTGCTGTTCTCGGTGCTGCCGCCGGAAGATGCCTGGCGGGCGCTGTTCATCCTCGGCATCGTGCCGGCAATTTTCGTGATTTTCGTCCGTCGTCTGGTCAAGGATCCGGAGATCTATCGCGAGGCCAAGGCCCAACAAGCGCCGGAGACTCAGTCGAAGTTTTACGAGATCTTCGCCCCCGGCATGCTCTTCACCACGTTTCGCGCTTCGCTGCTGACTACCGGTGCTCTGGGCGGCTATTACGCGATCACTTCCTGGCTGCCGACCTTTCTGAAAAACGAACGTGGCTTGAGCGTACTCGGCACCGGCGGCTATCTGGCCATGGTGATTGTCGGCTCCTACGTCGGTTACGTGATCAGCGCCTACCTGACTGATCTGCTGGGACGGAAAAAGAACTTCATCCTCTTCGCGGTCGGCTCGTTCACCATCGTTCTGCTCTACACGCAGCTGCCGGTGAGCAACGGCGTGATGCTGTGGCTGGGCTTCCCGCTGGGCTTCTTCGCCTCGGGGATTTTCAGCGGCATGGGCGCGTTTCTGACCGAGCTGTTCCCCACGCGAATTCGCGGTTCGGGGCAGGGCTTTTGCTACAACATCGGTCGGGCGCTGGCGGCATTGTTTCCGCTGCTGATTGGTCTGCTCAGCCAGAAAGTACCGTTGAGCGTAGGCATTGGTGCCTTTGCCGCAGTGTCTTACGGCGTGGTGATTATCGCGGCGTTGAGCCTGCCGGAAACCCGTGGCAAGCAACTCGATGCGCAGTAACTGATAACCTGCGCAGCACAGTCCTACAGATAAAAAGACAAGCACCTACAGGAGTGTTCACCGTGAGCCGCCTGCTATTGAATTGCGACATTGGCGAGAGTTTCGGCAGCTGGACCATGGGTCTGGATGCCGAGGTCATGCCCTTCATCGATTGCGCCAACGTGGCCTGTGGTTTCCACGCCGGCGACCCGAGCATCATGCGCAAGACCGTCAGCCTGGCGTTGAGCCACGGCGTGCAGATCGGCGCGCACCCGGCCTATCAGGACCTGGTCGGATTCGGTCGCCGTTCCATGGCGTATTCGGCGCAAGAGCTGCAAGACATCCTGCATTACCAGATCGGTGCCCTCGATGGCATTTGCAAGGCCCAGGGCGGGCGCGTCAGTTACGTCAAACCCCACGGCGCGATGTACAACGACATGATGGCCAACCCGGCGCAACTGCGTGCGGTGATTCAGGCCGTGGCCGCTTACGACCGCAGCCTGCCGCTGATGCTGATGGCCACTCGCGACAATTCGGCTGCGCAGCAGATTGGCGATGAGTACGGCGTGACGTTGTGGTTCGAAGCCTTCGCTGACCGCGCTTACGACAGTGCCGGCAAACTGGTTTCACGACAATTGCCGGGCGCGGTGCATCACGATCCCGAGAAGATCATCGAGCAAGCGTTGACCATCGCCCGTGGCGACAGCCTCAGCGCCAGCGACGGCAGCGCCTTGCTGCTGCACGCCAATACCCTCTGCGTGCACGGCGACAACGCCAGTTCGGTCGCCGCCGTGCAACGCATTCGCGAGGCCTTGAATCAGCAGAGCGCGCCATGAACCCAAGGATTGAAGTGGTGGCACTGGATTGCCTGATGCTGCGTCTGTTCGATGAAATCGCCGAAACCAACATGCCGTGGATGCTCGCCGCCAGTGAGCGCTTGCGTACGGCATTCGGTGAGCAACTGATCGATCTGGTGCCTTCCTATACGACGCTGATGGTGCATTACGATTTGACTGCACTGAGTCCGGGTCAGGCGCGGGAATTGATCGCTGAAGCGTTGATCGACCTGTCGCCCAATACGCGAACGGCTGGCCAGTGCCATGTGCTGCCGGTCTGGTATGACTTGAGCGTCGGCCCTGAGTTGAGCTTGCTCGCCGAGCGCAGCGGTCTGGCGGTGACGGAGGTGATCCGGCGCCACAGTGCGCGGGAGTATCAGGTGTTTGCCCTGGGTTTCGCACCGGGCTTCGCCTTTATGGGCCTGGTCGAAGAGATTCTGGCCGCGCCACGTCTGAATACCCCACGAAAAAAAGTTGCTGCAGGCAGCGTCGGGATTGCCGAGCGCCAGACCGCTGCGTATCCCGTGGCATCACCCGGCGGCTGGAACCTGATCGGTCGCACTCCGGCCAGACTGTTCGACCGCAATCGCGATGGTTACAGCCTGATGCAACCCGGCGACACGGTGCGATTCGAAGTGGTCAGTCACGCCGAATTCGTCAATCTGGGCGGCGATGACACGCCACTGGAGGTGCAGGCATGAGCCGACTGACGATTGAAGCGAGTACACCGCTCTGTCTGTTGCAGGATGCAGGACGTTTCGGCGTGCGCCATCTGGGCGTTACCCAGGGCGGCGCGGCGGACTGGTGCTCAATGAGCTGGGCCAACTGGTTGCTGGGCAACGGACTGGATGTGCCGGTGATCGAAATCACCCTCGGCGGCTTTGCCGTCATCGCCGAGGAGGACTGCTTGCTGGCGCTGGCCGGAGCTGATCTTGGCGCGCAGATTGAGGGTCAACCGCTGGCGCCGTGGCGCAGTTTCAAGTTGGGTAAAGGACAGAAGTTGCTGTTCACGCAACCGTTGCTCGGTGCCCGGGCTTATCTGGCGGCGCCCGGCGGCTTCGAGGCCCCCAAGGTCTTGGGCAGTAGCGCGACAGTGGTGCGCGAGGAGCTCGGTGGTCTGGATGGCCTAGGCTTGCCGCTGGCCAAGGGGGCGGCGCTGAGCTATCGCGGTGAATCGCTGTCGCTTCGTGAAGTGCCTTTGGCGTTACGGCCGGATTTGAAATCGAATGCAGCGCTGGATCTGGTACTCGGCGCGCAGATCGGCCAGTTCAGCGGGCAGAGCCTGTTTGACGTGTTCAATACATCCTGGTCACTGGACAGTCGCGCAGATCGCATGGGCATTCGCTTGTTGGGCAGCGCCTTGCACTATCAGGGGCAACCGATGATTTCCGAAGGCATTCCGCTCGGCGCAGTGCAGGTGCCGCCGGACGGGCAGCCGATCGTCTTGCTCAATGATCGCCAGACCATTGGTGGTTATCCACGCTTGGGCGCGTTGACGCCGTTGGCGCTGGCGAGGCTGGCGCAGCGTCTGCCGGGTGACAAGGTGCGCTTCACACCTGTCATGCAAGAGCGTGCATGGCACGACCATATCAACTATCTGAAGTCCTACTTGTAATTGTCCTTATTTCGGACTGAAGACCGAGACGTTTCCTGACGCTTTGGTAAGTTGCCCTACATCACGCGTCGAGGAGGTGTGGAACTATCGGTCTTCATCTTTTACAAGGAAGTTACAGATGCGTTTTATGAAAGTGATGGCCCAGTCAGAGGGCGAGTGTGCGAACTGTGTCGATGGGCACATTGTCGGTTTTTATGAGGATGTGGGCAGCGTGCCGGTTTATCGGGCGAGCGTCGATCGTTTCTACAATGTGCAACGACTGGACGCCGAAGATGCCGGTCATCAGGACATCGTTGCGCGTATCGAGACATTCATGTCCACCGCAACCGTCGACATGATGCGAATGTTTCACTGGAATCACCGCACAGAGGCAGGTGGTCAATCCATGGAACTGATTGCCGAGGGGAACAACAGTGAAACGGAGGCGACCCGGGTCAGGTTTCGTTTTCTGTCGCCAGAGGGCGAGATGAAGAGTGAAACGACCCTGAGTTCTGAAACGGATATTGAGAAAGCTCGTAGGGTAGAGCTGGCAAACGGCGGGACGAAAGTGGTCGCCAAAGGGAAAACGAGACGTCGCGGGCAAAAAACTGCCTCTGTCGGGCCGGCGATTCAGGACACCATTTTTATGGACAGGCTCTGCAATTCCTATCTCGCAACAGGTTGGTAAAACGGCCGCCGATTTCGCACGGAATTGAGGGTTCCCACGCTCACGTGGGAACCCTTGGCCGTTATTTGGACAAAAAGCGCATCCCTTCCTCAAGCCCGCGCAACGTCAACGGATACATCTGATCCTCGATCAGATCCCGCACGATATTGGTCGATGAGGTATAGCCCCAGGTATCTTTCGGATACGGGTTGATCCAGATGAGCTTCTTGTACTTCTCCATGAAGCGCTGCATCCACACGTAGCCCGGCTCTTCGTTCCAGTGCTCGACACTGCCGCCAGCCTGGGTGATTTCATAGGGCGCCATGGCGGCGTCACCGATGAAAATCACTTTGTAGTCGGCGCCGTACTTGTGCAGCAGATCCTGGGTCGACGTGCGCTCGGAGGTGCGGCGCATGTTGTTCTTCCACACCGATTCGTAAACGAAGTTGTGGAAGTAGAAATACTCCAGATGCTTGAACTCGGTCTTGCAGGCCGAGAACAGTTCCTCGCAGATCTTCACATGGGCGTCCATCGAACCGCCGATGTCGAACAGCAGCAACAGCTTCACCGTGTTGCGGCGCTCGGGGCGCATCTGGATATTCAGCAGACCGGCATCCTTGGCGGTGTGGTCGATGGTACCGTCGATGTCCAGCTCTTCTGCCGCGCCTTGGCGGGCAAATTTGCGCAGTCGGCGCAGGGCGACTTTGATATTGCGCGTGCCCAGTTCCACCGAATCATCGAGGTTCTTGTACTCGCGTTGATCCCAGACTTTCACGGCTTTGCCCTGACGCTTGCCGGCATCGCCGACCCGAATGCCTTCCGGGTTGAAACCACCGGAGCCGAACGGGCTAGTGCCGCCAGTGCCAATCCATTTGTTGCCGCCGGCGTGGCGTTCCTTCTGTTCTTCCAGACGTTTCTTGAACTCTTCGATCAGCTTGTCCAGACCGCCGAGGGACTGGATCTGCGCGCGTTCCTCGTCGCTCAGCGAGCGCTCGAACTCCTTGCGCAGCCAGTCTTCGGGAATCAGCGCCTGCAAGTGATCATCGAGCTTTTCGAGGCCATTGAAGTAGGCGCCGAACGCGCGGTCGAACTTGTCGAAATGGCGTTCGTCCTTGACCAGAATCGCCCGCGACAAGTAATAGAACTCGTCCATGTCGGCGAAGGTCACGCGCTGTTTCAGCGCGTTGATCAGGTCGAGCAACTCGCGCACCGACACCGGCACCTTGGCGGCACGCATTTCATTGAACAGGTTGAGCAACATGGCATCAGCCTCTTAGCGGGTGCCGCGACGGCTCATGAACGCCAGGCGCTCAAGCAGCTGCACGTCCTGCTCGTTCTTCACCAACGCGCCGGCCAGCGGCGGAATCGCTTTGGTCGGATCGCGCTCGCGCAGCACCGCTTCGCCGATGTTGTCGGCCATCAGCAGCTTCAGCCAGTCGACCAGTTCCGAGGTCGACGGCTTCTTCTTCAGGCCCGGCACCTTGCGCACATCGAAGAACACGTCCAGCGCTTCGCTGACCAGATCCTTCTTGATGTCCGGGTAGTGCACGTCGACGATTTTCTGCAGGGTGGTGCGGTCGGGGAAGGCGATGTAGTGGAAGAAGCAACGGCGCAGGAAAGCGTCCGGCAGCTCTTTTTCATTGTTGGAGGTAATGATGATGATCGGGCGCTTCTTGGCTTTGATGGTCTCGTCGATCTCGTAAACGTAGAACTCCATCTTGTCGAGTTCTTGCAGCAAGTCGTTAGGGAACTCGATGTCAGCCTTGTCGATTTCGTCAATCAACAAAATGACCCGCTCTTCGGACTCGAACGCTTCCCAGAGCTTGCCTTTTTTCAGGTAGTTGCGCACGTCGTGGACTTTTTCATTGCCCAGTTGCGAGTCGCGCAGGCGGCTGACCGCATCGTACTCGTACAGACCCTGATGGGCCTTGGTGGTGGACTTGATGTGCCAGGTGATCAACTTGGCGCCGAACGATTCGGCCAGTTGCTCGGCGAGCATGGTCTTGCCGGTGCCCGGTTCGCCCTTGACCAGCAGCGGCCGCTCCAGGGTGATGGCGGCGTTGACCGCCAGCTTCAGGTCATCGGTGGCGACGTAGGCCTGGGTGCCTTCGAACTTCATCTGCTAATCCTCGAACGGTAACGCCGACCTGACGGGCAGGGCGGGGGCGAAATAATCGGATGCCCGACTATAACGCGCAGGCCGGTCGACTGTGAACGCAGACGGCTTATTCAGTCTCTGAATGGGGCGTCACATGTTGACTCAGTCTCGGCCGATGGCCAGTATTCAGGCCTCGTTGATTTGGCGATAGCCTTCAGGATGTCCACTGAATCTGTGGCGAGGGAGCTTGCTCCCGCAGGGCTGCGAAGCAGTCCCCATGTGCCTGGAGGCGCTGAATTGATGCTATCCATGAAACGACCACGTTTGGCGGCTGTTACTGCACTCTCTGATTGCCGGCTTACACTGGACTTTGTTGATGGTCGAGCGCTGACACTCGATTTGAGTCGAGATATTCAAACGTGTAAGCAGTTGCAGCCCTTGCTTGATCCCCAAGTCTTTGCGACTGCCATTTTGGGCGATAAAGGTTGGACCGTTGAATGGCCGGCCCCGGATATTCAGATTGGCGCCGATACTCTATATCTGGATGCTTTTCCAGAGATGAACTCTAACCCGCATCCGGCTTCGGCCGCTCATACCGGGCATTGAATGCCTGTACGAAACCATTACGCAAAATCTGCAAAAACGCTTCGAATGCGCTGATATTTTGCTGATGGACGTTGCCGCTGAGTTCGACCTTGGTGGCGAACTGGTTTTTCGCCTGGTTCTTCAGCACGGTTTCCGAGCCGCCGACGATGGCCTCCCAGACCGAGCGGAAGATGCTCTTGTTCTTGTTTTCCACATCTTGCTGCCAGTTGAACACTTCGACGTCGCGCAGCAGCGGCTTGATGTAACCGTTGACCTGGGCCTTTTTGGCTTGGGCTTCGATCACCACATCACCGTGGCCAGCGTTGAAGTCGAACTTGCCGTAAGCCGAGGCGAAGTCGTTCATGCTTTTGAGTTCGATGTCTTTGGCGCGCAGGCGGAATTGGAAGTCCTCGAAATTGCTCAGCGGGTCGAAGGTGGCAGTGGTTTCCAGTGGGGCATGCCCGAGCAAAAGCGCTTTGCCCTCGAAACGGGCGTCACGTTTGCCCTGCTTGTCGACCACGTTGGTCAGGTTGTAGATGCTCGCGTCGACGTTGGTGGCGTTCATGTTGACCGGCGGTTTTGAATTGAAATTGCGGAAGCTGATCTTGCCGTCGTGAATCTGCACTTCATCGAGGGTAATCGGCAGCAACTTGCCCAATTGCGCGCGCCAGTCAGTGCCCTGACCGGTCTGGGAGTTCTGCTTGTTGGCCCCGCCATCGACGAAATTGATCTCGGGATTGACGAATTTCACTTGCGCCACCACAGCATGGTCGTACCACAGCGAATGCCAGCTGACCGCAAGATCGATCAGCGGTGCATTGACGAACGGCACCGGCACCTTGCCGTCGACCTTGACGATTTTCAGCCCATTGATCTTGTAGGCGCCGCGCCATAGGGCCAGATCGACATCAGTGATCTGACCCCGGTAGTCACCCATGTCCGCCAGTTTGCCGTTCAGATAGTCGCGCACCATGTAGGGCAGGGCGATGTGCAGCGCGATCAGCAACACAACGACGACGGCGAAAATCCCTAGTGGCCAACTGTAGCGACGCTTCATGACGGCAATTCCCAGACGATGTAAGCGATTGACTGTTACGCCGCGCAGACGTTCGACCCGACTGGACTGCGCCAGGCAACAGGCATACCTTGGAAGGCTGAATTCAATGCTGCATAAGGACCCAGCCATGAGCCGTATTTTTGCTGACAACGCCCATTCCATCGGCAACACGCCGCTGGTGCAGATCAACCGTATCGCGCCGCGCGGCGTGACTATCCTGGCCAAGATCGAGGGGCGCAACCCCGGTTACTCGGTCAAGTGCCGGATCGGCGCCAACATGATCTGGGACGCCGAAAGCAGCGGAAAACTCAAGCCGGGCATGACCATTGTCGAGCCGACGTCGGGTAACACGGGGATCGGTCTGGCATTCGTCGCCGCCGCTCGTGGTTACAAATTGATGCTGACCATGCCGGCCTCGATGAGCATCGAGCGTCGCAAGGTTCTCAAGGCTCTGGGCGCCGAACTGGTTTTGACCGAGCCGGCCAAGGGCATGAAAGGCGCAATCGAGAAGGCGGCCGAAATCGTTGCCAGCGATGCTGACAAATACTTCATGCCATCGCAGTTCGATAACCCGGCCAACCCAGCCATCCATGAAAAGACCACCGGTCCGGAAATCTGGAACGACACTGACGGCGCCGTCGATGTACTGGTAGCGGGCGTTGGCACCGGCGGAACCATCACCGGTGTTTCGCGGTATATCAAGAATACCCAGGGCAAACCGATTCTGTCGGTAGCGGTGGAGCCGGTGTCATCGCCAGTAATCACCCAAGCGCTGGCCGGTGAAGAGATCAAACCGAGCCCGCACAAGATTCAAGGGATCGGCGCCGGTTTTGTGCCGAAGAACCTGGATCTGTCGATGGTTGACCGGGTCGAGCAGGTCACTGACGAAGAGTCCAAGGCCATGGCCCTGCGTTTGATGCAGGAAGAGGGGATTTTGTGCGGTATCTCCTGCGGTGCCGCAATGGCGGTAGCGGTGAGACTGGCAGAGACGCCGGAGATGCAGGGCAAGACCATCGTCGTGATTCTGCCGGACTCCGGTGAGCGTTATCTGTCGAGCATGCTGTTCAGCGATCTGTTCACTGAGCAGGAGACTCAGCAGTAATCCAGTTGATTCAGGTCAGCCAGGGTTCAGGATCGTTATGCTAATAAATGCTTTGTTGCGCAATTCTTAACACTGAATCTTGTGTAAGGCGGGTTTTGCCCGGCGCCGGTAGTGTTTATCATGGCCGGCTGCCATGCCGGGTAACGGGCATTGCGCAGCGTTGTCTTTATTCAAGGAGTCGTTGATGACCTTTTCGTTAGCCGCCAAGGTATTGGTGCTGCTGCTGTTTGTGGGCAGCATCCTGTATGTGCATTTGCGCGGCAAGGCGCGTTTGCCGGTTCTGCGCCAGTTCGTCAACCACTCGGCGCTGTTCGCCCCGTACAACGCCTTGATGTACCTGTTCTCCGGCGTACCGTCCAAGCCGTACCTGGATCGCAGCAAATTCCCGGAACTGGACGTACTGCGCGACAACTGGGAAACCATTCGCGACGAGGCCATGCACCTGTTCGACGAAGGCTATATTCGCGCGGCGGAAAAGAACAACGACGCCGGTTTCGGCTCGTTCTTCAAGAAGGGCTGGAAGCGTTTCTACCTCAAGTGGTACGACAAACCGCTGCCGTCGGCTGAAACCCTGTGCCCGAAAACCGTGGCGCTGGTCAGTGCGATTCCCAACGTCAAAGGTGCGATGTTTGCGTTGCTGCCGGGTGGCAGTCACCTGAACCCGCACCGCGATCCGTTTGCCGGCTCGCTGCGCTATCACCTCGGTTTGTCGACGCCAAACTCCGATGATTGCCGGATCTTCGTCGATGGTCAGGTCTACGCCTGGCGTGACGGCGAAGACGTGATGTTCGACGAGACCTACGTGCACTGGGTCAAGAACGAAACTGATCAAACCCGTGTGATCCTGTTCTGCGACGTCGAGCGTCCGCTGAGCAATCGCCTCATGACCCGCATCAATCGCGCGATCAGCGCCTGGCTCGGCCGTGCCACCGCACCGCAGAACCTTGATGATGAACGCGTAGGCGGGATCAACCAGGCCTATGCCTGGAGCAAGAACTTCAGTGACAAGTTCAGTGGCGTGGTCAAACAGTGGAAACGTCGTCATCCGAAAGCCTACCGCGTGATGCGGCCGGTGCTGGCAGTGGCGGTGTTGACGTTGTTGGGGTATTGGCTGTTTGGTTAAGGCTGGATGTTGTAATAAAAAACTGCTCCTTGTGAGCGGTTTTTTATTGCCTGCGATTCAGCGCCGCCCAGCGAGAACGTTGGGTTCATCTACGTCAATGCCATCGACAAGAACTTGCAGAAATCGTTGCTGGTTGGTGGATAACACTAAATCCCCCAGCTTTTCATCGGCTTTGCGTGATCCCTTTTTCGAGGGGGCTCGTTTAACAACCTTACGCATTTTTTTGCCCTCGCTGATCATTAATTGAACAGTTTTCACAATACTTTACCCTCCACTGCGAGCACAAGCCGGCCATCCAAATCAAATGTGAAGCCGAGCTGTCTATATTTCGGAATGGCTCCTTGCATGGGCTCCTGAACTTCAATCAATCTGCTGCCAATAATTTGGGCAAATTCGTCAATGGCCAGCATCGCCAACGCCGCGATACGGTTTTTAAGTGGATGCGCTTCCCCTGGCCTTCCCTCTAGCCGCACGATTCGAATTCGCTGACGGCTATTGTTTGGAATGACAAAACACAGCCCGCGGAGCTCTTGTTCAAACCAGATCGCGACATCCAGAGACAAGGGTTCTCGGGTCTTCCAAGTGACGACATCTCCCCAGGAAAAATGCGGGTTATCCCAAAGCTCAAAAGCACTCATTGCCTGAGCATCGATGGCTTCGAAGCGTACTTTCGAAAAGTCTGCTCCCTCATGAAAAAGCATTTTCTTGGTGGTGATACTAGTCGCCTTTCTCGCCTCTGACCGATACAACTGATAGCGCAGATAACTCCGTTCCCTTGGCATATGATTTCGAGCATTCCATGTCTCCCCATCGATAGGTGTTGCGGTTGCTCAACAGCCTATGCAGCTCTCATGCATCCGTCGCTACTGGCCCTTTGTCCAAATCATTGCAATCCATGTCCCACGCTGGTTATAGTCGGCGCTCGTGAGTCGTATGCCTCACCTTCCACCCTCTCAAAAAAGATCTGCGCAAATGCCTGTATCCCTCATCAACGCGGTAGTCGATTCAGCGGTCAACGCTGGCGTCGTGCCGTGCGGGAATCAGCAGCCCAAGCAGATCAGTCATTACCCCCCACCTGTCAGTAGCACGCCGGTGTGCGCAGTCGTATCACCGCCGGGCGTTGGCGTTTCGGGCTGATCAGCGCTGTCTGCTGAGTCCTGCCGCCCGCCAGAAAAACCTACTGAATTTCAGCTTCGGCTGAGTTGGCTTCTTGCCTGACTACAGGTGGTATTCATGTTTGTCCTGTCGAAAAAATCCGCGCTCGCGGCGACGTCCACGAGCCTGTTCGTTCTGCTGTGGAGCAGCGGTGCGATCTTCTCCAAATGGGGTTTGGCCCACGCTTCGCCGTTTGCCTTTCTGTTGATTCGTTTCGCGATTGCCTTTTGCGGACTCGTGCTGCTGGCGCCGTTGCTGAAGCTGAAGCTGCCCAAGGGCGGCAAACCGATGCTGTTTGCGATTGCCACGGGTGTGGTGTTGTTGGGGGCCTATCAGATTTTCTATCTACTGGCGCTCAACACCAAAGTCACTCCGGGCGTGATGGCGACCATCATGGGCGTGCAGCCGATTCTCACCGTGGTGTTGATGGAGCGGCAGCGCTCCGCGAGCCGGATGTTCGGGCTGGCGCTGGGGCTGGCTGGTCTGATCATGGTGGTTTATCAGGGCATCGGTCTGGCCGGGATGTCATGGGCGGGGATGCTGTTTGGTCTGCTGGCGCTGGCGAGCATGACGCTGGGCTCGATCATGCAGAAACGCATCACCGACAATCCCCTCGGTACACTGCCGGTGCAATATCTGGCCGGGCTGTTGTTGTGCGGGATTTTCGTGCCGTTTCAGCCGTTCCATTTTGAACACAGCACAGGTTTTATCGTGCCGGTGTTGTGGATGGGGCTGGTGGTCTCGGTGCTGGCGACGTTGTTGCTGTATCGACTGATCGCGCGGGGCAATCTGGTGAATGTCACCAGTCTGTTCTATCTGGTGCCGGCGGTGACGGCGGTGATGGACTATCTGATTTTCGGCAATCGCCTGGCGGCGTTGAGTGTGCTGGGGATGCTGTTGATTGTGGTCGGCCTGGCATTTGTGTTTCGTGAAAGGGGGTAACAGATCGTCAGGTGGCGGCTTTTAGGCCGCCGATCGCGAGCAGTCTCACTCCTGCAGGGGAACGCATTCCAATTGTAGGAGTGAGCCTGCTCGCGATAGCCATTTCAGCAGCGCCAGAAGTCTAGCGGGCTGTTACCTGCGAAGGTTTCACTACCGCCGGCTTCAACACCAACCACAACGCCGCAGCAATCAACACCCCGCCATAAATGTGCGCCATCGACAACGGCTCATCCAGCAGCAAAGCCCCCCACAACACCCCGAACGGCGGAATCATGAAGGTCACCGTCATCGATTTCACCGGGCCGATCGAGCTGAGCAGGCGGAAGTAAATGATGTAGGCAAACGCCGTGCAGCCCAGACCCAGGCCCAACAGCGACAACCAGACATTCCAGCCGCCCCAACTGACCGGCGGTGACGTGATCACGCTGTAGCCGAACAACGGCAACAGGAACAACGTCGCACCGAGCATGCTGCCCAGCGCCGACAATCGGCTGTCCAGTCCACCGGCCTGATCCAGCCAGCGACGCGCGAGGAAACCGGCAAAACCATAACAAGTGGTCGCCAGCAAGCAGGCGAGGGCGCCCATCAACAGCTGCATGTCAAATGCCACGGGACCGGCGCGGGTCAGCACGCCAACACCGAACAGGCCGAGGAACACCCCGCCGAGTTTGGCTGCGGTGAGTTTTTCACTGAAGAACAATCCGCCAATCAGCACGCCCATCAGCGGCGTGGTGGCGTTGAAAATCGCCGAATAACCGGCCGGCAAAACCTGGGCAGCAACCGAATACAGCGTCGCCGGAATCCCTGAGTTGATCACGCCCAGCAGCATCACGGTTTTCAGTTTGCCTTTGAAATCCCAGCGCACGCGCATCAGCCCGAGGATCACCAGCAGGCCAACGGCCGCAATCGATACGCGAAAGAACCCGGTCGGAATCGTGCCAATCACCGGCGCAATAATGCGCATGAAAAGAAAGCTCGCGCCCCAGATGGCTGCCAGCGACAACATACGGAAAATATCGACAGGGCTCACGGCGGGTCTCCTTCCTTGATCGGGACGAGAGTGTTGCCGAGCGCCCTGACGAAGGCAACCGCTATTCGGGCATGCAACTTATCGGTCAGATCACAAAGCGTGTCACCAGACCGTTGAGATCGACCGCCAGACGCGACAGTTCCTGGCTTGCAGCTGAGGTCTGAGTGGCGCCAGCGGCGGTTTGGGTCGAGAGGTCACGGATGGTCACCAGATTCTGATCGACCTCACGCGCCACCAGTGCCTGCTGCTCGGCCGCGCTGGCGATCACCAGGTTGCGTTGGTTGATCTGCGAGATCGACGCGGTGATTTTTTCCAGTGCCTGACCGGCACTGTTGGCGCGGCGCAACGTCTGACCCGCCTGCTCGGCACTGCTCTGCAACGCGCCAACGGTTGCCCCGGTGCCTTGCTGGATGCTGCTGATCATCAGCTCGATTTCTTCGGTGGAATTCTGCGTGCGTTGCGCCAGCGAACGCACTTCATCGGCGACCACGGCAAAACCGCGCCCGGCTTCACCGGCGCGCGCCGCTTCGATCGCCGCATTGAGCGCCAACAGATTGGTCTGCCCGGCAATCCCGCGAATCACCTCCAGCACTTTGCTGATGTCCTGTGCCTGCGTGGCCAGGCCCTCGGCTTGTGCGGAAGCACCGAGTACCGCATCGACCAGCTCCTGAATCGAGCTGATCGTTTCGCTGACCTGCACGTGGCCGTGCTTGCTGTCCTCGTTGGATGCGGCAGACGCCTCGGCGCTGGACACGGCGTTGGCAGCGACTTCGTCCACCGCCGTGCTCATCTCGGTGACCGCGGTGGCAGCTTGTTCGATCTGGTCGTTCTGCTGTTGCAGACCGCGGGTGCTTTGCTCCATCACCGAACTCATTTCCTCGGCAGCGGAAGCCAATTGCTGCGCTGATTCGCTGATACCGCGGATGGTCGAGCGCAGATTGCCTTGCATCTCGGCGAGGGCTTCGAGCAACTGCGCGGCTTCATCTTTACCGCTACTGATAATTTCGCCACTGAGATTGCCGGCAGCAATGCGCCGCGCGACATCCAGTGCCTGATTGATCGGGGTGGTGATGCTGCGGGTCAGCAGCCAGGCCAATAGCAAGGTGGCAATCAGGGCGACCACGATGATCGACGCGACGATCCACAATGCCCGTTCATACATGGCTGCGGCGGCATCGGCGGCGTCGTCTGCACCTTGTTGATTGAGGCTGATCATCTGCTCCAGCGTCTTGTCGAGCACAGTGCCCTGCGGTGCCAGTTCGTTGCTCAAACGCGTGGCAGCCTGCTCGTTCTGCCCCGCGTCAATCTGGCTGACAATCTGATCGAGAATGCTCAGGTATTTGCCGACGGCCGCGTTCAAGCCGTCGAGCATCGCCTGTTCCTGATCACTGGCGATCAAGGCTTTGTGGTCGTTGAGGCGCTTGAGCAACTCCTCGCGTTGCGCCTTGAGGATGCTTTTGCTTCGGTCGCGCACCGCGGGTTGGGTGACGGCGATCAGACGCAAGGATTCGAGGCGGATGCTGGCGATATTCGCCGCCGCGTCATGAATGCTCTCGATACTCGGCATCCACGATTCTTCGATCACCGCTGCACTTTCGCGCAGGGTTTTCATCTGGCCCAGACCGAACAGGCCGACCACCACCAGCAGACTGGCCAAAACGGCAAAGCTCAAACTGGCGCGCAAACCTATGCGCAGATTCCGGATAGACATCAGTGTGCTCCTTGATCTTTGAGGGGGGAGGTCGTCCTCGTCAGCGAGGATCTTGTTATGAGGCGGGTAATGGCGGGCTGTATATCAAAGTGCCACTATTTTGGTAAGACCAATCTGGCGTCGTCGCTGAGGGTGCGTGAATATGCAGCAAAGCCACGGCCTAGAAGCATCTGCTTTGTATTGGATCCGAAGCCCAGAGAATTCGCGGGCTGGCGCAGGATGAGAGGCAGCACCGCTCAGGCGCTTAACTGACCGAACGGTCGATTAAAAAAACTTTGCTAAAACGCTGTTGGCGTACAACCCCGGCGCAGATTTGGCAGAAATTGCACTTCACCTGTGCGCGCATCCGTAGCTAAGCTCAGGCACAGATTTCCAAACGCACGCCGAGGTCTTATCTATGCCGCAGCAATGGCCAGCCACCGACATCGCCCGCATGATCCTCGATGGCTTTGACGATTACCGCGAGCATTTCCGGCGCATCACCGACGGCGCCCGGGAGCGTTTCGAGCAGGCGCGCTGGCAGGAGACGCAAACCGCGTCGGCAGCGCGGATCAACCTCTACGAAGACAAGGTCGGCGAAACCATCGCCCGTCTGCGCGAATACTTCGACGACGAAACGCTGATGAATGTCAGCTGCTGGCCGCTGGTGAAAAGTGCCTACATCAGCGTCATCGACCTGCGCTTCGACGATGAGCTGTCCGAGACCTGGTACAACTCGATTTTCTGCGGGCTGTTCAGCCATGACCTGATCAGTGACGGCTGCATGTTCATCCACACCACGCGCCCGAGCCTGCGCCGCGCCCGCGCCGCGCAAACCCGTACCTACAAACCGCAAGGGCAATTGTCGGGGATGCTCGCGAGCATTTTTGCCGACTACCGTTTCAGCGAGGATTACGCCGATCTGCCCGGCGACTTGCTTCGCCTCGAAGCGCAGCTGCGCGAGAACCTGCCGGACTGGGTGTGCAAAGATCCTGAGCTCAGTGTCGAGCTGTTTTCCTCGGTGCTGTACCGCAACAAGGGCGCGTACCTGGTCGGGCGCATTTACACCCGCGACGAGCAATGGCCGCTGGTGATCCCGCTGCTGCACCGCGAAGGGCGCGGGATCCAGATCGATGCGCTGATCACCGACGAAGCCGATGTGTCGATCATCTTCTCGTTCACCCGTTCGTACTTCATGGTCGATGTGCCGGTACCGGCGGAATTCATCGGTTTCCTGCGACGCATCCTGCCGGGCAAACACATCGCCGAGCTGTACACCTCGATCGGCTTCTACAAGCACGGCAAATCCGAGTTCTACCGAGCGCTGATCAATCATCTGGCCAACACCGACGACCAGTTCATCATGGCCCCTGGTGTACGCGGCATGGTCATGAGCGTGTTTACCCTGCCGGGTTTCAACACCGTGTTCAAAATCATCAAGGACCGTTTCTCGCCTTCGAAAAACGTCGACCGTGCCACGGTGATCGAGAAGTATCGATTGGTGAAAAGCGTCGACCGGGTAGGGCGTATGGCCGATACCCAGGAGTTCGCCGACTTCCGTTTTCCGCTGAGCAAATTCGATCCGGCGTGCCTTGAGGAATTGCTGGAAGTCGCGCCATCGACGGTTTCAGTCGAGGGCGACACCGTGTTGATCCGGCACTGCTGGACCGAACGGCGGATGACCCCGCTCAATCTGTATCTGGAAAACGCCAACGATGCGCAGGTACGTGAGGCGCTGGAGGATTACGGCCTGGCGATCAAGCAATTGGCGGCGGCGAACATCTTTCCCGGTGACATGCTGCTGAAAAACTTCGGCGTCACCCGGCACGGGCGGGTGGTGTTTTATGACTACGACGAAATCTGCTTCCTGACCGAGGCCAACTTCCGTCACATTCCCGCGCCGCGCACGCCGGAGGACGAAATGGCCTCCGAACCGTGGTATTCGATCGGGCCGCTGGATGTGTTTCCCGAGGAGTTTCCGCCGTTCCTGTTTGCCGATTCGGGGCAGCGAAAGTTGTTCGATCAGCTGCATGGCGAGTTGTATAACGCCGATTACTGGAAGAGTTTGCAGGAGGCGATTCGGGCGGGGAAGGTCATTGATGTTTTCCCGTATCGGCGTAAAGGCCTCGACAACGAGTAGCTCTTTAAAAAAAACACCCTCACCCCAGCCCTCTCCCGGAGGGAGAGGGGGCCGACCGAGGTGTCTTGCGCCAAACATTGACCTGAAAGATTTTGGCGATTATGGATTTGGCAAGGCTCTTTCAGGTCGATGCATCTGTGGAGTATCACCCAACCGCCCCCTTTCCCGGAGGGAGAGGGGGCTGACCGAGGTGTCTTGGGTCAAACGCCGACCTGAAAGAGCTTGGCGATTATGGATTCGGTGATGCACGTTCAGGTCGATGTACCTTTGAAGCATCCCCCGATCGGTCCCCTCTCCCACCGGGAGAGGGCTAGGGTGAGGGCAGCAATCCCCCAGACACGCCACAAATCCGCCAAATCTGCGACAATCCGCCCCCTGCATAAATAGACGACCGAATTGCCTACCCGATGACCGACGAATCGCCCTCCATCGACAAACTGCTGAAAAACCTCGATCACGCCATGCTCGCCGACCGTCACCGGCTGCGGCGGCAGTTGCTTGAGCTGCGCAAGAAACCCGACGAGGCCAAACTGGCCCAATGGGTGACGCGCATGCAGGCGTCCTGCGATCAGGTGCTGGCGCGCCGTGCCAGCCTGCCGGTGATTCGTTACGACGACAGTTTGCCGATCGCCGCCAAACGCGACGAGATCAAAAAGGCGCTGGAAAAACACCAGGTGCTGATCATCGCCGGCGAAACCGGCTCGGGCAAAACCACCCAGTTACCGAAGATCTGTCTGGAAATCGGTCGCGGCCAGCACGGTCTGATCGGCCATACGCAACCGCGCCGAATCGCTGCTCGCAGCGTCGCCAGCCGCGTCGCCGAAGAACTCGGCACGCCGCTCGGTTCGCTGGTCGGCTATCAGGTGCGTTTCGAGGATCAGAGCGATTCCAACACCCTGATCAAGCTGATGACCGACGGTATTCTGTTGGCGGAAACCCAGAATGATCGCTACCTCGAACGCTACGACACGATCATCGTCGACGAAGCCCACGAGCGCAGCCTCAACATCGACTTCCTTCTCGGTTACCTGAAAACCCTGCTGCCGCGTCGCCCGGATCTGAAAGTCATCATCACCTCGGCGACCATCGATCTGGAGCGCTTCTCCAAGCATTTCGATGATGCGCCGATTGTCGAGGTGTCCGGTCGCACCTTCCCGGTGGACACCTGGTATCGCCCGTTGACGCTCGAGCAGGACGAAGAGGGCAACCGCGTCGAGGATGACCTGACCGTCGATCAGGCGATCCTCGCTACTCTCGATGAAATTGCCGCTTACGAACGCAGCGAGCGTCGCAGCCCCGGTGATGTGCTGGTGTTTTTGCCAGGCGAGCGTGAGATTCGTGACGCCGCCGACATGCTGCGCAAAGCCCAAATCAAACACACTGAAATCCTGCCGCTGTACGCGCGCTTGTCGCCGGCGGAACAGCAGCGGATTTTCCAGTCACACCCGGGCCGTCGCGTGGTGCTGGCAACCAACGTTGCCGAAACTTCGCTGACCGTACCGGGCATCCGTTACGTGATCGACAGCGGCACCGCGCGCATCAGCCGCTACAGCTATCGCGCCAAGGTGCAGCGTCTACCGATCGAAGCGATTTCCCAGGCCAGCGCCAATCAGCGTAAGGGTCGTTGTGGTCGGGTTGAGCCAGGCATCTGCATTCGGTTGTACAGCGAAGAAGATTTTAACGGGCGCCCGGAATTCACCGATCCGGAGATTCTGCGCACCAACCTCGCCGCTGTGATCCTGCAAATGCTGCATCTGCGCCTCGGCGAGATCACCGCGTTCCCGTTTATCGAGCCGCCGGATGGCAAGGCGATCAGTGACGGTTTCAACCTGCTGCAAGAACTCTCGGCGGTGGATCGCAACAGCCAGTTGACCCCGCTGGGTCGCCAGTTGGCGCGCCTGCCGGTCGACCCGCGCATGGGCCGCATGTTGCTCGAAGCGGCCAAGCTCGGCAGCCTGCAGGAAGTGCTGATCGTCGCCAGTGCCATGTCGATTCAAGACCCGCGCGAGCGTCCGCCGGAACGTCAGCAAGCGGCCGATCAGGCTCACGCACAGTGGAAGGATGTCGATTCGGATTTCGCCGGTTTGGTAAATCTGTGGCGTGGTTTTGAAGAG
This sequence comes from Pseudomonas sp. SCA2728.1_7, assembly GCF_018138145.1. Taxonomy (NCBI): domain Bacteria; kingdom Pseudomonadati; phylum Pseudomonadota; class Gammaproteobacteria; order Pseudomonadales; family Pseudomonadaceae; genus Pseudomonas; species Pseudomonas sp. SCA2728.1_7. The sequence goes on along the minus strand of NZ_CP073104.1, from coordinate 2,496,801 downwards.
CAACGCCAGGCGCTGACTGCGAGTCCGCTGCGCAACTGGTGCCGCAAGAACTTCCTCAACTATCTGCGTCTGCGCGAATGGCGTGATTCCCATCGGCAGTTGAGCCTGATCTGCCGTGACATGCAGTTGAGCCTGAATAAAGAGCCGGCGGATTATCCGAAACTGCACAAAGCGGTGCTGGTCGGTTTGCTTAGCCAGATCGGTCAGAAAACCGAAGATGGCGATTACCTCGGCGCGCGTCAGCGGCGCTTCTGGATTCATCCGTCGTCGGGCATTGGCAAGAAGCGCCCGCAATGGCTGATGACCGCTGAACTGGTGGAAACCACCAAGCTCTACGCGCGCATGGTCGCCAAGATCGACGCCGACTGGATCGAGCCGCTGGCCGGGCACCTGATCAAGAAAAACCATTTCGAACCGCACTGGGAGAAGAAGCGCGGCCAGGTCGTCGCGTTCGAACAGATCACCCTGTTCGGGCTGATCGTGGTCGGCCGCCGCCCGGTGCATTACGGCCCGGTGGACCCGGTCGTTTCCCGTGAACTGTTCATCCGCGAAGGTCTGGTACGCGGGGAGATTCAGTCCAGAGCCAAGTGCCTGACGGCCAACCAGCAACTGCTGGAACAGCTCGATGAGCTGGAAGCCAAGGCCCGTCGTCGCGACATTCTCGCGGATGAAGAAACCCTGTACGCGTTCTACGACGCGCGGTTGCCGGCGGAGATTCACCAGACTGCGACCTTCGACAGTTGGTACCGCATCAACAGTCAGAAAAACCCGCAACTGCTGATCATGCGCGAAGAAGATGTGCTGGCCCGCGAGGCCAGTGAAGTCACCGCGCGCGATTACCCGGACACCCTGCACATCGGCGATCTGGAACTGGCGCTGACCTACCACTTCGAACCCAATCACCCGCGTGACGGCGTGACCCTGCGCGTGCCCGCGCCGCTGCTGCCGATGCTGCCGCCGGAACGCCTGGAGTGGCTGGTGCCGGGGCTGATCGAGGCCAAGTGCATCGCCCTCGTGCGCAACTTGCCGAAAGCGCTGCGCAAGAATTTTGTGCCGGTGCCGGACTTCATCAAGGCTGCCTTGCAACGTATGACCTTTGCCGAAGGTTCGTTGCCGCAAGCGCTGGGCCGTGAATTGCTGCGCATGACCGGCGCGCGGGTCAGCGATGAGGCGTGGGCAGAAGCCGAGCTGGGCGTCGAGGGGCATCTGCGGATGAACCTGGAAATCGTCGATGGCCAGGGCAAATTCCTCGGTGAAGGTCGCGATCTGGCCGAGCTGACTGCGCGGTTTGCCGAAGCCAGTCAGGCTGCGTTGGCGGTGCCGCAGAGCGCGAAAAGTCAGCAACCGGTGGAGGCCAAGGTCTTCGCCCCGGTAGCAGAAAAGACTCAACAGAAGATCGCCGGGCTGTCGATGACGGTGTATCCGGCGCTGGTCGAAGAGGGCGGCACGGTCAAGGAGGGGCGCTTTTCGACCCCGGCCGAAGCCGAATTCCAGCACCGTCGCGCCTTGCAGCGGTTGTTGATGCAGCAACTGGCAGAGCCGGCCAAGTTCCTGCGCAGCAAGTTGCCGGGGCAAACCGAACTGGGCTTGCTCTATCGCGAGCTGGGCCGCGTCGATGCGCTGGTCGAAGACATTCTGCTGGCCAGCCTCGACAGCTGCATTCTCGAAGGCGAAGACCCTTTGCCCCGCGACGGCGCCGGTTTGGCTGCACTGGCCGAGCGCAAACGCGGCAACTGGACCGAGCACGCCGAGCGTGTGGCGCGCCTGACGCTGGAGATTCTCAAGCTTTGGCACGGTCTGCAGAAGCGCTTCAAGGGCAAGATCGACCTGGCGCAAGCCGTGGCGCTGAATGACATCAAGCAGCAAATCAACAATCTGGTGTATCCGGGTTTTGTCCGCGAAACGCCGATGCAGTGGCTCAAAGAGTTGCCGCGTTACTTGAAGGCGGTCGAGCAGCGTTTCGAAAAACTCGGTGCGCAGGTGCAGAAGGATCGCGTCTGGAGCGGCGAACTCGCCGGCCTCTGGGCGCAATACCAGACCCGCGCAGCGAAACATGCGCAGGAAGGCAAACGCGATCCGCAGCTTGAGCTGTACCGCTGGTGGCTGGAGGAATACCGGGTGTCGTTGTTCGCCCAACAGTTGGGCACGAAAACGCCGATTTCCGACAAACGCCTGAACAAGCAGTGGACCCAGGTCGAACCCTGACCTTGAGCCATGCGCAATCCCCTGTGGGAGCGAGCCTGCTCGCGAAAGCGGTGTGTCAGGTAAGAATGTGCTGACTGACACCGCGCCTTCGCGAGCAGGCTCGCTCCCACATTGGGATGTGGGTTGTGCTTGAGAAAGGCGCCAAAAGTCCACGTTTATGGCAAACTTCGCGACCATAAACGCCGGTTTCGCGACCCAGAGCCTTCGGCCACGTCGCGAGACGGAATAAAGCGATGCCAGGTTTGCGTCCCCCGGATGGGAATAGACCCTTTGTGTGTTGGTACGACGGTTCCAGCACTTTCTGCCTGAACAGATTAGAGAAACGACCATGCATAACGTCGTCATCAGCGGCACCGGCCTGTACACCCCGGCCAACAGCATCTCCAACGAAGAGCTGGTGCAGTCTTTCAATACCTACGTCGCCCAGTTCAACGCCGACAACGCCGAGGCCATTGCCAGCGGCGAAGTCCAGGCCCTGACCGAATCCAGCGCGGCGTTTATCGAAAAGGCTTCCGGCATCAAGAGCCGCTTTGTCATGGACAAGGACGGCATCCTCGATCCACAACGCATGGCCCCGCGCCTGCCAGAGCGTTCCAACGACGAATGGTCGGTGCTCTGCCAGATGGCCATCGGCGCTGCCGAACAGGCCCTGCAACGCGCCGGCAAAACCGCCGCTGACATCGACGGCGTGATCGTCGCCTGCTCCAACCTGCAGCGCGCCTACCCAGCCATCGCCATCGAAGTCCAGGAAGCTCTGGGCATTCAGGGTTTCGGTTTCGACATGAACGTGGCCTGCTCCTCGGCGACCTTCGGCATTCAGGCCGCGGCCAACAGCGTGCAACTGGGCCAGGCCCGGGCGATCCTGATGGTCAACCCGGAAGTCTGCACCGGTCACCTGAACTTCCGCGACCGCGACAGCCACTTCATCTTCGGCGACGCCGCCACTGCGGTGATCATCGAGCGCGCTGACACCGCGACGTCCAAGCACCAGTTCGATGTAGTCAGCACCAAACTGCTGACCAAGTTTTCCAATAACATCCGCAACAACTTCGGCTTCCTCAACCGCGCGGCTGAAGAGGGCGTCGGTGCACGCGACAAGCTGTTCGTGCAGGAAGGCCGCAAGGTGTTCAAGGATGTCTGCCCGATGGTTGCCGAACTTATTGGCGAGCATCTGCAAGAGAACCAGCTTAACGTCGGCGACGTGAAGCGCTTCTGGCTGCACCAGGCCAACCTGAGCATGAACCACCTGATCGTGCGCAAACTGCTGGGCCGTGAAGCCACCGAAGAAGAAGCGCCGGTGATTCTCGACACCTACGCCAACACCAGCTCCGCGGGTTCGGTGATTGCTTTCCACAAATATCAGGACGATCTGGCTGCCGGTTCGCTGGCTGTCTTGAGTTCGTTCGGTGCCGGCTATTCGATCGGCAGCGTCATTCTGCGCAAGCGTTGAAAAGAGGTTTAATTTCCTCTTAATCGCGCCGACTTTTCCTACATCCGAATCGGCTCAAACGCTGTAATTTTTCGGAAATGGCGGCAGGTGAAGACCTGGCGCCGTCATTTTCGGAATCGGCACAAGGAAATTTTTGGATGGCGGCTGACGACACCCAACTGCTTGCGCGCCTGCTGGCCGGTGAGCAACAGGCTTTCAAGGAACTGGTGACGACGTATCAGAGCGCCATGCGCGCCGTAGCGTATGCGATTGTCGGGCAGCGCCATGTCGAAGAAGTGGTGCAGGACGCCTGGCTTTCCGTGGTGCGCCATATCGCCAGCTTCGAGGGGCGTTCCAGTCTCAAGACCTGGCTGTTGACCATCACTGCCAACTCGGCAAAAAGTCGCTACAAGCAAAATCGCCGGGAAGTGTTTATGGATGATTTGCCATCGCCCCATGGCACCATCGACGACGACCGTTTTTCTCCCGGTGACGGCCATTGGCTGGTCGCCCCGTTCGCCTGGCACCAGGACACCCCCGAAGCGCTGCTCACTGAAGACGAATTGCGCGAGTGCCTGGAGCATACGCTGCTGAGTCTGTCGGAACTGCAAAGCAGCGTTTTGCTGTTGCGCGAACGGCAGGGGCTGGAGCTAGAGGAGATCTGTAATCTTCTGGAGATCTCGCTCTCCAATGTCCGTGTGCTGCTGCATCGTGCGCGGCTGAAAGTCTTCGCGACCGTGGAGCATTTTGAGGAGACCGGAGAATGTTGACCTGCAAGGAGCAAGTGGCACGCTCCAGCGATTATCTCGATGACCAATTGAGCTTTGGTGAAAAGTGGATGGTGCGTCATCACCTGATGTTTTGCCCGAACTGCCGGCGTTTCATTCGTCAGATGCGTTTGATGCAAGCCACCTTGAAGGCGATGCCGGAGAAACCGGAGGACGGGGTGGATGCGCTGGCTGAGCGTCTGGCGGCGCAGCGGCGGGACGATAGCCCGTGAAAAAACACAGCCCGATGCAGCGCCAGCGAACGGATGATGGGGATCGCTGTAACTGGACCGGGCTGCAGGAAAATCAGCTTCGATCGACAAGTCGCAAGGGGAGCGGTGACTTGCAGCTTGTCGCTCGAAGCTTGTAGCTGTTTTCTTAGAACTTGGCTTCGGCGTCCAGTTGCAGGGTGTTGGCGTCAGCATCACGCTGGGTACGGCTGGCGAAGTCGGCCTTGGTCAGGAAGTACGTAGCGCCAATGGCGAAGTTCTTGTCGATGTCGTAACCGACCTTGAACTTGTGGCCACGGGAACCAGTGGTGCCGTTGGCGAAGTCGGAGTCGGTGAAGGCGCCGACCACGGCATTACGCTGCACGTCACGATAGTTGTAATCGAGGTTCAGGCCGAAGACTTTCGACTTGGCACCCAACAGCCACGCGGTGTCCTGATCGGTCACGGCGTCGTTGTTCTTCACGTACTGACCGTAGAACGACAGTGGCATCGGCAGACCGCCGATGTCGACCTGGCTGAACCCTTCATACAGACGGAATTCGTTGTTGGCCGAGTTGCCGTTGACCGCCAGCGCGCACGGTGTGGAAGTACCGGTGCAGCGGCTGTCTTCGTCGTTCTGGTAGGCGTAGACGCTGCCGCCCACGGTCACTTTCAGGTTGTCGCTGATGTTGAAGCGGCTACCCAACTGGCCAGCGGTCAGACGCAGGTCGTGACGGAATTGCACGCCATCGCCGTCGACGTTGTCCTTGAGGTTGTAGTTACCCAGGCTGCCGAACAGTTCGGCGCTGCTGCCCAATGGGTACTTGTAGGTCACGGCCAGACCTTCCGGGTTGATGTCGCTATCCCAGATCACGTCGCCCATGCTGACCCACGGCTGAAGCATCTTGCCGCCGATGATGTGCAGGTTCTTGATCTGATCCGGGTGGTAGTCGATGTAACCCAGGTCGAGCCAGATCTGCTTCTTGTCGAAGTAGTTGTCCTGGTCCTGGTTGGTCGAACGGGCATCGTCGCCGCCGCCGGTGGCGATACGGATGCCGGTGTCGACTTGTGGGTTGATCTCGGTGTAGGCGCCCAGACGGGCACGGATGCGCTGACGATCCTTGTCGCGGCCGCCGTTGTTCGGTTCGCCGTCGATCTTGATGGTTTCCTGACGGATACGCACATCGCCTTTGAACTGGGTCTTGGCCGCCCAGGCGAGTTTCTGGTCGAAGACGCTTTGTTCGTTGGTTTTCTTCGCAACGGCGGCGACTTGTTCGTTGGTCTCTTGCTGCGCCTGCTGCGCGATTTGCTGAGCCTTCTGATCCTTGGCCAGTTCAGTTTGCAGTTCGATGTACTGCGCCTGGGAAATGGAACCGTTAGCCTTGAGCATGTCGAGCAGTTTGGCGTCGACTGCAGCACTGGCCGGAACACTCATGGCCAGCAACAAGCCACCGCACAGGGCCGCCGCAGTTTTCGTGGAAGCAAGACGCATAGCAATCTCCGAAGATGAGAGGGGATGGCACAGCCATCCGGGGCACAACCGACGATTCGAGCGTCGGAAAACAGTGTCCGGGTAGAACCCGGCGCTCTAAAAACAGGCGCCAGTATCGCGATGGTTTATGACAGAGCAGTGGCACAGTGATGGCAGGTTGATGACGATATAGATTCGCCCTGAACTATTGATCTAGAGCGCTGTCGGCCGATTGCGGGTGTGCAATGCCGTGCAATCGGCGATACTCGCCGGGCGCTGAAGTCCTGTTGTGGAGAGCTTGTTGATGCCGTTGCAACGCCTGCAAAACCTGTCGGAAATTGCCTCGGCAACCTGGGATGCGCTAGTGCCTGAAAGCCAGCCATTTTTGCGCTATGCCTTTCTCAGTGCGCTGGAAGACAGCGGCAGCATTGGCCCTCACACCGGCTGGCAACCTGAGCATTTGCTGCACATCGAAGATGGCCGTCTGATCGCCGCGTTACCCAGTTATCGCAAGTGGCATTCCTACGGCGAGTACGTGTTCGATCACGGCTGGGCCGACGCCTGCGCCCGCGCCGGCATCGATTACTACCCCAAGCTGTTGACCGCTGTGCCATTCAGTCCGGTCAGCGGCCCGCGCTTGTTGGCGGCCAATGTCGAAGACGGTTTCGAACTGCTCAAGAGCCTGCCGGGCTACCTGGAGATCGAAGGGCTTTCCAGCGCGCACATCAATTTCACCGACGCTTTCAGCGATGCTGCGATGGCCGAACAGCCGGGCTGGCTGCAACGCATTGGCTGTCAATATCACTGGCAGAATCGCGGGTATCGCGACTTTCAGGATTTCCTCGACGTGCTCAGTTCACGCAAACGCAAACAGATGCGCAAGGAACGCGAGCAAGTGGCGGGGCAGGGCTTTGAGTTTGAATGGCTGGAGGGGCGCGAGCTGGACGAGGCACAATGGGATTTTGTCTACGCCTGCTATGCCAATACCTATGCGGTCAGGCGCCAGACGCCGTATCTGACGCGGGACTTTTTCAGTCTGCTGGCCGAGCGCATGCCCGAGGCGATTCGCGTGGTGCTGGCGAAACAGGGCTCACGGCCGGTGGCGATGGCCTTCAGTCTGGTCGGTGGCGACAGTTTCTACGGGCGCTATTGGGGCTGTCTGGCGGAGTTTGATCGACTGCACTTCGAGACCTGTTTTTATCAGGGGATGGATTATGCGATTGCCCAGGGTTTTCAGCGTTTCGACGCTGGCGCCCAGGGCGAGCACAAGCTGATTCGCGGGTTCGAACCGGTGATCACCCACTCGTGGCACTACTTGCTGCATCCGGGGCTGAAAGCAGCGGTGAAGGATTTCCTGCAACAGGAACGCGCCGGCATCCTCGCGTATGCCGAAGAAGCGAAAACAGCCTTGCCCTATCGCCAGACATAGATACTTTGTAGGAGTGAGCCTGCTCGCGATAGCGGTCTGTCAGAGCCATTGATGTTGACTGACACACCGCTATCGCGAGCAGGCTCACTCCTACAAGGGGATTTGTACAGGCTTCAGGTTTCTTCCTTGCCTAGCCATCGATAGATCCCGCCACCGACCACCGCGCCAATCAGCGGTGCGACCCAGAACATCCACAGCTGCGCGATCGCCCAGCCGCCGACCATCAGCGCCGGCCCGGTGCTGCGTGCCGGGTTCACCGAGGTGTTGGTGACGGGAATCGAGATCAGGTGGATCAACGTCAGGCCCAGGCCGATGGCGATGGGTGCCAGCCCGGGTGGTGCGCGTTTATCGGTGGCGCCGAGGATGATGATCACAAACATCGCGGTCATCACGAGCTCAGTGACAAACCCCGCCGCCATCGAGTACTTGCCTGGCGAATGCTCACCATAACCGTTGGATGCCAGGCCTGTGGCGATGTCGAAGCCCTCCTTGCCGCTGGCGATGTGGGCGATCAGCGCCGCCGCGAGAATCGCGCCGAGCACTTGGGCAATGATGTAAGCGGGTAACTCCTTGGCCGGAAACCGACCGCCGACGAACAGACCGACCGAGACGGCCGGGTTGAGGTGACAGCCGCTGATGTGGCCAATGGCGAATGCCATGGTCAGCACCGTCAGACCAAACGCCAGGGCCACCCCCAGCACCCCGATTCCCAGTGGTGAAGACGCGGCGATCACCGCGCTGCCGCAACCACCCAATACCAACCAGAACGTACCCAACAACTCAGTGACTGAACGTTTGAACAGAGACATGAGAGGCGTCCTTGATAGCCCTGCTATCGAGACTGCATCGCGTTGTGCATCCTTGCAGACTTACGACAGGCTCCCTTCCGGAACCTTGGCTGAGTACAGCAGGCTTTTGGTGGATTTCCAGCGGCCACAAAAAAACCGCCAGCGCCCGTGGTTGGCGGGTTGTGGCGGTTTTATCCTGTGCCGATGGCACCTGTAGGAGTGAGCCTGCTCGCGATAGCGGTGTGTCAGCCGACGTTAACGGGACTGACACACCGCTATCGCGAGCAGGCTCACTCCTACAGGGTTTTGTGGTGACTGGAGAGATCAATCGATGCCGACAAACCCCCCTGTCTGATGCGCCCATAGCCGTGCATACAACCCGCGATGGGCCAACAGTTCAGCATGGGTGCCGCTCTCGGCAATCTTGCCGTTCTCCAGCACCACCAGCCGATCCATGCGCGCGATCGTCGAGAGACGGTGCGCAATCGCGATCACGGTTTTGCCCTGCATCAACGTTTCCAGGCTTTCCTGAATCGCTGCCTCGACTTCCGAATCCAGCGCCGAGGTCGCTTCGTCCATGATCAAAATCGGCGCGTCCTTGAGCAGCACCCGCGCAATCGCAATGCGCTGACGCTGACCACCGGACAATTTCACCCCACGCTCACCGACATGCGCATCGAAACCGGTGCGGCCCTCAGCGTCCGACAACAGCGGAATGAACTCATCGGCGCGCGCCTTGTGCACCGCATCCCACAACTCGGCATCAGTCGCATCGGGTTTGCCGTACAGCAAGTTGTCGCGGATCGAACGGTGCAGCAGCGAGGTGTCCTGGGTGATCATGCCGATCCGCGCGCGCAGGCTTTCCTGACCGACTTCGGCGATGTTCTGGCCGTCGATCATAATCCGTCCGCCTTCGACGTCGTACAGGCGCAGCAGCAGGTTGACCAGCGTCGATTTGCCGGCACCTGATGGCCCGATCAAGCCGATTTTCTCGCCCGGTTTGATGTTCAGGTTGAGGTCGCCGATGATCCCGCGCTTCTTGCCGTAGTGAAAATCCACGTGCTCGAAGCGCACTTCGCCACGGGCCACTTCCAGCGGTCTGGCTTGCTCGTGATCGGTGACGCTGACCGGTTGCGAGATGGTGCGCAGACCGTCCTGAACCATGCCGATGTTTTCGAAAATGCCAGTGACCACCCACATGATCCAGCCGGACATGTTGACGATGCGGATCACCAGACCCGTGGCCAGGGCAATTGCGCCGACGGTGATCAGCGACTGCGTCCACAGCCACAGCGCCAACGCGGTCGTGCCGACGATCAGCAGGCCGTTCATGGCAGTGATCGCCACGTCCATGCTGGTGACCACGCGACCGGCCATTTGCGCTTTGACGGTCTGTTCTTCGATGGCTTCCTTGGCGTAATGCTGTTCGAAGTTGGTGTGGGCAAACAGCTTCAGCGTGGCGATGTTGGTGTAGCCGTCGACGATGCGGCCCATCAGTTTCGAGCGCGCGTCGGAGGCTTCCACCGAGCGCTCTTTCACCCGCGGTACGAAGTAATACAGCGCGCCGATGTAGGCGACAATCCACGTCAGCAGCGGGATCATCAGGCGCCAGTCGGCCTCGGCGAACAACACCAGCGAGCTGATCGCGTAGATCACCACGTGCCACAGTGCATCGACCGCTTGCACCGCCGAGTCACGCAGCGAGTTGCCGGTCTGCATGATGCGTTGGGCGATACGCCCGGCGAAGTCGTTCTGGAAGAAATTCAGGCTCTGTTTGAGCACGTAGCTGTGGTTCTGCCAGCGAATCATGCTGGTCATGCCGGGACTCAAGGTCTGATGCACCAGCAAGTCATGCAGGCCGAAGAAGATCGGCCGCAGCACCAGAGCAACCACCAGCATCCACGTCAGTTCGAGGGCGTGGTCGCTGAAGAAATTCGGGTTCGGCGTACCTTGGGCCAAATCGATGATGCGGCTCAGGTAACTGAACAGTGCCACTTCGATCAACGCGGCGAACAGGCCGACGACGAGCAGGGCGGCAAAACTCGGCCAGACCTGCTTGAGGTAATAGGTGTAGAAGGGGAGAACGCGGTCCGGCGGAGACGCCGTCGGGGCTTCACGGAATATGTCGATCAGTTGTTCGAAACGGCGATAGAGCATCAGATAACCGCCCGGAGTACGGGCTCTCCTTTTATCGGTGTGAGCGGCGCGCGGGATCAGGCCGGCGCCGCTCGATACGCCCTGTACAGCTTAGTCGATGACTTTGGCCGACTTGATGATCACAGGGTCGACAGGCACGTTTTGCATGCCGCTTTTAGTGGTGGTTTGCGAGTTGACGATGATGTCGACCACGTCCATGCCCTTGACCACTTTGGCGAACACCGCGTAACCGGCGTCACGGCCCGGATCGAGGAACGCGTTGTCAGCCACGTTGATGAAGAACTGGCTGGTGGCCGAGTCAGGGTTGGAAGTGCGCGCCATCGACAAGGTGCCGCGAACGTTGTGCAGGCCATTGCTGGCTTCGTTCTTGATCGGTGCCTTGGTCTCTTTCTGTTGCATCTGCTGGGTGAAACCGCCGCCCTGAGCCATGAAGCCCGGGATCACACGGTGGAAAATGGTGTTGGTGTAAAAACCGCTGTTGACGTAATCGAGAAAGTTCTTGGTACTGATCGGCGCCTTGACCGGGTCCAGTTCGATTTCGATCTGGCCGTTGGTGGTGTCCAGCAGCACGTGCGGTGCTTTGGCCGGCGTGGCAGCCATCAGGTTGGCGGCAAACAGCACAGTACCAGCGGCGAGGGCGAGTTTTTTCAGCATGGGTCAGTGATCCTGAGATTGAATATCGGCTGCGGCGAGAAACTCCAGCAGCGTTTGATTGAAGCGTTCGGGTTGATCAAGCGGGGTGGCGTGGCGCGAATCGGCGATTACCACCAGCCGCGCATTGGGCAGCAGTTTTACATAGGTTTCTTTCAGCGCAACCGGTGTGTAGTCACGGTCGGCGCTGATGACGAGCGTTGGACAGGTCACCCGGGAAAGTCGTTCCTGAACGCCCCAGCCAACAATCGCATCGAAGCTGGCGAGATAAGCACGTTTGTCGTTTTTTGCCCAGCGTTCGGCCATTTTCTGCCGCAGATCGGCTTGTTCAGGTTTCGGAAAAAGTTTGCCGCCCAGCGCTTTGCCAATGGCCGCGAGACTCAGCACGCGCATCAGGCTCCAGCGTTTGAACCACTGCCAATAATCGTCGCGGCTGCGGATTTTGACTTCGGGCGCGCTGTTGACGATGGTCAGGCTCTTGAGCATTTGCGGATGATCGACGCCGAACTGGAAGCCGATCATCCCGCCCATCGACAGCCCGACGTAATGCACCGGGCCAAGATTCAGATGCTCGATCAGCGCCAGCATATCGGCACTGAAACCGGCAATGCTGTAGCGCTCGCGTGGTTTGTCCGAGCGCCCGTGGCCGCGAATGTCCGGGACGATCACCCGGTAATGCGCGGCCAGTGCCGGGACCTGCATTTCCCAGTCCAGCGTGCTCGAACCGAGCCCGTGAACCAGCAGCAACGGCGTACCGTGGCCATATTCCTCGTAGTGCAGGTTGCAACCTTCATGCTCGAAATACGCCATCGGTGAACTCCGTGTCAGGCTTGTTCAGGGGCGGCGAACGGTGCGTCCAGCGGCAAGGTGTCGAAGGTACGCAGCAGTTCGATGAGGATTTGCGTGGCCGGGCCCAGGGGTTTGTCCTTGTTCGAATACAGATAGAAACTGGAGTTGCGGTTGCCGCCCCTGTCCAACGGTAGCAGCTTGAGCGAGCCATCCTTCAGTTCGCGCTCGATCATATGCCGTGGCAGCCAGGCAAAACCGAGCCCGCTGCTGACGAACGTGGCCGCCGTGGCAAGGCTGCCGACGGTCCAGCGCTGCTCGGCGCCGAGCCAGCCGACATCACGCGGCTGCTGGCGGCCGGAGTCGCGAATCACCACTTGCATCTGGGTTTCCAGATCCTGAAAGCTCAATTCGCGATTGAGCCGATGCAGCGGGTGATCGGGGTGGGCGACGGCGACGAATTCGACGTCGCTCAGTTCCGCACCAAGGTAACCGGGAATGCTCAGGCCGGTGATGGCCAGATCGGCCACGCCTTCGAGCAGCACTTCTTCGACACCTGACAACACTTCCTCACGCAAACGCACGCGGCAGCCGCGACTCTGCGGCATGAACGCGGTCAGCGCGCGAACGATCCGTGCGCTCGGGTAGGCCGCATCGACTACCAGCCGCACCTCGGCTTCCCAACCTTGCTCCATGTGGTGGGCGAGGTCTTCCAGTTGGCTGGCCTGTTTCACCAGTTGCCGCGAACGGCGCAGCAATACGCCACCGGCTTCGGTGAGCACGGCTTTGCGCCCGTCGATGCGCAGCAACGGCACGCCGAGCTGGTCCTGCATGCGGGCGACGGTGTAACTCACCGACGATTGCGAACGGTGCAAGGCCTCGGCGGCCTGGGCGAATCCGCCGTGGTCGACCACGGCCTGCAATGTTCGCCATTGATCAAGGGTCACGCGGGGCGCTTTCATCAATAGCTCCTCTTGTCCTAAGCTGGCCGTCCCTCATGGAGACTGCCGAATGAAAAAATTCTGTTGTGTGCTGCTGGCGTTGCTTCCGTTGACTGCTTTTGCCTACCCGATCGATGTGCAGAAAGACCTCAACGGCATGAAGATCGACTACGAGACCTTCGACACCGACAACGACATCGGCTCGATTCGGGTGGCCAACTACGGTGATGTCGATGCAACGTGCAAAGCGGTGTTCAGCAATGGCCCGGAAGCACCGCGCACCCGCACAATCGATGTGCCGGCGGGCAAACATAAAAACGCCACGGCCAAGTTCACCCGCGAGATCATCAAGTTGCGCATCAAACTGACCTGCACCCCGAAATAACACCGATCCCTGTAGGAGTGAGCCTGCTCGCGATAGCGGTGTGTCATATACATCTGTGTTAACTGACACACCGCTATCGCGAGCAGGCTCACTCCTACAGGAGCATGGTTCAGCATCTAAACGAATTATTCGATACTTTGCAGCAATTATTTGCGCTTTTTCATCGATTCGACTCTGTTTAACCTTCACTCCATCGACCTACAACATTCTCGGATGGAGGCTACACACCATGTCCCGCGTTCTGATCATCGAAAGCAGCGCCCGCCAGCAAGACTCGGTATCCCGTCAACTGACTCAGACTTTCATCAGTCAGTGGAAAGCGGCGCACCCTGCCGATCAGATCACCGTACGTGACCTCGCCATGAACCCGGTTCCGCATCTGGACAGCAACCTGCTGGGCGGCTGGATGAAACCCGCCGAGCAGCGCAACGCCAACGAGCAATCGTCGCTGGATCGTTCCAACGAATTGACCGATGAACTGCTCGCCGCTGACGTGCTGGTGATGGCCGCGCCGATGTACAACTTTGCGATCCCGAGCACCCTCAAGGCCTGGCTCGACCACGTGCTGCGTGCCGGCGTGACCTTCAAGTACACCGAAACCGGCCCGCAAGGCCTGCTCAGCGGCAAACGTGCCTACGTGCTCACCGCTCGCGGCGGCATCTACGCCGGCGGCCCGGCGGATCATCAGGAACCGTACCTGCGTCAGGTCATGGGTTTCATCGGCATCAACGACGTGACGTTCATTCACGCCGAAGGCATGAACCTCGGTGGCGACTTCCAGGAGAAGGGCTTGAATCAGGCCAACGCCAAGCTGTCCCAGGTCGCTTGATATGTTAATCGCCAGATAATCGCCGATTGTTTAAGTGACCTGGCGCAACCCCTTCAAGGCTCTACGCGCATCGAACCTCCCTTTGCACTTGTTGCTCCTGAGTGCTGTAGCCCGATTGAACGCATTTGCGAGATCGGGCTTTTTTTTGCCTGCGATTCACAGAACGACGTAGATCCCTGTAGGAGTGAGCCTGCTCGCGATAGCGGTGTGTCAGTCAATGCTGATGTGTCTGAACAACCGCTATCGCGAGCAGGCTCACTCCTACAGGGGATTTGTGTTGTTGGAGGGTTCGCGGTCTTGCGCAAAAACCGCTATCGTCGCCGCCATTCGATTTCGAGGCGAGCATGGGCTATCTACTTTTTGTCACGCTGATCCAGGCGTTTTCCTTCAGTCTGATCGGCGAATACCTGGCCGGTCATGTCGACAGTTACTTCGCGGTGCTGGTGCGTGTTGTGCTGGCCGGGCTGGTGTTCATTCCGTTGACCCGCTGGCGCTCGGTGGAACCTTCGTTCATGCGCGGCATGCTGGTGATCGGCGCGTTGCAGTTCGGCGTGACTTACGTCTGTCTGTACTTGAGCTTCCGCGTGCTGACGGTGCCGGAGGTGTTGCTGTTCACCATCCTCACGCCGTTGCACGTGACACTGATCGAAGATGCGCTGAACCGACGCTTCAACCCGTGGGCGCTGATCGCTGCGCTGGTGGCGGTGTGCGGGGCGGCGGTGATTCGTTTCGACAGCATCAATCCGGACTTCTTCATGGGCTTCCTGCTCCTGCAACTGGCCAACTTCACCTACGCCGCTGGACAGGTGATGTACAAGCATCTGGTGGCGAAACACCCGAGCGACCTGCCGCATTACCGGCGTTTCGGCTTCTTCTACCTCGGCGCGCTGGCGGTGGTGCTGCCGGCATTCCTGATGTTCGGCAAAGCCAACTTCCTCCCGGAAGCGCCGCTGCAGTGGGGCGTTTTGCTGTTCCTCGGCCTGGTCTCGACCGCGTTGGGCATGTACTGGTGGAACAAGGGCGCGTGCATGGTCAACGGCGGCACGCTGGCGGTGATGAACAACCTGCACGTGCCGGTGGGCTTGCTGCTGAATTTGCTGATCTGGAATCAGCATGAGGAACTGGGGCGGTTGTTCCTCGGCGGCAGCGTCATCCTCGCCGCCGTATGGATCAGCCGACTGGGCATCCGCAAATCCCCAGCCACCGCGTAACCCCTGTAGGAGTGAGCCTGCTCGCGATAGCGGTGTATCAGTCAATATGGATTTGTCTGACACACCGCTATCGCGAGCAGGCTCACTCCTACAGTTTTGATCGGTGGGGTTACATGAGATGTTTCTGCGGCTCGGGAATACTGGCCGCGCCGAGCACCGCCGGCAGCAATCCAGAGCGCAAATCCCCACCACTCGGCTGCTGATACAGACTCAGCCCGAACTCCGGCAGCACCGCCAGCAGATAATCGAAAATATCCCCCTGAATCCGCTCGTAATCGGCCCACGCCGTGGTGCGGGTGAAGCAGTAGATCTCCAGCGGAATGCCCTGCGCCGTGGTCTGCATCTGGCGGACCATGCAGGTCATGTTCGGCTGAATCTCCGGATGGCTCTTCAGATACGCCAGTGCATAGGCGCGGAAGGTGCCGATATTGGTCATGCGTCGGCGGTTGGCTGACATTGCCGCGACATTGCCCTGCGCCTCGTTCCAAGCCTTGAGTTCGGCTTTCTTGCGGCTCATGTAGTCGGTGAGCAGGTGCACCTGGGAGAGCTTTTCCTCTTCGTCATCGCGGATGAAACGCACACCGCTGGCATCGATGAACAGGCTGCGCTTGATCCGCCGCCCGCCGGATTGCTGCATGCCGCGCCAGTTCTTGAACGACTCGGACATCAGCCGCCAGGTCGGGATCGAGACGATGGTTTTATCAAAATTCTGCACCTTGACCGTGTGCAGGGTGATGTCGACCACATCGCCATCGGCGCCGACTTGCGGCATCTCGATCCAGTCGCCTACGCGCAACATGTCGTTGCTGGTCAACTGCACGCTGGCAACGAACGACAGCAGCGTGTCCTTGTAGACCAACAGAATCACCGCCGACATCGCACCCAGACCGGACAGCAGCAACAGCGGTGAACGGTCGATCAACGTCGCGACGATGATGATCGCGCCAAACACGTACAAGACCATTTTCGCCAGTTGCACGTAGCCCTTGATCGAGCGCGTGCGGGCGTGTTCGGTGCGTGCATAGATGTCGAGCAGGGCATTGAGCAGGGCGCTGACCGACAGCAGCAGGAACAGGATGGTGAACGACAACGCCACATTGCCGAGAAAGGTCGTTGCAGTTTTGCTCAGTTCCGGCACCAGATGCAGGCCGAACTGGATCACCAGCGATGGCGTCATCTGCGCCAGGCGCTGAAACACCTTGTTGTGGCGAAAGTCATTGATCCAGTGCAGCGCCGGCTGGCGCCCGAGCATGCGGCTGGCGTGCAGGATCAGGTAACGCGCCACTCGTCCGAGCACCAGCGCGATGACCAGCAGCAGCGTCAGGGCGAGGCCGGCCTGCAAGAGCGGATGCTGTTCGAGGGTGCCCCAGAGGTCCTGGGCGTTGAGCCAGAGCTGTTTGAAATCCATATGAGCAACGATTCTTCTGTAAGACGCGATGGGTGATTAGAGCATTTAAGCCGCCGTGTATTACCGTTGAAGACAAATCGAGCAACAAAAAAGCCACTGATTACGTCCGTTTGTATAAAGAAACTCGGCCTGAGCGCTCGAAACCGGTAACCTATGCAGCTGTTTTTTTGCATATCTTCGAGGTAGCACCCGTGTTTTCCCAATTCGCCCTGCACGAACGCCTGCTTAAAGCTGTGGCCGAGCTGAAATTTGTCGAGCCAACGCCTGTGCAAGCCGCGGCCATTCCGCTGGCGCTCCAAGGGCGTGATCTGCGGGTGACGGCGCAAACCGGTAGCGGCAAAACCGCCGCTTTCGTTCTGCCAATCCTCAATCGCCTGATCGGCCCGGCCAAGGTTCGCGTCAGCATCAAGACGCTGATCCTGCTGCCGACCCGCGAGCTGGCCCAGCAGACGCTGAAGGAAGTTGAGCGCTTTTCGCAGTTCACTTTCATCAAGTCCGGACTGATCACTGGCGGTGAAGACTTCAAGGTCCAGGCGGCGATGCTGCGCAAAGTGCCGGACATCCTCATCGGCACCCCGGGCCGGATGATCGAGCAACTCAATGCCGGCAACCTCGACCTCAAAGAAGTCGAAGTGCTGGTGCTTGACGAAGCCGACCGCATGCTCGACATGGGTTTCGCCGAAGACGTCCAGCGTCTGGTCGACGAATGCCCGAACCGTCAGCAGACCATGCTGTTTTCCGCCACCACCGGCGGTTCCGGCCTGCGCGACATGATCGGCAAGGTGCTGAACAACCCTGAGCACTTGCAGCTCAACGCGGTCAGCCAGCTGAACTCGACGACCCGTCAGCAAATCATCACCGCCGACCACAATCAGCACAAAGAGCAGATTGTGAACTGGCTGCTGGCCAACGAGACCTATCAGAAGGCCATCGTCTTCACCAACACCCGCGCCATGGCCGACCGCATCTACGGTCGTCTTGTGGCTCAGGAATACAAAGCGTTCGTGCTGCACGGCGAGAAAGACCAGAAGGATCGCAAACTGGCGATCGACCGTCTGAAGCAGGGCGGCGTGAAGATTCTGGTCGCTACCGACGTCGCGGCCCGTGGTCTGGACGTCGATGGTCTGGATCTGGTGATCAACTTCGACATGCCCCGCAGCGGCGACGAATACGTTCACCGCATCGGTCGTACTGGCCGTGCCGGTAACGATGGCCTGGCGATCTCGCTGATCTGCCACGGCGACTGGAACCTGATGTCGAGCATCGAGCGCTACCTGAAGCAGAGCTTCGAGCGCCGTACCATCAAGGAAGTCAAAGGCACCTACGGCGGGCCGAAAAAGGTCAAGGCCTCGGGCAAAGCCGTTGGCGTGAAGAAGAAAAAGACTGACGCCAAGGGTGACAAGAAGAAAACTGCCGCGAAGACGCCGACCAAGCGCAAGAGTGCCAACCGTCCGAAGCCGGACTCGTTGGTGAGCAGCGACGGCATGGCGCCGCTGAAGCGTCGTAAGCCGGCAGAGCCTGCGGCTGAGTAAGGCGTTTCAGACGTGTATAAAAAAACCGGACAGTGTCCGGTTTTTTTTTCGTCCATCAGTTGCCGAGCTGGCCACTGGTGTCGGTGTCAAAGCGCCGCTTGGCCTGATCAGCCGCCGGTTTCAATGCGGCGAGCAGTGCTGCTTCGCTGTACAACCCGGTAACCGCCAATTCCTTGGGCGTCGGCTCGATCGGGATCAGCACATCTTCACCGTCGGTATGCAGCCAGATCGCCACAACGTGCAGTGCCGAGACAAACAGCACGCGCAGCTCAACGGTTTTGCCCTGCAATTGCGGCGCTTGTTCCGCCATTTTCAGCGCACCCACCGTAGCTGCGGCGTGATCGCCGTGGTTCAACGAGGCGAACTCGACATGCCCGCGAACTTCGGCCAATTGCGCATCGGCAATCGTCACGCCGTCGGCAAACACCAGGTAATGCCAGTCGCCGAGGCGGGCATCCTTCAGGCCTTTGCCTTGGCTCAGGTCCTCCAGATTCAGCGAATAGCCGCGATAGGCCTCGCTGAGGCTGATCTTCGCAGGTGCTGCGTTGGCGAACTGGCGATTGGCGCCAAAGCCCTGGGTTTGCAAAGCGGCTTGCAGCGCCGGACGCAAGGTCTGTACGCCGTTGGAAGGCGCCTTTGGATAAGTCAGTTGCATGATGTCGCCCTCCTAGTTTTTCACGGTGAAGTAAGTGTGCGTCCAGTTGCCGCCGCCGTTATAGGCACGCGGGAACGCGTTCAGTGCGCGGGTCGAGTAGCCGTAGATCGAATCCGCGACCAACAGGTAATCGCCGTTGGTGCCGTAAATCGTCAGGAAATGCGCACCGCCGCCGTACCACGCGCAGCGCAGGCCGACCGGGCGCCCCATGCTGATCTGGTTCTGAATGGCCGACATCTGTAGCGAACCCTGATTCATGCCGTTGTAGCTGCGGGTGGTTTGCAGGGCCGAATCCAGATAGCCGTAAACGTTGCACGGCCCCGGCTGATTGCAGCAATTGCGATCGAGCTGGGTGCTGGCCACGCCGCACTGCGTCCAGTTGCCGGTGCCGTAATAGTTGCCGACCGAGGCGGAAACTGCCGCCCAGCACCAGTTGGTCTGAGTCTGTTTCTGCATGTTGAAGTTGAGGCTGCCAGCGGCGCGGGCACTGAGTTGTTCAGCGGCTTCGACTTCGGCGAGTTGCGGGTCGAGCAGGTGACCGGCCAGGCACCTTGGCAGTGATTCGCCGGTGAATTGTGTTGCTGCTGTGGTTAACATTTTTCAATCCTCCATGAGTGAAAACAAGCGTCCAGCTTGTATGGGTGGTGCGGTGTTGCCGAGCGATCGGTGCTTAACGGTTGCCATCTTCTGTGGTTGGTTCCGATCTCCTTGCTCGAGGTAACCCTAGCCAGAGATATGCGTTAATGCAAATAAATAAATGCATTAATGCATTTTCGGTGGCAAAAGATCGCAGCCTTCGGCAGCTCTACAGGGGGTTATGTAGGAGCTGCCGCAGGCTGCGATCTTTTGATCTTGCTGTTAGCCCTCGGTCTTCTTCTCGGCAGAATTCAGTTCTTTCAGCCGCTGATCAATCAACTGGCACTTGTCCGGCAGATCCTTGCTGGCCGTGCCCAGATCCATCTTCTGCAATTCGGCATTGATCTCTTTGGCCTTGGCCGGATTCTGCTCGGTCAGTTTCGAGACTACCTTGGCCAATTGTTCGCGCTTGGCGGTGGCTTCTTCAGGCGTGCAGGCCCAGACGGGCAGGGCGCAGGCGAGGGTGGCGGCGAGGGTGAGCTTGATCAGGGTTTTCATCGGGGCAGGCCTCAGTTCCGGTTAAGGCGGTTAACCGGTTGAGCGGCGAGACTGGCGAAAAGTTCAGACTCTGTGGGGGCGAGCTTGCTCGCTCCTACAAAAGGCTTTCAGTTTCCGTGGCAGCAACTGGATTTTGTCGCTGGCGCATAGCGATCATGATGCCGAACCCACTCCATGATCTCGTCCTCATTCCTGCCCTTGGGCGTGAGATCAAGGTAGTTGTAGGCGCCGACCAGCATGTCGAGGCCACGCGCATACGTTGAATAGGTGTGGAAGATGTCGCCATTCGTGTCGCGATAAAACACGCTCAGCCCGGGCATTTCTTCCTCGGCGCTGTCAGTTTTTTCGTAGTTGTAGGTAGCCTTTCCCGCCGCGACATCTTCTGCCCGGGCGCACACGCCGAAGTCATAGTTGAAGTCGCAACCCTCTGACGACACCCAGTCAAACTTCCAGCCCATGCGCCGTTTAAAGTCCTGGAACTCGTTGAAGGGGGCGTGAGAAACAGCCACAACGGCGATGTCGTGATGCGCCAGATGCTGATTGGCACCGTCGATATGGTCGCTGAGGAACGAGCAACCCTGGCACCCTTCCTCCCAATCCTTGGCAAACATGAAGTGGTAAACCACCAATTGGCTGTGTTTGCCGAACAGGTCAGCCAGCTTCAATCCGCCGTTGGGCCCCTGAAAGTGGTAGTCCTTGTCGACCTTTACCCACGGCAGCGCGCGACGTTCAGCGCTGAGGCGGTCGCGTTCCTTGGTGAAGGCTTTTTCGTCGGCGAGGTGTTGCTTACGGGCGGCGAGCCATTCTTCGCGCGATACCACCGGATGATTCTCAACGTTCATGATGATTTCTCCTGCGGGGGTTGAAACCGTCTGTTTCAGACTAGTCGTTTAACCCTGCTGGAAATCGACAGACCGCCGGTCGGTCGCTGCGGGAAATGCGGCTGAACGGCTGCGAGCCACTCCGGTCACAACCTATGAACGCGCCATTAATCACGCGCACCGGAGGTTGTATCAGGATGACGACTTATAACTGGGATTTGATTGAACGCTTGCTCCATGAAGTGCAGAACAGCGCCGGCCACAGTTTTGCCCCTCGCGCCTACGCCGAAGACTATGCGGCGGCGAAAGCCAGCGCCGGCGAGCCGATCGAGAACCTTGATCACCTGAAAACGCTGGCCTGCGACTATGAAAGGTTGTTGCTCCTGCGCGGTTACATTGCACCGCGCCCGGATGAGGAGGGCAGCACCGGAAACAATTTTGTCCTGACACCACGCGGTTCCAGCCTGCTGAGCCTGATCGACAGCAGCATTCCCGGCAATGATCACCCGCGTCAGGTGCTGGATGAGCAGGAGGATCCGCTGGCCGAGGCGACGTTTGATGAAGTGGCTTCCAAAGCCCAGATCGCCTGAGTTTACGCAGATCCCCCTGTAGGAGTGAGCCTGCTCGCGATAGCGGTCTTCCAGTCAACATTGATGTCACTGGAAGTCCGCTATCGCGAGCAGGCTCACTCCTACATTGGATTCGGGTATGTTCAGGTTTTTTGCGCGGCCTTGAGGCACTTGAGGTCGTTGAAGTCTTTACGCACACCCTCGATCTTCTTCAACAACCGCTGACGCTGTTGCGGCGTACTTTGGGCCATCAAATCCACCGCCAGCGAGCGTCCCTGCGCTTCAGTTTCGGCGAAGGCCTTGCGGTAATCCGCTGTCCATAAGCTCTCGCGATTGACCAGAAGTGTCTCGATTCTCTGTGGGAATTCGGGGCTTTTGCGTTGTGCGACGGCGGCACTGAATTGCTTCTGCCAATGGGCGCGATTGGCGATCCATTGGGTGTACTGATCGCCCAGGGCGGTCGACCACGCCATGACCCGCTGTTCCTGGGTGGCGCTCAAGGGGCCGAGCCAGTCATTCAAGCGTTTAACCATTCGTGCGCCACGCTCGGCAATTTGTTGATCAAGCGGCGGCTTGAGGTATTCCTGCTGACGTTTGCGCAGATCCTTGGCAAACGCGTCATTCATTTCGGCGACCTGTTTGTCATCCAGCCCTTGCAGCAACTCGATCGCCGACGGGGTGATCTCTCGAGCGGTTTCGGCAATCGCCTGCTTGGCTTCCGCAGTGCGCGCCTGTAACGCGGCATCGGTGACCTGATTGGTTTCGACCATGGTTTGCAGGCGATCAAGCCAGTCCAGATAGCCCGGCAATTGCGTGGTGCAATGCCAGCTCAGGTGGTCCTTGAGGCGTTCGTTGAACCAGTCTTTCTGCTCGCCGTTCATGTCCAGGTAATCGCCGAGCGTCCACGGAATGATCACGTCAAGATTGCGATAGGCCAGTCCGACGCGACTGCAAGCGCCGAGGGCGAGGGTGAAGATCAGTAGTGCGGCGATGTGTTTGAACCAGCGAGACATGGGCGAATCCTTGCGTGAGCCTGGCTTCGAGGGACTGATTCCTATGTGAACGCAGAATGAACCCGGCAGTTCAGCCGATCAATAGAACGCGCGGGCAGCCTTGAGGGTGACGAGACCGTCGCACTCGCTGTTGTGCCCGGAATAGGCTGAGCAATCACTGCCGCTGAGGCTGGAGTTGCTGTAGATCAGGTCGAGGTCGACCCCCATGAACGGCCGGGACAATTTCACCGACCAATCGGTGAAACTGCCGACATAACCACCGTCCACGGCGACGGGCGTGTTCAGTTGGTGGGTGGTGTATTTCATACTGACGCCGATGCCGAATGGCTGGTTGCCGCCAAGATCGGCAAACAAGGTGTTGTTCTGTTTGTCCGGGTCGTTGCTGAAGGCCACGCCGAAACGACTGCCGAGCAAGGTCAGGCCACCGAACAGCTCCTGGCTGTCGAGGGTATCTACCTTGGGATAGCTGTAGTGGATCATGCCGACTTCATAGCCAAGGGTCTGATCGAAAGGCTGTTTAAAGCCGACGTAGGAGTCGATCTCGAGGTTCTTGCCAGGGCTGATGCCCATACTCGGTGCGTACTGGCCGACATAGAGGCCGCTGTCGTGGCTCAGGTCGAGGCCGCCGTGGAACGAGCCGACTGCTGCCGGTTTGACCAGACCCTGGGCCATGCTGCGCGTCGGTGTGGTGCCGAGTTTGAGATCGAAGTCGCCCAGTTCACGCTGGAAAATCTGTGCGTGCGCGGTCGAGCCGGCCATCAGGCTTGCGAGCAATAAACAGGAAGATTTGCGCATGCGTCACTCCATGAACGGCGAGCGCAGGACGGCGGGCCTGCTGAAACGCTTGATCTAGACGCGTGCAAGGATACCGGCGAATGATCGGCATTGAAGGCCGTTCGTCGATTTACAAGGATTTTTGTTTAAAAGGGAGGGATGTTGCACGGTGCCAGTCCAGACGCTTCGAAGCTCAAAGCGCCTCTGGACGGGTGTAAAACCGGGTGTTACTTCTTGCCCAGGCTGATCTGCTTGGACGGGCCGAATGTCTGGCCACTGACGCCTTTGGCAATTTGCTGGATCTCGCCACCAGACTTGAGGAACGCTGCGATCTGATCGTTGATCGATTCGCTGGTTTCAACGGCTGGAGCTGGCTTTGCTTTGCTGGTGGATGCTTTTACACGCATGGCGGCCATTAACCTGTAGAAAAGTAACTCGGCCAGGCATCGTACAGGAATAACTTGACAATTGCTTGGTAAATATCCCCCGGAATAACCCAGCGCTGTGCTGCATTATTCTCGATTGAATATTCGATATATCCGGCTAACCTGCTGTTTTAAATAAGAACATTTGGGCTGGGCGGCATTGAAATACTCAGCCGCGAGCGGTGCTGCCTGCCAGACGAGCGGCACCTCAACCCAGCCGCACACAAGGAAAATCAAGGCGTTGCGCAGAATTCCGACGCGTGCGGATCTGCCGCCCGACGGCCAGCACAAAAACGGGTAGAATGCCGCCCACGCAATGAGGGTTCTGGAAATGGCTTTAGTCGGGCGTTACAACAGTTTGCAAGTGGTTAAACACACTAACTTCGGTTTATATCTGGACGGCGGTGCTGACGGCGAGATTCTTTTGCCTAATCGTTATATTCCGAAAGATATTCCGACCGAAGATGAAGATTGGCTCAACGTATTTGTTTATCTGGACAGCGAAGACAAACTTCTCGCTACCACGGAAAAACCGAAAGTTCAGGTCGGTGAGTTTGCCAGCCTGAAAGTCGTTGAAGTCAACAGCATCGGTGTGTTTCTCGATTGGGGGCTGCCGAAGGATCTGTTGCTGCCGTATTCCGAAGAAAAGCGCCAGATGACCGCCGGCGAATACTGCGTGGTGCACGTCTACCTCGACAAGCACACCCGCCGCATCACCGCCACTGCGCGTCTGGATCGCTACCTCGACAAGACCCCGGCCAACTACAGCCAGGGCCAGGAAGTTGATCTGCTGGTTGCCGAAGCCACCGACATGGGCTTCAAGGCGATCATCAACAACAAGCACTGGGGTTTGATTCACAAGAATGAAATCTTCAAGTTCATGCGCGCCGGCATGATCGAGAAGGGCTACATCAAGGAAGTCCGTGCCGACGGCAAGATCGCCCTGAGCCTGCAACCGGTTGGCCAGGAAGCGGCCAGCAGTCTGAACTCGAAGATCCTCGCCAAGTTGCGCGACAACAGCGGCACGCTGCCGGTCAGCGACAAGAGCGATCCGGCGCTGATCAGCAGCCTGTTTGGCGTCAGTAAAGGCAACTTCAAGAAGGCCATCGGTGCGCTGTACAAGGAAGGCAAGATCGTCATTCATGCTGATCGCATTGAACTAACCTGAGACACCGCTGGCCCCATGTAAGAGCTGCCGCAGGCTGCGATCTTTTGACTTTGAAGATCAACAGATCGCAGCCTGCGGCAGCTCCTACATGAGGGCGGGTGTGATGAAGAAGTCTCTGGTTGCCTATGTTGCGACGCTGATTGCGTTTCTGTTGCTCGACGGTCTCTGGCTCGGCCTGTTGATGGCGCCGACCTATCGCGAACTGCTCGGTCCGCTGATGCTCGAAAAACCGCTGCTGGTTCCGGCAGCGGTTTTTTATTGCCTGTATGTTTTTGGCTGCGTGGTGTTTGTGGTGACGCCGGCCGTGACATGGCAATGGGCGGCGAAGCGGGGCGCGTTGTTAGGGCTGATAGCTTACGGCACCTATGACCTGACCAATTGGGCGACGTTGCGCGGGTGGTCGGTGCAGGTGACGCTGATGGATTGGGCGTGGGGGACGTTTGCTACTGCTATGGCTTGTATTGTCGGGTTTTTGGTGAGCAAAAGGTTTGGCAAGTCTGCTCGGTAATGTGTGTTGGCAGTGCCGGCCTATTCGCGAGCAGGCTCGCTCCCACAGGGAAATGCATTCCACTTGTGGGAGCGAGCCTGCTCGCGAATGGCGGCGCAGCCGACAGCCATTCACCACTGCCGCCACTGAAGCACTAAATGTCTTTTCTAGACGCGTTTTTTCCGCCCGACTGATTGATAATCCCCAGCACTGTTTTCTGACCATTGGATGGCCTGCCATGTTGTGTGTGTTCGAGGTGTTGCGGTGATTGTCGAGCGGCGCAATGCCGACAGTTTTGCCTTGCAGGTGATGATCGGCCTCTGCCTGATCTGGGGCGTGCAGCAAGTGATGATCAAATGGGCGGCGCCGGACATCGCGCCTGTCATGCAAGCGGCCGCGCGCTCGGGGATCTCTGCGTTGCTGGTGGGGTTGCTGATCTGCTGGAAGGGCGGCTGGGATCAGGTCGGCAACACCTGGCGCGGCGGCTTGCTGGCTGGTGCGCTGTTCGGTCTGGAATTCCTTTTTATCGCTGAAGGTCTGCAACTGACCACGGCTGCACACATGTCGGTGTTCCTCTACACCGCGCCGATCTTCACCGCGTTGGGCGTGCATTTTCTGCTGGCCAGTGAGCGCCTGCGACCGTTGCAATGGCTGGGCATTTTGCTCGCGTTCATCGGCATTGCAATTGCCTTCGCCGGCGGCGTGTCGTGGGACAACCTCGACCGGCGCATGCTGCTCGGCGATGCCTTTGGCGTGTTGGCTGGCGCCTGTTGGGGCGCGACCACGGTGGTGGTGCGCGCCTCACGGCTGTCGGAAGCACCGGTGACGCTGACCTTGTTCTATCAGTTGATCGTCGGCTTCCTCGGCCTGCTGCTGATTGCGCTGTTCAGCGGCCAGATCACCCACGTCAGCCTGACCCCCGTGGCGGTGGCCAGCGTGCTGTTCCAGGGCCTGGTGGTGTCGTTCTTCAGCTACCTGATCTGGTTCTGGCTGCTGCGCCGTTATCTGGCAGCCAACCTCGCGGTGTTTTCGTTTATGACGCCGCTGTTCGGCGTGACCTTTGGCGTATTGCTGCTCGGCGAACAATTGACGGTTAACTTCGTCCTCGGCGCCGTGCTGGTGCTGCTCGGCATCACGTTTGTCAGCGCCGAGCAGTGGCTGCGTCGGCGTTTGCGCAAAGCGCTGGGTCAGCGTTAGTCGATTGCATCGCCAGACCGCCGGCAATCAATAAACCGCTGCCGGCGATCACCAGCGCCGGATGCAGGCCACCGCTGAAATGGCTGCTCAGCGCTGCCAATAGAGGGCCGCTGAGTTGGCCGACGGCGAAGCAGGCGGTAAGCATCCCGGCATTGCGTTGCGTGGCATGTGGCGCCAGTTCCCGCGAGCGCTGCATGACCAATTGCATGCAAGCCAGAAATGGCGTGCCGCAGAGGATCACCCCGAGTGCGAGGCCAAGGCCGCTGCCCAGTAGACAGGCGAACACGCCGGCCGCTTGCAGCCACAGCGTCGCCATCAACCAGTGACGGGTGGTTGCGGGATCGTGACGCCGCAGGCTCACCAGCAACACGCCAAGCGCCGCGGCCAGACCGAAACAAGGCCAGAACAGGTCTGCCTGCCATTCCCCGTGAAACTGCGCATTGGCCATTTGCGAGAGGAAGGTCGCCGGAATGATGTAGCCGACGCCGTACAGCGCATAAATTCCCGCCAGCCGACCAATGCCCCGATTCGATGGACTGACCGGCGCTGCAGCCACCGTCGGCGTTGCGACAGGTGTTGGCAGCAGACGCCAGACCCCCAACATCATCACCAGCGCAGCCGTTGCATAAATCAGCCACAACGTTGCGGACGTCTGCTGCAACAGATGTGAGACCAGCGCCAATAAACCCGTGAGAAAAATCCCCAAACCCGGTCCGGCAAATACCAGGGCACCCAACCGTGGCCGACCTGCCGCCGCTGCCAAGGGTTGGCTTAAAGACGTGATCATCACCAGAACCCAGGCGCTCGCCACCCCGGTGCCGAAGCGCAGCACCAAGTGTGACCAGAATCCATTGGCCCAGAACGACGCCAGCGTCAGCAGCACGCACAACCACAGGCCTCCATGCAGGCGCCGCTGCACCTGTTGCGGGCGATGCGCGAACATCGCATCCACCGCGCCCAGCAAGTAGCCGAGGTAGTTGGCCGCGGCAATCAGACCGGCGGCCGTCAGATCGATCTGGCCTTCGCTGAGCAGGTGCGGCATTTGCGGGGTGAGGGCGAAACGCCCGATGCCCATGGCCATCATCAAGGCAACGAAGCAAGCGGATAAGCGAATCAGAGGCGACATGGTCGGGATTCCTTGGAAGGATCAATGACCGTCAGGCTAGGACTGATTGACTTTCTTTAAAATTGAATAATAGTGAGTAACTTGTTCTGTTATGGAGAAAGGTTGTGGAGTTCAGCCAACTGCGGATCTTTCAGGCTGTGGCCGAGGAGGGTTCGATTACCCGCGCCGCCGAACGCCTGCACCGGGTGCCGTCGAACCTGTCGACCCGGCTCAAGCAGCTTGAGGAACAACTCGGTGTCGAACTTTTCGTCCGTGAGCGTCAGCGTTTGCAGCTATCGCCTGCGGGAAAAGTCTTGCTGGACTACACCGGCAAACTTTTCGCCCTGCGCGATCAAGCCAGTGCCGCGGTAATGGGTGGCAAACCGGCCGGCGACTTCGCTCTGG
Organism: Pseudomonas sp. SCA2728.1_7; assembly: GCF_018138145.1. Taxonomy (NCBI): domain Bacteria; kingdom Pseudomonadati; phylum Pseudomonadota; class Gammaproteobacteria; order Pseudomonadales; family Pseudomonadaceae; genus Pseudomonas; species Pseudomonas sp. SCA2728.1_7. The sequence goes on along the minus strand of NZ_CP073104.1, from coordinate 2,468,850 downwards.
GCACCATGTACAGCACGGCGGCGATCCATTTGCCGGCGCTGCTGGCGCAGTATCACAAGCAGTATCCGGCGGTGAATCTGCAGGTGCAGTCAGCGCCCAGTGGAGAGTTACTGGAAGGCTTGCTCACCGGTCGTCTTGATGCCGCGTTGGTCGATGGCCCGCTGGAACTGGCCGGGCTCGACGGCGTGCCGTTGTGCGAAGAGCGGCTGGTGCTGATCACTGAAATTGATCATCCGCCGGTACGCAGTGCCCGGGATGTCGAAGGGCGGTCGGTGTTTACCTTTCGCCGGGGCTGCTCCTATCGCATGCGTCTGGAAGCCTGGTTTTCGCACTACCACGCGACCATGGGCCGGGCGATGGAGATCGAGTCCTATCAGGGCATGCTCGCCTGCGTGATTGCCGGCAGCGGCGTGGCGCTGATGTCGGAGTCGATGCTGGCCAGTCTGCCGGGCCGCGACAGCGTGGCGATGCATCCGTTGGCCGAGCCATTTGTGGGTGCGACAACCTGGCTCATGTGGCGCAAAGGCATGCTGGGCGCCAACCTTAATGCGTGGATCGAGGTGCAGCAGGCTGTCTATCCCGCGGCTCAGATCGAAACCCGGGAAACAGCCTGAACCAATGGCGGCGAACTCTGTTCAATTCAGTAACAGATCATTGCGGATTTGGCCGAGCATTGCGTAGGACTTCGGACTATTATCAGTGCGAAGCGGCCTCAGAATTCCGGCCGCTCAGCACCACCCTGAAGGGGGCATGACGATGAAAGAGAAAATTCAAAACTGGCTGCACGATTTGGGTGTTGCCCTCGGTTTGATCGAACCGCCTCTGCAACCTGTACCGATCCGCACCGATGACGAGCAGCGCCGCCGTCAACAACGGCGCCGGTAACGCCCCCGATCCGAGATCAAAGGATTCAAGATCAAGAGATCGCAGTCTTCGGCAGCTCCTGCACGGATTAATGTAGGAGCTGCCGAAGGCTGCGATCTTTTGCTTTTAATGACGGCCGATTTCCAGCAAAAACCGGCTCAAGTCATTCGCCGTCTTCGCGGTCTTGAGCATGCGGTCTTCCTCGGCGGTGAACGCCGTCAGTCCGAATTCATCTTCCAGATGAAAGATCAAATCCTCGATGTCGGCTTTCTCCAGGCCCAACTGCACCAGACTGGTGTTGTCGTTGAATTCGCGGGTTTCCAGCAGACGCCGGATATATCGATGCACGGCGGCACGCACGGCAGCTCTTCTCATGGCAGATATTTCTGATGGTTGTTGTGCTTGAGTGAAGCAGGCCTCAGGCGTGGCCGCGCAACCACTGGTCAATCATCGAGCGCAAATGCTCCCCGGAAAAACTGCCAAAGTGCCCGCCGTGCACCGTACGGATCGGCAACGCCTGCAAACGCCGCAGACTGGCGGCGTAATCCTCAAGATTGGAGTGGTAGGCGTCTTCGATGAGCGGCCCGTCGTAGATGATGTCGCCGCTGAACAGGGTTTGCGTCGCCGCCTCATACAGGCTGATCCCGCCCGGCGAATGCCCCGGCGTGTGCAGCACTTGCAGCGTGCGATTGCCCAGATCCAGTACATCGCCGTCCTCGACAAACCCGGTGGCCGGCGCGGCTTTGACCCGGTATTCGGCGTAGCACAACGGGCAATCCGGATGCGCTTCGAACATGTCATCGCCGACGAACGCGCGGCTCAAGTCGTTTTCGCCATCCGGCGCCGCAAGGATGTCCGCTTCGGCTGGATGCACCAGCCGTTCAGTAAATTCGTGATGCCCGGCGATATGGTCGAAATGGCAATGACTGGCCACCGCCACCAGCGGTCGCTCGGTGATCCATGGCAACTGCTCGCGCAGGCTCACCAGCCCCGAACCGCTGTCGAGCAACAGGTCTTTGTCGCGACCCTGAATGTGCCACAGGTTGCAGCGGTAGAACGGCCGGATATACGGTTCATGAATCAGCCGAATACCGTCACTCAAACTCTGCACTTCAAACCAATGATCACGCGATACGATCTTCATCAGCCATTTTCTCCAGACGTAAAAAAACGGGTGTGGCAACCGACGCCACACCCGTCGAAGAAAGCATCAAGTCGTTACATCAGAGCTTAGATCGCACTCGCCACCGTCGCCGGGCGAGGGGAGACCAGACTCACCACCACAAAACTCACCAGACCCACAGCCAGGCTGTAGTAGATCGGTGTGTTGGCATCCAGACCGTCCTTGAACATGAACAGCAGCGCCGTGGCAAAACCCAGACCCATGCTGGCGATGGCGCCGGCGGTGGTCGCGCGTTTCCAGAAGATCGCTCCCATCAGCGGGATCAGCATGCCGCCCACCAACAGGTTGTAGGCGAGGGTCAGGGCACTGATCACATCGTTCACCACCAGCGCGATACCCAGCACGACAATACCGGTGAGCAGGGTGAACAGGCGGTTGATGCCCAGGCTCGACGGTTTGCCGCCACGCAGTTTCGGCAGCAGGTCTTCAGTCAGAGTAGTGGCCGCGGCAAGGAGGCCGGCGCTGGCGGTGGACATCATCGCCGCCAGTGCAGCCGCGATCACCAGACCACGGATGCCGTCCGGCAGCGACAGTTTGACGATGGCGGCGAAGGCGTTGTTGACGTTGTCCAGATCCGGGATCAGCACGTGCGCGGCCATGCCGATCAGCGCGCAGGCCAGACCGTAGACGATGCAGTAGATGCCGGCGATGCTGCCGGCGTATTGCGCGACTTTGGCTGTCTTGACGGTGAATACCCGTTGCCAGATGTCCTGACCGATCAGGATGCCGAAGAAGTAGATCATGAAGTAGGTGATGATCGTGTCCCAGCCGATGGTGGTGAAGCTGAAGGCAGTTGCCGGCAGTTTCAGCACCAGTTCGTCCCAACCGCCGACGCGGTACAGGCAGATCGGCAACAGGATGAACATCAGGCCCACGGTCTTGATGATGAACTGGACGATGTCGGTCAGGGTCAGCGACCACATGCCGCCGATCGCCGAGTAGATCACCACCACGCCACCGCCAAGCAGTACCGAGATCCAGAACGGCAGGCCGAACAGCACTTGCAGCACGGTGCCGATGGCGAGGATCGAGGTCACGCCGATCATCAGCGCGTAGGCCAGCATGATTGCCGCGCTGGCCGAGCGGGCCATCGGGTTGTAGCGTTTTTCCAGGACCTGGGTAACGGTGTAGATCTTCAGTTTCAGCAGCGGTTTGGCGAGGAACAGGTTCAGCGCGACGATGCCGCAACCGAGTGCCGCACACAGCCAGAAACCGGAGATGCCATGCACGTAGCCCAGACGCACGGTGCCGACGGTGGACGCACCACCGAGCACGGTCGCGGCCATGGTGCCCATGTACAGGCTTGGGCCGAGGTTACGCCCGGCGACGAGAAAGTCCTCGTTGGTCTTGGCCTTGCGCATGCCGAAGTAGCCGAGCAAGAGCATGCCGGCGGCGTAGATGAGGACGACGAATAAATCCAAAGCCATGATGGCGTGTCTCCGATTGTCTTTTTTATGTTGAGGCTGAATTCGAATCTCACTGTGGGAGCGAGCCTGCTCGCGAAGGCGGTCTGTCAGTCACATCAATGTTGAATGTGCTGAAGTCTTCGCGAGCAGGCTCGCTCCCACAGGGGATCGGCGTCAGGCGGCCTGGCGCAGTTGAGGTTTTACTGCGGCTTCACGCCGGGCATCCTTCGGGCCGAACACTTCGCGCGGTTCCGGGAACAGGCTCAGCAGCGTCAGGTACACCACCGAAGCCAGGCCCAATGTCACCGGCAAACTGATGTCGATGCCGCCGGCCATTTCACCCAGCGGGCCAACGAACTGCCCCGGCAAATTGACGAAGCACAAACCCACCGCCGCGCTCGGGATCCATGCACCCAGACCGCGCCAGTTCCAGCCGTGGCTGAACCAGTAGCGTCCGCCCTGTTCGCCGCGCGTGAACACTTGCAGGTCATCCGGGCAATAGAAGCCGCGACGCACCAACAGACCAATGATCATGATCACCATCCACGGCGTGGTGCAGGTGATGATCAGCACCGCGAAGGTCGACACGCTCTGCACCAGGTTCGCGGCAAAACGGCCGATGAAGATGAAGGCAATCGACAGCACGCCGATCAGCAGCGTCGCCTTGACCCGCGACAGCACGCGGGGAAACACGCTGGACATGTCCAGCCCGGTGCCATACAGCGAGGTGGTGCCGGTGGACATGCCGCCGATTACCGCAATCAGGCATACCGGCAGGAAGAACCAGCTCGGCGACACCGCCAGCAAACCCCCGACATAGTTGTTCGCCGCGATGTAGTCCGGCGCCTTGATCGCGACGATGGTCGCGGTGCTCAGGCCGAACAGGAACGGGATGAACGTGGCGATCTGCGATAGCACCACCGCCGCCATGATGCGCTGCTTGGAGGTGTCACGCGGGATGTAGCGCGACCAGTCGCCGAGGAACGCGCCGAAGGAAATCGGGTTGCTCATCGCCACCAGCGCAGCGCCGATGAACGCGGCCCAGAAGCCTGGCTGACCGAGGCTCACCGTACCGGCGTAGTTCACATCGAAAGGACCGGCGAAGGCGAAGATGCCCAGCAGGAATAGCAGGCTGGCGCTCCACACCGCGATCTTGTTCACCCACAGCAAAAAGCGAAAGCCGTAGATGCACACGGTCAGCACCAGAATCGCGAACAGACCGTAGGCCAGGCCCAAAGTCAGGTCGGTTTCCGGCAGACCGATCAGGCGTTTTGCACCACCAATCAGCGCATCCCCCGAACTCCACACCGAGAGCGAGAAAAACGCGATAGCGGTCAACAGCGACAGGAACGAACCGACGATCCGCCCGTGCACGCCGAAGTGCGCACCGGATGACACGGCATTGTTGGTGCCGTTGAGCGGGCCGAACAGGCCCATCGGTGCGAGGATCAGCGAGCCAAGCAACACGCCCAGCACAATCGCCCAGACGCCGGCCTGAAAAGACAGGCCGAACAGCACCGGAAAACTGCCGAGCACGGCGGTGGCAAAGGTGTTCGAACCACCGAAGATCATCCGGAACAAGTCCGTCGGGCCTGCGCTGCGTTCGTGGTCCGGGATCTGTTCGACCCCGTGGGTTTCAATTTGCGTAAGGCTTTGGTCGTTGTTGTTGTTATTCATGATCTGCTCCGATCATAAAGGCGCGCCTCATCGTGCGTGAGGCGTCACCTGTTTGGCTAAGGGGATGGCAGCCCTTCCGGCATTGCGGACAAATGTTCGTGACAGGCCAGCCAATGGCCTTGTTGTTCTAGGCTCGACGCTTGTTTCCTGAAAACAATCGTCTCGCGCTCCTGGCTGAAGTGTTGCTCCCCTTGCATGCGCAGCTCGGTGGCCACGTCATGGATGAAAATCGCCACGTCACCCTGCAGGCTGACGAAGGCGTTGCTCGAAGTGCACGAGAGCACCTCGAAGCCATCCTCGGCGCGCCAGCTGTCCCACAAGGCCTGATAGGCATCGCGCGACAGCAGCGGCTGTTCGAGGGTGTAGAAGACGAAACTTGCATCGGCGCTGAACGCGCCGAAATAAGCTTCGCGATCGTTACGGGCGAAGGCGGATACCAGGTCGGCGGCCGCTTGCAAAACCTGATCACGTTCGTTCATGACCCGACCCTCAGCGATGGACCACACCAGGCAGTACGCAGAGCATTTCGTACAGCAGGTTGGCGGCCAGCAGCGAGGTGTTGCCGGTGGTGTCATAAGCGGGCGAGACTTCTACCAGATCGCAACCGATCAGGTCGAGGCCTTGGCAGCCGCGAATGATTTCAATCGCCTGAATGGTCGTCAGACCACCGATTTCCGGGGTGCCGGTGCCCGGTGCCCAGGCCGGATCGATGCCGTCGATGTCGAAGCTCAGATACACCGGACCGCCGCCGACTTTCTCGCGTACTTCGGCCATCAGTGGCGCCAGCGACTTGTGCCAGCACTCTTCGGCTTGCACCACGCGGAAGCCCTGATCACGGCTCCAGTTGAAGTCGTCAGCGGTGTAACCCTGCGCGCGCAGACCGATCTGCACCACGCGGTCGCAGTCCAGCAGACCTTCTTCGACAGCGCGACGGAACGTGGTGCCGTGGGCGATCTTCTCGCCGAACATGTGATCGTTGACGTCCGCGTGGGCATCGATGTGCACCAGACCGACCTTGCCATGCTTTTTATGGATCGCACGCAGGATCGGCAGGGTGATGGTGTGGTCGCCACCCAGGGTCATCGGGATCACGTTGTGCTCGAGAATGTTGTCGTAGGCTTCTTCGATGATGCGCACGGCGTCGAGCAGGTTGAAGGTGTTGATCGCCACGTCACCGATGTCGGCCACCGACAGCGAGTCGAACGGCGCCGCGCCGGTCGCCATGTTGTACGGGCGGATCATCACCGATTCGGTGCGGATGTCGCGTGGCCCGAAGCGGGTGCCGGGGCGCAGCGAAGTACCGATGTCCAGGGGCACGCCAACAAAGGCAGCGTCCAGGCCGGCAGCGGTCGGTACATGGGGGAGTCGGAGCATGGTGGCGATGCCGCCGAAGCGCGGCATTTCGTTGCCGCCCAGTGGTTGGTGAAGAATCTTGTCCACGGGTAAGGCCTCATCGTCTTTGTTTTATTTATGTCGGCGCGCCGTTGAGCACGGGGTCGGACGCCGCTGTGGGGCCGATGATGCGAAATGTAGTGCGGCGGAAGAATCGCTACGGGCAAAAACTTAGTTCAGATTTTTCTAAACTAATGGCGAGGCTGGGATTAGACTTCGGCGGGTTCAAGATTGTGATCGGCTGGGGATTGCTGCCCTCACCCCAGCCCTCTCCCCCAGGAGAGGGGGCCGATCTCCATTGCTTTTGAATCCTGAGTTCGACTCGATATCGCAGGTCGGCGTAAATCCTCATAACAGCTCGGTAGGCTCCCTCTCCCTCTCCCTCGGGGAGAGGGCTGGGGTGAGGGGCTTTTCCCACAGACACACAGTTGCAAAGCCCGGAGTAGACATGGCCAACGCTTTACCCGACCTGAAACTGTTGCGCATCTTCGTCAGCGTCGTGCGTCATCAGGGTTTCGCCAACGCCCAACAGGAACTCAACCTGTCGACCTCGGCGATCAGCACCTACATGAGCCAGCTCGAAGCCGCGCTCGGCCTGGTGTTGTGCCATCGCGGGCGCGGCGGCTTCAGCCTGACCAGCAAGGGTGAATTGTTCCATCAGGAAACCCTGCGCCTGCTCGCCGAACTCGAAGGTTTCGAGCAATACGCCGCCGCGCTCAAGGGCGAACTGCGCGGCACGCTCAACCTCGGTGTGATCGACTCCACCGTCAGTGACAAGGCCTTGCCCTTTGCCGAAGCCATCGGCGCCTACAGCCAGGAACACCCAGCGGTGCATTTGCATCTGTCGGTGATGAGCCCGTACGAGTTGCAACTCGGCGTGCAGGACAACCGCCTCGATCTGGCCATCGGTGCGTTTTCCACGCGCATGAGCGGTCTGATCTACATGCCGCTGTACCGCGAACAACACTGGTTGTATTGCAGTAGCCGGCATCCGTTGTTCAACGAGCGGCGCATTCCCGAGCAAGTCATTACCCAGCAACGCATGGTCGGGCGTGGTTACTGGAGTCAGGCCGAATTGGCCCGCCACGGCTTTAAACACAGCGCCGCCACCGTGGAAAGTATGGAAGCGCAGCTGATTCTGGTGCTGTCCGGTGCCTACATCGGTTACTTGCCAGAACACTACGCTCAGGCCTGGGCCGACAAGGGTGACCTGCGCGTGCTGCTGCCGGCGACCTTCGGTTATCAGGCGCCGTTTTCGATGATCATGCGTCGGGGTCGTAGCCGTGAACCGCTGATCCAGACCTTCCGTGATTTGCTCAAAGCTCAGCTCAATCAGGCTTAGCTTGTAGGGAAAAGAAGTATGTCCAGACCGCAATGCCCGCGCTGCCTGCGCCCCCAGAGCCATTGCCTGTGCCCGCTGATCCCGAGCCTCGACAGCCGCACGCGAGTGTTGCTGTTGCAGCATCCGAGTGAGGTCAATCATGCGTTGAATACTGCTCGATTGGCGGCGTTGGGACTGACCAATGCCGAGCTGATTGTTGGTGAAGTATTCGAGGATTTACCGGCGCTGTTGAACCGGCCGGGCTATCGGGTACGTCTGTTGTTTCCCGCCGATGATGCGCAGCCGATGCAGGCTTATGGCGAGTCCGATGAACCACTGTTGCTGGTCGTTCCGGATGGCACCTGGCGCAAGGCGCGCAAGATGTTGCACCTCAATCCTCTGTTGGCGGCTTTGCCACGGGTGACGTTGGCCGAAGGTGGCGTGTCGCGCTATCGCTTGCGCAAGGCACCGGGACCGGGGGCGTTGTCGACCATCGAGGCGATTGCGCAGGCGTTGCAGACGCTGGAACCGTCGGCGTCATTTGAACCGTTGCTCAAGCCGTTCGAGGCGTTGATCGAGGGGCAGATTGCGGCGATGGGGGAGGAGACGTTTCAGCGTAATCATGGCGATAGATAAGTGTTGTTTGGACTGGCGCCATCGCGAGCAGGCTCACTCCTACAGGGGAATGCATTCCAAAGGTAGGAGTGAGCCTGCTCGCGATAGCAATTGTTCAGTCAACGCAGGTTACAGCGAGATTTACCGTTCGCGCATCGCCTCGGTCCGGGCTTTCAGCACCGGTTTCAGCAAGTAATCCAGAACACTTTTCTCCCCGGTAATAATGTCCACCGTCGCCACCATCCCCGGAATAATCAACAGCGGTTTCACATCCCCGCCCAAGTGGTTTTTATCAGTGCGCACCTGAATCAGATAAAAGCTGTTGCCCTTGTCATCGGTAATCGTGTCGGCACCGATCAGCTCAAGCTTGGCGCTCAGCCCACCATAAATCGTGTAGTCATAAGCACTGAACTTGACCATGGCTTTCTGGCCCGGATGCAGGAACGCGACATCCTGTGGGCGCACTTTGGCTTCGATCAGCAGGTTGTCTTCCAGCGGCACGATTTCGACCATGTCGCTGCCCGGCTGGACCACGCCGCCGATGGTGTTGACCTTCAATTGCTTGATCACCCCGTGCACCGGTGAGGTCACGGTGGTGCGGGTGACGCGGTCGTCGATGGCGATGCTGGTGGCGGTGATTTTCGACAGGTCGGTGCGTTTCTCATTCAGCTCTTTCGCCGCTTCCGAACGGAAGGTTTGTTCCGACTCGTCGATCTTGCTGCGGATCTCGGCAATCGCCGATTCGGCGCGCGGGATGGCCAGCGTCGTGGCGTTCAATGAACCGCGGATTTCCACTGCGCTGCGCTTGAGGCGAAGGATTTCCACCGGGGATACCGCACCGGTTTTCACCAGCGGTTCGGACATGTTCATTTCTTGCTGCAGCAGCGCCAGACTGGAACTGAACTGGCCTTGCTTGGAGCGAAACTCGGCGAGTTCCTGAGTCTTCTGCCGCAGTTGTTCGCTGAGCGTGCGCTGCTCGCTGGCCAGCCGGCGCTGACGTTGCTCGTATAGCGAACGTTCGTCTTCGGCGACTTGCGGCGCTTTGGCGATGACTTCATCGGAGAGCTTGAACGGCCGGCCCTCGGCCTCCGCCGACAGCCGTTCGACCTGCGCCGTCAACGCATAGCGATCCGCCTCGCTCTCGCCCTTGTTCGAGCGAAAGCGTGTGTCATCCAGACGCAGCAGGGTATCGCCCTTGTTCACCATCTGCCCTTCACGAAAGAAAATCTCGGTGACGATGCCGCCCTCAAGGTTCTGGATCACCTGAATCTTGCTCGAAGGAATCGCCTTGCCTTCGCCCATGGTCACTTCTTCGAGCACGGCGAACTTGGCCCAGACCACCGCGCTGATCAGCAGCGCCGCCGCCAGCCATACGGTGATCCGCGACCAGCGCGGCGAATCCTGCAAGGAAGCGCCGGCGGTTTCCGGCATGAATTCGGCTTCGGCGCTTTTGCCGAAACTGTCGAAGTAGCCGCGATCTTTGCTATCGGAGGAAGCAGACATGGGGCAACTCCTAGACCGCCGCCGAGCCGACACGGCCCTTGCGCAGTGCATCGATGACCGCTTCTTTCGGGCCGTCAGCGACGACCCGGCCGTTATCCAGCACCAGCAACCGGTCCACCAGGCTCAGCATCGAGGTGCGGTGGGTGACCAGCAGCAGCGTCTTGCCTTGCACCCAGCCGTGCAGCTTCTGCCGCAGCAAGTCCTCGCTGCTGTTGTCCATGGCGCTGGTGGGTTCGTCGAGCAGCATGATCGGCGGGTCGAGCAATAACGAGCGCGCCAGCAACACCGCCTGACGTTGGCCGCCGGAAAGCAATTGTCCGCGTTCGCCCACGGGCCGGTCGAAACCTTGCGGATGCTGACGAGCGAGTTCGGTAACGCCGGTCAGCTCCGCCACTTCGAGCATGCGTGAGTCGCTGATGTAGCGTGCGCCAAGGGTCAGGTTGTCGCGCAAACTGCCGGCCAGCAGCGGCAAGTCGTGGGCGACATAACCGATCTGCTGGCGCAGGTCGGCGACATCGAGTTGGCGCAGGTCGAGGCCGTCGAGCAACAGCTGGCCTTCCTCGGGTTCATAAAAGCCCATGACCAATCGCGCCAAGGTGCTTTTGCCCGAACCGCTACGACCGATGATGCCGACCCGCTCACCGGGTTTCAGGCTGAAGCTGACATTGCTCAGCGCCGGCGCATTCTGGCCGTTGTAATGAAAGGTCACGCCGCTGACGTCCAGCGCACCTTGCAGTTGAGTGCGCTCCAGCGGCCGCTGTTTGCCGTCACGCTCTTGTGGCAGGGCCATTAGTGCATCGGTGCTTTTCATGGTCAGTTGCGCTTGCTGATAGCGGGTGATCAGCCCTGCAATCTGCCCCAGCGGCGCGAGCACGCGGCTGCCGAGCATGTAACTGGCGACCAGCGCACCGACGCTGAGGTTGCCGGCGATGATGCTGTAAACCCCGGCGACAATCGTCGCCATCCCCGAGAATTGTTGAATGAACAACGTGCCGTTGGTGGCCAGTGCCGACAGGTTGCGTGCGTGGCTGTCGAGGCGGGTGAGGGCGCCGTGGGTGCTTTCCCATTTGTGCTGGCGCTCGCTTTCGGCGCTGCAAGCCTTGAGAGTTTCCAGGCCACCGAGGGTTTCAATCAGCACCGCTTGGCGTTCGGCGCCGAGGCTCAGGCTCTTTTGCACGGTGTCCCGCAGGCGCACCTGAATGATCATCGCGAAGACGATGGTGATCGGAAACGCCAGCAGTGGAATCACCACCAGCCAGCCGCCGAGCAGGCCGATCACCACCAGCATCAGCACCACGAAGGGCAGGTCGATCAGGCTGGTCAGCGTCACTGCCGTGAGAAATTCACGCAAGCCCTGAAAGTCATGAATGCTCTGGGCGAAACCGCCGATGGTCGCTGGCCGCGCCTTCATCGACATGCCGGTGATGCGTTCGAACAAAGTCGCGGAAAGGATCACATCGGTTTTCTTGCCGGCGGTGTCGAGCAGGTGCGCACGCACCACCCGCAAGACCAGTTCGAAACCGGTGCCGATCAACAGTCCGATCGACAGCACCCACAGGGTCGACGTCGCCTGATTCGGCACCACGCGGTCGTAGGTCTGCATGACGAACAACGGCACCATCAGGCCTAAAAGGTTGATCAGGAAACTGGCGAGAATCGCATCGCTATACAACCATTTCGACAGCTTCAGGGTGTCGCGAAACCACGCATGCACCCGTGGCACCAGTGGTGATCGCAGGTCTTCGAGTTCATGGCGCGGACGGGCGAACAAGGCCTGGCCGCTGTAGTGTTCAGTGAGTTCGTCGCGGCTGATCCATTGCTCACCGCCATCGGCTTCGCTGGGCAGGATCAGCGCTTTGCCGTCGTCACCGAAGCGCCGTAAAACAGCAGTGCGACCGTCGTTGAGCAGCAGCAGAATCGGCAGGTTCAGCGGTGAGATGTCTTTCAGCTCACGGCGCAGAACCCGCGCCTGTAACCCGGCGCGGGCAGCGGCGCGCGGCAGCAAGTCGAGGCTCAGGCGTTGTTTGTTCAGCGGCAGCCCGGCACTCAGGCTGGCGCGACTGACCGTTGCGCTATGCAGTTTGCAAAGGATCAACAGACCGTCGAGTAACGGATCATCGAAGCTCAGCCGCGGATCGATCCCGGTGTGGCCGGGTTCCATGCTGGTCATATTGATCGCTCCCGTGAAACGGTGGCACTGGCTACATAAAACTGAACGGAACGCTTGATCGTCTATCACCCCAATCACGTGTAGGAGCTGCCGCAGGCTGCGATCTTTTGATCTTGATCGTAAAAAACAACGTCAAAAGATCGCAGCCTGCGGCAGCTCCTACAGGGAGTTGGTTATTTCAGCTCGGGCAAGCGCGCTTCGTTTTTGACCTCAGTCGCAGCGATCGCATCGGCTGGCAGCACCACCCGTTGTTTGCTCAACAACTGGCCCATGTTCGCCAGCACGCGGTACATCGAATACTCCTCGGTGTAGCGGATTTCGGTGTAGCGACGGTTGGCGTTGTACAGCTCGTTTTCACTGTCGAGCAAGTCGAGCAGGGTCCGTTGGCCGAGGCCGAACTGATCCTGATACGCGGCACGCACGCGTTTGGTGGTTTCGGCGTATTCACGGGCGGTCGGGGTCTGCTTCTTCGCGTTGACCATAGCGTTCCAGGCCAGACGGATGTTCTCGTTGAGCTGGCGCAGGGCGTTGTTGCGGATGTCCATTGCCTGGTTGATCTGGTGCGCATCGGAGGCCAGGCGCGCCTTGTCGCTGCCGCCGCGGAACAGGTTGTAGTTCATCACCACCCCCACACGCCATTCGTTGTCGTGGCCTTCATCGCCCTGCACATTGTTGTTCGCACCGACGGCCGCTTCCGCGTCGAAGCGTGGATAGAACGGCGACTTGGCGACTTCGTACTGGCTCTCGGCCGATTGCACGTCAGCCTGGGCGGACTTCAGATACGGGTTGTTGTCGACCATGCTCTGTTGGGCTTCACGCAATTCGGTCGGCAGTTCGCCGCGGGTCGAGGCCGGGGTTTCCAGCTCATCGGGCATGCGCCCGACCACGCTGTAGAAGTTGGCTTCGGCGTCGGCCAGATCGACTTCGGCGGTGTCGAGGTTGTTTTGCGCCAAGGCCTTACGGGCTACCGATTGGTCGGAGTCAGCGGTGCTGCCGACGCCACGCTCGGTGCGCAGGCCGATCTGGTCGTTGACGCGCAAGTGCGCCTGCAGGTTGTTCTTGGCCAGAGTCACCAGCTCGCGACGTTTGAGCACTTCGAGGTAGACCTCGATGGTGCGCAGGGCCAGATCCTGAGCGGTGCCTTGCGCGTAGTATGCGCGTGAATTGGACACGCCTTTGGTGCGCTCGACTTCGTTGGCGGTGTTGAAGCCGTCGAACAGCATTTGTCGCAGGCGCAGCTCCGACTGGGTGTAATTGAGGATTTCGGTGTGGTGATTACCGAAGGCCCGGGTGTTGGTGTTATCGCTGTAGCCACGGCCATACGCGGCGTTCAAATCGACGGACGGATAGAAGCCGCCCTTGGCCACTTTGACTTGTTCATCAGCGGACAGGCGCGCGTCCACGCGCGAGGCCAGTTCCGGGTGAGTGGCGATGGTGCTTTGAATGGCCTCGGTGAGGTTCATGGCCTGGGCTTGGGAAGTGCAAGCCATGGCCAGCAAAACCGCGCTGCAGAGGGGGGTTAGAACGCGCATGGGTGCATCTCCCTGAGTCCTGATGGTGTGTTACTGTCGCCAAATATTTGACGATATTTTTAGGTGCAAGCGTTTCACTCTTGTAACAACAGAGCTAAGAACATCCTGAAGCGTAGCTAAGAAAAAATTTTCATAAGGCTTATGCCGAAAAAAACTTATGCGCTTTGCAAAAACCGGCACATTGTTCAGCATGAAAGCCTTTGTTTTATGCGCTTTAGGGAGCGCAAAAAGGCTTGAGGAAAGTTCCACTCACTTTGCGACATACGGCGAAGTACTGCTGAAGGGGAGGGACGCGTAGCGGCTGACGAGCGACAGTTTTTTGTCACTCGAGTGATTCACCACCGTTACGTAGCGTTAGTGGGCGTATTGCTTTGATCAGGATGCGGAAGTGCTTGATAGCACTGATGTTTCCGAAAGAAGCTACCTGCGAAACGAACTGTTGAAGGTGCGAGCGTCGCCTCCAACAACCCGATTGAGCCATGGGCTGCTTCGCTTACCAGTGCCGACGGTGGTCGGCAGCGGAGGATTTCACATGGCAACGCTCATCGGTACAGTCACTAAAGTCATTGGCCAGGTTTTCGCTCAGTCAGCCGACGGTACTAAACGCGCACTGGTTGAAGGTGATCGCCTGTATGCCGGCGACCAACTGATCACCGGCGCAGAAGGCGCCGTCGCCGTTCATCTGCAAAACGGCCAGGAACTGACCCTCGGACGCGGCAGCAGCATGACCATGACCGGTGAACTACTGGCGGGTCAGGCGGCGCATGTAAATGCCGCTGAGGCAGTGACTCCGAGCGACGCGCAACTGACCGACGTCGAGCAGATCCAGAAAGCCATCGCCGCCGGTGACGACCCGAGCAAAACCGCTGAAGCCACCGCGGCCGGTCCGAATGCCCCGGGCGGCGCACCGGGAGAGGCGGGCGGCGGCCACAGTTTTGTCCTGCTGACGGAAGTTGGCGGCCGGGTTGATCCGATCATCGGTTTCCCTACTGCCGGATTCGGCGGTATTCCCGAATTCCCTGAAGAACGCCACAACGCGGTGATCGACAACGGCGATGACACCCCGGCTGTCGTGGTGCCGCCACCGGTGAACAATCCGGTGACCCTCACCGGTCTGAATGTGGCGGGCGGTGAACTCAACGTCAATGAAGCCAATCTGCCTGACGGTTCGTCGGCCAACCCCGGTGCACTGACGCAAAGCGGCAGTTTCACCGTGTCGGCACCGGACGGTCTGACCAGCCTGAGCATCGGCGGCATCAACGTTATCGTTGGCGGTGTGCCGATCGGCTTCCCGCAATCGATCACCTCGCAACTGGGCAACACCCTGACCATCACCGGTTACAACCCGGCGACTGGCGTTGTCAGCTACAGCTACACCCTCAACGGCAACGAAAGCCACGCGGCCGGTGACGGCGCCAACAATCTCAGCGAACAGTTCACGGTGATTGCCGGCGACAGCAATGGCGACTCCGCGACCGGCACGCTCGACGTCAACATCACCGACGACGTGCCCAAAGCGTTTGATGACAGCAATGGCACCGCATCGGAAACCCTGCTGACGCTGACCGGCAACGTCCTGACCAATGACGTGCAAGGTGCGGATCGCGTGCCAACCGGTCCGGTAACCCCGGGCACTTTCACTGGTACCTACGGCACCTTGGTGCTGAATGCCGACGGCACGTACACCTACACGCTGAACACCAGCGACGCGGACTTCAAAAACCTCCATGGAGGCGGCAACGGTACCGAGACCTTCGCCTACACGATCACTGATTCGGACGGTGATACCAGCACTGCCAACCTCGTCCTGCAGATCCACAACAACGATGATCCGGTGGTCATCAATGGCCTGAACGTCGAAGGCGGCGAGCTGACGGTTTACGAGAAAAACCTCAGTGACGGCAGTGCGTCGGACTCCACTGCGTTGACCCAAAACGGCACGTTCACCATTACCGCTCTGGACGGCGTCACCACCCTGACCGTCGGCGGCATCGCCGTGGTCACCAATGGTGTAGCCGCAGGCTTTCCGCAATCGGTCACCACGCCATTGGGCAGCACACTGACCATCACCGGTTTCAACGCCACCACCGGCGTGGTCAGCTACAGCTACACCCTGGTCGACAACGAAGCGCACCCCACCGCCAACGGCGCGAACAATCTGCCTGAGCAATTCGCCGTCACCGTGGTCGATGACAACGGCACCACTGCCAACGGCACGCTCGACGTGAACATTACCGACGACGTGCCCAAAGCCGTTGAGGACAGCAATGGCACGGCGTCTGAAACGCAACTGACACTGACCGGCAACGTGCTGACCAACGACGTGCAGGGCGCCGACCGCGTGGTGACCAATGAAAGTGCCGGGCCGATCACCGCCGGCACATTCACCGGGACTTACGGCACCTTGGTGCTGAACGCCAACGGCACCTACACCTACACGCTGAACACCAACGACGCGGACTTCAAAAACCTGCACGGCGGTGGCAACGGCACGGAAACTTTCGCCTACACCATCACCGATTCGGACGGTGATACCAGCACGGCGAATCTGATTCTGCAGATCCATAACAACGACGATCCGGTGATCATCAACGGCCTTGACGTGAATGGCGGCGAACTCACCGTCTACGAGAAAAATCTCACTGACGGCAGCGCACCGGACTCCACCGCACTGACGCAAAGCGGCACGTTCACCATCACTGCGCTGGACGGCGTGACAACCCTGACTGTCGGTGGCATCGCCGTCGTCACTAATGGCGTAGCGGCAGGCTTCCCGCAATCCGTGACCACTCCACTCGGCAGCACACTGACCATCACCGGTTTCAACGCCACCACCGGTGTCGTCAGCTACAGCTACACCCTGGTCGACAACGAAGCGCATCCAACCGCCAACGGCGCGAACAATCTGCCTGAGCAGTTTGCCGTCACCGTGGTCGATGATAACGGCACCACCGCTAACGGCACCCTTGATGTGAACATCGTCGACGACTTGCCCAAAGCCGTGGATGACAGCAATGGCACGGCGTCTGAAACGCAACTGACACTGACCGGCAACGTGCTGACCAACGATGTGCAGGGCGCCGACCGCGTGGTGACCAATGAAAGTGCCGGGCCGATCACCGCCGGCACATTCACCGGGACTTACGGCACTTTAGTGCTCAACGCCAACGGCACTTACACCTACACGCTGAACACCAGCGATGCCGACTTCAAAAACCTCCACGGCGGTGGCAACGGCACGGAAACTTTCGCCTACACCATCACCGATTCCGACGGTGATACCAGCACGGCGAATCTGGTGCTGCAGATCCACAACAACGACGATCCGGTGATCATCAATGGCCTGAACGTCGAAGGCGGCGAGTTGACGGTTTACGAGAAAAACCTCACTGACGGCAGCGCACCGGACGCCACCGCGTTGACCCAAAGCGGCACGTTCACCATCACTGCACTCGATGGCGTCACCACGCTGACTGTCGGTGGCATCGCCGTGGTCACCAACGGCGTGGCAGCAGGTTTCCCGCAATCGGTCACCACGCCGTTGGGCAGTACGCTGACCATCACCGGTTTCAACGCCACCACCGGTGTCGTCAGCTACAGCTACACCCTGGTCGACAACGAAGCGCATCCAACCGCCAACGGCGCGAACAATCTGCCTGAGCAGTTTGCCGTCACCGTGGTCGATGATAACGGCACCACCGCTAACGGCACCCTTGATGTGAACATCGTCGACGACTTGCCCAAAGCCGTGGATGACAGCAATGGCACGGCGTCTGAAACGCAACTGACACTGACCGGCAACGTGCTGACCAACGATGTGCAGGGCGCCGACCGCGTGGTGACCAATGAAAGTGCCGGGCCGATCACCGCCGGCACATTCACCGGGACTTACGGCACTTTAGTGCTCAACGCCAACGGCACTTACACCTACACACTGAACACCAACGACGCCGACTTCAAGAACCTGCACGGCGGCGGCAATGGCACGGAAACCTTCGCCTACACCATCACCGATTCCGACGGTGATACCAGCACGGCGAATCTGGTGCTGCAGATTCACAACAACGACGATCCGGTGATCATCAACGGCCTCGACGTGAATGGCGGCGAACTCACCGTTTACGAAAAAAACCTCAGCGACGGCAGCGCAGCGGATTCCACCGCGCTGACTCAGAGCGGCACGTTTACCATCACCGCACTCGATGGCGTGACGACCCTGACCGTCGGCGGCATCGCCGTCGTCACTAATGGCGTAGCAGCAGGTTTTCCACAATCGGTCACCACTCCATTGGGCAGCACACTGACCATCACCGGTTTCAACGCCACCACGGGCGTGGTCAGCTACAGCTACACCCTGGTCGACAACGAAGCGCATCCAACCGCCAACGGCGCGAACAATCTGCCTGAGCAGTTCGCCGTCACCGTAGTCGATGACAACGGCACCACCGCTAACGGCACCCTCGATGTGAACATCGTCGACGACTTGCCCAAAGCCGTGGATGACAGCAATGGCACGGCGTCTGAAACGCAACTGACACTGACCGGCAACGTGCTGACCAACGACGTGCAGGGCGCCGACCGCGTGGTGACCAATGAAAGTGCCGGGCCGATCACCGCCGGCACATTCACCGGGACTTACGGCACCTTGGTGCTCAACGCCAACGGCACTTACACCTACACGCTGAACACCAACGACGCCGACTTCAAAAACCTGCACGGCGGCGGCAATGGCACGGAAACCTTCGCCTACACCATCACCGATTCCGACGGTGATACCAGCACGGCGAATCTGGTGCTGCAGATTCACAACAACGACGATCCGGTGATCATCAACGGCCTCGACGTGAATGGCGGCGAACTCACCGTTTACGAAAAAAACCTCAGCGACGGCAGCGCAGCGGATTCCACCGCGCTGACTCAGAGCGGCACGTTTACCATCACCGCACTCGATGGCGTGACGACCCTGACCGTCGGCGGCATCGCCGTCGTCACTAATGGCGTAGCAGCAGGTTTTCCACAATCGGTCACCACTCCATTGGGCAGCACACTGACCATCACCGGTTTCAACGCCACCACGGGCGTGGTCAGCTACAGCTACACCCTGGTCGACAACGAAGCGCATCCAACCGCCAACGGCGCGAACAATCTGCCTGAGCAGTTCGCCGTCACCGTAGTCGATGACAACGGCACCACCGCTAACGGCACCCTCGATGTGAACATCGTCGACGACTTGCCCAAAGCCGTGGATGACAGCAATGGCACGGCGTCTGAAACGCAACTGACACTGACCGGCAACGTGCTGACCAACGACGTGCAGGGCGCCGACCGCGTGGTGACCAATGAAAGTGCCGGGCCGATCACCGCCGGCACATTCACCGGGACTTACGGCACCTTGGTGCTCAACGCCAACGGCACTTACACCTACACGCTGAACACCAACGACGCCGACTTCAAAAACCTGCACGGCGGCGGCAATGGCACGGAAACCTTCGCCTACACCATCACCGATTCGGATGGTGATACCAGCACGGCGAATCTGGTTCTGCAGATCCATAACAACGACGATCAGGTCTATCTCAACGGCCTCGACGTCAATGGCGGCGAACTGACGGTCTACGAGAAAAACCTCAGTGACGGCACCAGCCCCGACACCCCGGCGCTGACCCAGAGCGGCACCTTCACCGTCACCGCGCTCGATGGCTTGCAAACCCTGACCGTGGGCGGTATCAGCGTGGTGACTGGTGGCGTGGCCGCAGGCTTCCCGCAATCGATCGTCACGCCACTCGGCAGCACGTTGACCATCACCGGTTACAACCCGGCGACCGGCGTGGTCAGTTACAGCTACACGTTGGTCGACAACGAAACCCATCCAAACGCCGACGGCGCCAACAGCATCACCGAGAACTTCAACGTCGTCGCCACCGACACCGATGGCAGCACCGCCAGCGGCCAGATCAACGTCAACATCGTCGATGATTTGCCGAGCGCCCACCCTGACGCCGCATCGGTGGCGGAGGGCGGCACGGTCAGTGGCAATGTCCTGAACAACGACATCGGTGGCGCTGATGGTCCGGCCGTAACCGGCGCGGTGGTCGGCGTGCGCGCCGGCTCCGATACCTCGACCTCGGCCATCGGCGGCCTCAACAGCAACATCAACGGCACCTACGGCTACCTGACCCTGGACGCCAACGGCAACGCCGTCTACCACAGCAATCCCAACGTCGTGAACGGCCCGGGTGCAGTGGATGTGTTCACCTACACCGTGCGCGATGCCGACGGTGATGAAAGCACCACCACCATCACCATCGATGTCGCCAACAGCAAGCTGTGCGCGACCAGCGACACCGACGTCACCGTCTTCGAGAAAGCCCTCGACCTGACCAAGGACGGCGCGGATCTGGCTCCCGGTACAGTCACTGGCAGCGACCCGACCAACACCGGCGAAACCGCGTCCGGCACGCTGGTCGGCTCGGTCACCGGCGCGGTCGGCGCGATCAGCTATGCACTGGTCGGCAGCGCCACCGGCAACTACGGGCAGATTGTCCTCAACCCCAACGGCACGTACACCTACACGCTGACCTCGCCGGCGAGCACCACGCCGCATGCCGACGACGGCGCCAACACTCTGACCGAAACCTTTACCTATCAGGCCACTGATTCACTGGGCAACATCGTCACCAGCAGCATCGTCGTCAGCATCGTCGATGACGTGCCAAAAGCCGTGAACGACAGCAACGCCAACAGCGGCTCGGAAACCCAGCTGACCCTGACCGGCAACGTGCTGACCAACGATGTGCAAGGCGCTGATGTGGTCGCGACCGGACCGAATGCCGGGCCGATCACCGCCGGCACCTTCACCGGTACTTACGGCACGCTGGTGCTCAACGCCAACGGCACGTACACCTACACGCTGAACCCCAACGATGCCGACTTCAAAAACCTGCACGGCGGCGGTAACGGCACCGAGACGTTCACCTACACCCTGACCGATGCCGACGGCGACACCAGCACCGCCAACCTGGTGCTGAACATCCACAACAACGACGATCCGGTGCTGCTCAACGGTCTCGACGTCAATGGCGGCGAACTCACCGTTTACGAGAAAAACCTCAGCGACGGCACCAGCCCCAACAACCCGGCGCTGACCCAAAGCGGCACCTTCACCGTCACTGCGCTCGATGGTCTGCAAACCCTCACCGTCGGTGGCATTGCCGTGGTCACTAATGGCGTCGCCGCAGGCTTCCCGCAATCGGTGGTTTCGCCGCTGGGCAGCACCTTCACCATCACCGGTTACAACCCGGCAACCGGCGTCGTCAGCTACAGCTACACCCTGGTCGACAACGAAACTCACCCGAACGCCAACGGTGCCAACAGCCTCACCGAGAACTTCAACGTCGTGGCCACGGACACCGATGGCAGCACTGCCAACGGTCAGATCAACGTCAACATCATCGATGACTTGCCGACTGCCAAACCCGACACCGGCTCGGTGGCCGAGGGCGGTACGGTCAACGTCAGCGTCCTGGGCAATGACATCAGCGGTGCCGATGGCGCGGCCACAGTGATCGGCGTGCGCGCCGGCAGCAACACCGGCACTTCAGCCATCGGCGGCCTCAACAGCAACATCAATGGCAACTTCGGTTACCTGACCCTCGACGCGGCGGGCAACGCCGTCTATCACAGCAACCCGAACTCGGTGAGCCCACCGGGCGCCACCGACACTTTCACCTATACGATTCGCGACAGCGACGGTGATGAAAGCACCACGACCATCACCATCAACGTCGCCGACAGCAAACTGCTGGCCTCGGTCGATCAAGACGTCACGGTCTATGAAAAAGCCCTCGACCTGAGCAAGGACGGCGCGGATCTGGCCCCCGGTACGGTCACCGGCAGCGACCCGAGCAACACCGGCGAAACCGCCACCGGCACGCTGGTCGGCGCGGTCACTGGCGGCACAGGCGCGATCACCTACACCCTGGTCGGCAGCGCCACCGGCACCTACGGGCAGATCCAGCTCAACGCCGACGGCACCTACACCTACACGCTGACCTCGGCGCCGAAAACCTCGCCGAGCGCCAACGACGGGGCGAACACTCTGAGCGAAAGCTTCACTTACCAAGCCACTGACGCGCTGGGCAACAGCACTACCAGCACCCTCGTGGTCAACATCGTCGACGACGTGCCAAAAGCGGTGGCGTCGGATCGTTCGGTGGCGGCGGTGGAGATCGATTCCAACATCCTTATCGTCCTCGATATTTCCGGCAGTATGGCCGACGCCTCCGGCGTGCCGGGTCTGTCGCGACTGGCGCTGGCCAAGCAGGCCATCAGCGCCTTGCTCGACAAGTACGATGACCTCGGCGATGTCAAAGTGCAGCTCGTCACCTTCAGCAGCAACGCCACCGACCGGACGACGGTGTGGGTCGATGTGGCCACGGCCAAGACCCTGCTGGCCGGCCTCACCGCAGGCGGTGGCACCAATTACGACGCTGCCGTGGCGACCATGTACAACGCGTTCAACACCTCGGGCAAACTCACCGGGGCGCAGAACGTCGGCTACTTCTTCTCCGACGGCAAACCCAACGAGGGCGATATCGGCACCGCCGATGAAGCAACGTTAAAAGCCTTCCTTGATGCCAACAACATCAAGAATTACGCGATTGGCCTGGGCAGCGGCGTGAGCAACGCCAACCTCGACCCGCTGGCGTATGACGGCATCAGCCACACCAACACCAACGCGGTGGTGGTCACCGATCTCAACCAGCTCAACTCGGTGCTGTCGGGCACCGTGCAGGGCGCGCCGGTCACCGGTTCGTTGCTGGGCGAGGGCGGCACCTTTGGCGCCGATGGCGGTTTCATCAAGTCCATCGTGGTCGACGGCACCACCTACACCTACGATCCAAAAGCCCTCAGCGGCCAAGGCTCGTTGACCCCAAGCGGCGGCGCCAATCACGGCACCTTCAACACCGCCAACAACACCTTGAGCATCGCCACCAATAATGGCGGCACATTGCTGATCAACCTCGACAGCGGCGACTACACCTACACCTCGCAGAAAACCACCGCCGTGGTCATCACCGAGAACATCGGCTTCACCGTCAGCGACAACGACGGCGACCTCGCCAGTTCGACGCTGACCGTGAAAGTGATCCCCAACGCGCCACCCGTGGCAGTCGACGATCACGTCATCACCAACGTGCTGTCGGGCAATATCGTGGTGCCGGGCGAACTGCTGCTGGCCAACGACACCGATCCGAATGGCGATACGCTCAACGCCACACCGACCACCTTCAATACTGGTTGGATAGCGAAGGGCGCGGACTTCACCGGCACCGGCGCGATCACGTTCAACGGCAACAACAACACCGCCGCCAACCAGACCCTGGCCGATGTGCGCAATGCGTTCGCCGCCAACACCGCAGCGATGACCGCCGTGCTGGTGATCAGCGGCTACCTCGGCGCGGTGACCAACGCCAATGCCAATGATGAAGACCTGATCACGGTCAAACTGAAACAGGGCGAAACGCTGAACCTGGATCACAACCTGGCAGCCGGGCACATCACTCTGGAGTACTCGCTCAACGGTGGCGCGTTCGTCGCGATTGCCGATGGCGGCACGATCACTGCCAGCGCCGATGGCACCTACCAGATCCACGTCACCAACATCAGCAACCCCAACGGCGGCGGTAACCCCAACGCGGCAGAAAACTACCAACTGACCATGACGGTCAACTACGCCGGGGCCCACGATGTCACCCCGGATTTCCACGGCACTTACACCGCCAACGACAACCATGGCGGCAGCGACACCGCCAACGTGTCCATCAGCTATCAGGACGGCCACACCCTTACCGGCACCTCGGGGGATGACGTGCTGGTGGCCGGCACTGGCGACAACATCATCAACGCCGGCGACGGCAACGATGTGCTCAGCGCAGGCTCTGGCAATAACGAGCTGCACGGCGGCGCCGGTAACGACTTGCTTTACAGCGGCCCGGGCAATGACCTGCTCGACGGCGGTACTGGCAGCGACACCGCCAGCTACGCCCATGCGACCGCCGGGGTCACGGTCAACCTCGGTCTGCTCGGTGCGCAAAACACGATCGGCGCGGGGACGGACACCCTGACCGGCATCGAAAACCTCGTCGGCTCGAACTTCAACGACACCCTGACCGGCGACAACAATAACAACGTGATCAACGGCGGTCTCGGTAACGACATCCTCAACGGTGGCGGCGGTGATGACCTGCTGATTGGCGGTATGGGCAACAACACTCTGACCGGTGGTTCAGGGGCCGACACCTTCCAGTGGCTCAAGGGCAACAGCGGCCACGACCTGATCACCGACTTCACCCCCGGCACTGACAAACTCGACCTGTCGCAACTGCTGCAGGGCGAGAACGGCACCACGGCGTCGCTGGATGACTACCTGCACTTCACTGTCAGCGGCAGTGGCGCTTCGGTGCTCACCAGCATCGACGTCAGCGCCATGGCCGGCGCAACGCCGAACCAGACGATTGATCTGGCCGGCGTCAATCTGGCCAGCCATTACGGCGTGACGCCGGGGGCGGGCGGGGTGGTGGCTGGCGGGCATGACACGGCGACGATCATCAGCGGCATGTTGAATGATCATTCGTTGAAGGTGGATACGGTGTAAGCGACGCCTGAAACGACAAAACCCGCCGTCCCGTTCAACCGGGGCGGCGGGTTTTGTCTGCCTGAAGGCAGGGCGTTGTTCTTCCGGCGCTTTCGCGAGCAGGCTCACTCCCACATTGGAGCGCGGTTAACCGTGGGAGCGAGCCTGCTCGCGAAGCGCCGGATCTGACTCCGAATAACTCAGCGGTTGATCACACCTGTATCAACCCGGCGGATTCTGGCGTAGCTGTAGGCGATGACGCGAGATCGTGTAGCTCGATTTTTTGCCTGCACGTTTTTGATAAACGCACATGATTAAGCCCCCTGCGTACGAGCATTGATTCCGACGAACGGTAGCAAAACCTGTAATTTCTGACAGTAGGCAGCGCCCGCCTTTGCGCATTAAATCGAACCCATGCAGCGGCGGTATCACCCTGTTGATACCGCACACCAACGTTTGGTTAATTGTCGCGGAGCGTCCTCCATGCAGCCCTCGGAACACACACAAGGCCCGCACAGTGCAAATCCGCAACCATCAGGAGTCACCGCTTTGCCGGTTCCGCAAGTGCCGGTCATTCTCAAGGACGAACACGGTGCAGAAAGTCCCGACGGGCTGTTGCCGCGTACGGAGTTGAACCGTGATCTGCAGTTGATTGTTCCAGCGTGGAGCTTCACAACCGATCCTGTTCTCGGGCCGGATATTGTCAAAGTGGGATTTCGCCCGCTTGGGGATGCCTTTCGCGAAGTCAATGAATTTAAGTTCCCTTTTCCCATCGAACCTGGGGACAAGTATGTATCAGTCCCCAGGAACTATCTGGACAATGGCATCTACGACCTGTCTTACATCCTGATCCAGGGGGGCAACCCTGCTGAGTCCGCTAAAAAACGTATTACCGTGGACAGGGTGGCCCCGGATGATGGTCAGGAACCCGCCTTGCTGGAAATGCTCGATGTCGTCGGCGCTATCACCGACGACTACTTGAAGGAACATGGGCAGGTTCGTTTTCAAGTGCGCAGTTATGTGGGGATAAAAGCCCGGGACAGAGCCATTTATTTCTGGACCGATACGGATAAACCTTCCGATTCGGAAACCGAGATTGATGAACAGGAATTCAGTCAGATAGACATTGACCGTAATGAACTGTTTATCACCATGCGCGAACAGGACATTCGTGATCGGGGTGAAGGGTCCCGCTATATCTATTACCGTCTACGAGACTGGGCGGGCAATAAAGGCCCCAGATCAGAACTGTTGGAATTGTTCGTCGATCTGCTCCCGGCGCCCGGAAATCTCAAACCGCCTCGCGTGCCGTTGTCGGACCGAGGGTTGATTGACCGCCAGCATGCCCGTGAAGGTGCGGTGGCTCAGGGAGCCGTGACGGTAGAAATCGATCGTTATGACAATCCAGGTAGTGACAACGAAATTCTGCTCGACTGGAATGGCACACCGCTAGCGCCGGTGCCGGTTGATCCTTCCCGCTTTCCCGTGGTCGTGCGAGTGCTTTGGTCAGCCCTGACAGCTAAGGGGCTGGGGCCTTTGACGGCGTCGGTGACTTACAAAGTGCGACGTCCTTCAGGCACCACACAACCTTCTCTGGGAACCCGGGTCCCCGTGGATCTGACCCTCGCAGGGCAGGACCACGCCAATGCCCCGGCATTACTCAACCCTGATCTGGCAAAAGTAGAAATATACGGCGTCAATTCGAAACGCCTCAACACGCTGACGTCGGATGATTTTGGCGAGCCTGCCGAAGGGATTCTCGAGCTGTTTGATGGGCCACTTGCCGGGCAGACCATCAGCCTGCTCTGGGGAGCAAACGCCACCCCTGCAGCACAATATATCGTCCAGCCCGGTGATGTAGCCGGTAAGCGCGTGCCGTTCACCATTCCTTGGCCGATCATTGACCAGGACCGGGAGAACCCTGCATTACCGGTCTATTACACGACCAGCAACAACGTCAATCTGCAACAGGCTCTGACAACATCAGTCAATGTATCGATTGTGGTGATCGAAAACCTGAAGGAGCCATCCTTTCCGCATGCGAACAAAAATGGTGTTCTTGACTGTTGTGCATGTCCGCGACTGTGGAAAGGGGTCTGGGTGAAAATCGAGGGGAATGCCGCCTTCGACAAAGATGATGAAGTGACTCTGAATTGGCAAGGATGTAAAGGACTGAATGGTTCTGAACCTATTCCCGGAGTGACAGACAAGTTCCCCACGATATTGAGTGACGCGCAAGCGCGTGATGGTTTTGAAGTGCATGTCGCGGACTTTGAACGTTTGATTGCCCCTATGGTGGATGACGGCTCTGCACTGTGTCATTACACACTTAAGAAAGCCAAGGGCGGCGTGGGCAGTTCAAAAGAGGAATTCGTCATTATTAATAGAACCCTGCCCAGCGGTATTGTCTGCTCCGATAAAGAGGGCGAGGATTACTGCGGTTCGCCCTGCGAGAATTCCGGATGGGGTAAAAAGTTTGCAGAACACTTGTCTGCGAAGTTGCCAGGCTTGTTGAAATAAGCAGTTCCTGAATTTCACGTTTCTCGTGTCTGACTCAAGTAATGCCTTTCAGTGACAAGAAGTTTAACCAGTGCCAAACGTATGCCTGCGTGGTTGCGTATGCGTGGGCGTCCTCTCCAGGAGCGATAAAATGACCGTTTATAAAAAACTCACCTCTGCACAGCAAAGTCGACTGGATTACAAGAGAATCCGCCATGCAGCCCCGCAGATGGATGCAGAGCCCCTTCAAATACACCCTGATAATCCCTTGCTGCCGAATCAAGTCGGTGATGGCAAGAATCAGGTTCCGCTTTCATTACAGGGCTTGGTATTGAAAGTGAATGTGCCTCGGCCTAAACAAGCAGGTGATACGCCCTCCGTGTCGGGGCTTATTGATCTGATGTTCGATGGCAAGAGGTTGCCAGAAACGCGATATAGCTACAGCACGCCTCTTGACCCTGGCATTCTCTTGATCCCTATGACGCTGCCGGCCAACCTGACCGACAAACCGGGTGAACATGAATTGAGCTACTACCTCAATCAAGGCGGGAACATCGCTGTCGTAACACCCGTTGAGATTAATGTTGACAGAACTGCGCCGCTGCCGATAACAGAGGTCATTGTTCCACCCGAAGTAGAGCGTGACGGTATCACTAAAAAATATCTCGACGATAATGGTCATGTGCTGATAACTATTGAGGAATATGCCGGCCACATGCTCGATGATTTTCTTGAATGTTTTATTGGCACTTCCGTGCCTTTGCCGACGCGGATTGGATCCATTACGCGTACGGATCTGGCTACGCCTCTGGAATTTCAACTGACCGCGGCAATGCTGGACGATGAAGAGGGAGAAAGGGCTATTTATTGGCAGGTGACGGATCGCAAGGGCAATAAAAGCCTTCATTCACCTTATAAACGCTTGAAGGTCACGCTGACAGATCCACCAGCAGATTTGCAGCCGCTGGATATTCCCCTGAATATCGACAACCTGATTGATCTGGCGGATGCTCAGGAGCCGATTGGCGTCGGGATTAAAGCTGAATACACCAACTTCATTCAGGGCGATAAGTTGCAAGTCACTTGGGATGGCCGGTTACAGCCGGCTACCACGATTGCCGGGTTTCCTTTTTATGTCGATGTGCCCTTCCGCGATGTCCTCAACGGCAATGCCGGCCTGAAGACTGTTAAAGCCAGTTATCAGATACTGCGCAAGGATGTCGCTCATCCTCTTGTTCCGGTCGAGCTGGACAACATTAGCGTGGATTTGCGCAAGCCAGGCGCGCCAATAGATCCCGACAAGCCAGGCAACCCTAACCCCGATCTGCCAACAGTGTCAGTACAAGGCGACGCTGGCGGGGCTGCCAATCAGTTGAGGGAGGCTGATAACAGCGGCCCGGTAATTGTAACGGCAACGATCTATACCGGGGCCAAGGAGAATGACGAAGTACAACTTTACTGGAAAGGTGAGCCGGTAAGCGAGGCAGACGGCGGGATTGTAAAAATCGGTGCTACGCCTCCAGCCGAATTGGAATGGACTGTTCTATGGAGGGTTTTCGAGGATGCAGGTAACGGTAATCCGATCAAGGCCCATTATGTAATCAGCCACGATGTAAACGATAACGTGGATGTTTCGACGGCGACCGATGTTGACGTACTTATTCGTCCAGATGTCATCCCGGAGGTGAAGTTCCAACACCTCGATGACGACTTCGGCTTGCTGAATTGCTTGTCTTTGCGAAGGGATAGCGTCGCTGGCGTTGTAGTCGAAGTGTTGGTCGCGGGGGGCGAGCCTCAATTGGCAGATCAGGAATTGACGTTCACTTATCAAGGCTACAGTGACAACGGAAGCACAACTAAACCCGGTACCGAAGCCAAAGTTCCCTACACCCCCTCCAGTCAGGAAGCAACCGCCGGGTTCATTGTAAAGATTCCCTATGATCCGGCGATCCTGACCACGGAAAACGCGTGGGGAGGCATACGCTACTCGGCTGTTATTAATGGGCGCGACACATCATCTGCAGAACATGTGGTAAGGGTTTATATGGTTGATCCGGCGGGTGGTTCATGCCCCCTGCCTTAAGAAGGTGCTGAAGTCGCAAGGGAAGGTACTGCATGTACCTTCCTTTTTAAATATGTAACGAGTAGCCAGTGGAAATGGTTACTATTTTTTTAAGGACTTTTACCCTGTGAACTTCAGAAAAATCCTACGTTGGTTCGGTTGTGGCAATCGGTATCGTTCGACGCTGAATTGTCTGGCGGGTAAACAAATTTGCCGGAGTTAATTAATCGAAGGATAGTCAATCATGAAACCTGAAGTCTTTTCATTCTGCAGAATCGCTTCCAGCGGAAGCTTTCGAATGCTGGTAGCGATACCGGCATTTTTTATGTTGGGGTCACCTGCGTTCGCGGTCATCGTCGATAACAGTACGCTGGATGTGGACTCGACAGTGCCGCCCACTGATTACCTGGTGCGCAATAACGGAGTACTGAATCTTGCCCAGGCCATGACTCATACCCTGAATGTGATTTCCGGATCGACGCTGAACATCAATGGCGCCACGGTGAATGCTGAAAGTGGCATTGAGGGGATTTCCATCACGGCCAGTCGAGGCAATCTTGTGCAGGCCGATGTCACCAGCGACTCGATAGCAATGATGGTCAATCGGTCTTTCTCTTCGACGCAAGGGTCGACTGTCACCGCGACTGACAGTCAATTCAGGGGGGGCGAAGCCGGGATACAGATAACCGCGTTAAGCAACCTGACACTGATCGACAGTGAAGTGACGGGACAGGCCGCGGGCAGTGTCGGCCTGAATATGATCGGCGGTGAAGTGCACGCTACAGACGGTACTCGTATCAGCGGCGACCGGGCGGGTGTGCGGATGGTCAATGACTCGTCCGTTTCAGGCAGCAATACGCTGGTACTGGACGGTGCCAGTGTAGAGGGGCGCAATGGGCCGGCGATAGAGGTTGCCGGTGGTGCAAACGTCATCATCGAGGTGCTGAACAACTCCACTTTGCAAGGTAGCGCTAATCAATTGCTGGCGGTTCAAGAGGCTTCGACCGCCGCTGTAAAGGTTGGCAATAGTACGTTGATTGGCAACTTTTCAGTGACGGGTGCCAGCACGGCTGATTTCATTTTCGACCGAGGCCATATGACCGGAGACATGCTGGTTGAGGACGGCTCGACGGCCAACGTCACCCTGCAGAACCAGTCGCAATTCACCGGTCGCCTGGACAAGGTCGCCAGCGTCAACATCAATGACAATTCAAACTGGACCCTGACTGGCGATGACTTCGTTGGCGCAATGCGCCTGGAGGGCGGTCGGGTTATTTTCGGCGCAGCGCAGGCACCCGCGACGTACTTTGAACTGACGGTCGGCTCACTCGCCGGTACCGGTACGTTTGAGATGAAAGGTGATTTTGCCAGCGGGCAGAGGGATTTCCTCAATGTCCTTGGTCAATCAGAGGGGCAGTTCGATCTCGCTGTGCAGGCTTCGGGGCTGGATGCGGCGTCGCCTCAGCAATTGACGCTGGTGCGTACTGGCACAACCGATGGAGCGAATTTTGCGCTGGCCGGCGATCAGAGAGTGGATGTCGGCACATGGTCCTACGGCCTGGCCAGTCGGGAAATCGAGGGAGGCGCGAAGGAGTGGTTTCTCGACCCGACCACCGAAGTCATCAGCCCCGGCGCGCGCTCGGTACTGGCCTTGTTCAACACCGCCCCGACCGTGTGGTACGGCGAGTTGAGTTCGTTGCGCAGCCGCATGGGCGAATTGCGTTTCAACGGTGGCCAGGCCGGCGGCTGGATCCGCACCTACGGTAACAAGTACAACGTTGCCGATGGCTCGGGCGTGGGTTATCAGCAGACGCAACAGGGTTTGTCCCTTGGCGCCGATGCCCGGGTGGGCGAAAGCCAGGTGCTGGTCGGGGTGCTCGCCGGCACGAGCGAGTCCGATCTGGACCTCAATCGCGGTACGTCGGGAACGGTGAAAAGTTACTACGTCGGGCCTTATGTCACCTGGCTCGACAGTGATACCGGTTATTACTTTGACGGCGTGCTCAAGTTCAACCGCTTTCGCAACGAGTCCAAGGTCAACCTGAGCGACGGCAGCCGCACCAAAGGTGATTACGACAACTGGGGTGTAGGCGGTTCCGCCGAGTTCGGTCGGCATATCAAACTGGCGAACGGCTACTTCGTCGAACCGTCCGCGCAACTGTCGGCCGTGCAGATCCAGGGCAAACACTACACGCTGGACAACGACATGGACGCCGACGGTGATCGTATGCGCTCACTGCTCGGCAAGGCCGGTGCGACGTTCGGACGTAACTTCGCTCTCGCCAACGGCGCTGTCGCCCAGCCTTATGTGCGTGCGGCGGTTGCGCATGAGTTCGCGTCGAACAACGAAGTGAAGGTCAACAACAACGTGTTCAATAATGACCTGTCAGGTTCCCGGGCCGAGTTTGGTGCGGGGGTGGCGGTGGCGATGTCCCAGCGGTGGCAGATGCATTTCGACCTGGATTATGCCAAGGGGAAGCATATTGAACAGCCTTACGGGGTGAATCTGGGGTTGCGGTACTTTTGGTAAAAAAGCCATCAGGGTGCTCCCTGATGAATGCGCCTCACGATTTGTGAGGCGCTTTTCATTTCTAAGGGTCAATGCCAACTCCCAGGCCAGATCCGTAGTACTGGACGTGCCCTTCTGCACCATTGACCAGATTTTTTAACCAGTACCGAGCTGGCCAACCACCTGCGGAGTCAGCGGCCCAGTACAAATAGTTCTCCATCGGCCAACGGCCAATCCAGGCGTTATGGATTTCCCGCAACTCACCCATTGACGGCAATCGCTTTCCTCGGGCTGCTGCCCTGTCTCTGATCGTGTTCCAGTTTCCACCGTCCAGTCCCACAAGGAATTTCACCCCTGTGACATGAACGTTGTAGCCCTTGGACTGGCTTGCGTTGTCAGTGACAGTGATCGTTGCGACCCCATTACCTCTGACAGTCACCAACCCTGAACTGACTTCTACTGCAGCGACATTGTTGTTACTCGACGAGTAACGATAGGGGGGGACGCCGCCGTTTGCCGTGTGCTGTACATATGTGCCTGGACCAAAATTTGGATATGCAGCCCAGCTGGTAATGAGGTAACACCTGCCACTCAATGTCACGCTGGCCGTATTGAAATTCAACGGCGGAATCGGCGAGATCACAGTGAAGGTCCGCGTATTTGAATCCTGCCCGGTACTCAACGCTTTTACTCTCAGCGAATGCCCGCCCAAACCCACCGACAAGGTAGTGTTCCAGGCGCTGCCCACGGCAGTCACCGTGTGCCTTGGGCTGTTGTTGTCGTAAATCTGGACCTGACGATTCGGGGTGACCATACCGCGCAGGGTTACCGAAGTGCTTTTGGTTTGCCCGCCATTGCCGATTTCACTGATGCCGTCATGCACAGACGTCAACGTCGGCGCGATGTGCGCGGCGACTTTGAAGTCTCGCGCCGGGCTTTCCACCGGAACCGCGGCATACAAGGCCCGGGCCTTGAGGCTTTGGTCGCCGATCGTCAAACCAGTGACAGACGCCGTCCATTGTTTATCGGCATTGACGTTGACCGGTGAACCGACGGCAGTGCCTTTGTTGTACATCTGGATCTGCTCGCGCGGGGTGGCTTCGCCTTTGACGGTGACCGCGTTGTCATAAGTCGTTTCATTCGGCCCCACCGCGCCGACCGAGTCTGTGACCGTGGTAATC
Organism: Pseudomonas sp. SCA2728.1_7; assembly: GCF_018138145.1. Lineage (NCBI taxonomy): Bacteria > Pseudomonadati > Pseudomonadota > Gammaproteobacteria > Pseudomonadales > Pseudomonadaceae > Pseudomonas > Pseudomonas sp. SCA2728.1_7. Next base: position 2,436,300 of record NZ_CP073104.1, on the reverse strand, counting down.
GTCGGTGAAACAAAGGCTGCAACAGAAAAGACTCTGGGCGGGCTGGACTCTGGATTGCTGCCATAGTCGCCCAGCGCGGTGAGGCGGTAAGTGGTCGACAGGCCCAGGTTATTGAAAACGTATTGCCAATCGCCGCTGTCGGTGACATCTATCGTATCGATGGCCGTGTCCGCGTTGCGCAGAATAATCTTTTCATTCGGACTGGCCTTGCCCGTCAGGGTGACGGTTCGGTAGTAAGTGGTGCCATTGGGGGCGATTTCACCGCGGATATCACTGACCCTGGAAATCGTCGGCGTAACCGCTTGTGCCACGTTGAATGTTCGCGGCGGGCTCAGCGCGGGATCGATATCGTATAAAGCCTTGGCAACGATGCTGTAGGGCTGCACTTTGAGGTTGTTGAAGCGGTGGTTCCAGTTGCCCTTGTCATCGACATCAAGGGTTGGGCCTGGCTGATTATTCTCCTGTAACTGAATCTGCAGGTTTGGCGTCGCGCTGCCAGCCACCAGGACGCTGTTGTCATAGGTGGTCGCCCCTTCAGCGACGGTTCCTCGCGAGTCAGTAACCGAGAGAATTTCCGGCGTCTGGGCGAATTTGACGGTGAACGTTCTGGGCTGGCTGGACACCGGGTCGGCGTCATACAGGGCCTTGGCGGTGATGCTGTAGGGTTTCTCGGTCAATGGACCGATCTCGCGGCGCCAGATACTGTCGGCTCCCACCAGCGCGGTGCCCATTGATTTCGTCACATTATCGAACAGCTCGACCGATTCGCCCCGGGTGGCCGTGCCGGTGACGGTGACCTTTTCATCGCGGGTTTTGCCGTCCTCTGCCACCTCGCCCCGTGAATCCGTCACACCGGTGATGACCGGTTGCACGTAGTCGTAGCGGGTTCTGATGGTCAAGGGCAGCTGTGGGAATACGCAGGCAGTGTTCTCCTTTTCACTGCCATCGAATGCCACTTTGCAAATCACATTGGCGGGCGTGGAGTGGCCCAGTTTCATCAGTTCGCTTCTGAGCAAGCTTTCGTTGAGTCCGCTGCTGACTTGGGGCGGGGTTATTTCCTCACCGCTGATCAGCGGGATCGTATGGGACGCGCCTGAACTTGTTTGTCCTATAAGGTAGAACCAAAGGCGCTGTTTCAGTGCAATGTAGGGCCAAATAGCGAGGACAGCTTTTGCATCGCCGCTGAAGGTCATCAGATCCAGGACTTTGTTCTGTGCCTGAGGTACTTGCGGGTGGGGCAGTTCGTTTTCGGGGTCCTGGAAGCCTGAAACATACAGGCCGAGCATTTTTGAGGGCGTTGTGAGGGTATAGCGGGTTACGTCGTATTCAACCGACACCGTTTTCGCAATATTGGCGCCAACCACCGAAGGTGGTAAATGGAATTGAACGGTGCCAGTGTGACTGCCCGGCAACTCCAGATCATCAGAGGTGCCTGCGCCGGGCGTTCCTAACCACTTTAAACGGATCGTGTCCCGGTCCGGGTTCATGCTGGAGTAACTGGCGTTGATGTCTACGCCATTCAACCCATCCATTGGGTTGAGCGTCTTGTCGGGTGCCTGTACCACCTCGGGCGGCGGCAACTCGCCGACGAGTTCGCCTATGAGCAAATTGAGCGTGTCCGAGTACTCGTACTGTTTGTTCGAGGCACGCAATAACACGTAGCGCACTTTCACGTATTGACCGATATTGTTCGCCACAAACTCTGCATCCACCCGAAAACTTACCGGTTGACCAGCAGTTACTGTGGTGATGGGCAGCCAGTCGCTGGTACTGGCAAAAGGATTGAGACTGCGCCAGTAATAAGTCAGTACATCATCCTTGAGGGTCTTCGCTGCGGCGATCAGTACATGGACAATATCGAACACCTTCGACGGGTCCAGTACATCCCCCGGCGGATCGGCCTCCTCGACGACAGGTTTGGGCAGCGTCGCCCGGATCTTCTCGACCTTGGCCAGCAGCCGTTCGGATTCCCGGATGTCGAGGAGGCCGGGTGCATCGTTCGCGACCACGTAGGAAACGTCGAGCCTGCCTTTATCAAGCACAATGATGTGCTCGGCATCGATGTAGAACGTGACCAGGCCTTCCTTGGCTTCGTTGGCGCTGACGATATGCGGAACTTCATGCAGATAGTCATCGCCATTGGACTTGATGCCGGTCCATTTCAGACAGATCAAGTCGCCATTTTTCATGCCGTAGCGCACTTCGACAGTGGCGTAAAGCTCGTCCGGTTCGAGGGTATCGCCTATCAATTCTCGAATGCTCGGCTCGGGGAGGATGTTGACGTCGCCGTCTACATCCGCAAAGGCGCGCTTGGAAGACAGCGGGTCGCCACCGGCCTTTCTGTAGAGGATATACGACGCATCGGCGCGACCTCTGGCGATGGCCCTGATCAACGCATAGGGCACTTCGATTTCCAACACTGAGGGGACGTTTTCAATGTCGCGGGATTCGCTGCAGATGATTGGCTCACCGTTATCCGGCGGCGTGCCGATGAAGATCATTTTCACCCTGTCGCCCACGCCGAAGTACTGGCTGTTGACATGGATCTGGATCTTCACCGGCAGTTTGTTCAAATTCCTGATGGTAATGACGCCGTTGACGGCTTCCTTGATGATGGGGGCCTCCAAGCGCCAGCCGCCCGCATCCACGTCGATGTAGGTGCGTTTGGAGTGGCGGTCGGCCCAGTTCCAGACCTCGTCATTGGCGAAGAATTTGATTTCCCGTTTGAGACCGTCTCCGGCGCCGAGAATGGCGTCCTGATCAATGAGGATTTCGATCGGTTGCTGGCCGTCGGCTTGCGCTTGCGTGATGCGGTGCGCAGCAAGCCAGTAGTCGCCCAGCTGCAAACGCACCTGATCGTTGCGCGTGCAAAACACATAATGAGGGATTGTGGCCAGCACACCTTTTTTGGCCCATTCGGCGTCTATCACGCCCTGTTCGACCAGTTCGGGCGGCAGTTGCACGATGTTCAGCTCTGAGTGGCCATCGGGCAAATGCGGTTCTTTGTCACGATTTCCCGGCTTGTCAAGCTTGACCCATATCCGCAAGGCCGCCGAGGGCGGGTCGGGTACAGTTGTGCCCACGCGGGTCAGCACATAGTGGCAGTTTTCAATCCAGCCAGACTTGACAGGCGTCGGTAGGTAAAAGAACACCCGTTGGTTGACCTCGTCGGCCGTCACCCATCGTTCGAGCACAATTTCGGTATCGTAATAAATCTCGAGTTTGTCACCCTCGCTCATGGGGTGCCCATAAGGATTGATGACACACTGCAAGCCTTTAGGGTCGCTGGTGGCGGTCTGGATATTGATACCGCCATCGCCATCCTGCACCGGCTCGTGCATTCCTGGAATCAGCAGGGGACGCAGTGCCAGTGTTGCGTTGCTTTCCGTGAGGGCAGGGAAGCGGAAATTCTTGTGAGAAGGCATCAGGCAAGTCCTCTTGAAGGGAATTCAGGCGTCGCGTGGCGACGACCGCTGAAGTCAGGCTCAGTGAGGATCAGAGCGCTTTCAGGCTCGGGGGCGTTGGCGAACATGGAAATGCACTCCAGTCGGTTGATGGAGTGATTGAACCTGTGTAGATCGATTTGCGCACCTGTCAGATCTGACAGGTGCGCATGGGAATCAGACGAGTGGTATCAACCAGGCGCCGTTTTCCGCTCGCCATTCAGCGGCGTTCAAGGCTTGCGAAGTGTCTTCTGCCGCACGATATAGACCGTCACTAACACCGCACTGGTCAGCATGAACCCCCGCGCCCACGGCAGTGGCACCAGGTAACACGAGAACAGAATGCTCGCCCACATCAGCCCGATCGCGTAGACCTTGCCCTTGAGCGGTATGCCATTGCCATCGAGGTAATCGCGGATCCATGGCCCGAGCCGTGGATGCTCGACCAGCCATTGATAGAAACGCGGAGAGCTGCGCGCGAAGCAGGCTGCGGCGAGCAGAAGGAAAGGGGTGGTGGGCAGGACGGGCAGGAAAATCCCGATCACCCCCAATGCCACGCTGAGCCAGCCGACGGCCAGCAGCAAGTAGCGCAACATCAGGGGGCGGTTGCCTATGGGGTTGTCCATAGGCCGGATCTTAGTGGTGACGAGGCTTGAGGATCGCCGGTTTTTCGTCGGGCGCCTGGCACAGCAGGTACAGCGCGGTGAGGGCTTCCGGGATCTGCACGATCATGTCGTCCATCAGGTTGGCGTCCTTGGCGATGTCTTCGAACTCAGGCTGTTCGTCGAACAGGCCCGAACCGACCATGATCGGCAGCAACATTTCGCTGACTTCTTCTTCAGCGGTTTCGAACCAGGCGGCTTCACGCAGGAACACGCCTTCCATGAAACCGATGCACCAGCCGCGCAGTTCGGAATCGTCCGGCTCGTCGCCCAGGTCCAGTTCGCATGGCAGCTCGAACTCTTCATCCGAGGCCAGTTGACGGGCGATGTGGGCCTTGAGGCCGATCAGGGTGGCTTCGATCTCTTCGCGCTGGGCGTCGCTGCTGTAATGCGGCTCTTCGGCGAACAGGGCGTCGATCCACTCACGCTCCGGTACGTCTTCAGCGCAGATCGACAGCGCGGTGAGGTAGCCGTGAGCGGCCACGTAATCCAGCGCCTCGTCATGCAGCTCGTCGGCGTCGAGGAAAACTTGCAGGCGGGTCAGTTGCTCAGCGAAGGACATTACGGGGCTACCTTGGGGAATAAACAATGCGGGAATTCTAGGCCTTCTTGCGCGCTCAAGCCAGCCGCATGGCAGATTTGCCGCAATTGCCGGGCTGCATACAAATCCTGTGGGAGCGAGCCTGCTCGCGAAAGCGGCGTATCAGGCAGCTTTGTCTTGACTGACCCAGCGTATTCGCGAGCAGGCTCGCTCCCACAGGGTTTTGTGTGTGGCAGGTTTATCAGTGTCTTATCAGCGGCACCCTGCGCAGGGGAGGCCTCGGGTATACTGCCGCGTTTTGCGATCCCTGCCCGCATTGCGCGTGTCACGTAATGCGTTCTTACGTTTTGTTTAAGCAGCCCCGGCTGTTCTGAACCAGCCTGCGCAGGGATGTATCGGTAGATTTTTGGAGTTTTTATGCTCGAACAGGCTCAACGCGTCCTCAAGGACATCTTCGGCTACGACAGTTTCCGTGGCCGTCAGGGTGCGATCATTGAGCGCGTGGCCAGCGGCGGTGATGCGCTGGTGCTGATGCCTACCGGTGGCGGCAAGTCCCTGTGCTTTCAGGTGCCGGCGCTGCTGCGCGATGGCCTCGCAGTGGTGGTCTCGCCGCTGATCGCACTGATGGACGATCAGGTCGCTACCCTCGAAGAGCTGGGTGTGGCCGCTGCCGCGCTGAACTCCACCCTGAGCGCCGAACAACAGCGCGACCTCGCCGCACGGATCAAGCGTGGCGAAGTGAAGATGTTGTATCTGGCGCCCGAGCGCCTGGTGCAGCCGCGCATGCTGTCGTTCCTGCAAGGCTTGAACATTGCGTTGTTCGCCATTGATGAAGCGCACTGCGTGTCGCAATGGGGTCACGATTTCCGTCCGGAATACCTGCAACTGGGCCAGTTGGCCGAGATGTTTCCTGACGTGCCGCGCATCGCCCTGACCGCCACCGCTGACAAGCGTACCCGCGAAGAAATCGTCACCCGCCTGCATCTGCAGAATGCCGAGCGCTTCCTGTCGAGCTTCGACCGTCCGAACATCTTTTACCGCATCGTGCCCAAAGAGCAGCCGCGCAAGCAGTTGCTGGCGTTTTTGGCCGAGCGGCGCAGCGATGCCGGCATCGTCTATTGCCTGTCGCGCAAGAAAGTCGAAGAAGTCGCAACGTTTCTGAGCGAGCAGGGCTTCCCGGCGCTGCCGTATCACGCCGGTTTGCCCAATGAACTACGCGCCTTCAACCAGAAGCGCTTTCTCAACGAGGAAGGTCTGATCATGGTCGCCACGGTTGCCTTCGGCATGGGCATCGACAAGCCCAACGTACGTTTTGTCGCGCACCTCGATCTGCCGAAATCCCTTGAGGCGTATTACCAGGAAACCGGGCGCGGCGGCCGTGACGGCCTGCCGGCGGATGCGTGGATGGCCTACGGTCTGCAAGACGTGGTGATGCTCAAGCAGATGCTGCAAAACTCCGAAGGCGACGAGCGGCATAAACGTCTGGAACAACACAAGCTCGACGCCATGTTGTCGCTGTGTGAAGAAACCCGTTGCCGTCGTCAGACCCTGCTGGCGTACTTCGATGAAGACATGCCTGAGCCGTGCGGCCATTGCGACAACTGCGTCGACGGCGTGCAGACCTGGGACGCTACCGAACCTGCACGTCAGGCATTGTCGGCGATTTTCCGTACCGGTCAGCGTTATGGCGTCGGCCATTTGGTCGATGTGCTGCTGGGCAAGGAAAACGAAAAAGTCCGCAGTTTCGGCCATCAACACCTGTCGGTGTACGGCGTCGGCAAAGCATTGAGCGAAAGCGAATGGCGCTCGCTGTTCCGTCAATTGGTCGCGCGCGGTCTGGCGGATGTTGACCACGAAGGCTATGGCGGTTTGCGTCTGAATGACAGTTGCCGGCCATTGCTCAAGGGCGAGGTCACGCTGGAACTGCGCCGCGATCTCAAACCGCAGGTCACCGCCAAAACCGCCAGCAAGAGCCCGGCCAGCCAACTGGTGCGTGGCGAAGAGCGCGAACAGTGGGAAGCCCTGCGCGCGCTGCGCCGCAAACTGGCCGAAGAGCATGGTGTGCCACCGTACGTCATCTTCCCTGACTCGACGTTGCTGGAAATGCTCCGCAGCCAACCGACTTCGCTGGCGGAAATGGCCCGTGTCAGCGGCGTTGGCGCACGCAAGCTGGAGCGCTATGGCGATGCCTTCCTCGAAGTGCTCGGCGGCGAGGTCGAGGCGCCGAAAGCGGTGGCCGACGTGCGCCACGAGTTGATCACTTTGGCCCGTGCGGGCATGACGCCGCTGCAGATCGCCGGTCAGTTGCAGTGCTCGGAAAAGAACGTCTACACCATGCTCGCCGAGGCGATCGGCAAGCAGCAGTTGTCGCTTGAGCAGGCGCTGGATTTGCCGGAAGAGTTGATGGGTGAAGTGCAGGACGCGTTCCTTGATGGCGAAGGCGAGTTGCCTTCGGTCGCCGAAGTGGCCGAGCTGTTTGCCGGGCGGGTGCCGGAGGGCGTGCTGTATTGCGTGCGGGCTGCATTGCAGTCGGAATTCGAGATGTAATTGGCGGCCTACCCTCACCCCAGCCCTCTCCCAGAGGGAGAGGGGGCCGACCGAGGTGTCTTGCGCTATACATCGACCTGAGAACCCGAGTCGATTATGGATTCACCAAAGCACGTTCAAGTCGCTGAATATTCCGAGCATCCCCCCATCCAGTCCCCTCTCCCTCTGGGAGAGGGCTAGGGTGAGGGCCTGCCAATTCTGGATTCAGCAAAGCACTCCCAAGTCGCTGAATATCTAACGCATCCCCCATTCAGTCCCCTCTCCCTCTGGGAGAGGGCTAGGGTGAGGGCCTGCCAATTCTGGATTCAGCAAAGCACTTCCAGGTCGCCGAATATCTAAAGCATCCCCCATTCAGTCCCCTCTCCCTCTGGGAGAGGGCTAGGGTGAGGGCCGTCCAATTCTGGATTCAGCAAAGCACTCCCAAGTCGCCGAATATCTAAAGCATCCCACATTCAGTCCCCTCTCCCTCTGGGAGAGGGCTAGGGTGAGGGCCTGCCAATTCTGGATTCAGCAAAGCACTCCCAAGTCGCCGAATATCTAAAGCATCCCACATTCAGTCCCCTCTCCCTCTGGGAGAGGGTTAGGGTGAGGGGGGCCTCGAGATGTAACGATTCAGTACAGACCGCCACTTGCCTATAACTGCAGCTCATGCTTAGCTGGCTAATAATTAGATTTTCTTTATTTTCAGTCTAACCGTGAGTGTTTTATGCCGTTAACCGATCAACACCGCTTTGGCATGCAACTGGCCCAGATGTCCCGTGGCTGGCGTGCCGAACTGGATCGCCGACTGGCCGGGCTGGGGCTGTCCCAGGCGCGCTGGCTGGTGCTGCTGCATCTGGCGCGCTTTGAAGAAGCGCCGACCCAACGTGAGCTGGCGCAGAGCGTCGGCGTCGAAGGACCGACCCTTGCACGTTTGCTCGATAGTCTGGAAAGCCAGGGTCTGGTGCAACGCCAGTCCGTGATGGAAGACCGTCGGGCGAAAAAAATCGTCCTTTGCCCACCGGCCCTGCCGCTGATCGAGCAAATCGAAACCATTGCCACACAACTGCGTCACGAGTTGTTCGAAGGTGTCGACGAGGCGGATTTGAAGGTGTGCATGCGGGTTCACGGGCACATTCTGGCCAACCTGGAAAAATCTTGAGGCACATCCACGTGCCGTATCTTTGAGAGATCGCGCTGAGCCGACTATAAGAACTACTGGGCAATATCGTGTTCGTACCGGATGTGCGAACGCATAGAAGTCGGTTTTGCTTATTTAAGGGATGCTCATGCTCGCAAGTCGGCACGTGGTACTGCGCGGTGGCGCCAAATGGCTGCTGGTCGCCGGTGTTTTCAGCTATTCGGCCTGGTCGATGGCCTTGGGGCTGGGTGACATCACTGTTCATTCCGGCCTCAATCAGCCACTCAAGGCTGACATCGCTTTGGTCGATGTCGGCGGGCTGACGCAAAACGATCTGGCGGTGCGTCTGGCCACGGTGGATGAATTCGCCGAGGCCGGCGTCGAGCGGGTGTTCTTCCTCAACGACCTCAAATTCGTCCCGATCCTGCATGGCAATCGCCAGATGATCCGGGTGACCTCCAGCAAACCGGTCAACGAACCCTTTCTGAATTTTCTCGTGCAGCTCGATCAGCCCAACGGCCGGTTGCTGCGTGAGTACACGGTGTTGATCGATCCGCCCGGTTCGCCGGGTATTGTGCCGGCCACCGATGAGCCGGATCCGCGTGCGCAATCCTCCGCGTTTCCCACTGTCGAGCCTGTCGTGGCGGCACCACAGGTGCCTCAAGCCAAGCGCGATACCGTGCCAGCGCCGACGCCGGCAACTTCGCCCGCCAACGATGCACTGGCCGAACAATTGGCGGCCAGTGTTCTGGTCAATCAGCAACAGCAGAAGACCATCGATGAACTGAACGCAAAACTGCAGACACAGGATGTGCAGATTGCCGACGGCAAAAAGCAGATCAGTGACCTGCAAACACGCTTGGTCGAGCTGCAGAAAACGCCGCCACCGACCGTGGCGACCCCGGCACCGGTACCGACTCCTGCGCCGGCTGTGGCGTCAGCCGAATCCAGCGATGACGGTTTGAACTGGCCATTGCTCGGCGGCCTGTTGCTGTTGTCGGGGGCGTTGGTCGGGTTGTTGCTACACCGTCGACGGCAGCAACAGCAGCAAGTGGCCGAGCCGCTGCCCCAGTTGCCGCAAGGCAATGAGGTGGACGTCGCTGAGGCAGAGAACGCCGACCCCGTCAGATCCCACGCTTCAGCCGAACACCGGGAAGAGCCGGCGGCTGGCGATGTGCTGGAGGCGGTGGGGATCTATCTGGCCTATGGTCGACTGGGCGAAGCGGCGGGTTTGCTGCGCGATGCCTTGCACAAGCAGCCGGAGCGCAGCGATATCGGATTGCAGTTGCTTGAAGTGCTGGGACGCCAAGGTGACAGCGCCGCGTTTGAGCAACAGGAAAGCCATTTGCGTGAGCAGGGCGTGGATGCCCAGGCGTTGCAGGATGTTCGCGCGCGGCACCCGAAACTGGCGGTTGCGGCACCGTTGGTCGCGGTGCCGCCGATTATTGCAGCAGCCCCGCTGGTCGCTGCCCAACCGGCACCTGAAGATGATTTCGAGCTGAATCTGGGCGAGCTGTCGATGGATTCCAATTGGGATCTGGAAGACAGTCGCCCGACTTCCGATGAGCCACAGACAGACACCTCGGCGCTCGGCTCCGGGCTGCAAGTCCTGCCTCAGGATTTCGAATTGCCCGAGTCCAGCGAAGTCGCCGAACTCGAGTGGATCCCTGAATCGGACGCCGAGCCGCTGGATGAGGATTTTCTCAATGAGTTTGCTGATCCCGAGCCGTCACTGGCGCTGCAACCACTGGATTTGCAGACACCAGAGCCAGTCCACGACGAAAATTCCGGCAAGCTCGAACAGGCGCAGACGTGCATTGATGACGGCGATATCGACAGTGCGATTGCGTTGCTCAATGAATTGCTCAAGGAAGGGGATGAGCCGTTGAAGCAAACGGCGCGGACGTTGCTGGCGGGGATTCGCTGAACCCGATGGTTTTGCGGTGTATTTTATGCCGCTATCGCGAGCAGGCTCACTCCTACAGGGGAACGCATTCCAATGTAGGAGTGAGCCTGCTCGCGATAGCGGATTGTCAGGCGCCGTGATCAGAAGGTCTGCCCCAGATTCAGATAAACCGCCTGCTCATTCGCATCATTCAACCCATAACTGAAATTCAACGGCCCCAGTGGCGTGTCAAAACCGATAAACACGCTCGCCGCGTTGATGTAGCCACTGTCGAACTCATTGTCGTTGTTCCACGCCCGTCCACGCTCCAGCGAGGCGCCGGCGTACAGCGGAAAATCCAGCGGCAGATACGAACGCGGCGTCAACCGGCGGTAGTACACCGCGCGCATCAGGCTGATGTTCTGTCCGGAAATCGCGTCCTCACGGAAACCCGACAGCTGCCGCGCACCGCCGAGCAGGAAACTCGATGTCACCACATTGGCGTCGTTCAGCGTGCGCCCGTAGCGGCCACCGAGAATCAGCGTATCCGGGCCATGGCTCATGGCTTTATCGATTTTCAGATCCCACTGTCGATAACGCGTGTCCGACCCCAGGCCCGGTTCGAATTGCATCAGCGTCAGGCTGACGTCCTTGCCTTCGTGAGGGAAATACACGTTATCCAGCGAGTCGTACGAATACTTCAGCGCGTAGAAGCCTTCGTTGAAGTTTTCACTCGGCAGGTCCTGATCGCCAATCCGCACATCGGCCTTGCCCCAGGCCTCGCCGACACCGAAACGCACCTCGCCGTTGTTGCCGATCTGGCGGCCGAAGTTGAGGCCGAAACCGTAGCGCTCGACGCGATACTGCGCGATCGGGTCGTTGTCGAGCACCGCTTCAACGTTCTGCGCTTCGAACGAGGCGTATGGCGCGACGAAGTAACGCGAACCGACGTCCAGCGGTTGATAGAACTCGGTGTACAGCTCTTGTTTGTCGCCAATCTGCGCACGGGTCAGCCATTCCGCGCCGAGGCGGTTGATACCGTTGATGCGATAGCTGGCGCCGAGGTTGAAGGCGCTGTCGCCGCGCATGTCGTCCGACAGGTTGAGGCCGACCCGCAAGTAATCGGTGCCGCTGCGCTTGCCCCGAGCACTGATCACCAGTGTGTGATCCTGGCCCTTGTGCACCACGCGGTATTGCACTTGCTCGAAGTAGTCGAGGCCATACAAGGTGCCCATGTCCGAGTGCAAACGCCCCAGATCCAGCGGCTCGCCGATGTGCTGGCGGATGTAATAGCGAATGATATCGTCGTCGACCTTCGAGTCGTTCTCGACGCGGATCGCGGTGATGACCGGCGTACGCTGTCCCGGTGAGCGCGCGGCGTTCAGCTCGGCGTCCTGAGACTCGACGGGTTTGAGCTGCGCGAGGCGCGCGTCGAGGATGCGGGTGGCGCGGTAACCGGCGTCGATCATCTCCTGAGCCTTGCCGAAATCGGTGACACCGAAAGCCGCCAGCGCCGGCTGAATCAGCACGTCGGAGGATTTCAGCGCGGCCAGTTGTTCTTCGGAGTTACTGCGGGTCATCAGGGTGATCGACTGGTTCAGCACGTCGACCACGGTAGTCAGTTGCTTGCGATTGCGCAGCGGTGTGCCGATATCGACGACGATGGCCACATCGACGCCCATTTCCCGCGCGACATCGAGAGGAATGTTGTCGGTCATGCCGCCGTCCACCAGCAGCCGGCCATCAAGTTCGACCGGGGCGAACACCGCCGGGATCGACATGCTGGCGCGGATCACCTGAGGCAAGTGGCCTTTGCGGAACACCACTTTTTCGCCATTGGAAATGTCGGTGGCGACGGCGCGGAACGGGATCGGCAGTTTGTCGAAGTCGCGAGTGTCGCTGGTGTGGGCCAGCAGGCTTTCCAGCAGCAGCGCGAGGTTCTGCCCCTGAATCACGCCCAGTGGCAGGCCGAGACTGCCGTCGTCGCGAAAACTGAGTTTCTGTTTCACCAAAAAGTCGCGGTCATCCTGTTTGCGCCGAAACGGCACGTCTTCACGCGGCGGGGCGTCGGACAGCGCAGCTTGCCAGTCGATGTTCAGCGCGAGTTTTTCCAGCTCATCGATCTTGTAACCCGAGGCGTACAGGCCACCGACCACCGCGCCCATGCTGGTGCCAGCGATCGCATCGATCTTGATGCCTTGCTCTTCCAGTGCCTTGAGCACGCCAATATGCGCCAGTCCGCGCGCGGCACCGCCGGACAGCACCAGGCCGACTTTCGGTCGTGACGCCTCACTGGCATGGACAAGCAGAGGAAGGAAACCAAGCAGCAGGCAGAACAGCAGACGGCGCATTGTGAGTCTCGGGGCAAGCGATAAAGCCGGCTATTATAGCGGCGCCCTCTGTCTCAGGAGTTTCAGCGAACATGACTGTCGCAAAAGCAGAAGTTGTCATCACCTATTGCAGCCAATGCCAGTGGCTGTTGCGCGCCGCGTGGCTGGCGCAGGAGCTGCTCAGTACCTTCGGCGATGACCTCGGCAAAGTCTCGTTGGTGCCAGGCACCGGCGGGGTATTTCACATCACCTGCGCCGGCGTGCAGATCTGGGAACGCAAGGCCGACGGCGGTTTTCCCGAGGCCAAGGTGTTGAAGCAGCGGGTTCGCGATCAGATCGATCCTGACCGCGATCTCGGTCACAACGACCGCACTCAGTGAGACGTGGCCTCGGCTGCGACGGTTTTCTTGTCGGCATGGCCGGACATCCGCGCTGACACAACGATGGCGACAATGATCAACGCACCGCCGATCAACATCTTCGGCGTCGGGTTTTCATTGAACAACAGCCAGGCGACGGTGATGCCGTAGACCGGCTCCAGCGCAAACACTACCGCCGCCGTACGCGCCTTGATCACCGCCAGACTGGCCACAAACAGGCTGTGCGCGACGCCGGTACAGAACACCCCGAGCAGCGCAATCCACAGCCAGTCGAGTGCGCGCACTTCGCTCAGTTGCGGTGCTGCAACTGGGAGTAGACACAGCGCCACCACGACGTTTTGGCACAGCGCCGCTTGCACCGCCGGAATACGCCCGGAGCTGGCGCGGTTGGTCAGTGACAACAGCGAGAACAGCAGTCCCGACAGCACCGACCAAAGCAAACCGATGGTCGCGCCGCTGCCCAGGTCGAAGGCCGGGGTCACCAGAATCAGGCCGATGCTGACCAACACCACCAGCACAATTTCATTGGCACGGATGCGTTCGCGGAAAATCAGCCCTTCGAGAATCACCGTGAAGGCCGGGAAACTGGCGAAGCCCAATGTTGCAATGGCGACACCGGCGATCTTCACCGACAGGAAGAAACTCACCCAGTGCCCGGCCAGCAACACGCCGCTGAGGGCGAGGCGCCGCCAATCCACGGCCTGAAGTTTCTGCCAGCCGTGCTGACTGGCAAAACGGGCGAAAAATGCCAAGGCGAGCACGGCGAAAGCAGCGCGACCGAAGACGATCACGGCGGGGGACGCAGCAGCGAGTTTGCCGAACACACCGGTCAGGCCAAACATCAAAGCACCGATATGCAGAGCGCCGAGGGCGGTACGCGGAGTCATTGCAATCCTTCTATCGCAAACACAATCTCACTGGAGCTGCCGAAGGCTGCGATCTTTTGATCTTGCTTTCAAAAAACAACATCAAAAGATCGCAACCTTCGGCAGCTCCTACATTTAAGCGTGTAGAGGTCAGCAAGTCTGTCGGCGGACTATCGTCTTTTGTCGCAGGAGTCGCGACGAAGCTGGCCGGGTGATGCGCCGAACTCGCGCAGCACGGCGGCCGAGAAGGCACTCTGCGAGCTGTAACCGACGCGACTGGCAATTTCACCCATCGGCAACAGCGTGTCGCGGAGCATTTGCACGGCCAGATGCAAGCGCCGGCTGCGGATGTAATCCATCGGCGTCTGCCCGCATTCGGCCATGAAGCGTGCATGCAGGCGCGCGCTTGAGAGCCCGGCAACCCGCGCCAGATCGGCAACCTGCAGCGGATAAGCGGCGTGTTGTTCGATGTGCGCATCCAGCGCCGCATAGGGCAGGCGTCGGGCCGCCAGCTCGGCCGGCCGCGCCTGATTGAGGCTGGCCAGGAGCAACACTGAACCTTGCTGGGCGATCAACGGATCGCTGACCGGGCTGTTCGCCAGCCAACTGACCAACTGACTCTGCCCGGAATCCAGCGACAGGCGCGCGGGCTGATCAAGCAAGCGGCGGCTGGCGTCGGCATGATCGCCCAACGAGTCGACCAGCCATTGCCCGTCAGGAATATCCATCACCAGACAGCGGCTGCCATCGGGACTTCCGCAAGCGTGATGCGCACCCGAAGGGATCACCACAAAACTCTGCTGACGTATCTGGCTGCCACAACCCTCGACCTCGAAATCCAACGCACCGGACAGCCCGAACACCAGTTGCGCGTGGTCGTGGCTGTGCTCGATCAGATCGTGGGTGTACTGACGCAGGGTGAGGATCGGTCGCATGGCAGTGTCGTCTCCGAAGTGATCGCCAGTCTACACCGACCCGCATCGGGTGCGTTGTCACACGACTGACTCACGCTTGTCATGGTCGATTAACCGGACAAGCGCAGAGTGGCGAAAACATCGCAGAGGGTTGCCCATGACCAGCGCCGAGCTCGCCAGACCCAGTCGCAAACAACGGGTGCGAACCCTGTGGATCTCCGACGTGCACCTGGGCACACGGGATTGCCAGGCCGAGCATTTGTCGCAATTTCTCAAGGGCTACCATGCCGACAAGATTTACCTGGTCGGCGACATCATTGACGGCTGGAAACTGCGCGGCGGCATGTACTGGCCGCAGGCGCATACCAATGTGATCCGCCGCTTGCTGACCATGAGCAAGCGCGGCACCGAAGTGATCTACGTCACCGGCAACCATGACGAATTCCTGCGGCGTTATTCGAAGCTGATTCTGGGCAATATCCAACTGGTCGACGAGGCGGTGCATGTCACCGCAGACGGGCGGCATCTGCTGGTGATTCACGGCGATCAGTTCGATGTCATCACCCGCTATCACCGCTGGCTGGCCTTCCTCGGCGACTCCGCCTACGAATTCACCCTGACCCTCAATCGCTGGCTCAACCACTGGCGTGCGCGCTATGGTTACGGCTATTGGTCGCTGTCGGCGTACCTGAAACACAAGGTGAAAACCGCGGTGAGTTTCATCAGCGACTTTGAAGAAGCCATCGCCCATGAATGCGTGAAGCGCGAGTTGCATGGCGTGGTCTGCGGGCACATTCACCATGCCGAGATCCGCAAGGTGGGGGAGGTGGATTACCTCAATTGCGGTGATTGGGTGGAGTCGTGCACGGCGCTGATCGAGCATTGGGACGGCACGATCGAGTTGTATCGGCTGGCGGATGCGCAGGCGCGCGAGGCGGAGCTCAAGGCTGCCAAAGTCGCTGAACTCGCATAATGCTCTGGTGATTGAGAGGGCCTCATCGCGAGCAGGCTCACTCCTACAGGGGTACGCATTTCAACTGTAGGAGTGAGCCTGCTCGCGATGAACCGCGCAGCGGTTCCCGAGGATGATTACGCTGGCGAGTGTTCCTCCATTGCAGCTTTGTAAATCGAGTTCTTCGGCTGCGCAAACAACCGTTCCATCATCGGCTCAAAGAAACTCAAGGGCAGTGTGTCATAGCCCGGATCAAACGCCGCCGCATCGTATTTGGCACAGAACTCGGCGGTCGCTTGATACTGCGGATGACCGGCGAACTGCTCGCGCAGATGCCGATCCATGCCCAGGTGATGAAAGAAGTAGTAGCCCTGAAACACCCCGTGCTTCTCGACCATCCACAGATTCTCGGCACTGACGAACGGCTTGAGAATCGCCGCAGCAATGTCCGGATGGTTATACGAACCGAGCGTGTCACCAATGTCATGCAGCAACGCGCAAACCACATATTCCTCGTCGCGTCCGTCGCGAAAGGCGCGGGTCGCGGTTTGCAGCGAGTGGGTCAGGCGATCCACCGGGAAACCACCGAAGTCGCCTTTAAGCAGTTTCAGGTGAGTCATGATCCGCGAGGGCAACTGTTTGGCGTAGGCACTGAAGTCGGCGGCGATGATCGCCCAGTCTTCCTGCGTACCGTCCTTCATGTGAGTGAAGCGGGCATTGGCATTCATTGGCTGACCCTCATTCAGAACGCCACGCGACCCAGAATCATGTCGCGGTACATGACGAAGTCGCCGAGCAGGCTGTACAGCGGATGCTGGAAAGTCGCCGGGCGGTTCTTTTCAAAGAAGAAGTGCCCGATCCAGGCGAAGCTGTAACCGGCCAGCGGCACCGCCAATAACAGCAGCCAGGCGCCCTTGGCGATGGCCATCGCCAGTATGAAAATCACCAGTGTCGTGCCGATGAAATGCAGGCGCCGGCAGGTGCTGTTGCTGTGTTCGCTGAGGTAATACGGATAGAACTCAGCGAAGCTGCTGAAATGCTTGATGTTTTCCACGACCGCGTTCTCTGTGGTTATTGTTCTGGCGACGAGTTGTTCTGCGGGTAGCTTATTTGAGTCTAGAGTGATCATTGGCGTGGGCCAGTGACAATCGGCGCCACTTTAGTATCCTTCGCAAATCAGGCCGTAACATGCGGCCCCTCATGTAAAAGAAAAACGCCATGAGCGAACGAACGACTTCTGCAAGCTGGGCGATGGGGATTGTCAAAGCATTGGAGATGGACGGCCTGGATTGCCGGGTTCTGTTCAAGCAACTGGGGCTCGATTACACGGCTCTGGATGATCCGGATGCGCGCTTCCCGCAAGATTCCATGACCCGTCTCTGGCAACGGGCGGTCGAACTGTCCGGCAACCCGGCGATTGGCCTGAACATGGGCAAGGTGGTGCGACCGGCGTCGTTTCATGTCGCCGGCTATGCACTGATGTCGAGCAATACCCTGGCCGAAGGCTTCCAGCGGCTGGTGCGTTATCAGCGCATCATCGCCGAGAGCGCCGACCTGAGTTTCCGCTTGCTCGATGAGGGTTATGCGCTGATTCTGACCGTGCACGGCGATCATCTGCCGCCGACCCGGCAAAGTGCCGAAGCCTCGTTGGCCTGTGCATTGGGCCTGTGTGGCTGGTTGAGCGGGCGCACCCTGCATCCGGTCAAAGTCTTGGTGCAGGGCGCTGAGCCGGATGACCTGGAACCCTATAAACAAGCTTTTCACGCACCGCTGATGTTCAACGCACCGTACGATGCGCTGATCTTCGAACGCGCCGACATGGAAGCGCCGCTGCCCACCGCCAACGAAGCCATGGCGCTGTTGCATGACCGCTTTGCCGGAGAATATCTGGCACGGTTTTCCGAAAGCCGCGTGACCCACAAGGCGCGACAGGTGCTGTGCCGGTTGCTGCCGCAAGGTGAGCCGAAGCGCGATACCGTGGCGCAGACCCTGCATTTGTCGCAGCGCACCTTGCAGCGTCGCTTGCAGGAGGAGGGCACGAGTTTTCAGCAGTTGCTCGACGACACCCGCCGCGAACTGGCCGAGCAGTATCTGGCGCAACCGAGCATGACCTTGCTGGAAATCGCTTATCTGTTGGGTTTTGCCGACCCGAGCAACTTCTTTCGCGCGTTCCGCCGCTGGTTCGACACCACACCCGGTGACTACCGGACGCGGTTGTTGCAGACGCCGGGTGCGGTCAGTGACGCCAAAAGGCCGGAATACACAGTACAAACACCGTAATGATCTCCAGTCGGCCGAGCAGCATGCCGAACGACAGGATCCACTTGGCCGCGTCCGGCAGGGTGGCGAAGTTACCCGCCGGGCCGATGGTTTCGCCCAGGCCCGGGCCGACGCCGGACACAGTGCTGGCGGCACCGGTCAGTGCGGTCATCCAGTCGACGCCGAGCAGCGACAGCAGCAGCGCGATCACGCAGATGGTAATGGCGAAGAAGAACGAGAACGTCAGAATCGAGCGTACGATTTCTTCGTCGAGGCGGTGGCCGTTGTACTTCTGCTTGATCACCGCGCGCGGGTGAATCAGCTGATTAAGGTTGGCCTTGAGCAGGATATAGGCGACCTGGAAACGGAAGATCTTGATCCCGCCCGCCGTCGAACCGGAACAGCCACCGACAAAACCCAGATAGAAAAACAGCATCAGCGAGAAGTTACCCCACAGGCTGTAGTCGCCGAGGGCAAAACCGGTGGTGGTGACCACCGAGGTCACGTTCAGTGCGACGTGGCGCAGGGCGTCCAGCCAATGCAGGTTGGTCGTCCACCAGTACCAGGTGCCGAGCACCAGCCAGGTCACCAGCAGCATGCCGAGCAAACCCTGCACCTGCTGATCCTTGATCAGCGCCTTGCGGTTGCCGCGCAACGTCGCCACGTACAGGGTGAACGGCAGGCTGCCGAGAATCATGATCACCACCGCCACCCAGTGCACCGCCGGTTGCGTCCACTTGGCCAGCGACTGATCGGAGGTCGAGAACCCGCCGGTGGAAATCGCTGACATCGCGTGGTTGATCGCATCGAACGGGCTCATCCCGGCCCACCAGAACGCCAGGCTGCCAAGAATGGTGATGCCGACATAAGCCGCGACGATCAGCCGCGCCACCATGTGCGAGCGCGGCATGACCTTTTCCGAACGGTCCGAGGATTCGGTCTGGAACAGGCGCATGCCACCGATGCGCAGCAGCGGCAGAATCGCTACCGCCATACCGATAAAGCCGATGCCGCCGATCCAGTGTAGCAACGAGCGCCACATCAGGATGCCCGGAGACATGTCGTCGAGATGATTGAGCACGGTCGAGCCGGTGGCGGTAATGCCCGACATGCTTTCGAAGAACGAGTCGGTATAGCTGATGTGCTGAGTCAGCAGGAACGGCAACGCGGCGAAAATGCACACCACCAGCCAACTGCTGACCGTCAGCAGGTACATGTCGCGCGGGCGCAGATGAATGTGTTCGGGCCTGCCGGGAATCACCAGCGCGAGGCCGGCGACGAAGGTGATCATGCTCGCCCAGAGGAACGACGGCAGGTCGCTGGTGCGTTCGAAAATCACCAGGGTGGCCATGGGCACGACCATGGCCACGGCCAGGGTGATCAGGAAGATGCCGATGATGAAACCAATGATCCGTAAGGTCGGCAACGCCATGAAGTCCGCTCGGGCTGATGTGAGAAGGGCGCCATTCTACCCGTGAGGCAGGGCATGTAAACCGGCATCCTGTTGGCAGATACCGCTAGAATAGCCGCACATATTTTTCAGGAGGTGGCCGATGCAGGCTCTCGACGCGTTGCTCAACCGTGTTTCCGTTCCACGACTGGTCGAACCGGCCCCCACTGCCGAGCAGCGCGAAGCTCTGTTTGGCGCCGCATTGCGCGCGCCGGATCACGGGCATTTGCAGCCGTATCGTTTTCTGACCGTCGAAGGCTCCGCGCGCGCGCAGATGGGCGAGTTGCTGGCCGAGGCTGCACAGATGCAGGAAGGCGAAGTCACCGAAGCGATGATCGACAAGGCGCGCAACGGCCCGCTACGGGCGCCGCTGGTGGTTGTGGTGATCGCTAAATTGCAGGAGCACGTCAAGTATCCGAAGGCCGAGCAGTTGCTCGCGGCCGGGTGTGCGGCGCACGGGATTTTGTTGGCGGCGTATGCGCAGGGGATTGGTGCGGTTTGGCGTACGGGGGATTTGGCTTATTCGCAGCACGTAGCCAAAGGTTTGGGGCTGGGGGAGGGTGAAGAGGTGATTGCGTTTCTTTACCTCGGCACGCCGCAGAAAGAACCGCGTGTGGCGGAGAAGCTTGATCTGGCTGAGTTCGTCAGCGCTTGGCCTGGTAAGGCGTAAAGCGAAGAGCCCCTCACCCTAGCCCTCTCCCAGAGGGAGAGGGGACTGATTGGGGGATGCTGTAGAGGTACGCCGACCTGAAAGTGCTCAGCTGAATCCAGAGTGGATAACGGCTCCAGTGCATTTCGAGCTCGGAGTCGATAACGGTTCCGATGCATTTCGAACCCAGAGTCGGCGACGATTCACGTGCCTTCCGGGCGCATAATCAACTCGGTTCTTCAGGTCGATGTATGACGCAAGACACCGCGGTCGGCCCCCTCTCCCTCCGGGAGAGGGCTGGGGTGAGGGGCTTTTCTGGGGTGAGGGTGGCTTTTAGGGTTGGACGACGGCGCCAGGTACAAGCGGCAATTCCAGACTCGCAACAAACCCGCCCTGCGGATGATTGGCCAACGTCAAACTCCCGCCATGCCGTTCCGCCGCCCGCCGTGCAATCGCCAGCCCCAAGCCATGTCCCGCCGCCGTCTGCCCCGGTGCCCGGTAAAACGGCTCGCCCAACTGACTCAAATGTTCAGCCTGCACCCCCGGCCCATGGTCGCGCACGCTGACGATGATTTTTTCACCCTGACGCGAAGCCTGCATCTCAATCGCCTGACCCTCCGGGTTGAACCGCTGAGCATTACGCAGCAGATTATCGACGGCACGCTCGATCATGGTCGGCCAGCCCTTCAGGTTCAGCTGCGGTTCGGCATCAAGTCGGACAATCTGCTCGGGCGATCCAAGCTTCGCATCCTTCTGCAACGTGCCGAGCAACGCATTCAAATCCACGTCTTCAGCGCTGGCGTTGTCGGCATCGACGCGCGCCAGCACCAGAATTTCACTGATCAACGCTTCCAGCCGATCACACTCGCGGGTCAGCCGTGGCCAGAGTTTCTCGCGTTCCTCAGGGTTGGCCCGTTCCGCCAACGCCAGTGCAATGCGCAACCGCGCCAGTGGTGAACGCAACTCGTGGGAGACATCGCGCAGCAACTGGCGCTGACTGCCAATCAGACTCTGCAAACGCGCGCCCATGCGATTGAAGTCATTGGCCAGTACGCCGAACTCATCGCGACGGTTGGCCAGTTTCGCCAGGCTGTTTTGCTGATAGGTAGTCTGCCCCAGATCATGCACCGCGCCGCGCAAACGGCTGAGCGGGCGGGTGATGGAGAAGGTCACCAGCAGACTGAAGAGGGTCAGCACCACCAGCGCGATGCCCAGCGCACTCAACGGCCAAAGCAGACTTTCGCGGTGCCAGGCGTCGAGTTCCGGGTGTGGGATGCGGTAGATGAACAGGTAGGTGTCACCGGTTTTTTCACTGGTGAATTCGTCGGTCAGACGCCGCCATGGCAGACGTCGGTCATCATTGTTCTGCCGCGCTTCGAAGGCGGCGGCGCGACGCGGGAAGGTCCCGCGCACCACCGGGTCGCCGGATTCGTTGAGCACCTGAACGTCGATGTGATATTGGCGTTTGCGCTGTTCGAGGATGTCCTGGGCGGCTTCTTCGCCCTGCGCTTCATAGGTTTGTGTCCATTCGCCGGCGAGGCTGTTGAGGCCCGGATGGCGGCTGAGGATCCACGCGTCCTGGTTAAGCATGTGCCCGAGCAGAATGGACAACCCGGCCACCAGCGCGATGGCCAGCCAGAAGCTTGCGAGAATACGCCAGAACAATGAACGCACAGAAAATCCTCAATCAAACACAAATCCCTGTAGGAGTGAGCCTGCTCGCGATAGCGGTGAGTCAGACAAGTATCCGTTGACTGACACACCGCTATCGCGAGCAGGCTCACTCCTACATTGGATCGGTGGAAAAAGACCCGGCGGTGTTTAGCCGTCGGGTCCGGGGTCAGAACATTATTGCGCTTTTTGCGCCTGTTGCGCTTTCCACGCCTTGAACTCGGCCCATTCGGCGCGACGCTCGGCCTGTTTCTTCTGGATCTCGTCGAATTTCTTCTGTTGATCCGGTTTCAACACGGCGCGCACATCGGTTTCGGCTTTCTTGTGGTTGGCCGCCATCTCGTCTTTCATGGCTTTCTGGTCAGCCGGCGAGAGTTTTTCCAGGTACTTGTCGACCACTTGCTTACGCTCGTGCATCTGCTCGCCCATGATCTTGCGGATCTGCTCGCGCTGTTCGCGGGACAGGTCGAGTTGGCTGTACGGGCCTTTGCCGTGCATGCCGTGCATCTGACCGCCGTGGCGTGGGCCGTCGAGCGGACCACCCATCGGGCCGCCGTCTTGCGGCATGGCCATGGCGACGGTTGGCAGAGCGGCAGCGAACATCAGAGCGATAAGAGTCTTGCGCATGGTGTATCTCCTTGTCTCGTTCCCGGTACGTTCCGGATGAGTTCAGATTACGGAGATCAAGGTCAGCGGCGGTCAGCACTGCGTAAAGCTTCGGTAAAGACACTCGAGCGCTGACCTGACAAACACACCTTGTAGGAGTGA
This sequence comes from Pseudomonas sp. SCA2728.1_7, assembly GCF_018138145.1. Taxonomy (NCBI): domain Bacteria; kingdom Pseudomonadati; phylum Pseudomonadota; class Gammaproteobacteria; order Pseudomonadales; family Pseudomonadaceae; genus Pseudomonas; species Pseudomonas sp. SCA2728.1_7. The sequence continues at coordinate 2,413,863 of NZ_CP073104.1, read as the reverse complement.
GCCTGCTCGCGATAGCGGTGTATCTGGCAAGAACATCTCGACTGACACACTGCTATCGCGAGCAGGCTCACTCCTACAGGTTGGAGGTTCAGAGGCTATAGAAGTAACCGCGGCTACGCAGGGCAACGATGCGTGGACGGCCGTCCGGGTGCGGGCCGATCTTTTTGCGCAGATTACTGACGTGCATGTCGAGGCTGCGGTCGTACAGGGTCAGCTTGCGACCGAGGGCGAGCTGCGCCAGTTCCTGCTTGTCCAGCGGCTCGCCGGGCTGCTTGAGCAGGGCTTCGAGCAGGCGGCTTTCGGAAACGGTGAGGGTCAGTTCTTTCTCATCGATGCTGACCACGCCGCGCACCGGACTGAAACTGAGGTCGCCCAGTTCTAGCTGCGTCGAGACGGCCGCCGGATGGCTGCGGCGCAATACGGCGCGCAGGCGGGCGGTCAATTCGCGCGGGTCGCACGGTTTGGCCAGGTAATCGTCGGCACCCAGTTCCAGGCCGAGGATGCGATCCAGCGGCTCGCCACGGGCCGAGAGCATCAGCACCGGCAGGTCGGCGTGGTCGTTGCGCAATTGCTTGAGCAGTTCCAGACCACTGCCATCGGGCAGCATCACGTCCAGCACCACCGCCGCCGGGGCGGTTTCGGCCAGCGCTTTACGCGCGCTCTGGCCATCGTGGCAGGCGCGCACATGGAAGCCTTCCTGGCTCAGCCAACTACTCAGGAGTTCGCACAACTCCTGGTCATCATCAATCAGTAACAGCTCGCTCATGACTCACTCAATTTAGCCATTGCCGACGTTTTCGGCTTGCTCCACTGGCAAAGATACCGCAGAGCAGCGCCAATAGCGCTACTCCGGCGCCCGTGACGAACCACTGCTGCTGATCAGTCAACAGACGCGGCAGCGGGCTGGCCTGGGCTTCCTTGAGTTGCAGCTTGAGACGCTGGTTCTCCTGGCGCAACCGGGCAAGCTGGGCGCTTTCGCGGGTATTGTCGGCATTTTGCAGTTGTTTGCTCAGTTCTTCCCGTTGCTGCTCGCTGGCCTTGAGGCGCTGCTGCAACTCGGTGATCTGGCTGCCGGCGCTTAACGACAATGGCGTGGAGCTGCCGCCTTCGGTGGTTTCCTCACCATGGGCGGGCGCCATGATCGACAACGTGACCAACATCAGACACAACGGACCCTTGCGCATCGCGACACCTGTTTCCAAATGGATATTGGGCAGGTTGTCGGCAGGCAAACGAGAATAATGAGCGATTGAGAACGCGATGAACCGAGAAGGTTCATCGCGTGGGGATAGCGTTACGGCAGGACTTGCTTGAACGGCTTGACGAGCACATTGGCGTAGACGCCAGCGGCAATGTACGGATCGGCATCGGCCCATGCTTGCGCAGCACTCAGCGAATCGAATTCGGCAACGATCAGGCTGCCGGTGAAACCCGCTGCGCCCGGATCATTGCTGTCGACGGCCGGGTGCGGACCGGCCAATACGATGCGGCCTTCGCCCTTGAGCGCTTGCAGGCGTTCCAGATGCGCAGGGCGCGCGGCCAGGCGTGCTTCCAGCGAGTTGGCGACGTCGGTGGCAATGATGGCGTAGAGCATGTCAGTCCTCGGTTTTTGGTGTTGTTGTGGTATCGGCATCGTGCAGATGGCGCGACAGGTAAATGCCCTGTGCGACCAGGAACACCAGAGTCATGCCCAGGCTGCCGAACACCTTGAAGTCCACCCAGTAGCTCTGGAAGGTGAAGGCGACGAACAGGTTGGCAGCGCCGCAGAACAGGAAAAAGGCGATCCAGGCGATGTTCAGGCGGGTCCAGACCGGATCCGGCAGGGTCAGCGCGTGGCCCATGATGCGTTTGATCAGCAGACGGTCACCGATGAAGTGACTGCCGATGAAGGCGACGGCGAACAGCCAGTTGACCACCGGCGCTTTCCATTTGAGGAAGGTCTCGCTGTGGAAGGCCAGCGTCAGGCTGCCGAACACCAGGCAGGCGATCAGGGTCAGCCATTGGCTCTTTTCCAGCTTGCGCTGTTTGATGAACAACGCGCCGTACACCACCAGGGAACTGATGATCAGCATCGCCGTGGCGCTGTAAATACCGCCTACAGTCACTTCATGGCCAGCGATGTCGACGACCCGTGGATCAAGTTTGTAAACGATGAAGAACAGCAGAAGCGGGATGAAATCGATGAATTGTTTCACAGTGAGAGCCAGAAGCTGGATGTGGCGGCATAATAACAAACATATGGGCGCGCGATAGCGCCAGCTGATTTGAGGTTACAACTCCCCGTGAATGTTGATTTGCACTGCCATAGCACGGCCTCCGATGGCGCCCTGGCGCCTGCGGTTCTGGTTGCGCGTGCGTTCGAGAACGGCGTGCGAGTCCTGGCGTTGACCGACCACGACACCCTCGAAGGCCTCGCCGAAGCGCGCGCGGCCGCGACCGAGTTGGGCATGCAACTGGTCAACGGCGTCGAATTGTCCTGTACCTGGGGCGGCGCGACCATTCATGTGTTGGGCTACGGTTTCGACGTCAATGCGGCACCGTTGGTCGAGGCGATTGCCAAATTGCACGATGGCCGCTGGCTGCGGTCGGAAGAAATAAGCCGCAAGCTCGCCCTTAAAGGCATGCCCGGCGCCCTCGACGGCGCGCGGAAAATCCAGCAGGAACTGGGCGACAGCGGCAACGCCCCGGCCCGTCCGCATTTCGCCGACTGGATGGTGCGTGAAGGGTTTGTAAAGGATCGCGCCGAGGCATTCCGCAAATGGCTCGGCGCCGGCAAGCTGGGTGACGTTAAGTTGCACTGGCCGACGCTGGAAGACACCGTCGGCACGCTGCGCGCCGCCAATGCCTGGGTCAGCCTGGCGCATCCCTGGCACTACGATTTCACCCGCAGCAAGCGCCGAAAGCTGATTGCCGACTATATTCAAGCAGGCGGGCATGCAATCGAGGTGGTCAATGGCCATCAGCCTGCGGAACAGGTCGGCAGCCTGGCAATCCTTGCCCGTGAGTTCGGTCTGCTGGTCAGCGCCGGCAGTGACTTCCATGGCCCTGGCGGCTGGTCCGAGATCGGCCAGTACCGGCCGGTTCCCGAGGACCTTCCACCCCTGTGGTGTCGGTTCAAACATGACACAGATATTGCCGCCGTCTGAACAGGTAGAGAATGTGAGTCAATTTTTCCAGATACATCCGGAAAACCCGCAAGCGCGCCTGATAAAACAGGCGGTCGAGATCATCCGCAAGGGCGGGGTGGTGATTTATCCCACGGACTCTTCCTACGCGATCGGTTGCCAAATCGGCGATAAAACCGCGATCGAGCGCGTGCGTCGCCTGCGTCAGCTCGATGAAAAGCACAACTTCGCGCTGATCTGCAGCGACCTGTCGCAACTGGGCAATTACGCCAAGATCGACACCGGCACCTTCCGCATTCTCAAGGCGCATCTGCCGGGGCCGTACACCTTCATTCTCAACGCCACCCGCGAAGTGCCGCGTCTTTTGCTGCATCCGAAGAAGCGCACCATCGGCCTGCGTGTGCCGAGCCATCCGATTGCGCTGGCGCTGTTGGCCGAACTCGGCGAGCCGCTGATGAGCGTGACCCTGATCATGCCTGGCGATGAAGACCCGCTAAGCGATCCGTACGAAATGCGCCAGTTGCTCGAGCACCAAGTGGACTTGATCGTCGACGGCGGCTTCGGCGGCATCAAGGCCTCCACGGTGATCGACTTGACTGGCGACGACCCGGAAGTGGTCCGCGTCGGTTGCGGCGATCCGACGCCGTTCATGGTCGAGGCCTGAATGTCCGCAGTGGAAACCGTTGTCGACCCCCAGGCCGGCGCTCAGCAAGAGCTGCCGTTTGCCATGGTCTATGGCCAGGCGGTCATGGAAATGCCGCTGGACCTGTACATCCCGCCGGATGCGCTGGAAGTCTTTCTTGAAGCGTTTGAAGGCCCGCTCGACCTGTTGCTGTACCTGATCCGTAAACAGAACATCAACATCCTCGACATCCCGGTGGCGGAAATCACCCGCCAGTACATGGGTTATGTCGAGTTGATGCAGTCTGTGCGCCTGGAGCTGGCCGCCGAATATCTGGTGATGGCCGCGATGCTCGCCGAGATCAAGTCGCGCATGCTCCTGCCACGCGCCGAAACCGTCGAAGACGAAGAAGACGATCCGCGCGCCGAACTGATCCGTCGCTTGCAGGAATACGAGCGCTTCAAGGCTGCCGCCGAAGGCATCGACGGCTTGAGCCGCGTCGGCCGCGATGTCATCGTGCCCAAGCTCGACGCCCCGGAAGCGCGGGCGCGCAAGCTGTTGCCGGATGTCGCGCTGGAAGAGATTTTGATGTGCATGGCCGAAGTACTGCGCCGTGGCGATATGTTTGAAAGCCACCAGGTCAGCCGTGAGGCGCTGTCCACCCGCGAGCGCATGAGCGATGTGCTGGAACGGCTCAAGGGCGGGGGTTTCGTGCCGTTTGTCGAGCTGTTCACCGCCGAAGAGGGCAGGTTGGGTGTGGTGGTGACCTTTATGGCGATCCTTGAACTGGTCAAGGAATCCTTGGTCGAGCTGGTGCAGAATGAGCCGTTCGCCGCGATCCACGTGCGAGCCCGAGCCGAATAACGAGTCGAAACATGAACCTGACTGAACCCCGCGAGCTGGCCCCCCTGCTTGAAGCCTTTCTGTTGGCCTCGGGAAAGCCGCAATCCCTTGAGCGCCTGTTTGAACTGTTCGAAGAAGGCGAGCGGCCAGAACCGGCAGTCTTCAAGAAAGCCCTGACCCTGCTGGGCAAATCCTGCGAGGGCCGCGCGTTCGAGCTCAAGGAAGTCTCGTCGGGCTATCGCTTGCAGATTCGCGAGAAGTTTTCGCCATGGGTTGGCCGACTCTGGGAAGAACGCCCGCAGCGTTACTCCCGTGCTTTGCTGGAAACCATCGCGCTGATCGCCTATCGCCAGCCGATCACCCGTGGCGAAATCGAAGACGTGCGTGGCGTGGCGGTAAACAGCAACATCGTCAAAACCTTGCTGGAGCGTGAGTGGATTCGTGTCGTCGGTTACCGCGATGTGCCGGGCAAACCGGCGATGTTTGCCACCACCAAGATGTTTCTCGATCACTTCAATCTGAAGAACCTCGAAGACCTGCCGCCGCTGGCCGAACTGCGCGAAATGGAAACTGACCCGGTGCTCGATTTCGACGACGCGCCGGTGCCGCAAGGCTTGCAGGAACTGGCCGATGCCAGCGCCGAGCCGGAGGAGGAGAAGGAAGAAACCAGCTTCCATACGTTGTTGCTGGAGCTGGACAGCATGGAGGAGGGGATCAAGACTGACTTCGACGATTTGTTGCGGGATGCGGTGGATGGTGAAGCGGCCGACAGTGACGCGCCGACGACCGAGCCTGAAACCGAAGTCGCCGAACCCACGATCGAAGTTGAACTTGAAGCAGAGCCAGAAGCCGAACCGGAAGAAGACATTCTTGGTGTCGCTGAGGCCCGCGAAAAGCTGTTGGCCGCCGTCGCCGCCCTCGAACAACCGGCGCCAGAACCCGAGCCGGAGCTGAGCGAAGAAGAAGCCGAAGCCCGCGCGCTGGCCGAAGCCATCGAAGCCGAACGCCGCGAATTCGAAGACTGACCCGCCCTCAAAACCACCGCGATCCCCTGTAGGAGTGAGCCTGCTCGCGATAGCGGTGTATCTGCCAAGAAGATGTTGACTGACACACCGCTATCGCGAGCAGGCTCACTCCTACAGGGATTTGTGTGTTTCTGGAGACTGCGATGAGTTCCACCAAAGACCCGTGCATCAGCCTCTGCAAATTCAGCGACGACATCTGCCTCGGCTGCGGCCGCAGCAAGCGCGAAATCAAAGCCTGGAAGAAACTCGACAAGGACGACAAGCGCACGGTGCTTGCCGAAGCCGCACTGCGCCTGATCAAACTCGGCGGCGCCGGTCGGCGGAAAAACAAATAACTGTCGATCGATCAGCTAGTCTCTGATGCGCGACGGCGCACATCCGCGTATGATTCGCGACCCTTCGCCGATCCCTTCGGCCTAGAACCCAGATTTCAATGCTTCAGGCGTCCAATTCAGAGCGCTTGAACAGACCACACCGGGAGGTGCCCAGATGAGCGACATCATTCAGAAAGACGACCAGGAAATCGGCCCAGCAGGCGAAAAGCTGCAGAAAGTCCTCGCCCGTATCGGCGTCGGCTCGCGCCGTGACGTGGAATCCTGGATCAGCCAGGGCCGGATCAAGGTCAATGGCAAAGACGCCACCCTCGGGCTACGCGTCGACATGCACGACGCCATCACCATTGATGGCAAGGTGATCAAGCGCGAAGAGGCGGCCGAATCGGTACGCCGCGTGATCATGTACAACAAGCCCGATGGCGAGATCTGCACCCGTGACGACCCGGAAGGCCGTCCGACCGTGTTCGACAAGCTGCCGCGTCCGAAAGAAGGCCGCTGGATCAACATCGGTCGTCTCGACATCAACACCACCGGTTTGCTGATGTTCACCACCGACGGTGAGCTGGCCAACCGCCTGATGCACCCGTCCTACGAGATGGACCGTGAGTACGCCGTGCGTGTACGCGGTGAAGTCGACGACGAAATGATCGAACGTCTGAAGGCTGGCGTGGTGCTGGAAGACGGCCCGGCCAAGTTCACCGACATCAAGCAGGCGCCGGGTGGCGAAGGCTTCAACCACTGGTATCACTGCGTGGTGATGGAAGGCCGTAACCGTGAGGTTCGTCGTCTGTGGGAATCGCAAGGTCTGGTGGTCAGCCGTCTGAAGCGCGTGCGTTTCGGTCCGGTGTTCCTCAACTCCGACCTGCCGATGGGTCGCTGGCGCGAAATGAGCCAGTACGAAGTCGACATCCTCAGTGCTGAAGTCGGCCTGACGCCGGTTGCCATGCCGCAGCTGAACGCCAAGAGCAAAGACAAGCTTGAGCGTATGCAGCGTAAATCGTCGCGTCCGATGGGCAAGACCGAGCGCGTACGCACGCTGCGTCCAGCCGCTGGCGCGCCGACCGGCCCACGCCCAAGCCGTGAGCCGCAGATCGAAGGCGAGCGTCCAGGTCGCAAACCGGTTGCCCGTGACGGTGAGCGTGCTCCGCGTCCGGCCAACGGTCGTACTGAACGTGGTGAGCGTGGTGCACCTGCCGGTCGTGGCACGCCAGTGGCGGATCGTCCAGCGGACACCACCAACAAGCGCCCGGCCAAGCCTGCGCCGAAGCGTCCGGGGATCAAACTGGTTGACGGTGACAAGCCGTCGGGCAAGCGCCGTGGCGCGCCGGCCGGTTCCGGTCAGCGTCCGGGTTTCGGTCGCAAGAAACCGGAATAAGGCAGCTGTGAGCTTCTAGCGGCAAGCTTCAAGCCAAAGCAGAAACGCCAACCTCAGGGTTGGCGTTTTTTTTTCGTCTGGCGAAAGAGTTGTGGTGGTTGAGAGATTGCTATCGCGAGCAGGCTCACTCCTACATTTGAAATGCGTTCCCCTGTAGGAGTGAGCCTGCTCGCGATGACGTCGGTGGCATCAACACAAAGCTTAAAGTCAGAACACAAACCGGCCATCAAACACCGGCTTGTCATCCAGCGCCAACACCCCGCCAGAAAAGATCAGATCCAGGTGATGACTGCCCTTGGCGCCACCGCCCAAGCCAAGGTGCAACCCACAATGCCGCTCCTCAAACCCGGCATTGCGCGCATACAGATCCTTCACGCCTTCATTGGTGCCAATCCCCAACTCCTCAATCCGCCGGTTCGACGGATTCGCATCCAGGTACTTGTTGAAATCATGCTCCAGCCCCGGCACGTCCGTGGCGATGCGGCTGATCGTGGAATTCTCGATCCACAGCTCCAGCGGCGACTCCAGCACGCCGTACTTGCGCGCGAACGGAATGGTGCTGAGGAACGTGCCCTTGAATTTCACATGGCCATTGATGGCTTCGCTGTGCGTGGCGATTTCGCCGGGCGCGAGGTCGAAGTTGCCGACACCGTTGATGTCGGTCCACTTCTTGATGCTGCTCAGCGGCGTTTCAAACCATGAGCCGTCATCGTCCTTGAAACTCAGCGTGGTCGCTTGGGACATGCGCTGAATCAGGTGACTGTTGAGCCCGGCAATGCGCTGCGGGGTGACGCTGAAGGTGTCGTAGAAATAATCGCCGTAATCCTTGAACAGCAGCGACTTCTTCCAGTTTTCCGCCATCACACTTTGCAGTGCGCGGACAAACTCCGGGCCGTCGGGGCGTGGATTGGGCAGGGTGGAAGAGTCGTAGAAGAAAATGTACAGATCGCTGTCGGTAATCGCCGAGGTCAGCGTTGCGGTGCTTTCCAGGTCCAGACGTCGGGCGCTGAACTGGAAACGAGGATGATCGCCGGCCTGTTCGGCGATGGCGCCGGTCAGCGCTTCATAATCAGCCGTGTGGCCGAGCAGTACCTTCGCCGAGTCGAGGCCGGCAAGGGCAGGGTGGTGTTCGAGGTAGTAAAGGAAATGCGAGATCGCGCGGGGCTTATCCATGAGTCCTCCCTGACTGACCGTGAAGAAAGCGGCAGGCACGACCGGCCGGATCGTGCCTGCCCGGTGATGTCTTACAGAGGCCACATCGCTGTGCCGAACGGAACTACCGCGTCGGCTTGCATCATTTCTACTGCTGCCTCGTGGGTCGGTGCTTCAAACCATTCGTCCAGTTGCAGTTCGGTATCCAAGTCTTTTTCCAGTGCTTGCATGGTCGATCTCCTAGATGACTTTCACGGTTGTGACTGGCCGGTCGAGGTGGCCGGCAAGACGTGAAGAACCTAGTTCACGGATTTTTGTAATGCAAAAAATTATTCATTTAATTTTTAAATAGACTTTTTATTCTGTTTTTTCACTGGGTTTTTCTTATTTGAAAACAAAAAACTAAGTCGTGTTTTTCATTAGCAAGCTAGCGACCGTCAATTTGCAGACGTCTGACGGATATTTCTGAAATGGAAACTCTGCGTTACGCATCGTAAAGAAATATTTACGAAAAACCCGATAAAACCGAGTGAAACCAACCCGTCATGCCCGCTGTAAGGAAAAGCTGCCGCAGCCTGCTCCGCCGCGGGCCGGGCAGGGCTCTGGCACGCTTGTTTCAGCGCCGTTGGCAGGGTGAGATGCGCCCCATGCCTGTCGTGCAGGTGCATAACAAGAAGGAGGCGCAATGAACGCCGTGACTGATCTCCACCTCTCTCCGTGGGACGGTTTTTTCCTCGTCCACGCCGATGGCCTGCAAAGGCCTGACTCAATTTTTGCAGCCGCTCGGGTGTCTCGAGGCGGACACACGCAATCCCGGCAACCATCACGCTGATCCAGCGGGGTCTGGCAGCAGGGGGTTAGCGGTGTACAATGCGCCGCGTTTTAACTGTGACCCTCTGCGTAATCGCGCAAATCTCAAGGCTATCCGCCTTGCTCACTCCGTGGCGCCACAAGCGTTTCGGGTTCGATTTCGTCACAGATAAAAACAAACAGGTGACGCATGACCGTTGTAAACAAGCTGAACTCCTGGTGCCTGCGCTGGGGTTTGATCGGGGCTGCCTGAAATCGCAACCTTGCAGCAACGTCTACTGAACACCATCAAACCTTGCGTGAGACCTTTTTCATGAGTGGACAACCCTCGCAATCAGGCGAGCTGAAACGCGGCCTGAAAAATCGCCATATTCAACTGATCGCCCTTGGTGGCGCGATCGGTACCGGATTGTTCCTCGGCTCGGCCGGGGTACTGAAATCCGCCGGCCCGTCGATGATTCTCGGCTACGCCATCTGCGGCTTCATCGCCTTCATGATCATGCGCCAGCTCGGCGAGATGATCGTCGAAGAGCCGGTGGCCGGTTCCTTCAGCCATTTCGCGCACAAGTACTGGGGCGGCTTTGCCGGCTTCCTGTCGGGCTGGAACTGCTGGATTCTGTACATTCTGGTGGGCATGTCGGAGCTGACTGCGGTCGGCAAATACATCCACTACTGGGCCCCGGACATCCCGACCTGGGTCTCTGCGGCAGTCTTCTTCGTGCTGATCAACGCGATCAACCTGGCCAACGTCAAAGTCTTCGGTGAGGCCGAATTCTGGTTCGCGATCATCAAGGTCGTGGCGATCGTCGGCATGATTGCGCTCGGCAGCTACCTGCTGGTCAGCGGCAACGGCGGCCCGCAAGCGTCGGTCACTAACCTGTGGTCGCACGGCGGGTTCTTCCCGAACGGGGTGAACGGTCTGGTGATGGCCATGGCGATCATCATGTTCTCCTTCGGCGGTCTGGAAATGCTCGGTTTCACCGCCGCTGAAGCCGACAAGCCGAAAACCGTGATCCCGAAAGCGATCAATCAGGTGATTTACCGGATCCTGATTTTCTACATCGGTGCACTGGTGATCCTGCTGTCGCTGACGCCGTGGGACAGTCTGCTGGAAACCCTCAACGCGTCTGGCGATTCGTACAGCGGCAGCCCGTTCGTGCAAGTGTTCTCGATGCTCGGCAGCAACACCGCCGCGCACATCCTCAACTTTGTGGTCCTGACCGCAGCGTTGTCGGTGTACAACAGCGGCACCTACTGCAACAGCCGTATGCTGCTGGGCATGGCCGAGCAGGGTGATGCGCCGAAAGGTCTGGCGAAGATCGACAAGCGCGGCGTGCCGGTGCGGTCGATCCTGGCTTCGGCTGCAGTGACACTGGTTGCGGTGCTGCTCAACTACCTGATCCCGCAACACGCGCTGGAACTGCTGATGTCGCTGGTGGTTGCAACGCTGGTGATCAACTGGGCGATGATCAGCTTCTCGCACTTCAAGTTCCGTCAGCACATGAACAAGACCCGGCAGACGCCGCTGTTCAAGGCGCTGTGGTACCCGTACGGCAACTACATCTGCCTGGCGTTTGTTGCGTTCATCCTTGGTGTGATGCTGCTGATCCCGGGCATTCAGATCTCGGTGTACGCGATTCCGCTGTGGGTGGTGTTCATGTGGGTCTGCTACGTGATCAAGAACAAGCGCGGTGCGCAGCAGGCCGTGCACGCGGCAGGTGCTGCCAAGTAAGCGCTGACGCAGAAACACAAAACCCGGCCTGAGCGCCGGGTTTTTTTATGGATGCAAATGTTGGAACGCTATTGATAGTCGGCCAGAGGATAGTCCCTGCACAGGGTTTCGACCTCTGAGCGAAACTGCGCGAGTAGCAGCGGTTCCAGGGTGTAATCCTGTTCGCCGAGCGGCGCTACGGTATTCAGAATCCGCACGATCAAATCGACGATCTGGCGGCTGCCGTGGACATCGACCCGGCGTTGCGCCAGAGCAGCCGTGCCGATTCGCAGCCCGCTGGTGACAAGTGCCGAACGGGGATCGTCGGGTACGCGATATTTGCTGACGATGATCCCGCAGTGCCCCAGCGCCGCCTCCGCGATGGCGCCGGTAATGCCGCCACGCAAACGAACCAGCACCGTGTGGTTTTCACTGCAGCCGCCGACCACCTCATAATCCTTGGCCTGAAACGCTTTGGCCATTTCATCCGCGGTACTGCGGATCTGTGCCATGCAGGCATCGAATGCTGCGGACATTGCATAACCCAGCGCGGCAGCCTTCGCAGCGATCATGTTGACAGCAGGCGCGCCCTGCATTCGCGGGTAAACGGCTTGATCCAGCAGGCGACTGAAGGTGGTCCGCAAACCGGGAATCTTGGTGTTCGCATCAGCACCGCTGAGAATCACGCCACCGCGAGGCCCGGCGAGTTGCTTGTGCGTGCAGGTGACGGTGACATGGGCGGCGTCGATCGGACTTGGATGGCGCCCGGTGGCGACCAGCCCGGCGATATGCGAAATGTCGGCGAGCAGGATGGCCCCGGCTTCATCGGCAATTTCGCGAAACCGCTTGAAGTCCACTTCGCGCGAATAGGCGCTGGCGCCGCAGAGGATGACGCGTGGGCGATGGGCGAGTGCGAGCAGGCGTACCTTGTCGTAATCGATCAGGCCGTCTGCTGTCGTGCCGTACTGGATCGCCTTGTAGTAGGCGCCGGAAAACGCGGCGAGGCTGCCATGCGTGAGATGACCGCCGTGTTCCACCGCCATGCCCAGCAAGGTATCGCCGGGCTCAAGCAAGGCCGTGAGCACTTGGTAAACGGCGTTCGACGCTGAGTGTGGCTGCACATTGGCGTATTGCGCGCCGAACAGTTGCCGCGCCCGGCGGATGGCCAGCGATTCGACCAGCTCGACATTTTCGCACCCAGCGCTGTGACGCTTGCCGGACATGCCTTCAGCGGTCACGTTGACCAGCACGGAAGCGGAGGCCGCCAAGGTTCGCGGCTGGACTGCGCAGGAGGAGGAGACCAGTGAAAGCGTGTGCTGTTGACGCGTGACTTCAGCGTCGAGAATCGCCGCCAGTTCGGCGTCTTCTGCGCGAAGATCCGCCAGGCCGCGTCGCAGCAAGTCAGCCTGGTTCTTGAGCGGTTCAGTAATGACTGCCATTGCTTGATTCCTTCCCTGGTTTTGCGTGATTTGCGCATGTCCTTGCTTGCCAGATCTGTACAGGCGAATCCGTGTTTTGACCGCTGTGCGTGCAAAACTAAACCCTGTACAGGCCTCCCGGTTTTTAGTTCTTTCACTCTTGAGAATGCGATGCCGGATTGACGCATCATAAATTTTTCAGTGAGGAACGCCACAGAATTAATCAAAAAAATGAACATTCTTCAAAGAAAATGATTCTTTTTGTGGTCGCGTCGGGTGTAAAACGGGCACTGCCCGGGGCCGATTTTCAGGCCAAGGGTGGAAGTCGACAGGAACTGACGAGTCATTACCGAGGCTGAAATAGCCCCGCACGTTGGCGGAAGCCGCCTGTGAAAGCTGACTTTTTATACCGAATCCAGGGAGGGAGAATGCTATGATCCTGCGCGGCACTGACAGGGATATAACTGCAATTTCCTACCTCACTTGTGTATGTCCGGAATGATCATTCGGGACGTGACATTGATTGCAGTTAAAAATGGATGATAAGCATGTGATGCACAGAAGAGAAAGATCGGAGAATCTGAAGAACAACATCAAATACCTGATAAAGAGTCGCGGGGAGACGCAGCTGTCCTTGTGCAACTCCAGTGGTTTGACCCGAACGACCATCTACAACATCCTTGAAGGCAAGGTGGTCAATGTCCAGCAGTCCACTGTGCGCAAGATTTCTGATTTCTTCGGGGTGTCTTACGAAGAAATAGAGACGATTGATTTTGAAGAAAAGGAAATCATCGAAAGCAGTATTTCGCCACAGGGGAACATGAATCCGGCGGCGGTGCCTGTCATCAAGGAAAGTATGCTGCTGCAAAGTCTGGACAAAAGAATTGGCGAGTTGGCCACGATTCATCCACTGACTTACTATTTTGGCGCGTCCTTTAACCTGATTGGCGTGCTTCTGGAAAATGAAATCAGTGGCATGAATGAACCCGGCGATCTGTTGATCGTGCAGAAAGGAGCATCGACCAGCGACAGGGAAAAGCTGGTGTATGACAAAATCACAGCGAAGTTATCTATAAGCCATGAAGGCAGCTTTGATACGGATCGTGTATGCGTGATCGGAGATGTAATCGAGGAACGATTTAATGGATTGCAGTGTTGAATTGGAAAACAGCAAGTACAAGTTGCTGGGATTCGAAAATGGAAAAAGCCTGGCCGTCATCATGGTCATCGCGACAGGCAAAATAATTAAAATAAAGCTAAGTGAAGTGTTGAATAGTGAGATTATGGATAATCTGAATAAAATCGAAGTGAAAAACCTCTACAAGAAGTTTTACTCCCAGGGCGGAGCACTCACCGCTTACGAAATAAATGACCGTCATGAGAGTTCCTGGATGATCTACATCATCCTGAACCTGATGCTGTTCACACTTTACATTTTTACCAGTATTGCAGCGACAAAACCGATCTACCTCGAGTATTTCGATATTGTCGTAACGCCGGGCACCTTTCTCTATCCGCTGACATTCCTGATCGTCGACTTGCTCAACGAAACGTTTGGCCTGAGACTCGCGCGAAAAGCTATTCTGTTCGCGTTCATCAGCAACGCCGCGATTATCATTCTGCTGGCCATTACGACCCATCTTCCGGGACTGCCGGGTTGGAAACTCGATGGCGCTTACAATGATGTTATCAGTCAGTTGTCAGCAGTTCTGGTAGCGTCTTCTATATCGTTTCTGGTTTCCGAGAACATAAACTCGTACCTGTTGTGCAAGATTAAAGAGCTGACCAATTCCAGATTTCTGTTCTTGCGAGTGTTTTTAAGCACATTGTTTGCCGTGATCATCGACAGTTTTCTGTTCTGCTATATCGCGTTTTACGGAACGATGGAAAATAGCGCGATACTGGGCATGATCTACGTTCAGATCGCAATCAAGGTAGGTTTTGCCTTCTTTAATATCTTGCCGGCCTACGGCGCAAGATCATTGTTCAAGAAATACCTGACGGGTGCGCAGACGCAATAATGAGGGGAGGGCGCTCACTCGGCATGCTTGAGTGAGCGCTTGTTGTTGCAGTATTAATTTAAGCCAAGCTTCTCTTTCAAGCGTTGAGTTACCTGCACTTTATTGTTCAGGAACTCATTCAAGCCTTTGGCACGAAGATTACAGGCATCGCAATCGGAACATCCAGTGCCTTTGATGCCGTTGTAGCAAGTCAGTGTTTCTTCGCGAACCAGATCCAGTTGATGGTGGTAATCAGCCAAGGCCCAGGTTTCTGCCTTGTTCAGCCACATCAATGGCGTATCCAGTTGCAGCTTGTAATCCATGCCCAATTCAAGGGCTTTATTCAAAGCCTTGACGAACTCATCCCGGCAATCGGGATAGCCGGAGAAGTCGGTTTCACAGACACCGGTAATGACCGTTTTGGCCTGGACTTGATAGGCATAGATAGAAGCCAGGGTCAGAAACAGAATGTTCCGCCCCGGAACAAAGGTGCTTGGCAGGCTCTCGCCGGAACTGTTCACGGTTGGGACAGGAATGTTATCGCGGGTCAGGCTGCTGATGGCCAGCTCATTGAGCAAGGACACATCCAGCGTTTTGTGCACGGTGACACCGAGCTTTTTCGACAGCTGCTGCGCCACTTCAATTTCCGCGTGATGACGCTGACCATAGTCAAACGTGATGCAGTGGACTTCATCGTAGTGGGTCAGGGCGTGGATCAAACACGTGGTGGAGTCCTGCCCGCCGCTGAATACGATAACTGCTTTGTTGGTCATGGTTATGCTTCCTGCATTGAGGTCTTGAGGGCAAAGGGGGAGATGATACTCGAAATAGGGATGGAGTTCGGTGCCGAGTCCAGATGCGCTCGTGAGTCCGCGAGCGGCTATTTTAAGATGGAGTGAGGCTTCAATCCCTGAATAATAGGCATGTT
Source organism: Pseudomonas sp. SCA2728.1_7 (assembly GCF_018138145.1). Lineage (NCBI taxonomy): Bacteria > Pseudomonadati > Pseudomonadota > Gammaproteobacteria > Pseudomonadales > Pseudomonadaceae > Pseudomonas > Pseudomonas sp. SCA2728.1_7. The sequence continues at coordinate 2,398,519 of NZ_CP073104.1, read as the reverse complement.
AAATTGGAACCGTTTTTAGATCGGTGCAAAAAGCAGAGGGATCTAAACAACTGGCACGGCGCCCTGTGTGGCCAGCGCCACTTGCTCACCGCACCTGTGCCCAAACACTAGCTTTTCCATCGCCTCGACAAAAGTTCTGCCCTGCAGCCAGAACCCGTCATGAATGAAACTCAAGGCGTAGCAGCGACCTTTTTCGTCCATCAACAGTGCAGCGTGGCCATGATGAATTTCGGCGATGTTCACCAAGGTGCTGCCCAAGCGTTGCTGCCAGGCCAAGAAGTCTTCATCTCCATACAGGTGCTTAAAGGCGCGAAACGCTACATCGCTGGTAGCGCAGTCTTCGCCTGGGCCGCAGGTGCCGACGGTCAGGCCGGTCAGTTGTTCGAGCAGAGCAGCGGCCGGATGCTCGCGCGGGACGAAATCCGGCAATGGCTCGATATGGGTGACAGGCCAACCGGCAGCCAGGAAGAGTGGGTGGAGAGTCTCGGGAAGTTCGATCAGCGGGTGCATTGGGAGCGTCCAGGCTTAGGCAGCGATCTGCATTAACGGTCTTTTTTAATTGCACTGAATCGTTTGTCAACATCCAGCCGTACCGGGATACCTCGTCTCTGAGAGGTGCCCCTATTTCAATGGGCTTTTTCATGGGAACTGTTCCCCGGATTTAGTTTGCGACTCGCCTAAAGCATTGTTTTTTTTGATTAGCAGGAGCAGCAAAGTTATTTTTGTGCGCCTGTTGATCGCGCTTTCTGGAGCCATTTTGGGTAATGGGTTTTTTGTAAACTAGTATATTGGGAGTTCAGTTGGATTATCGACCATAATCAAGTCCACTGACTCGCCAGTAATACTGAAAAATTCGTCGAAAAAATAATTTAAATCGCTGGAGAAGACATCAAAAGCACCATGTCCATACTCGCCTGAAATTTTAGCGATCGCGACATATTGGCAGGAGTTTTTGAAAAGTTTATATGTCTCTTGGCTTATGGAGAAATCATCGCTCTGCAAGAAAACAGTTAAGGCGGGAGGCGTAGGTTTTTCCACGCTTCGATGCCTTGATAGTATTTCATGTTTTTTGACGTCCACTTCGTATCGTCTATGCGCATTCACTGCGTGCTCGAACCACCCATCTTTGCCTCTAAACATAAAAAATGGCATGTAGTGAAGTTCTTTGCTTGACGGTGGCTGAAGCTCTCCATTTATGTCGATGTAGTAACAATTGCTAATTAGGGATTTAATCGCAGCAGCGCCTTCCTTAGATTTATCGAACCCGATGGGGCCGTTTTTACCAACAGAGGCTAGCACTGCGAAATCGTCATTAATTTCCGCAGGGAGATTCCTAATGCGACTGCTAGAGGTTTTTTTGAAATCATCGAATTTTGCCCGATAACAAATAACAGAGGCTGAGTAATCGGCGTTCATTTTTTCAAGGACTTGACAGATTTTTGATTGATTACAATCACGTCAACATGTCTTTTGTGCGAAAAGTTTCCGAGCATGTTTTGTAGATGTATGTGCTCTAACTCGTTGGTCTCCATTTCGTACGCAGCATTGATCAAAAATAATCCTAAGCTTTTTATCGTTGCCGGATCTGCGAGAATTGAAATTTCATCCGGTTTTATGCTTTTGCGTTTTCCGATAGAAGATCCATAAGCAGTGAATTTTTTTAGGTTTTTCATGATTTAATTGTGGGGCTCGACAGTTCTATATTATTCGAATGGTTCGTTAATGTCGGTTTGAAGGTCGTGTATTCTGCTTGCTAATATCTTTTTGCTCAATGTTATGATGTCAAGATAATGGCTGGCGCTCATATTTTCAGTAAAAATATTGTTTCTTCCCCAAGGCTTCAAAGCTATATAGCTATCACCTGCTACACTAAAAAACGCACCCATGTCGCCATCGAACGCTTCAATTCCGAGAGGCAAGCAGGAGTGTCTAATATCACTGTTGATAAGTGACGAAAGTGTTTGCTCCAGTTTGTCTGGCTCGCAATCAATTGAGGTGTGTTCTTCGAGTCGAAAAATTAGATCTTCGAGAGCTCCAATCAGATTTTTCCCTAAGATGACTTGTTCGAAGTCGCCAATGGTTATCGACTCAAAAATAAAGCAGCAACGTGTGAAGATGTACCGTTTATCTTCCGATAAAAATATATCAACCTTAATATGTAGGTCAGTCATTTCACTCTCCTGCAATAGCAGTATTTTTTCATTGCGCTGAATCGTTTGTCGACTTCTGGTGGTACTGGGATGCCACGATTCTGAGAGGTGTCTCCAATCCTCAACCCCAAGCGCTGGCCGGCCTGGAGTCTCCATTGGTTTACCGCATGTGCATGTCGAGCTAAAGCTTTTCAATCAAACGATTAAACGCACGTGAGCAGCCTCGTTGCTTTGCATCTCTGATCATCGAATCGTGAGTGGACGGTTCAAACGTTTCGCGAACCGCTTTCTTTGCTATTTCATTGAACTGCACATTATCAAAATCACACTCTACTGTTGAAATCATATAAGAATTGCGCTTGGACCACTGGTCAAACCTTATGACGATTTTTTCATCGAAAATCAGTGCTCCATCACTTTTATCCTCGAAGAAAAAGAACACCATACGATTCGTATCGACATGCCCCATTGATGTAGCAAATGGCTGTTTTCTCAAAAGCGATGTCAGCCTTACCCCACCTGCAATACCAAGACCTCCCCCCAAACTCTCACTCGCAAAAAAATACTGCTTGAACACTACCGTTATTTTTCTACGAAAATAAGGAACGTCGTATGCTTTCTCGAAAGAATGAAAGCCATTCGGATCGCCGATCAGTTCAAAACCGGCGCTTATGAAATCCGACTCGGAAAAGCTGTCCAACCCAAAAATACTTGGCTGAAGATTGCCCGACCCCTCTATGAACAACTCAACAAGCTGATGAAAATCAGTAGAAACCATATATGGGTCAGGACTTTTTGTAATCTAATATAGTGTTGGTTCAGGCGGATTATCAACCCTGAGGCACTTTACTTGGTTCAAGATGAACGGCTCGCGGATCAAGAACAGATGTTAGGGTGCCGATCTTGTTAGGGGTAGACGGTGTATGTTGGTTTTTTGACCATATGATCCACCCCCTATATGCTCCGCAAGATCTACTTCAAGGCCACACAATCAAGGCTTTCTTTCTTTGTAATTACACTCCGCCACTCTTGCAACGTTCTCGCTTTCATCATTGAGCAGCTTTTCAAGAATTTCGATAGGTGTTTTTCTATTTGCAGCTATTGCACCTCTCACCACGGAGCAGGGATCCAAGGAAAGTCGCTCGAACAATGTAAGTGATAATTTTCGCTTGGATGCAACGAAACGTCGGACACTGGCATCGAACGCACATAGCTCTTCAAGAATTTCCAGTGGTACTGTTTTATTGTGAGCCACCCATCTTCTATGCTCAGGAAATCTTTCAATTACTTCGCGCCACACTGAAAGAGGAGCCTCTTCCATTGCTGCTCGATCATAATCGACTTTTATTTCACTATCGCGCAGCGCGACAAATTCTTCAGCAGACGTAATCATTTAGCATCCTTACACTTCAAAGACTTAAAGTTTATATTTTTCCCTGTCTCACTCTTATGTTTGCTCATGTAGTCACCGTAGGTGTCAGCGTCAGCAATCCATACTCCTTTTTGGTCGTAGACCTTCCACGCACTCTCACCATGACCCGTTTTGTCCTCTGACCACCATGTATCGGTTTTAGTGTCGTGATGGTACTTCGCGTAACCAACGCCAGCCACGTTCCCTTCACAAACTCGATCATACCGATTAACTTCCCATTTTTTCCTGCACGGGCATTTGGAGTTTTGATTTGGTTTATCAGACTTAGGTTTTCGCCCCGCACCATTTGGCGACTTCGTCAATCCAAGTGGATCGAGCCAGCTAAGCGGATTGGGCGCGTAGGCATACAGATTCAAACCGCCCACGTAGCTAACTGGATCCTTACTGATAAACCGCCCAACTCCTGGATCATAGTACCGATGCCGGTTGTAATGCAGCCCCGTCTCATGATCGTGATACTGCCCCTGGAACCGTATCGGGTTCTTCACGCCATGTTGCCGCGCCCACTCCGAACGCTGCTCCGTCACCTGTCCCCACGCCTTGTATTGCGCGGTCCAGGCCAGGTTGCCTTGCGAGTCCGTCAATTCCTGCGGCGTGCCGAGGTGATCACACTGATACCAGGCCAGCGCATCAAACGGTAATGCCGTTGCCTTGTGATTCCACACTGGATCTTCATCAAGGCTGTATTCACCGCTGTAATCCGGCAGCCCAATCAGATCAATTGGCGCATGCCGTATAGCCTGTGCCACAGGGACAAAAGTGCCCGGTTCGAAGACGTAGTGCACCGTGCGGCCGGGCTCGCCATCGCTTTGTGCCGGACTGCTTTCCCAGGCGAGGTTGTCGCCATCCCAGCCGTACAAGGTGAAGCCGCAGCCCAGTTCGCTCTGTTTGCGGGCGTGTTCGTTTCTGTTCCAGAGAGAGCCTGCTTCAGGACGCTGTTTGTAGTGCGCGCGGGAGTTTTTATGCAGGCGGCGTCCCAGTGCGTCGTAGGCGAAGTCAACGCTCAGACGCGGGTCTTCGAAATGCACCAGTCGATCAAACAGATCCCAGCGCAGGTCGCTGCGTTGGCCGTTGTGCCAGCGCTGGATCTGGTTGCCGCGTTCGTCGTAGTCGTAATGGGTGCCGGCGTATTCGCGCAGCAGGTTGTCGACCAGTTTGCTGCGCGGTGGGGTCAGGTCCAGTGGGCGGCGAATCTCTGTCGCTTTGTCGTTGAGCAGGTTGCCGGCCGGGTCGAAGGCGAAGGTTTCCACGCCTTGACGTGTGGTGGCGCTGAGCAGTCGGCCGACCGGATCGTAGCGATAGGCGAGCGGGCCGCGACGGCTGTCGTTGATGTCGGTCAGTTGGCCGGCGGCGTCGTAGCTGTACTCGCGTTTTAGCAGTGTGGATTTGTCGTCGCTGCGTCCCAGCAGTTGTTCTTGCAAACGGCCGGCCGGGTCCCAGCTTTGGGTTTGCAGCAGGTGGTTGCCTTGATGGCGGGCGACTTCGCGGTGCAGGTCGTCGCGCTCGTAGCCGATCAGTTCGTGCTCATCCAGGCGCAGACCGAGCAGGTGGCCGCTGCCGTAAGTCAGCCAACTGACGCGGTGGCCATCCGGACGCACGCTGGCGACTCGTTGGTTGAGCACGTCGTACTCGTGCTGCCAGATCGCGACGGTGGGTTTTTCCAGGCCGAGGTAATGTAGGTGTTCGCGCAGCAGATTGCCGGCCGGGTCGTGGAACCATTGCAGGCGACTGTCGGCGTTGTCAGCCAGCACCAGGTTGCCGTTGCCGTCGTAAGCGAAGGTCTCGCTTTGCGACTGCTCGCCCAGGGTGGCACGACGTTCGGTCAAACGGCTCATCGGGTCGAAGTTCAGCGAGATGACGCGTTGGCCATTGATCGATTGCGCGAGGCGCCCGGTGAGCGGGTCGTACTGATAACGCGTGCTGCGTCCATCGAAACCGCGTTCTTCGAGCAGGCGTCCGACCGGGTCGTAGTGGAAGTGCGCACGTTGTTCGTTTTCGTTTTCCAGGGCCGTTAGCCGTCCGAGACGGTCCCAGCGATAGCGCAGGGTTTGCTCGGCGGCATCGACACGCTCGGCGATCAAACCGGCAGCGCTGTAGCTCCAGGTGGTGCAACGATCGAGAGCGTCGACATGCGCCAGCAGCCGACCTTCGGCGTCACGCTCAAAGCGCTCTTCGGTCTTGTCCGGGTGCTTGATCAGCACCAGTTGCCCGGCCTTGTATTCATATTCGGTGGCGTTGCCGGCAGCGTCGGTGAAGCAGATCATCTGCCCCAGTTCGTTGTACTCCCAGGCGCTGGTCTTGCCCGAGCAATCGACGTACTCGACCAGTTGCCCGGCATCGTTGTAGTCGAGGATTTTTTCGTTGCCGTTGGCGTCCTTGATCGCGGTGGGCTGGCCGGATTTGTTGTAGGCGTATTCGGTTTTGTTGCCCAGCGGATCGAGCGCTTCGACCAGGTTGCCTTGGTCGTCATAGGCGCGTTGCCACTGACCGCCCTCGGCATCGCTGATCTTGATCAGCAGATCCTGATCATCGTAGGCGTAATGCATCACCGTGTGATCGGCGCGGATGTGCTCGAGCAGGTTGCTGCGTTCATCGTAGCTGTAGCGATCGGTGCTGCCGTCGGCATTCACACGGCGCACGATGTTCTTGGCCTCGTCGCGGAAGAACCACTCCGAACGCTCGTCCGCGTAGCGAATGCGATAGGTGTAGCCAAGGATGTCGTAGTAGTGCCAGGTCTCGTTGCCGAGGGCATCGGTGACGTAGGTCAGACGGATGTTCTCGTCCCACTCCAGGCGCGTGTCGAAGCTGCCGTCATCGGCCCATTCGCGCACGGCTTTGGCCTTGGCGCTCTGGCCATCCCACTGCAGATTCATGCCGCGCCCGGTGCGGTCGGTGTAGCGGGTGATCAGGTGATGCTCGAACTGATACGACCAGACGGCGCCGTTCTCGTCCTGCGCCTGAATCAGGTCGCCATAGGCGTCGTATTGGTACGCACAAAGTTGTCGTAACGGTTCTCCGTCAACGATCTGCCAGAGGCCGATAAACCGGCCGTGATCGTCGATCATCGTGCCGAGGTGCAAATGGACTTTGGTGAAGTCGTTTTCCTGATAGGTGATCAGGTCGGAGAGCAGCGAGTGTTCGCCGTGACGGTGCTCGTAATGCAGCATCACTCCGGCGCCGTTGCGCAGCGAAATGTTACTCAGCACAAAGCGCTGGCCACGACGGACGTAGGTTTCCTTGCGCTCGAAACCACGGCACAGCAACAGCTGATCTTCGCTGTTGCGGACCAGAGTGATGTCTTCGATGGCGTCGTAGTGGAACAGGCCGACTTTTGGCAGTGGATAGCTGTGGTCGCGGCCGTCGGCGCCGTAGAACGTCAGGCCATCGTCCACGCAGTCAAAACGTGTGGTGAATTCACTGATCCAGCGAGCGCCAAGTTCGCTCTGATCGTAGGCGTCGAGGCGCGAGTTGTAAGTGCGTGTCCATTCGATCGGGAAGGGGCCGGGCAGGCTGAAATCGGTATGGCTGAGGCTTTCCGAACCCAGGGCAAAATTGATGCTGAATTCAGTGGCGCATTTACAGGGACCTTTCTCCGGATTGGGCGCGCTTTTCGCTGGGACTTGCTTGTTGTTGGCGCCCAACTCGCCTTCCGCAGCCGTGTGCGTGGCCTTGCCGGTCTTCTCGGTATGGACCGCGGCGTTCTGCCCATGGGCATTGCGCTTGCGCCACAAGATCACGGCGCTGGAGAGGATCTGCAGCAGCCAGCCGATGGAGTTCTGCACATTTTTATCGTCGAGCTTGCTCAACTGCGTGCGCAGTTCCGGGCCCATCGCGCGCAGCTTGCCGGTCTCGGTGGTGATCTGTGTCTGGAGCTTGTTCGGCAGCAGGTTCTGCGCGACGCTGTTGACCATCCCTTTGCCTGCCGCTTTCAAGGCACTGTTGGCTGCCGCTAAAAAATTGTCGGCCGTCGCTAGGGGGTCGTTGAGCAGTTGGCCGCGGCCGACGCTGGCTCTTGCGCTGGCTTCCTCCAGATCGCCCTTGGCATCCAGCCGGCCAAGGGCCGTTGTTTCGATACCGGTGGCAATCTCGTTGATGATTTGTTCGCCGAGCTTGCCAGCGTCCGCCAGAATCCCCGGCAACTTGCCTTTGGCTTGCTCAACAAAGTCATCGAGGGTGCCGATAATCGAGGCGTTCAGGTGACCGACCAGCACCTCGATCACGGAGGTGCTGAGCAACAACTTGCTGCTGGCTCTCATCTCCTGACGCACCAGAAACAGCGTTGGCCGCAGGGTCATGCGCGCTGCGGCCATCGACGGTGGCAACGGCAAGACGCCGATCAGATTGATGCCGAGGCTGGCCCACGTGAGCAAGTCGCGTTGCTTGGCGTCCGACAGGGTGACGATGTCACTCAGCGCATCGACCAGCGCCATGATGTTGCCGACCACCGGCAAGAAACCGGCGTAGTTCTTGATTCGATCAAGCGTAACCACACCATCGGTGGCGGATTGCAGCCAGGCATCGAAAGCCGCCGCACTGCTGGCGACGTCCTGAACGTCGATGGCATTGAGTGGAACGATGGCAGCTTGGGGCTCACGTTTTGCGACAGCAGTTTCAGTGGTCATTACGGCATCTCACCCGCCAACAAGGCGCGGGTTTTGAGGACAAAAGTTGAAGACCTCAACGAGCGGGCGACAACAAGCCGCCTCTCAGAGGTACGCATCAAAGTAAAAAACGGGATTAGCTGATGACAGCGCCTTTCGGGCCACTGGCGATCAGTGCGGCGCCGCAGGCGGTTTTCATGCCGTCCAGTGCGATGGGGGTGCCATCGACGGTGTAGGTGCTGCTGCCCTCGGCAATCGGGAAAATCCCTTTGCACAATGGGCAACTGACCTTGTGACCGACCCCGGCAATCGGCTTGCCGTTTAGGTCGGTCTGGGAGAAGGCTTCGAGGACTTTGCCACCGTGCGTGGTGGAGTCGCCCAAGCGAATTGCGTCTTTCATTGCGTCATTCCTTTGACCGAGGGTGGCTGGCTCTGCGAGCAACCCTGTCGTTCCTGCCTGCGTTCAGCAGGCGTTAGTGCCGATTTGATATCAAAATCCGTGCCAGCCACCATATAGCCACTACGCAGTAAGGGTTTGCGCCGGATGCCTGTGGGATAAATCGATTTTTACTGGGGAAACCGCGTCAAAGTGCGCAAGAAGTTGCGCAGTGCTGTGCAACTTCTTGCGCACTCGGCTACAGGGCCCGTGTGACGTGGGCTGCAGGCGATTGGCGGGTGCTTTTTCGAAGGCAGGTGCGCAAGAAGTTGCGCACTTGGGCGGCTGATCGATTTCTGCCAAATCAATGGCGATTGCACTGACCTCAGCGTGAACAGGCGAAGGTCTGCAGTGGATCTTCAGCAGGTTGTGGGTCTGTTTCGCGGTATCCTGCGCGTTCTGATTACGGACGTTTTTCCATGCTGGTGATTTCCAACAACGTGCATCTGCCGGATGCCGAGATCGAACTGACCGCCATCCGCGCGCAAGGCGCCGGTGGGCAGAACGTCAACAAGGTCTCCAGCGCCATGCACTTGCGCTTTGACATTCCGGCCTCGTCGTTGCCGGAGTTCTACAAGGAGCGGCTGCTGGCGCTGCGTGACAGTCGCATCACCAGCGACGGCGTGTTGATCATCAAGGCGCAGCAATACCGCACGCAGGAAGCCAACCGCGCCGATGCGCTGGAGCGTCTGGTCGAGCTGATTCTCAGCGCGACCAAAGTCGAAAAGAAACGCCGTCCGACCAAACCGACCCTCGGCTCAAAGAAGCGCCGACTCGAATCGAAAACCAAGCGCGGCAGTATCAAGGCCGGGCGCGGCAAAGTGGATTTCTAGTCTTCGCGATACTTGGCGGTGTGCTTGTACAGATACACGCTCAGTGCCAATCCGCTTAGCGAGGCGAGGGCAGCGAAGAGGAAGATCGAGGCAAAACCGAATCCCGCGGCAATCGCCCCGGCCAATGGCCCGGTGATCCCCAGCGACAAGTCGATGAACAGCGAGTAAGCGCCGACGGCTGCGCCGCGACTGGAGGCGGGCACCAGATTCACCGCTTCCACGCCCAGCGCCGGGAACACCAGCGAGAAACCAAACCCGCTCAACGCCGCTCCGGCCAGCGCCCAATGTGCGTCCGGCGCCAGCCACAACAGCAGCAGACCAAGGGTTTCCACCGACAGACAGGCAATCGCCACACGAAAGCCGCCGAGGCGGTTGATCAGGTTGCCAAACAGCAGTCGCGCACCGATGAAGCTGGCGCCGAACAGGCTCAGGCACAGTACGGCGTTGTCCCAATGCTGGGTCGCGTAATACAGGGTGATGAAGGTGGCAATGGTGCCGAAGCCGATCGAACCCAGCGCCAAGCCACAACCGTGGGGAAACACTTTGCCGAGCACATGCATGAACGGCAGGCGTTCGCCGGCGACAATCGGTGCCGGCGTTTTTGGCCAGGCGAGCAACAGGCCCAGGGCGGCGAGCAGGATGATGCTGACGCCCATGCTCCACAGACCCAACTGGCCGACCAGCCACACACCGAACGGGGCGCCGACCGCCAGTGCGCCGTAACTGGCGATGCCGTTCCAGGAAATCACCTTGGCGGTGTTTGCTGCGCCGACCCGGCCAATGCCCCAGCCGATCGAGCCGGAGCCGACAAGGCTTTCCGCGCTGCCCAGTACCAGACGGCCGATCAACAGACTGATCAAACTGAGCATCGGCATGCTCGGTGTCCACGCCGAAATCAGCATGAACACACCGCTCAAACCACACCCGGCGAGGCCAATCATCACCGCGCGTTTGCTGCCTTGGTTGTCGATGATCTTGCTGGCATACGGGCGGCTGAGCAGGGTGGCGAGGTATTGCACGCTGATCACCAGACCGGCAATCACCGCACCAAAGCCCAGATCACTGTGCACATAACCCGGCAACACCGCGAGCGGAATGCCGATGTTCAGGTAACCGATAAAGGTGAAGAGGACGATGGAAACGACTTGCAGCGTAACCGCCAGGGGGCGCTGGGGTTCTGGCATAGAGGATGACATGGGTAACGATCCACGGGAGCGGCAGATTAGATAGGCTGCTTATGATACCGGCGCGGACGGATCTGGGGCGGGAAAAGTAAAACTATTTGCCGGGTGGGTGTTTCAGGATTTGGCCGGGGCAACCAGTTGTGTGGTGACCAGCGCCGCCAGGGCATTTTCTTCGCTGCCGAAACGGGCGAGCAGGGCGGCTTGTTTCTCGGGCGAGAGACGGTTCCAGATCTCGATCATTTTCTCGGTGGCGCCGATCAGGACGGCAGCTTGGCTTTCGGAGAATTCGTCGGTCATGGCGGGCTCGGGTTTCAGGCAGTGTGGAAAGCGCATGTTAGCGCTTTCCACACGGTCTGTACGACGGGTCTTACTCTTCGTTGTCGGCCGGGCGGCTCTCAACGGCTTCTTTCGGTTCGGGCTGCCCCGCGCCGGCTTGTTGCGTGGTCGTCTGCTCAGGTACGTGCAGGCTTGGGAAGGGGAGATTAGGAATCTCGTGCATGGTTGCGCTCCTCGCTAAGTCTGTTGATAGATCTGGTAGATCCGCGCTTCTTGAAAGCCTGCGCAGGATACAGCAGGAAAAATGACAATCAGACTTTTAATTCAAATTAATGCGACAGATGGCCGCAGGGAAGGGCAAAACCCAAAGGTCACCACAAAACAAATGTAGGAGTGAGCCTGCTCGCGATAGCGGTGTATCAGTCAACTAAGATGCTGGCTGATACACCGCTATCGCGAGCAGGCTCACTCCTACAGGGGTATTGCGGTGTTACTTGCTGACGTCGGCGATGGCTTGTGCCAGCAGGGCGAGGCGCGTAGCGTCGATACCGGCGACGTTCGCCCGGCCCGAGCTGACCATGTACACGCTGTGATGCTCGCGCAGTTGCTTCACTTGCTCCGGCGACAGGCCGGTGTAAGAGAACATGCCGCGCTGCACACCAATGTGTGCAAAACGCTCGCGCAGGCCATGCGGTTCCAGTGCTTCAACCAAGCCGCTGCGCAGTTGCGCAATCCGCAGGCGCATCGCTTCCACTTCATCGGCCCAGCGCGCTTTCAGTTCTGGATCGGCGAGGATGGTCGCGACCACCGCAGCACCGTGATCCGGCGGCGTCGACCACAGGTTGCGGGCGATGTTGGCCAGTTGGCTGCGGATGTCGATGAGCTTGTCGGCGGTTTTCGCGCAGACGATCAGCGCACCAGTGCGGTCGCGGTACAGGCCGAAGTTCTTCGAGCAGGAACTGGTGATCAGCAGCTCAGGCACCTCGGCCGCGAACAAGCGGGTCGACCACGCATCCTGCTCCAGACCGTCGCCAAAACCCTGGTAGGCAAAGTCGATCAGCGGCAGCAGATTGCGCGCGCGCACCACATCGAGCACGCGCTGCCAGTCGTCATGGCTCAAGTCAAAACCGGTCGGGTTGTGGCAGCACGCGTGGAGCAGCACCACATCACCTTTCGGTACTTCGTTGAGCACCGCGAGCATGGCGTCGACGTCGAGGCGGTTGTCACTGCCCACGTATGGGTAGTGACTGACCTTGACCCCGGCCGTCGCGAAAATGGTTTCGTGGATCGGCCAGGTCGGGTTGCTCAGCCACACGCCTTTGCCCGGCAGGCACTGAGCAATGAAGTCAGCCGCCAGACGCAGGGCACCGGTGCCGCCCGGGGTCTGGGTGGCGCCGGCGCGCTGTTCGGCGATCAGCTTCGAGTCGGCGCCGAGCACCAACTCGTTGATGACTTTGCCGAACAGCGGGTTGCCGTGGCCGCCGATGTAAGTCTTGGTGTCCTGGCTTTCGACCAGTCGCGATTCGGCGATTTTCACCGCTTCCGGGATCGGCGTCAGGCCCTGGGCATCCTTGTAGACGCCAACGCCCAGGTCGAATTTGCGCGGATTGCTGTCCTGCGCATACGCCTCCATCAAACCGAGGATCGGGTCGCCGGGTACCCGGCCGATGGCGTCGAAATGCATTACTTGCGTCCTTCTGCAGTCTTGGCCACTTCGTCAGTGCGCGCGGCCATGATGAAGTCGTTGCGGTGCAGGCCTTTGATCGAGTGGCTCCACCAGGTCACGGTGACTTTGCCCCACTCGGTGAGCAGGCCCGGGTGATGACCTTCGGCCTCGGAGATCTCGCCGACCGCGTTGGTGAAGGCCAGCGCGTACTTGAAGTTCTTGAACAGGAAGACCTTCTCCAGTTGCATGATGCTGTCGCGTACTTCGATGTTCCAGTCAGGGATCTGCTTGATCAGGATCGGCAGTTCTTCGTCGCTGACTTGTGGTGCATCGGCGCGGCAGGCTTCGCAGTGGGCTTGGTTCAAAGTGGACATGGTGTATTCCTGAAATCGAGTGTGTTTTTTTTATAAAGGCTTCTGAGTCGTCAATGCCGTCACGCTAAACCAAAGTGGCGGCGACTGACAGGCTCAATTGTCAGCAAAAGTCGCGGTTCACGCGGCTTTGGGTTTCGGCGGAAATTTCGGTGCGTGCAGACCCAGCTGCATGCCTTGGCGAACCATGGCCATGATGTCTTCATGGGCCACGTCGAACAGGCGCTTGAGGTTCGGCAGGACAAAGTACAGCGGTTGCAGGATGTCGATGCGATACGGCGTGCGCATGGCTTCGAGCGGGTCGAAGGCCTGATGTTCAGGCTCGTCCGACAGCGAATAAACGGTTTCTTTCGGCGAGGACAGGATGCCGCCACCGTAGATGCGTTTGCCTTGCGGAGTGTCGACCAGGCCGAACTCGATGGTCATCCAGTACAGACGCGCCAGATAAACGCGTTCTTCCTTGGTGGCCTGTAGGCCGAGCTTGCCGTAGGTGTGGGTGAATTCGGCGAAGTACGGGTTGGTCAGCAGCGGGCAGTGACCAAAGATCTCGTGGAAAATATCCGGCTCTTGCAGGTAGTCCAGCTCTTCGCGGGTACGAATAAAGGTCGCGACCGGAAATTGCTTGCTGGCCAGCAGTTCAAAAAACGTCTGGAAGGGAATCAGTGCCGGAACGCGGGCGACCTGCCAACCGGTGGTCTCGCCGAGCACCTTGTTGATCTCGCCGAGTTGCGGAATGCGGTCGTGGGGCAGTCCGAGTTTTTCGATACCGTCCAGGTACTCCTGGCAGGCACGCCCTTCAATCACTTTCAACTGGCGAGTGATCAGCGTGTTCCACACCGCGTGTTCTTCGGCGGGGTAGTCGATAAAACCTTGCGCATCGGGCTCGCGGGCCACGTATTGCGTCTGCTTCATACTGCTCTCCTGCTAGGGGAATTCGTTCTTGTTATGTCCAGCGATGGATTCAGAATTACCTGAGAGCGGATTGATGTGCAGCAGGTTGAATGGCCTGTGCGTAGGAAATTTCTCTGTAATTCGTAAAGTTATCGTTACGGTTTGGCGGATATCTCGCGTTTGCAGTGATTCATGGGTTTGAAAAGGCGGTTGGCTGTCACATAATCTTGACAACTATCTGCGTGCCGCCACAGAAAAGTCTGGCGCGGTCCCCCTGTAGGAGTGAGCCTGCTCGCGATAGCGGTGTATCAGTCAGCATCAATATCAACTGACCCAAAGCCATCGCGAGCAGGCTCACTCCTACAGGTTTCTCATCGTTTATTCGGGCGATTTATATGCGCATCAAAGTCCACTGCCAGAACCGCATCGGCATCCTGCGCGACATCCTCAACCTGCTGGTGGCCTACGGCATTAACGTCGCGCGCGGTGAGGTCGGTGGCGAGCACGGCAATGCGATCTACCTGCACTGCCCGAATCTGATCAATATCCAGTTCCAGGCGCTGCGACCGAAATTCGAGGCGATCGCTGGGGTGTTCGGCGTCAAGCGGGTAGGGCTGATGCCCAGCGAGCGCCGGCACATGGAGCTGAACGCCTTGCTCGGCGCGCTGGAGTTTCCGGTGCTGTCGATCGACATGGGTGGCTCGATCGTCGCCGCCAACCGCGCGGCGGCGCAGTTGCTCGGTGTGCGCGTCGATGAAGTGCCGGGGATTCCGCTGTCGCGCTACGCCGAGGATTTCGACTTGCCAGAGCTGGTGCGCGCCAACAAATCGCGAATCAACGGCATGCGGGTCAAGGTTAAGGGCGACGTCTTTCTCGCCGATATCGCGCCGCTGCAATCGGAGCATGACGACAGCGAAGCCATGGCTGGCGCGGTGCTGACCTTGCATCGCGCCGACCGCGTAGGCGAGCGCATCTACAACGTGCGCAAGCAGGAGCTGCGTGGCTTCGACAGCATCTTCCAGAGCTCCAAAGTCATGGCCGCCGTGGTGCGTGAAGCGCGGCGTATGGCCCCGCTCGATGCACCGCTGTTGATTGAAGGCGAAACCGGCACCGGCAAGGAATTGCTCGCGCGTGCTTGCCACCTCGCCAGCCCGCGCGGGCAGTCGCCGCTGATGGCGCTCAACTGCGCAGGCCTGCCTGAGTCGATGGCCGAGACCGAGCTGTTCGGCTACGGCCCCGGCGCTTTTGAAGGGGCGCGGGCCGAAGGCAAGCTCGGCCTGCTGGAGCTGACGGCGGGCGGCACGCTGTTTCTCGATGGTGTTGGCGAAATGAGCCCGCGCTTGCAGGTGAAGTTGCTGCGCTTTCTACAGGACGGTTGTTTCCGTCGCGTTGGCAGTGATGAAGAGGTTTACCTGGATGTGCGGGTGATCTGCGCCACGCAGGTCGACTTGTCGGAGCTGTGCGCGCGGGGCGAGTTTCGCCAGGATTTGTATCACCGCTTGAACGTGCTCTCCCTGCATATCCCGCCGTTGCGCGAATGCCTCGACGGACTGACGCCGCTGGTCGAGCACTTTCTCGATCAGGCCAGTCGGCAGATCGGTTGCTCGCTGCCGAAACTGGCACCGGCAGCGATGGATCGGCTCAGTCATTACCACTGGCCGGGCAACGTGCGGCAACTGGAGAACGTGCTGTTCCAGGCGGTTTCCCTGTGCGATGGCGGCACGGTGAAGGCCGAGCATATTCGGCTGCCGGATTACGGCGTGCGTCAGCCACTTGGCGATTTTTCGCTGGAGGGGGGGCTGGACGAGATTGTTGGCCGCTTCGAGAAAGCGGTGCTGGAGCGGTTGTATTCCGAGCATCCGAGCAGTCGGCAGTTGGGTAAGCGGTTGGGGGTTTCGCACACCACCATTGCCAACAAGCTGCGTGAATATGAAGTCGGCAAAACCGAGTCGTAGCCCAAACATGTGTGGGTAGTGATGGCCTCTTCGCGAGCAGGCTCGCTCCCACATTTGAAATGCATTCCCCTGTGGGAGCGAGCCTGCTCGCGAAAGCGATAGTCCAGGCAACACCAGCGCCAGACATTGCCACCTACCGGCATAACACCGCCGGTTTTTCGTCTTCGATACATTTCAGATTTCCCCTCATCACTCCCCAAGTCCTTTGTTTACCGGGTCTTTGTGCGCCAGAAAAAAGTTGGTCTGCAAATTGCTTATGGCTCAGCAGTACAGCGGTGGGCGGCAAACGTCCGGCATGCAGAGGAAAGAGTGTGGACAAGTACCTTTATGTGGCAATGACCGGCGCCAGCCAGAACGCACTGGCGCAGAAGGCTCATGCCAACAACCTGGCGAACATCTCCACCAACGGTTTTCAGCGCGACCTGGAGCAGGCGCGTTCGATGCCGGTGTTCGGTGACAGCTTTCCGGCGCGTGCGTTTGCCATGAGCGAACGGCCCGCCACTGATTTCACCCCAGGCTCGCTGGTGCAGACCGGTCGTGACCTCGACGTCGCGGTGACCGGCAACGGTTTCATTGCCGTGCAGAACCCGAACGGCGGCGAAAGCTACGTGCGCACTGGCAGCCTCAACGTTGACGCCCTCGGCGTGCTGCGCGCCGGCAACGGCATGCCGGTGATCGGCAATGGCGGCCCGATCGCCGTGCCGCCCGAGCAGCAGATTGAAGTCGGTGAAGACGGCACCATCAGTATTCGTGCAATGGGCGAAGGCCCGCGCGTCATGGCGGAAGTCGACCGGATCAAACTGGTCAACCCGGACATCAAGAACATGAACAAGGGCCTCGACGGCTCGATCTACACCAAGGACGGCCAGCCGGCGCCGGCCGATGCCAACGTCAAACTGGTGTCGGGTTTCCTTGAGTCGAGCAACGTCAACGCCGTTGAAGAGATGACCTCGGTGCTGGCCTTGGCCAAGCAGTTCGAGTTGCACGTCAAGATGATGAACACCGCCAAAGACGACGACCAGGCCATGGCTCGGGTCTTGCAGATCAGCTAATTATCAGAACGTCGCGCCGAAAAACAGGCGCACGAGGAGAATCGAATGCTTCCGGCTCTATGGGTTGCCAAAACCGGTCTGTCCGCCCAGGACACCAACCTGACCACCATTTCCAACAACCTGGCGAACGTGTCGACCACGGGTTTCAAACGTGATCGCGCCGAGTTCCAGGACTTGCTCTATCAGATCAAGCGTCAGCCAGGCGCTCAGTCGACCCAGGACAGCGAACTGCCGTCGGGTCTGCAACTGGGTACTGGTGTGCGCATCGTCGGCACCCAGAAAAACTTCACCGCCGGCAGCCTGCAAACCACCGAGCAGCCGCTGGACATGGCCATCGACGGTCGCGGTTTCTTCCAGATTCTGCAGCCGGACGGCACCACGTCCTACACCCGTGACGGTACCTTCCACCTCGATTCCAACGGCCAGATCGTTAACGCCAGCGGTTTCGCTCTGGAACCGGCCATCGTCATTCCGAACGATGCCCAGACCTTCACTGTCGGCCGTGACGGCACCGTGTCCATCACGGTTGCTGGCAACGCTGCGTCGCAGGTGATCGGCAACCTGCAAACCGCCGACTTCATCAACCCGGCCGGTCTGCAAGCCGTGGGCAACAACCTGTTCCTGGAAACTGCCGCTTCCGGCGCGCCGCAAGTCGGCACCCCGGGTCTGGCCGGTTTCGGTACCACCCTGCAGAACACCCTGGAAACCTCCAACGTCAGCACTGTTGAAGAGATGGTCAACATGATCACCACTCAGCGCGCTTACGAGATGAACTCCAAGGTGATCTCCACCGCTGACCAGATGCTCTCGTTCGTAACGCAGAATCTGTAATCAAGTCTATGAGGCGGCCATGAGGTCGCCTGCAACACCGTGAGGTAGGGTCATGAATCGCTTTGTATCTGTTCTGGCATTGAGTGGGGTCGTCTCGCTCGCGGGCTGCGTCGCCCCGACGCCCAAGCCCAATGACCCTTACTACGCCCCGGTGTTGCCGCGCACGCCGTTGCCGGCTGCGGCCAACAACGGCTCGATCTATCAGGCCGGCTTCGAGCAGAACCTGTACAGCGACCGCAAGGCTTTCCGTGTCGGTGACATCATCACCATCACCCTGAACGAGCGCACACAGGCGAGCAAGAACGCCAACTCGCAAATGGACAAGAACAGCGATAACAAGGTCGGTCTGACCTCGTTGTTCGGCTCCAGCCTGACCACCAACAACCCGATCGGCGGCAACGACCTGAGTCTGAACGCCGGCTACAGTGCCGACCGCTCGACCAAGGGCGACGCCAAGTCCGGGCAGAGCAACAGCCTGACCGGTTCGATCACCGTGACCGTCGCTGACGTGCTGCCCAACGGCATCATCGCCGTGCGTGGCGAGAAGTGGCTGACGCTGAACACCGGTGACGAACTGGTGCGCATCGCCGGCCTGGTACGCGCCGATGACATCGCCACGGACAACACTGTGTCGTCGACCCGGGTCGCCGATGCACGCATCACCTACTCGGGTACCGGCGCGTTTGCCGATACGAGTCAGCCAGGCTGGTTCGACCGTTTCTTCCTCAGCCCGCTGTTCCCTTTCTAGGTGGCTACGTTGAATTTCAAGAGCCTCATGCTGGCTGCGGCGCTGATGTCCGCAGCCTTTGGTGCCCACGCCGAGCGGCTGAAAGATATCGCCAGCATTTCCGGCGTGCGTTCCAACCAGTTGATCGGTTACGGCCTGGTGGTCGGGCTTAACGGCACCGGTGACCAGACGACGCAAACCCCGTTCACCCTGCAGACCTTCAACAACATGCTCTCGCAGTTCGGCATCAAGGTGCCGCCGGGATCGGGCAACGTGCAGTTGAAAAACGTCGCGGCAGTGTCGATCAGTGCTGACTTGCCGGCGTTCGCCAAGCCGGGTCAGCAGGTCGACATCACGGTCTCCTCGATCGGTAACTCCAAGAGCCTGCGCGGCGGCACACTGCTGCTGACCCCGCTCAAGGGTATCGACGGCAACGTCTACGCGGTCGCTCAGGGCAACCTGGTGGTTGGCGGTTTCGACGCCGAGGGCCGTGACGGTTCGAAGATCACCGTCAACGTTCCGTCGGCCGGTCGCATCCCTGGCGGTGCTTCGGTGGAGCGTTCGGTGCCGAGCGGTTTCAATCAGGGCAACAGCCTGACGCTGAACCTCAACCGTTCCGACTTCACCACGGCCAAACGTATCGTCGACAAGATCAATGACATGCTCGGCCCTGGCGTTGCGCAAGCCATCGACGGCGGTTCGATCCGCGTTACCGCGCCGCTCGATCCGAGCCAGCGCGTCGACTACTTGTCGATCCTGGAAAACCTTGAAGTCGACCCGGGTCAGGCGGTGGCGAAAGTCATCATCAACTCGCGCACCGGCACCATCGTTATCGGCCAGAACGTGAAAGTGTCGCCAGCCGCCGTGACCCACGGCAGCCTGACCGTGACCATCACCGAAGACCCGATCGTCAGCCAGCCCGGCCCTCTGTCCAATGGTCAGACGGCTGTCGTGCCGCGCTCGCGGGTGAATGCCGAGCAGGAAGCCAAACCGATGTTCAAGTTCGGCCCGGGTACCACCCTCGACGAGATCGTGCGGGCGGTGAATCAGGTTGGCGCGGCACCGGGTGACTTGATGGCGATCCTCGAAGCCTTGAAGCAGGCCGGCGCGTTGCAAGCCGACCTGATCGTGATCTGAGGCCGACCCTTATGGATATGCGCAAAAGTGGTCTGGTCAGCAGCAGCGATTCGGGTTCCTACTCGGACCTCAATCGCCTGAACCAACTCAAGGTCGGCGACAAGAACAGCGATGCGAACCTGCGCAAAGTGGCGCAGGAATTCGAATCGCTGTTCCTCGGCGAGATGCTCAAGTCGATGCGCTCGGCGACCAACGCCTTGGGTGAAGACAATCCGCTGAACACGCCGGCGGCCAAGCAGTATCAGGAAATGTACGACCAGCAACTGGCCGTTTCCATGTCCCGTGAGGGTGGTGGTATCGGTCTGGCCGACGTGCTGATGCGCCAGATGTCGAAGAACAAACCGCTGGCACCGGGTGAGGCTGCGGCCGCGTCCGCTGCCAAGCAGGAAGAGGCCAAGGCGAAAGCTGCGGCCGTGGTCACACCGGTTGCCGCTGGCACCGTTGCTACCAACGGCCCGTTGTCGCGTCTCAATGGCGAGCGCCCGTTGTGGGCATCGCGTTCGGTGAACGCGCCGAACACGCAACTCGCTCATCGCAATGACATGGAAATGATCAACCAGCGTCGTCTGGCCTTGCCACCGAAACTGGCCGATCGTTTGCTTGCCGGGCTGGTGCCCTCAGCTACGCCGGCAGCCGCCACGCAGTTGCCGCCGTGCGCGACCGCCGCCACCACCACCGGCGCCGGCCCGTTGTACAACGGCGACTGGCTGGCGCGCGCCGAGGGCGAAAAAGCCTCTGGCGCACAGATGCAGGTCTACGGTCGCGCCATGGCGCAGATTCCGCTGGCACCGGCGAAAAAAGCCTTCAGTTCCGCCGACGAATTCGTCAACACCATGCTGCCGATGGCCAAGGAAGCGGCCGACCGTATCGGCGTCGATCCGCGTTATCTGGTGGCGCAAGCGGCGCTGGAAACCGGTTGGGGCAAGTCGGTCATGCGTGCCCAGGATGGCAGTAGCAGCCACAACCTGTTCGGCATCAAGGCGAGCAGCAACTGGAAGGGCGATTCGGCCCGGGCGATCACCAGCGAGTTCCGCAATGGCGAGATGGTCAAGGAGACGGCCGAGTTCCGTTCCTACGCCTCGTACAAGGACAGCTTCCACGATCTGGTGACTTTGCTGCAGTCCAATAATCGCTATCAAGATGTCGTGAAGTCTGCCGATAACCCAGAACAGTTTGTACGCGAGTTGCAAAAGGCCGGTTACGCAACCGACCCGAACTACGCAAGCAAGATTTCGCAGATTGCCAAGCAGATGAACAGTTTCCAAAACTACGCTGCGGCGGGTGTCTCCACCACGCCTTTATAAGGCACAAGGTATAAGGTCTGAACCATGAGTTTGCTCAATATCGGGATGTCGGGACTGACGGCCAGCCAGTCCTCTTTGGCTACGACAGGCAACAACATTGCCAACGTCGACACCGCCGGTTATTCACGCCAGCAAACCGTGCAGGGCACCAAATCCTCGCAGCAGTACGGCACCGTGTTTATCGGCACCGGCACGACCCTGGCTGACGTTCGCCGGGTCTACAACTCTTACCTGGAATCCCAGCTGCACACGGCAACTTCGCTCAACAGCGAAGCAGCGTCGTACCTCGCGCAGGCGACGCCGCTGGACTCCACGTTGTCCGACACCAACACCGGCCTGACCGGTGTGCTGCAAAAGTTCTTCACGACGATGCAGGGCGTGTCGACGTCTGCGACCGATGACACCTCGCGTCAATCGGTGCTGACCGGTGCGCAAGCGCTGACCAGCCGCTTCAACTCCATCGCCAAACAGCTCAACGACCAGAACACCACCATCAACGGCAGCCTTGGCGACATGGCAGCCCAGGTGAACAAACTGGCCACCTCGATTGCCAACCTGAACCAGAAGATCGGCGAGATCTCCACCAGCGGTGGTGCGCCGAACGATTTGCTCGACAGCCGTAACGAAGCGGTACGCCAGTTGTCCGAGCTGACCGGCGCGCAGGTCGTCGAGCGCGGCAGCAGCTTCGACATCTACGTCGGTAGCGGCCAGCCCCTGGTCATTGGCAACTCCGCCAACTCCCTGAGCACCGTGCCGCTCAAGGATGATCCATCGCGCATGGGCATCCAGATGGATCGCGGTTCGAGCACCATCGACATCACCTCGGTGATCAGTGGTGGCGAAATCGGCGGCCTGCTGACCTATCGCAAAGAAGTCCTCGATCCGTCGCTCAATGAGCTGGGCCGTGTGGCCCTGGTGATCGCTGATCAGGTCAACAGCCAGCAAGCCCAGGGCATCGACAAGAACGGTGACTTCGGCGCCGCGATTTTCAACAACATCAACAGTGCCGCGCTGATCAGCCAGCGCAGCATCGCGAAGGATGGCAACAGCGCAGGTTCGGGCAACCTCGATGTGACCATCAAGGACAGCGGCAAGCTGACCACCAGCGATTATCAGGTCACGTTCACCAGCGCCACCGACTACTCGGTCAAGCGCTCCGACGGTACCGATCTGGGCACCTTCAGCACCACCACCAATCCACCGCCAGTGATCGACGGTTTCACCCTTGCGCTCAAGGGTGGGGCGTTGAGTGCCGGTGACAGCTTCAAAGTGACGCCGACCCGCAATGCGGCCGCGAGCATCCAGACGGTGCTCACCGATCCGAAGAAAATTGCTGCGGCCGGTCCGTTGACCGGTGTGGCCAGCGCCAACGGTCTGGGCAATTACACCCAGCCGACGCTCAGCTCCAAAATCGATATCTACAACCCGACTGCCCAGGCTGACATGCAGGCGGCGCTGAAAAACTCGACGCCGGTCAAACTGGTGTTTGGTGACGTCACCGGTGGCAGCCAGTCTTACAAATTTGTCGATGCCAAGGGCGGCCTCATCAGCAGCGGCACTATCGTTCCCGGTCAATCGAACACGCTGGACCTGAAAGTCGGCATCGTCGATGCCAGCGGCAACCCGGTACTGGACACCAGCGTCACGCCGAACGTGCAGAAAACCTTCTCGGTGCAGACCACCGTTGGCGGCACGCCGAAGCCGGGCGAAACCTTCACCATGAACCTGACCGGTGCGGCGTCTTCGGACAACCGCAACGCGCAAGCGCTGGTTGGCCTGCAAACTGCGCAGACCGTCGATACCGGTTCGGCGAGCAAGGGCATCAGCCTGACCGACGCCTACAACAAGCTGGTGACCAACGTCGGTACCAAAACCGCTCAAGGCAAGTCCGACAGCACCGCGACCACAGCGATTCTGGATAACGCCAAAGGCGCGCGCGACTCGCTGTCCGGGGTCAACCTGGATGAAGAAACCGGCAACCTGGTCAAATACCAGCAGTACTACACAGCGTCCTCGCAGATCATCAAAGCTGCGCAGGAAACTTTCGCCACGCTGATCAACAGCCTTTAAGGAGTCGTAATTCATGCGCATTTCCACCGCCCAGTATTACGGCACGCAAGCGTCGGACTATCAACGTAACTTCAACAAGGCTGTGGCTACCGCCAGCGAGGCGAGCAGTCTGCAGCGCATCACCAACGCCTCCGATGATCCGATCGGCGCCGGTCGGTTGCTGCAACTGGGCCAACAGGCGGCGATGCTGGATCAGTACAAGACCAACGTCGACACCACCAAGAATTCGTTGAATGTGCAGGAGTCCACGCTGGATTCCATCACCACCGCACTAGCGCGTGCCAAGGAACTCGCCCTGGCCGCCAACACCGGCACGCGTACCGACAAGGATCGCCAGGCTTACGCTGCGGAACTGAGTCAGATCCAGCAACAAGTGCTGGGCCTGATGAACTCCAAGGATGCCAACGGCAACTACATGTTCTCCGGTTCGAAGACCGATACCGCGCCGTACTCGCAGAATGCCGACGGCACTTACACCTACAACGGTGACCAGACCACGATCAACCTGGGCATCGGCGACGGTATGACGGTCGGTACCAACACCACCGGTTGGGATGCCTTTCAGCAGACCATCAACACCGGCCGCACCAGCACCAACATGACGGCTCCGGCAGTGGATGACGGCCGTGTCGTGCTGTCCAGCGGTACCGTTGGCAATGTTGCCACGTACAACTCCAAGTTCTCCGGTGGTCAGCCGTACACCGTCAGCTTCGTCAGCAGCACCCAGCTGCAAATTACCGACGCGCTGGGTAACGACGTGACGGCCGAAGCCAGCCAGAATGGCGCGATCGTCAACACCACCGGCACCAACCAGACGGTCAGTTTCCGTGGTGTCGACCTGAAGCTGAACATCAACCTGAAAGCGGGTGACACCAACCCGGACGCGGTCATTGCCGGACACAGCTTCCAGTTGTCGACCCAGCCGGATTCGTTCACCACCGCGCGCAGCCCGGGTAACCCGTCTACTGCGGTGATTACCGGTTCGACCATCACCGACCAGTCGGCCTATACAAACGCCTTCCCGCAAGGCGGCGCGGTGCTCAAGTTCACCAGCGCCACGGCGTTCGATCTGTATGCGGCGCCAGTCACTGCGGACAGCAAACCCGTGTCGTCCGGCACCGTGGCTGGCGGCAACGCGACCGCTGCGGGCGTGACTTTCGCGCTGGGCAACACGCCGGCCGCTGGCGATCAGTTCTCGATCCAGCCGAACAATCACCAGACCCAGAACGTGCTCGACACGCTGGGCCAGATGATTACGGCGTTGAATATGCCGATCGACGGTGATGATGTTGCCAAGCAGAAGTTTCAGGGGGTCATGGAGTCGGGTCTCGGCAACATCGACGCCGCCACCAACCAGATTGGCGCTTCTGTCACCACCATTGGTGCCCGTGGCCAGGCGCTGGAGATGCAAACCGCGACCAACCAGAGCCTGAGCACGGCGAACACCACGACCCAAGGCTCGATCCGTGATTCGGATCCCGCCGAAGTCATGACCCGCCTGACCCTGCAGCAGACCATGCTGCAAGCCGCGCAGTTGGCGTTCAGCAAGATCAGCCAGTTGGGTCTGTTCAACAAGATCTGACGGTTAACGGGCGTGTGAGCGCCCGTTTGCTCTATCCCTCAAGTAATGTTTTTTGCGGTTTCAAGGGCTCGCTTTACCGAGCGGGCTCGTACCGCCTGTGAGCCCGCCGTGAATTCACTCCCTCTCGTCAGCCTTGTCATTCCCGCCTTCAATCCACGCTTTTTCGAGCGTGCGTTGCGCAGCGCCGTCGGCCAAGGCTATGGCCATCTGGAAATCATCGTTTGCGATGACAGTCGTGGCATCGAGATTGAAACCATCGTCTCGAATGTCGGCGAGGAGACCGGCGTCGCCGTGCGTTATGTACGCAACCCGCGCACGTTGGGACTGGTCGGCAACCTGAAAGCCTGCCTGGATCAGGCGCAGGGCGAATTCATCAAGTTTCTGTGTGACGATGATCTGCTCTATTCCGCCTGTATCGAGCAGCAGGCGCAGGAGATGCGCCGCGCTGAGGTCAGTCTGGTGCTGGCCCAGCGACTGCTCTGGGACGCGAACGACATCATCCTGCCTGCGCGTCTGGAAAACACTTCGCTGTCGCCGGTCAGTGGCCTGTTCAAGGGTGACGATCTACTGGCGATATTCGAAAAATTCCCGGTCAACGTTCTCGGCGGATTCAGCAACGCGCTGTTTCGCCGCGCGGACGTCGCCGAGCTGCTGCCGGCATTGACCGAGGAGGGCGGCTGTTTCGTCGCGAGCCTGGATTTCGCCTTGTATATCTGCCTGCTGCGCCGCGGCAACCTGGCGGTGTCGAACAATGTACTGAGCGCCGAGCGCCTTTATCCGGAGCGGCTGAGTGCGCAACAACCGATGAAGGACGCGATGGACGTCGAGCGCGAGTGGCTCTCGCAAATGCTCAAAGTCCGCAACGGTGAGTCGGCGCCGGCGCCAGGCTGGGTGCGCTACATCCCGCTGGCAAAGGCTGATGAGTCGCCAAGGGTTTGGGATGAGCTGCCGTTGAGTCGCACCCTGGGTTCCCGGCAGAGCCGCCAGGAGTGTGGCGTCGGGGTGGATAGCCTGAGTTTCGGCGAACTCTATGCGCAATGGCTGGAGTGCCGGGTGCTGACCGAAGGGCAGCGCAAGATGCTGCCGGAAACCATCGCCGGTTGGTCGCACCAGCCGCGAATCGTACCGGTCATCATCGACGACAAAGGCAGTCGCGCTGGTGTAGAGCGTACGCTGGAGGCCCTCGCCAATCAGGATTACCCGGCGGAACTGGTGCTGGTACTGTCCGCCTCCTGCTCCGAAGCGGAGCTGGATGGCCGTGTGTTTCGACTGCCGCTGCAAGACGACGGGCTGGAGCAGCTCAACACCTTGCTGCCGCAACTGGAAGGCGCCGACTGGTTCTACCTGCTGCAACCCGGTGATCGCCCGGTGGCTACGGCGTTGCTGATCATGGCTGACCGGATCGCGCATTCGCGGACTTTCACTTGCCTGTACAGCGACGAAGGCAGTCTGCGCAATGGCGAGTCGGCAGAGCCTGCGTTCAAGCCGGATTTCAACCTCGACCTCATGCGCAGCTACCCCTACGTCGGGCGGGCGCTGGCGTTCAAGCGCGAGCGGGTTCTGGAGTTGGGAGGGCTGGCGTCTGACTTTGCCCAACTGGCGCCTCACGACCTGCTCTGGCGGATGGTCGAGAACGACGGCACTCAGGTGGTCGGGCATATCGCCGAAGTGTTGCTCGAATCGAAATTCGATCTGTCCCAATGGCTCACCGATGCAGGTGTGCTGGAACAGAATCCACGGCTGCTCGATGCGCATCTGCAGCGTTTGGGGATTGCCTACGAGACCCGGCGTGAGGGCCGTGAGCTGCTCAATCGGGTCGACTATCGTCACGCCCGCCGCCCGTTGGTCTCGGTGATCATAGTCGCTCAGGATCAGACGGCAGCCTTGCAGCGTTGTGTCGAAACGCTGCTGGAAAAAACCGCTTACACCGAGTACGAAATTCTCCTCGTCGATAGCGGTAGCGAAACCGCCGAGGCGCGGGCCTGGCTCGACGGCATGGGACAGTTGGGCGGTGAGCGGATTCGTGTGTTGCGCTGCCTGCAAAAGCACAACCCTGCCGCCATTCACAACTTTGCCGTGAGCCAGGCGCGTGGCGAGTACGTGTTGCTGCTCAACGCTTTTGCGGTGATCACTCAAGCCGATTGGCTCGACGAATTGCTCAATCATGCGCAGCGCCCGGAAGTCGGAGTGGTCGGCGCCAAGTTGTTCGATCCGGACGGCGGGATCTTGCATGCCGGCCTGATTCTCGGTTTGCAGGGGCCGGCCGGGCTGCCGTTCCTGGGGCAACCGATGCAGTCGGAGGGCTATATGTTCCGACTGCAGGCGGTGCAGGATCTGAGCGCCGTCGGCGGTGACTGCCTGATGGTTCGCAAGTCGGTCTTCGAGGAGGTCGCGGGGCTCGACGAACAGGACTTGAAGATCGCGTACAACGTCGTGGATCTGTGCCTGCGTATCGGCCGCGAAGGTTACCTGGTGGTGTGGAATCCGCATGCCAGGCTGGCGCTGGGCACACGCCCGAGCGCCGTGGCAACGAGCGAAGAGCAACAACAGCACGAGCGCGAGCAGGATACTTTTTACCAGCGCTGGTTGCCGCTGATTGCGCGCGATCCGGCCTACAACGTCAACCTTGCGCTACAGGGGATCGGGGCCACCAACTTCAGTCTCGAACCGGGTCTGCTGAGCGGCTGGCGTGCGTTTTCCAAGTCGAGTCTGCCCAACGTGCTCGTGGTACCGATCAACGCTTCTGCCATCGGCCATTACCGCATGAGTCAGCCGATGCTCGAGCTGGAGGCGGCCAACCGGGTCGAAGGGCGCATCTGTTACGGCTTGCCGTCGATCGTCGACATCGAGCGTCAGGCGCCCGACGTGATTGTGCTGCAGGGGCGCTACTCGGAGCACGCCATCGATGAAATCCCGCCCCTGAAGAAGTATTTCAGCGCCCGGCGTATTTTCGAACTGGATGACTATGTCATCGACGTTCCTCATCGCAATGCCCACATCCGCAACATGCCGAACAAGCAGGACATGGAGCGCATGGTGCGTCGAGCGATCGGCCTCTGCGATCGGGTGGTGGTGTCGACGCAGCCACTGGCCAATGCGCTGTCGGACATGCACCACGACATTCGTGTGGTGCCGAACATGCTCGCCAAAGACCTTTGGAGCAACCTGCGCAGCCAGCGGCGTACGTCGAAAAAGCCACGGGTCGGTTGGGGCGGTGGCACCAGCCACCACGGCGACCTGGCCGTGATCGCCGAGGTGGTTCGCGAGCTGGCCAATGAAGTCGACTGGGTGTTCTTCGGCATGTGCCCGGATGACCTGCGTCCGTACATGCATGAATTCCACGGGGTGATCCCGCTTGACGTATATCCGGCGAAACTGGCCAGCCTCAACCTCGATCTGGCCCTCGCACCGCTGGAGTTCCACATCTTCAACGACTGCAAGAGCAACCTGCGGCTGCTGGAGTACGGCGCTTGCGGCTACCCGGTGATCTGCACTGACACCGAAGCCTATCGCGGCTACCTGCCGTGTACGCGGGTCAAGACCAACACCACCGATGAGTGGCTGCAGGCGATCCGCATGCACCTGGCCGATCCTGATGCCAGTTACCGCATGGGCGACGAGTTGCGTGAGGTGGTGTTGCGCGATTACGTGCTGCGTGGCGATAACCTGCGCTATTGGGAAAATGGCTGGCTGGCGGACTGACCGGTTCCAATCGTTTAAATAGCTCGATGAAAGGGATGAGTCCGGTGACGGATTCATCCTTTTTTTCATGGCCGCACGTACTGCGACACACTGCGCACCGAGCTGGCGCGTTTCCTGCAAGTCCCCCTCAAATCGCCATAAAACGAGCGCTCGCGGTCATTGCCCCTGCGCCCGAAACGGCAGAAAGGTTTAGCCAGAAGGCCGCACGCTCAAGAAAGCGACGCGCAGCGCTGTGACGAACGAGAGGGGAGAGGATGAAGGCAGTTATTTTGGCGGGTGGTCTGGGCACGCGCATCAGTGAAGAGTCGCACCTCAAGCCCAAGCCGATGATCGAGATTGGCGGCAAGCCAATTCTCTGGCACATCATGAAGCAGTACTCCGCCCACGGGATTCACGACTTCGTGATCTGCCTGGGCTACAAGGGGTACGCGATCAAGGATTTCTTCGCCAACTACTTCCTGCACACCTCCGATGTGACCTTCGACATGCGTGAAAACCGCATGGACGTTCACCAGAATTACAGCGAGCCATGGCGTGTGACGCTGATCGATACCGGTGAAGAAACCATGACCGGTGGCCGCCTGGGGCGAGCCGCGCGCTATCTGGAAGATGAGGAAGCCTTCTGCTTCACCTATGGCGACGGCGTTTCCGATTTGAACATCAGCGCGTTGGTCGACTTCCACCTGACTCACGGCAAACTGGCCACCGTCACCGCCGTACAACCGCCGGGACGCTACGGCGCGCTGGATCGCGAAGGCGACCGGGTGCTGGGTTTCACCGAGAAGCCACGCGGCGACGGAGGCTGGATCAATGGCGGCTTTTTCGTGCTGTCACCCAAGGTCCTGCCGCTGATCGAAGGCGATTCGACCTCTTGGGAATCCGGTCCGCTGGACGGCCTGGCCGCCCGCGGTGAGCTGATGGCGTTTCAGCACGATGGTTTCTGGCAACCCATGGACACCCTGCGCGACAAGAACCACCTCGAAGCCCTGTGGCAGAGCGGGGAGGCCCCATGGAAGCAATGGGACTGAGTGCGGATTTCTGGCGCGGCAAACGCGTTCTCGTCACCGGACATACCGGTTTCAAAGGCAGCTGGCTGACCCTGTGGCTGCAAAGCCTCGGCGCGCAAGTCAGCGGCTTTTCCCTGGATCCGTCGACCGAGCCGAGCCTGTTCGAACTGGCGCGCGTGCACGAAGGCATCAACGATCAGCGTGGCGATCTGCGAGATCTCGGCGCCTTGCTGGAAATCATCGCCGACACCGAGCCGGAGATCGTTCTGCACCTGGCCGCGCAGCCGTTGGTGCGCGAAGGCTATCGCGATCCGCTCGGCACTTACTCCAGTAACGTCATGGGCACGCTGAACCTGCTCGAAGCGATTCGTCAGGTCGGTTGCGTGCGCGCCTGCGTGCTGGTGACCACCGACAAGGTCTACGCCAACAAGGAATGGCTGTGGCCGTACCGCGAAGACGAAGCCCTCGGTGGTCATGACCCTTACAGCAGCAGCAAAGCTTGCTGTGAGTTGCTCGCACAATCCTATGCCGCGTCGTTTTTCCCAGCGGACAAGTACGCCGAACACGGTCTGGCCCTCGCCACCGCGCGTGCCGGCAACGTCCTCGGCGGCGGCGATTTTGCCCCTGAGCGACTGATTCCCGACGTGCTCAAAGCGTGGACTGCCGACGAGCCGGTGACCTTGCGCTACCCGCAAGCCGTGCGCCCGTGGCAGCACGCGCTGGAGCCGCTGGCCGGTTATCTGCAACTGGCCGCCGGCCTCTACGAAGAGGGCCCGGAGTACGCCGGGGCGTGGAACTTCGGCCCAGGCGAGGCGGACATGTGCAGCGTTGGCGAAGTGGTCGAACTGCTTGCCAGCCGCTGGCCGCAGGCGCGCGGTCTGCGCATCGAGAAAAGCGAACTGCACGAAGCGGGCCTGTTGCGTCTGGACAGCAGTCGCGCGCGCCAAGTGCTTGGCTGGCAACCACGCTGGACCTTGCAGGCCTGCCTGACCCAAACCCTCGACTGGCACCTGGCGTGGCAGAACGGCGATGACATGCGCACCGTCACCCTCGGCCAATTGAACCTGTACCGAGGCGCGCTGTGAGCGAGTTTTCCCTGAAGGCGTTGCCGCTGGCCGGACTGTTCAGCGTTCAGCACAAGCGTTTCGAAGATCAGCGCGGGCACTTCGCCCGGTTGTTCTGCGAGGGCAGTCTGAGTGCGTTCGGCAGTGAATTTCATATCCGTCAGATCAACCATTCCTGCACCCGCGAGAAGGGCAGTGTGCGCGGTCTGCATTATCAGAACGCCAACGCCCCGGAAGCCAAACTGATCACCTGCCTGCGCGGTGAAGTGTGGGACGTGGCGGTGGATTTGCGCCCCGACTCGGAAACGTTTCTGCACTGGCACGCCGAGCATCTGAAGGCCGGTGACGGTCGCAGCCTGTTGATCCCTGCCGGGTTCGCCCACGGTTTCCAGACCCTCACCGAAGATGCCGAATTGCTTTACCTGCACAGCGCCGATTACGCACCCGAGCACGAGGGCGGTCTGTCGGTGAATGATCCACGGCTGGCGATTGCCTGGCCGTTGCCTGTCAATAATTTGTCAGCGCGTGATTCCAGCCATCCCGCGCTCGATCAACACTTTGCTGGAGTGCGTCTATGAACTGCCGTGGGTGCGCCGCACCGCTGAGTCTGCCGCTGATCGACCTCGGCACCTCGCCGCCGTCCAACGCCTACGTCCACGCTGATCGCCTGGAGCAGGCCGAGCAGTGGGTGCCGCTGAAAGTCGCGGTGTGCCAGCAATGCTGGCTGGTACAGACCGAGGATTACACCAGCGCCGACAGCCTGTTCGACGCCGAGTACGCTTACTTCAGTTCGTTCTCCAGCACGTGGCTGGCCCATGCCGAGCGCTATGTCGCCGAGATGGTCGAGCGCTTCGGCCTGAGCGCCGACAGCCGCGTGGTGGAAGTCGCTGCCAACGACGGCTACCTGCTGCAATACGTCGCCGCGCGTGGCATCCCGTGCCTGGGTGTCGAGCCGACCCGCAGCACCGCACAGGCAGCGCGGGAAAAAGGTCTGCAGATTCGTGAGCTGTTCTTCGGTCGCGATAGCGCCGCGCAGTTGCAAAGCGAGGGCTGGGGCGCTGATCTGATGGCAGCCAACAACGTGCTCGCGCATGTGCCGGACATCAACGATTTCCTCGGCGGTTTCGCGACGCTGCTCAAGCCGACCGGCGTGGCCACGTTCGAATTCCCGCAACTGCTGACGCTGATGGCGGGCGCGCAGTTCGACACGCTCTATCACGAGCACTATTCCTACCTGTCGTTGACGGCCGTGCAGACCCTGTGCGAGCGCAATGGTCTGGAAGTGTTCGACGTCAGCCAGCTACCGACGCACGGCGGCTCGCTGCGGGTGTTCGTGCAGCGCAAGGACGGCCAGCGTCGCCCGGTGCAAGCGGCGGTGCAGCAGCAACTGCAGGCCGAACTCGCTGCCGGGGTGAAAACCGCTGAGTACTACGCCTCGCTCGCCCCTGCGGCAGAAAGCATCAAGCATCAATTGCTGCGCTTTCTGTTACAGGCCAAGGCTGAAGGCAAGCGTGTGGTCGGTTATGGCGCTGCCGCGAAGGGCAACACCTTGCTCAATTACGCTGGGGTCAAAGCGGATTTGCTGGCCTGGGTGGCCGATGCCAACCCGCACAAGCAGGGCAAGTTCCTGCCGGGCAGCCGCATCCCGATTGTTGCGCCTGAGCGGATTGCCCAGGAGCAGCCGGACTACATTCTGGTGTTGCCGTGGAACCTGTTGAGCGAAGTGACGCAGCAACTGTCTGCGGCCAAGGCATGGGGCGCACGTTTTGTCGTCGCCGTTCCGGAGTTGAGCATCCAATGAGCAGAATTCATTACACCAAACCCAGCGTTGGCGAACTCGAAGCGCAGTACGTCCTGGACGCCGTGCAGAACGGTTGGGGCGCACGTTGCTACGAATACCTGACACGTTTCGAGCACGGCTTTGCCGAGCATCTGGGCGCCACCTACGCCATCGCCACTTCCAGTTGCACCGGTGCGCTGCACATGGGCATGGCCGCGCTGGGTGTCGGCGCTGGCGATGAAGTGATCCTGGCCAACACCAACTGGATTGCCTCGGCGGCACCGATCACTTATCTGGGCGCCACGCCGGTGTTTGTCGATGTACTGGCGGACAGCTGGTGCCTGGATCCGCAGCTTGTCAGAAAGGCGATCACCCCGCGCACCAAGGCGATTCTCGCCGTGCATCTGTACGGCAATCTGTGTGACATGGACGCGCTGCTCGCCATCGGTCGCGAGTTCGGCATCCCGGTGATCGAAGACGCGGCGGAAGCCATCGGCTCGCAATGGCGCGGCAAGGCTGCCGGTTCGCTGGGGGCTTTCGGCGCTTTTTCGTTTCATGGCACCAAGACCATGACCACCGGTGAGGGTGGCATGTTCGTCACCTCGGACAAGGCTTTGTATGAGCGGGTCCTGACCCTGTCCAACCATGGTCGTGTGGCAGGTTGCACCAAGCAGTTCTGGCCGGAGTTCGTCGGCTTCAAATACAAGATGAGCAATCTGCAGGCCGCTGTCGGCTGTGCCCAGGTCGAGCGAATCGATGAGTTGATCGAACGCAAACGGGCGATTTTTGCCAACTACGCGCGGGCGCTCGAAGGCGTACCGGGTGTGTCGCTCAATCCCGAACCGGCCCATGGCCGTAATGGCTACTGGATGCCGACCGTGGTGTTCGATGCCGATACCGGTATCCATCGCGAGCAAATGATCGCCGTCTTCCAGGCCGCCGACATCGACGCGCGGGTGTTTTTCTGGCCGCTGTCGTCGCTGCCGATGTTCAGCGCATACGCGGTCGACACGCCGCTGGCGTTTGCCTTGCCGGAGCGCGCCTTCAACCTGCCGAGCTATCACGACATGACCGACGCCGATCAGCAGCGTGTGGTGCAAGTGGTGCTGGATCTGCTGGCTCGCGGGCACACAGTGTGAAGCTGTATCTGCTGGGGGCCGCCAACCCGGAAGCGGTGCGCATGCTGCACGCCGTCAAGCGCAGCTCGCCGAACGTCGAATTCGCCTTCCTCGACAACGATCCGCGCAAGCACGGCACGCTGTTTCATGGGGTGCCGGTGCTCGGTGGTTGCGAACTTGTCGGCGAGCTCAATGGCGAGGATGTGCGCTTCGTCAATCTGATCACTGGCAGTACCCGGTTACGCTACGAAACCACCTGTCAGCTGGTGGATGCCGGTGCGCGCCTCGGTCAGTTCGTTCATCCGGGGATCGACCTGAGCATGATCCGCATGGGGCAGGGCAGTTATCTGCAGGAAGGCGTGCTGATGCAGGCTGAAGTGACACTGGGCGACAACACCAGCATCAGCGCCGGCAGTGTCGTGGGGCATGAAGGGCAGATCGGCCACTCGGTGTTCATGGCGCCGGGTGTGTGTATCGCCGGTTGCGTGGAAATCGGCGACGGGACCTTTATCGGCACCAACGCCACGATCCTGCCGCGCCTGCGCATCGGTCGCTGGGTAACCATCGGTGCCGGTGCGGTAGTGACCAAAGATGTTCCGGATTTTTCGGTCGTGGTGGGCAATCCCGCCAGGATCATCAAGACCAATGCAGTGCCTTACCCGGATGCCAGGGTGTTCAGGTAGGCCGTTTCCCGAATTTTTGGAGAGTTGCAATGAATCCGCATGAACAGTTTCGCGAAGAAGTAAAAGCCAACATCGAAGGCCTGCAGAAAGACAAGGCCTTGCAGACCGAGTCTCTGGACTGGGTCGGCACCACGGCCAAGCACAAGTACACGTACAACTTCAGCTGGATGGGCCGGCCGATCATTCAGTTCCCGCAGGACATGGTCGCGATGCAGGAAATCATCTGGAACCTGCGTCCGGACGTGATCGTCGAGACGGGTATCGCGCACGGCGGTTCGCTGGTGTTCTACGCCTCGATCCTGGAACTGATCGGGCATGGCGAAGTACTGGGCATCGACATCGATATTCGCGAGCACAACCGCGAAGCCATCGAAGCGCACCCGATGTTCAAACGCATCAGCATGATCCAGGGTTCGAGCATCGATAACGCCATCGTCGATCAGGTGCGCGAGCGCGTGCAGGGCAAAAAAGTGCTGGTGGTGCTGGACTCCAACCACACCCACGAGCATGTCCTCGAAGAACTGCGTCTGTATGCACCTTTGGTTTCGGTGGACAGCTATTGCGTGGTCATGGACACCGTGGTCGAAGACATGCCGGCCGATGCGTTCCCGGATCGTCCGTGGGGCAAGGGTGACAACCCGAAAACCGCGGTGTGGGCTTACCTGGAAGAGAATCGCGATTTCGAGATCGATCAGGCGATTCACAGCAAATTGCTGATCACAGTCGCGCCGGATGGTTATCTGCGTCGCGTGCGTTAATCGACACAACAACGATGAGTTTTCGGCGACGCGCCGTTTGTGGGGAATATATGCAAGGCAAGAACACTTCAGGAACCGATCTGGCACTCAACGAACAGTTGACCGTCGTGCTGATCTCCCACGAACGCCCGGCGTTTTTGCGTAGAGCCATTCGCTTCTACAGCAGTTTGCCGTGCAGGATTCTGGTGCTGGATTCGTCGGCGGTGGCGCTGACGGGCATCCCTGCCGAATTCACCCACGTGGATTATCAGCACTTGCCGCAGTTCGGCTACTGGGGGATTCGCGCCAAGCTGGCTTACGGTGTCGAGCAGCTGCAAACGCCTTACATGGTGTTTGCCGCCGACGACGACTTCCTGGTGCATGATGCCCTGCACGAAGCCGTGGCATTCATGGAGGCCAACCCCGATTACAGCCTGTGCCACGGCTACAGCCTGATGTATCTGGCATTCGCCAACAGCGTCAATTACTTCCGGCGGGACAAGAAAGTCTGCGAAGACTACTCCGCCGATCAGGCCGAGGAGCGTCTGCTCGATTACATGCATCAGTACCTGCCGCCGTTCTATGCCGTGCAGCGTACGGCGATCTTGCGCGACTGGTACGCAGCCATGCCGCAAGACACGATCTTCCAGTGGCAGGAAGTCGGTCACACCTTTTACATGCTGGCCCGGGGCAAGGTGCGGATTCTGCCGATTCCTTATGTCGTGCGCGAAATCAACTATGGCCAGTCCGATCACAACACCGAGATTTATCACACGCTGGCCTATATGGACGCCAAGAGCGTGGCCGGACGTGAAGCGTTTGCCGAATTCCTCGCAGGGTTGCCGACCCAGCTCCAGCATCAGGATCCACAGCAGGGCAAACAGTTTGCTCTGAAGAGTTTTGCCACGCTGGCCGACAGCCTGAAGAACTATCGGGCACTCACCGCCGAGTTGATTTTCGAGTCGACCTGGGTCGATATCGCGACGGACCCGCAGCGTCGGTTCGGTCCGAAGCAATACGTGGAAATGCCGTTCTACAATCAGGTGTTTTTCGATCAACTGACGCAATTCGAGTTTCTGTTGCACGCGATGCCTGCCGGACGCGTTCAGCTCCAGGAACTGGAAGGTATCTGGGCTCGCCAGCAGAGCCTGATGCTGGCACGCAACAATGACACCCCGCAAAGCGTGCTTGACCGCTTGTGGCAGGCGCACGACGCCAACGTGTTCAATCGCGCGGTGATCAAGCAACTGATCGCGCAATTGCAACCGCTGGACGAGGAAGACGACGTGCCCGTCCTGCGCGACTGGGTCGCGCGTCTGGACACGGTGTTGCTCGAAGGTCATCAGCCGACATTCGCCAAGATGCTCACCGGCCGACTGCTCGAGTGGCTCGCTGCACGTGAGCCGGATACCGAGCAGGCCGCGGCGATTGCCGGTCACCTGGCAGACAATGCCGGTGGTCCGCAGTTCGGCATTTTCCTGCTCGATCTGGACAACGACATCGACAAGTTGCAGATCACCCTGGACAGCTTGCTTGAAGGTCACAGCAAAGCCTTCAAGGTTGTGGTCTTCACCACGGGCGAACCGCCGGCGGCAACCACTGCACAAAATACCCTGCACTTTGTGCGCGTGACCCAAAGCAACTTCGTCGACAAGCTCAACCAGAGCGTTAATCAGTCGACCAGCGACTGGCTGCTGCTGGCTGAGGCGGGTGAAGAGTTCACGGCTGCCGGCCTGCTGCGGGCCAGTCTCGAACTGATGGCTGCGCCGGGTGTGCGTGCGGTTGCCACGGATGAGATCCAGCGCCAGGAAAATGGTGCGCTGGTGGATATGTTCCGCCCGGGCTTCAACCTCGATCTGCTGCAGAGCGTTCCGTCACTGATGGCCCGGCACTGGTTGATTCGTCGTGAAGTGCTGACGGGGCTCGGCGGTTATCAGGCCGATTTCAGCAAGGCGCTGGAACTGGATGTGCTGCTGCGCATCATCGAGCAGAGCGGCCTCGATGGCCTCGCCCATCTCGATGAACCATTGCTGATTACCCGGGCGCCGGAGCTGGCAGAAAATCCTCACGAGCGTCAGGCGCTGCTGCGGCACTTGGGCAATCGTGGTTACAAGGCTCAAGTCACCTCGACGCAGCCTGGCACCTGGCAGATCGACTATCGCCATGTCGAGCGGCCGCTGGTCTCGGTGATCGTGCCCGCTGGCGACGATCTTGGCGCATTGCAACGTTGCCTGGATGGCGTGCTGCTCAGAACCCGTTACACCCGCTATGAGTTGCTGGTGGCGGTCAACCCGAATCAGTCGGCCGAGATCAATGACTGGCTGGGAACGCTGCATAACGCCAAAGTGCGGGTGCTGCATGCTGATCGTCCGCTTGACCCAGTGGCGCTGTACAACGCGGCCAGCCAAGAGGCGCAGGGCGAATATCTGGTGCTGCTGGCCACCGACAGTGAAGTGGTCAACCCGAACTGGATCGAGTCGTTGCTCAATCACGCGCAGCGTCCTGAGGTCGGCATCGTTGGTGCCAAACTGGTGGACCGCGACGGCAAGATCGCCCAGGCAGGTTTGATTCTCGGGCTGAACGACGGGGTGGCTTCGGCCTTCATCGGCGAGAAACACACTAACGCGGGTTACATGCAGCGCCTGACGGTCGAGCAGAACTATTCGGCGGTGTCGAGGGTGTGCCTGATGGTGCGCAAAGAATTGTTCAACGCACTGGGTGGCCTGGACGAAGTGACCTTCGCCGACGGCTTCAGTGACGTTGATCTGTGTCTCAAGGCCGGGCAGGCCGGTTACCTCACCGTGTGGACGCCGCTGGTGCAGGTGTTGCACACCGGCGAGTTGCCGCAAACCCCTGAAGCATTGGCTGCATTGCGTGAGAAGTGGAGCGCGGCTTTTGCCCAGGATCCGGCGTACAACGCCAACCTGGCGCTGACCGGCAAAGGTTTTACCCTGGGCGAAAGTGCCCCGATCAATTGGGCGCAATTGCTCGGCTAAGCGTGGCGAACAGGACACAGGAATTCAGACATGTTCAACGGTAAATCGATTTTCATCTCCGGCGGCACCGGCTCGTTCGGGCGCAAATTCATCGCCCGACTGCTGGAGCAATACCAGCCCAAACGCGTGGTGGTGTTCTCCCGTGACGAGCTGAAACAGTACGAGATGCAGCAGACGTTCAATGCGCCGTGCATGCGTTACTTCATCGGTGACGTGCGCGATGCTGATCGCCTGCGGCAGGCCATGCGCGGGATTGACTACGTGGTGCATGCCGCCGCGTTGAAGCAGGTGCCGGCAGCGGAATACAACCCGACTGAATGCATCCGTACCAACGTCAACGGCGCGGAAAACATCATTGCCGCCGCCATCGACAACGGCGTGAAGAAAGTCGTGGCACTGTCGACCGACAAGGCGGCCAGCCCGATCAACCTGTACGGCGCGACCAAGTTGCTCTCGGACAAGTTGTTCGTCGCCGCCAACAACATTGCCGGCGAGCAGCAAACCCGTTTTGCCGTGGTGCGCTACGGCAACGTGGCGGGCTCGCGTGGCTCGGTGGTGCCGTTCTTCAGCAAGCTGATTACCGACGGCGCTACGGAGTTGCCGATCACCGACGAGCGCATGACGCGGTTCTGGATCACCCTCGACCATGGCGTACAGTTTGTCCTCGACAGCTTCGCGCGCATGCACGGTGGTGAAGTGTTCGTGCCGAAAATTCCGTCGATCCGCATCGTCGATCTGGCGCGGGGCATGGCCGAGCATCTGCCGCACAAGAACGTCGGCATTCGTCCCGGCGAGAAGCTGCATGAATTGATGGTGCCGCTGGACGATGCGCGGATGACCCTTGAGTTTGAGGATCACTACACCATCCAGCCATCGATCCGCTTTACCAGCGTCGATGTCGATTTTGCCGTCGACAATCTTGGCGAGCAGGGGCGTGCCGTGAGCGAGGATTTCGAGTACCGCTCCGACACCAACCCGCACTTCCTCTCGGTCGGACAGATCACTGACCTGCACGCGAAGCTCTCGGTATGATTCCCTACGGTCGGCAAAGCCTCGATCAGGCAGACATCGATGCGGTTGTCGAGGTGCTGCAATCAGACTGGCTGACCCAAGGGCCGACCATCGAGCGCTTCGAGCAAGCGATGGCCGAACGGTGCCAGGCGGACTTCGCCGTCGCGGTGTGCAACGCCACGGCGGCGCTGCACATCGCCTGCCTGGCCGCGGGCCTGGGGCCGGGCGATCGTTTGTGGACAACGCCGAACACCTTTCTCGCCTCGGCCAATTGCGGGCGTTATTGCGGCGCCGAGGTCGATTTCGTCGATATCGATCCGCTGACCTGGAACCTCGATGCCTTCGCCCTAGAAGCGAAACTCGATCAGGCCGAACAGGACGGCAACCTGCCGAAAGTGCTGGTGGCGGTGGCGTTCTCCGGGCAGAGCTGCGACATGCGCCGCATTGCGCAACTGGCCGAGCGCTACAACTTCACCGTGATCGAAGATGCTTCTCACGCGGTCGGTGCGTCGTACGCGGGACGTCCGGTGGGGTGCGGCGAGTTTGCGGCGATGACGGTGTTCAGCTTTCACCCGGTGAAGATCATCACCAGCGCTGAAGGCGGCATGGTGTTGACCAATCGCCCGCAACTGGCTGAGCGCCTGCAGCGTTTGCGCAGCCATGGCATGACCCGTGATGCGCAGCAGATGACCGAGCCGAGCCACGGCCCGTGGTATTACCAGCAGATCGAGCTGGGCTTCAATTACCGCATCACTGATTTGCAGGCGGCGTTGGGCCTGTCGCAACTCGGCAAACTGGACGATTTCATCGCCCGTCGCCGCGAACTGGCGGCACGCTACGAACGCTTGCTGGCGTACTTGCCAGTGACGTTGCCCAGCCTTCAGCCGGAGGCAGAATCAGCTTGGCACCTGTACGTGATTCGCTTGCAGACTGATCGCATCAGTCTCTGTCACCGGCAGGTCTTCGAAGGCTTGCGCGCGGCGGGCATCGGCGTGAACCTGCACTATATTCCCGTGCATCTGCAGCCGTACTATCGCGACCTGGGCTTCGCCGAGGGCGACTTTCCCGAAGCCGAGCGTTATTACGCTGAGGCGATCAGCCTGCCGATGTTCCCGCTGCTGAGCGATGAACAACAGGATTACGTGGTCGAGCAATTGCGTCGGCTGACCGAATAATTGCCGCTGCGGCGATGGATGGGTATCTGCAATGCGTGATCTGAGTGAGCAGGAAAAATTCTGGCAGGGCGATTTCGGTAACCAATACGTTGAGCGCAATATCGGTCAGCCGCTGGTGGCCGCCAGTCTGGCGATGTTCGCCAAGGCCCTGAGTCGCGCCGGGCGCATCGACAGCGTGGTGGAACTGGGCACCAAT
Source organism: Pseudomonas sp. SCA2728.1_7 (assembly GCF_018138145.1). Classification (NCBI taxonomy): domain Bacteria; kingdom Pseudomonadati; phylum Pseudomonadota; class Gammaproteobacteria; order Pseudomonadales; family Pseudomonadaceae; genus Pseudomonas; species Pseudomonas sp. SCA2728.1_7. The sequence goes on along the minus strand of NZ_CP073104.1, from coordinate 2,358,552 downwards.
GCCGGTAACAACCTGCAAGCGTTGCATCAACTGTTGCCGCAAAGTGAACTGTTCGGCGTCGAGATCAATGAAAGCGCCTGCGCTCAGGCCCGGGCGCTGGGCATTGCGCAGATCTGGCAGGGTTCGCTGTTCGACTTTCCCCGCGAGCGAACCTACGATTTGAGCCTGAGCAAAGGCGTGCTGATTCATCTGGCGCCGGAGTTGCTGGCGACTGCGTACGCGCAGTTGTATGCGCTGAGCCGGCGTTACATTCTGATCGCCGAGTACTACAACCCGGCACCGGTGGAAGTGCCTTATCGCGGCAACAGCGGCAAGCTGTTCAAACGCGATTTCGCTGGCGAGATGCTCGATCGCTATGCCGATCTGCACCTGCTCGATTATGGTTTCGTCTATCACCGCGATCCGCAATTCCCGGCGGACGACATCACTTGGTTCCTGCTGGAAAAACGCCCTTGAGCAACGTCGCAATCATCCCGGCCCGTGGCGGCAGCAAACGCATCCCGCGCAAGAATCTTGCGCTGTTTGACGGTGTGCCGATGATTGTCCGTTCGATTCGCACCGCGCTCGACTCCGGGTTGTTCGATCAGGTGGTGGTCAGCACCGACGATGCCGAGATTGCCGACGTTGCGCGAGCGCACGGTGCGCAGGTGCCGTTTATGCGCCCGGCGGCGCTGGCCGATGATTTCACCGGTACCGCAGCGGTGATCGTGCACGCCCTGCAGCAATTGCCTGGCTTTGATTACGCCTGTTGTGTGTATGCCACGGCGCCGCTGTTGCAGGCACGTTATCTGCGCCAGGGCATCGAGTTGCTGGAGCAACGTCCAGACAAGTCATTCACGTTCTCCGTGTGCGGTTTTGGTTTTCCGGTGCAGCGCGCACTGACGCTGGATGCGCAGGGCGCCTTGACGGCGTTGTATCCCGAATTTCGCAACACCCGTTCGCAGGATCTGCCCGAAGCGTTTCAGGACGCCGGCCAGTTTTACTGGGGGCGCAGTGACGCATGGTTGCGTGGCGAAGTGCTCTATTCGCCAGCCAGTCTGCCGGTGATTCTGCCCCGACATCTGGTGCAGGACATCGACACCCTTGAAGACTGGAAACGCGCCGAATACCTGTACGCCGCGCTCAAGGCCGGTGGAGAGCTGCAATGAGAGTGCTGATTCGTGCCGACGCTTCGCCAACCATCGGCAGCGGCCACATTGCCCGCTGTCTGACGCTGGCGCGAGTGTTGCGCGGGCAGGGCAGCCACGTCGCGTTTGCCTGCCGCTGTCTGCCGGGGCATCGCCTTGCTGCCTTGCGCGCCGAGGGCTTCGAGACTTTTGCGCTGCCTGAGCGCTATACCGCGGAAGACCCACAGCAGGCCATCGAATCGATGCTGCCGTGGCAGGCCGACATCGACGCGTTGGCGGCGGTGCTCGAGGGGCACGCCGAATTCGACTGGGTCATCGTCGATCACTACGGCCTCGATCACCAATGGCAAACGGCTGCTCGACAGTGGGCGCCACGGATTGCGGCAGTGGATGATCTTGCTACGCGGCGCTACAGCGTCGATCTGCTGCTCAATCAGAATCTCTCGGGCCTGCACGAAAATTATCGGCCGCTGTTGCCGGCAGGGTGTCGCACCTTGCTCGGCCCACGCTATGCCATGCTGCGCGAAGAATTCCGCTGCCCGGCCATCGAGATCAAACCCACGGCGCGAAGGGTATTGGTCAATTTCGGCGGTTTCGATGCCGCGATGCAAACCCATCACGCGATGCTCGCGCTGGCGGATTTTCCCGAGTTGCAGGTGGACTTCGTCGCTGGCGCCGATAACCCGGCATGGGCGCAGATGCAGGCCTTGTCCGAGACACGGCCGAACTGGCGTCTGCACAGTTTTGTCAGCGACTTCTACCAGCGCATGACCGAGGCTGATCTGTTTATCGGCGCCGGGGGCGGCACCAGTTGGGAGCGGGCGGCGATGGGGCTGCCGACGATCTGTATTGCCGTGTCGAACAATCAGCAGGCCAACGGCGAAGTCATGGCGGCAGCAGGCGCGCATGTGTTCATGGGCGCCCGTGAACAGGTCAGTGTCGAGCAATTGCGCGACGCTATCGGCTTTGTCACCGGCAATCGTTATTTGCGCCAGAGCCTGGCCGAACGCTCGCGACGACTGGTCGACGGGCGCGGTGCCGAGCGAATTGCGGTGGCACTGGCCGGTGCGGTGCTCAAGGTGCGCGCGGCGACCCTGGACGATGCGCAGTTACTGTTCGATGGACGTAATGCCGAAACGGTACGGCGCTGGTCGCTGGACAGTGGCGTGATCGACTGGCCGCAGCACCTGAACTGGCTGACGGCGAGTTTGCGCAATCCACAGCGCCTGTTGTTGATCGCTGAGGCGGACGACGGCGCGGTCGGCGTCGTGCGTTATGACCTGCGCGGGTTTGAAGCCGAAGTCTCGATCTACCTGCTTGAAGGGCGGATGGGCTTGGGGTGGGGCAGGGCGCTGTTGGCCCATGGTGAGGCGTTTGTTGCTACGCACTGGCCGCAACTGCAGGTCATCACCGCTCAGGTGTTGCCGGACAATCGTCCCTCGTTGAATGTGTTTCGTGACGCCGGGTTCACTCAAAGTGCCTGTGCGTTCACCCGTGTTTTGAAGGATCACCCGCATGACTAGTTTCAAGATCGGCAACCGCTTGATCGGCGCCGACGCGCCGCCATTCATCATTGCCGAGATGAGCGGCAACCATAACCAGTCGCTGGACGTCGCCCTGCAAATTGTCGAGGCAGCGGCCAAGGCCGGGGCGCATGCCTTGAAACTGCAAACCTATACCGCTGAAACCATGACGCTGGACCTGGCTGAAGGCGAGTTCTTCATCAAGGATCCGGGCAGTCTGTGGGCCGGCACTTCGCTTTATGCTCTGTATGAAAAGGCCCATACGCCGTGGGAATGGCACGCGCCGATTTTCGCCCGAGCGAAAGAGCTGGGCATGCTCGCGTTTTCCACGCCGTTCGACGACAGCGCCGTGGACTTTCTCGAAAGCCTCGATGTGCCGGCCTACAAGATCGCCAGTTTTGAAAACACCGATCTGCCGCTGATCCGTCGCGTCGCGGCCACCGGCAAACCACTGATCATCTCCACCGGCATGGCCAGCATCGCTGAGCTGGATGAAGCCGTGCGCGCTGCCCGCGAGGCGGGGTGCAAGGATCTGGTGCTGCTCAAATGCACCAGCACCTATCCGGCGACACCGCTCAACAGCAACGTGCGCACGATCGCGCATCTGCGTGAGTTGTTCGGCTGCGAAGTGGGGCTGTCGGATCACTCGATGGGCGTCGGTGTGTCCGTAGCTGCCGTGGCACTCGGCGCGACGGTGGTGGAAAAACACTTCACCCTCGACCGTTCAGCAGGTGGCGTCGATGCGAGCTTCTCGCTGGAACCAGCGGAAATGGCCAGTCTGGTGGTGGAAACCGAGCGCGCCTGGCAAGCCATGGGCCAGGTGCATTACGGCGTCACAGAGGCTGAGCGCAAGTCGCTGGTCTATCGCCGCTCGCTGTACGTCACCGCCGATATGGCGGCCGGTGACACCTTTACCGGGGACAATCTGCGCGCCATTCGCCCCGGCCTCGGTCTGCCGCCCAAGCACACCGACGCCGTCCTCGGCCGCCGCGCGCGCGCGCCGATCAAGCGTGGCACGCCGCTGGACTGGTCGTTGGTCGAATAAGCCGATCTGCACCGATTCGGCAAAATAGCGTGACCTGCGAGTCATAACGCGCATCTTCACTGTATTGTATTGATCGGGGAGATGGCGCCTGGCTCGTTTTCGATTCCAGTGATAGCCCTTTGTGCTCCCCGTGGCTGCCCGTTGTGGCGGCCGTTTTCTGTTTGTCGGCGCCCCTCGAAATCCTTGCGAGCGGTGGTCTTGGGCTGTTTTTTATTGGGAAGCCGTAATGATTGGCATAAAAAGCATTGCGAGCTACGTTCCTGTAGCCGGCGTGGACAATTACGCACAAGGTGCAAAATTCGAGAAGGATGAAGAATTCATCCTTGGCAAGATCGGCTCGGCATTCCTGCCGCGCAAAGACGCTGAACAAGAAACTTCCGATCTGTGCGTGGAAGCGGCCAATGCGCTGTTTGCCAGTAACCCTGATCTGAAGCGTGAATCGATCGACGCCTTGATCGTCGTCACTCAGAACGGTGACGAAGAAGGTCTGCCGCACACCGCCGCGATCGTGCAGGACAAACTCGGTCTGCCGACCAATGTGGCGGCGTTCGATATTTCCCTGGGCTGTTCCGGTTATGTCTACGGCATCTACGCGATCAAGGGCTTCATGGAAGCCGCCGGCCTGAAGAACGGCCTGCTGATCACCGCTGACCCGTATTCGAAAATCGTCGACCCGGAAGACCGCAACACCACCATGCTGTTCGGTGATGCCGCGACCGCTACGTGGATGGGCGAAGATCCGGTCTGGGCGCTGGGCAAGGCCAAGTTCGGCACTGACGGCTCCGGTGCGCCGCACTTGAAAGTCACCGATGGCGTGTTCTTCATGAACGGTCGTCAGGTGTTCAACTTTGCGTTGCTGAAAGTGCCAGCGCACCTGCATGAGCTGCTCGATGATTCGGGCCTCAAGGCTGACGACATTGATGCGTTCTGCATTCACCAGGGCAGCGCGGCGATTGTCGATGCCGTGGCGCGTCGCTTCGAAGGCGAGCCGGAGAAGTTCATCAAGGACATGGTCGAGACCGGCAATACCGTGTCGTCGAGCATTCCGTTGCTGCTGGAAAAACACGTCATCGATTCCGATTGGCAGCGTATTGCGCTGAGCGGTTTTGGTGTCGGTCTGTCGTGGGGCTCGGCGATCATCTACCGCCCTTGAGCCAGAGCAAAAACGGCGGATACAAAAATAGCGTTCAAGGTTAACCTTGAACGCTATTTTTTTGCCTGTAAGGGAGCGCGAGGCGCCATGAGCGAGTTTTTCCAAGCCAATGCCGAGGTGTTGCAGCGGCGCTGGCCGGCGCTGTTTGCACGATTGCTGGCTGAAGACACTTCGGTCATTCACGCCGAGCTGGTGCAAGGCCTGGGCTCTACGCTGAGTGTCGACGGGATTCAACTGACCAGTCGTCACGACCGGATCCACGAGGCCCGGGTCCAGGCAGCCAGCCTGGCGGAAAAACCTCGGTTGCACGTCTACGGCACCGGCCTTGGCGACCTGCCGTCGGTGTTGCTGGAACGCGCGGCACTTGAGCGGTTGTACGTGCACATCCTCAACGGCGCCTTGTTTGCGTTGGTTCTGCAGTTGCTCGACCAGCGGCAATGGCTTGAAGACCCCAGAGTCGAGCTGATGTATGCCGGCGATCATGCAGATATCTACACGCCGTTTTTTGCGCTGCCCGCGGAAATGCTCCTGGCCGATGACTTCAGCGCGAAGATTCGTGATCGGCTGGTCAATGAGGTTCACCTGAGTTTCAACAATCGCGAGTTCGATCCGCAATTGCCGGCGATCCAGCAGCGCTTGCGCGATAGCCTGGAGGTGCTGCTTGCCGATGATGACGTGGCGCGACTGTTTGGTACCTGTGTCGGCCGCGAAATCTATGTGATCGGCACCGGGCCGAGCCTGGAAGGCCATTTTGAACGACTGGCGGCGGTCCGCGCTCAGGCCGAGCGGCCGCTGTTCATTTGTGTCGACACGGCTTATCGGCCTTTGCGTCAGCACGGGATCATCCCCGATCTGGTGGTGACGATCGATCGGTTGATCAGCTTTCGGCACTTGCCTTTCGAGGAGTCGGACGGCATCCCGCTGGTGTACCTGCCCATGAGCTCGCCGACGGTGTTGAAGGCCTGGAAGGGCAAACGCTATGGCGCCTATACCGCCAGCCCCGTCTACGCCACGTTGCGTCAGCAACACCCACGAGCCGAATTGAATGCCGGCGGCAGCGTGATTCACCCCGCCGTGGATCTGGCGGTGAAAATGGGCGGCACGCGCATCACGCTGTTCGGCGCCGACTTTGCCTTCCCGATGAACAAGACACATGCCGGCTGGGACGATGGCGATCTGGGGCCAGCGCTGGAGCAGGCTCGGCACTGGGTGCGTGACGGCAATGGCGAACGTGTCCGGACGCAGTTGAATTTTCGTGGCTACCTGTGCGTGCTGGAGCGTTATATCGCGTTGCATCCAGAAGTCAGCTTCCTTAACAGCAGTCGGGCGGGCGCGATGATCGTGGGCACACAATTCAATCCGGAGTTTGTGCAATGAGTGCGCAAGTGAATTGCATCAGCGCCTGCCGGCAATGTGCGGGATTGTTTCGTTTGGGCCGTGATGTCGAAGCGGCGCTGACCATGGTCGATGTGTTCGATGAGGCGCAGCAGTTTTTTTCGCTCGCCCGTGAGGATGTCCAGCAGTCGTGGGCACAGGTGCTGACACACATCCTGGCGTGTCAGGAACGCCAGGATTGGCTGGGGCTCGCCGATTTCATCGAGTATGAGCTGATTGAATTGCTGGACGGTGCGCAGCGCTGAGGGCGGGGGGCGACCGCTCTGGCACAAGGGTTGTTGGTGTGGGCAGTTTTATGGCGTCATTTTTTCGTGGGTGGGGTGCGCTAAGCCCTTGTTTTTTTGGGAGTGGCAGGGTGATGGCAAATTTTTTTCAAAAAGCCCTCAAGCAACCTGCAAACCCGACGATAACTATTACGAAGGTTCTCTAGGCCATACCCGGCGGTTGCCAGGGCCGGAAGCCGCAGTACCCAACCAACGAGGAATTCGTCATGGCTTTAACAGTAAACACCAACACCACGTCGTTGAACGTTCAGAAAAACCTGAACCGCGCTTCCGACGCTCTGTCGACTTCGATGCAGCGCCTGTCTTCCGGCCTGAAAATCAACAGCGCTAAAGACGACGCCGCTGGCCTGCAGATCGCTACCCGTATGACTTCCCAGATCCGTGGTGGCAACCAGGCGATCCAGAACGCCAACGACGGTATCTCCGTTGCTCAGACCGCTGAAGGCGCTCTGCAAGCTTCGACCGACATTCTGCAGCGTATGCGTGAACTGGCTGTTAAAGCCCGTACCGGTACCAACGGCAGCATCGACCAGAAAGCAACGAACGACGAATTCGCCCAGATGTCGGACGAACTGACCCGTATCTCTGCTTCCACCAACCTGAACGGCAAAAACCTGCTGGACGGTTCGGCTGGTACTGTGACCCTGCAAGTGGGCGCAAACACCGGTTCGGCTAACCACATCGACCTGGTACTGAGCTCCAAGTTCGACGCCGTCAGCCTGTCCGTAGGTAGCGGTACTGTAGTTCTGACCGGTGCAAGCGTATCGGGCGCTGCTGCCAACATCGACAACGCAATCACCGCGATCGACGCTGCAATTGCCGCGATCAACAGCACTCGTTCGAGCCTGGGTGCTTCGCAAAACCGTCTGACCAGCACCATCTCCAACCTGCAGAACATCGTTGAGAACACCACCGCTGCTCAGGGTCGTGTACAAGACACCGACTTCGCCGCAGAAACTGCTAACCTGACCAAGCAGCAAACTCTGCAGCAGGCTTCGACCTCCGTTCTGGCTCAAGCCAACCAACTGCCTTCCGCTGTACTGAAGCTGCTTCAGTAATATCGGAACAAGTTTGGGCGGGAGGGTGCGCTGGTCGTGCTCTCTCGCCTTTTTACGTTAGGAGGTGATGAGCATGGACATGAGCGTCAAGCTTAACCAGTCTTATCCGGCTCCCAAGCCAGTAGCGCCGGTTGCTGACAAACCGTCAGAAACGCCTAAGGTTGCCAAGACTGAAGCTCCGGCCACTGCCAAGAGTCAGGATACGGACGATGCCAAGTTGAAGCTGGCCGTGCAGGAGATCGAGAAGTTTGTTCAATCGATCAAGCGCAATCTGGAGTTCTCTATCGACGAGCATTCCGGGAAGGTCATCGTCAAGGTGATCGCAAGCGAGACGGGTGAGGTCGTTCGACAGATTCCCTCCGCAGAAGCTCTCAAGCTGGCAGACAGCCTGGCCAATGCAAGCCACGTGTTGTTCGACGCCAAAGTCTGATAGCTGGCATGAATAATGTTTGTCCATTCTCAGGACGCGGGTAACGGTCAAAAGAATGGCAACAATCTGAAGGGAGATGCAAATGGCAAGTCCAATTCTACCGGGTTCCGGACTGGGTTCCGGCCTGGACATCGGTGCGATCGTCACTGCGCTGGTCAACGCCGACAAGGCGCCGAAGCAGACGCAGATCGATACCGCGACCAAAGCCAATACGCTGAAGATTTCCGGCGTCGGTTCGCTGAAGAGTGCATTGACCACGTTCCAGACGGCGATGACCAATCTGGGCAGCAAGACCAATCCTGCCTTTGCCGGCTTCACCGCGACTTCGAGCAATACCAATCTGAGCGCGACGTCCGACAGCACCGCAGTGACGGGCAATTACAACGTCGTTGTCAGTCAATTGGCCACTGGCTCGAAAATCGCCAGCGCCTCTTTCGCCGGCGGTGCCGCCAGTGCCATTCCGAGTGGTACCCTGAAAATCAGTCAGAATGGCACTGATTACAATGTCGACATTCCGGCAAATGCCACGTTGCAAACCACCCGCGACGCCATCAACAAGGCTCAGGGCGCCAACGGGATTTCCGCCAACATCGTGACCGACAGCTCCGGTTCGTCGCGCCTGGTGATCAGTTCGAGCAAGACCGGCGAAGGCTCTGACCTCAAAGTCAGCGGTATTGCCGGTCTGGAAATCGATGGCACCCAGAAGATGGGCGCTAGCCCGGCTGCAGGCGCTTCAGGCGCTGTCAACGACGTTGCGGGCAACGCCAAGCTGACCATCGACGGCCTTGAAGTCACCAGCAAAAGCAATACGGTGACCGGCGCAATCAGTGGCTTGACCCTGAACCTGACGACGGTCAGTCCTGTCGTGGGTAACGCTGCGACGCCGACTGTGGTCAGCGTGGACGCCAACACCAAAGGCCTGCAGACATCGATTCAGTCGTTCGTCGACGCTTACAACACGTTGAAGACCACCATTGATACGCTGTCCAAGGCGACGCCGGATGCCGATGGCAAGCTGACCGTGCAAGCGGCGTTCACCGGCGACGCGATGCCGCGTGCACTGATTGCCGATATTCGTGAACAGTTGACGGCAACAGGCGCTGGCGGCCCGTTGTCAGTGCTGTCGCAGTTGGGTGTGATGACCGACCGCGACACCGGTAACCTGAAGTTTGACACCGCTGCTTTCACCAAAACCATGGCGCAGCCAGGCATGACCGGCCAGGTTCAGCAGTTGTTTACCGGCACCGACGACACCAATGGTCTGCTGACGCGCATGAGCAAGGTGGTTGATCCGTATCTCAAGCCGCCAGCGGGTAGCATTAACGGCGTCGGCTTGCTTGATCAGCGCATGGCCATTCTCACTAAAAACACCAGAAACCTGACCGACCAGCAAGCGGCGCTGGATTTGCGTGTCGAGAACCTGACCAAGACGTTGACTGCCAAGTACAACGCCATGGACTTGCTGGTAGGCCAGATGAAGGCGACGGCGAGTAACATCACGTCGTTCTTCAGCTCGCTGAACGCTCAGCAGTCCGCGAAGTAACAGACAGGCACGACAAAAACCCGGCTACGCTTTATCGGCGTGTGCCGGGTTTTTGTCTTTTTGATCTAAAGTTCTCTGATTCGTTGGCGATACACTGGTTATACGAGTCAATGTGGCAATGAGGTAGAACATGAATCCGATGTTAGCCCTTCGGCAATACCAGAAAGTCGGCGCACATGCACAGACGTCCGAAGCGAGCCCGCACCGCCTGGTGCAAATGTTGATGGAAGGTGGCCTGGGGCGTATCGCTGAGGCCAAGGGCGCGATTGAGCGCAAGGACATTGCTGCCAAATGCACGGCCATCAGCAAGGCCGTGGGCATCATTGGTGGCTTGTGTGAAGGTCTGGACCTGGAAAACAGCGCCGATTCGGTTGCTGAGCTCAACCAGCTCTACATCTACATGATGAAGCGACTGGCTGAGGCCAACATCAAGAGTGATCCGAAGATCCTCGACGAAGTTGCCGGGCTGCTGCGCACCGTGAAGGAAGGTTGGGACGGCATTGCTCCGCCAGGCCCCCAGTTTTAAGGAGATCACCATGAGTCTTGTATTGCAGCGAATCGCCGATACCCGTGAAGCGTTGGTCACTGCGCTGGCCGAACGCAATTGGGAAGCCATTGGCGAGCTGGATCTGGCTTGCCGTTCCTGCATGGAAGACGTCATGGCTGAAGCTGCACTGGATGAAGACGCGTTGCGCAACAATCTTGAGGAGTTGCTCCACGTCTACAAGGAGCTTCTTGAGGTGGCGATGGGTGAGCGGCAGGCGATAGCCAACGAGATGTCGCAGATCACCCAAGCGCAAAAGGCGGCAAAGGTTTACCATCTGTTTGGTTAATTAACCTCCAGTTAATCCAGACATGTGCGCCATAAATTTGACTGTGCACGGTTTTTTGACTTAACTAGTGGCTGTTTTCAGATTTCAGGCGTCTACAGGCACATGGTGTCCTGCAAGCGTCTCGCTTGCCCCTTATTTTGGGCATTGAGTTGACTAGGGAAGTTGCTATTGCATGTGGCGTGAAACCAAAATTCTGCTGATCGATGACGATAGCGTCCGCCGCCGCGACCTGGCGGTGATTCTAAATTTTCTTGGCGAAGAAAATTTACCCTGCGGCAGCCATGACTGGCAGCAGGCAGTCGGCTCTTTGTCGTCTAGTCGTGAGGTCATTTGCGTACTGATCGGGACGGTTAATGCTCCTGGTGCGCTTTTGGGCTTGCTAAAGACACTCTCAACCTGGGATGAGTTCCTTCCGGTTTTGTTGATGGGCGATAATTCTTCCGTTGACCTGCCTGAAGATCAGCGTCGCCGCGTGCTTTCGACCCTCGAAATGCCACCCAGCTACAGCAAATTGCTCGACTCCCTGCACCGTGCCCAGGTCTATCGCGAGATGTATGACCAGGCCCGTGAGCGCGGTCGTCATCGCGAACCCAATCTGTTCCGCAGCCTCGTCGGCACCAGTCGTGCGATACAGCACGTGCGTCAGATGATGCAGCAAGTCGCAGATACCGATGCCAGCGTGCTGATCCTCGGTGAGTCCGGGACCGGCAAGGAAGTGGTTGCACGTAATCTGCATTACCACTCCAAGCGTCGCGATGCGCCATTCGTTCCGGTCAACTGCGGGGCGATCCCGGCAGAGCTGCTCGAAAGCGAATTGTTCGGCCACGAGAAGGGTGCCTTCACCGGCGCGATCACCAGCCGTGCCGGCCGTTTCGAACTGGCCAATGGCGGTACGCTGTTTCTTGACGAAATCGGCGACATGCCGCTGCCGATGCAGGTCAAACTGCTGCGCGTCCTGCAGGAGCGCACCTTCGAACGCGTGGGCAGCAACAAGACCCAGAGCGTCGATGTGCGCATCATCGCTGCGACGCACAAGAATCTCGAAAGCATGATCGAGATCGGCACCTTCCGCGAAGACCTCTACTATCGCCTGAACGTGTTCCCGATCGAGATGGCGCCGCTGCGTGAGCGCGTCGAAGACATTCCGTTGTTGATGAACGAGCTGATCTCGCGCATGGAGCACGAGAAGCGCGGTTCGATCCGATTCAACTCGGCGGCGATCATGTCGCTGTGCCGTCACGGCTGGCCGGGCAACGTCCGCGAACTGGCCAACCTGGTGGAGCGCATGGCGATCATGCATCCGTACGGGGTGATCGGCGTGGTCGAACTGCCGAAGAAATTCCGCTACGTCGATGACGAAGACGAGCAAATGGTCGACAGCCTGCGCAGCGACCTCGAAGAGCGTGTGGCGATCAATGGCCATACGCCGGACTTCACCGCCAATGCCATGCTGCCGCCGGAAGGCCTGGACCTGAAAGACTACCTCGGCGGTCTGGAACAGGGCCTGATTCAACAGGCGCTGGACGATGCCAATGGCATTGTTGCGCGTGCCGCTGAGCGTCTGCGTATCCGTCGTACCACCCTGGTCGAGAAGATGCGCAAGTACGGCATGAGCCGCCGCGATGGAGATGAACAGGCGGAGGATTGACGCCTGTTTTTCAACCGCTTCATTTATAAGCGGTTTTTTTTAGGCACGGGTATTGCTACAGCCCTCGCAACGTTCCGTTTAACTGACGGTCAGCCAAGCGAGAAAGCACAATGCCCCAAGCCCAGATGTCTTCTGCCTCCAATCCCGAGGGGCAACCGTCCTCCGTAGAGCAGGCGAGCCGACAGGGCCTTGAGCAGGCATTCGAGCTGTTCAGCCAGATGTCCAGCCAACTGACAGATTCCTACAGCATGCTTGAAGCACGGGTGACCGAGCTCAAGGGGGAGCTGGCGGTGGTCAGCGCCCAGCGCATGCAGGAGCTGGCGGAAAAAGAACGCTTGGCCAACCGTCTGCAAAACCTCCTTGATCTGTTGCCCGGTGGCGTCATCGTCATTGATGGTCACGGCATGGTGCGTGAAGCCAATCCGGCCGCCATCGAACTGCTCGGTCTGCCGCTTGAGGGCGAGCTGTGGCGCCAGGTGATTGCGCGCTGCTTCGCCCCGCGTGAAGACGACGGTCATGAAATTTCCCTGAAAAACGGTCGACGCCTGTCGATTGCCACCCGCTCGCTGGACGCCGAGCCGGGGCAATTGGTGCTGCTCAACGACCTGACAGAAACCCGTCATCTGCAAGACCAACTGGCGCGCCATGAGCGTTTGTCCTCACTGGGCCGCATGGTCGCCTCGCTGGCCCATCAGATCCGCACGCCGCTGTCTGCCGCTTTGCTCTACGCCAGTCATTTGACTGAGCAGGAATTGCCGGTGGCCACTCAGCAGCGTTTCGCCGGTCGCCTGAAAGAGCGTCTGCATGAACTCGAGCATCAAGTGCGCGACATGCTGGTGTTCGCTCGCGGTGAATTGCCGCTGACCGATCGCCTGACCCCAAATGCTTTGATGCAGGCGCTGCAAGCGGCGGCGTTGACCCATGTGCAGGATCTGCCAATCCGCTGGCAGTGCGACAGTCATGCCGGAGAGTTGCTGTGCAATCGCGACACGCTGGTCGGCGCGCTGTTGAATCTGATCGAGAACGCGATTCAGGCGAGTGCCGGCAACGTCCGCCTGAAAGTGCATTGCTACAGCCGCGACAACAGCCTGCGCTTGAGCATCAGCGACAGTGGCAGCGGCATCGAGCCGGCGATTCTGGCGCGGCTCGGCGAGCCATTTTTTACCACCAAAGTCACCGGCACCGGTCTGGGCCTGACCGTGGTCAAGGCAGTGGCCCGGGCGCATCAGGGAGAATTGCTGCTGCGTTCGCGGGTCGGGCGCGGCACGTGCGCGCAGGTGATCCTGCCGCTGTTTTCCGCTGTACACGGAGCTGAGTAAAAGACATGGGCATCAAGGTTTTGCTGGTCGAGGATGACCGCTCATTGCGCGAGGCGCTGGCCGACACGTTGTTGCTCGCCGGTCACGATTACCACGCGGTCGGGAGCGCCGAGGAGGCGCTGACGGCGGTGGCGCGCGAAGCGTTCAATCTGGTGGTCAGCGACGTCAACATGCCCGGCATGGACGGTCATCAATTGCTCGCCCTGCTGCGCGCCCGCCAACCGCAATTGCCGGTGTTACTGATGACGGCGCACGGTGCGGTCGAGCGCGCGGTCGATGCGATGCGCCAGGGGGCGGCGGACTATCTGGTCAAACCCTTTGAGCCCAAGGCTCTGCTCGATCTGGTGGCGCGGCATGCGTTGGGCAGCATCGGTGCAAGTGACGGCGAAGGTCCGGTGGCGGTCGAACCGGCCAGTGCGCAATTGCTCGAGTTGGCGGCGCGGGTGGCGCGCAGTGATTCCACGGTGCTGATCTCTGGCGAATCCGGCACCGGTAAGGAAGTGCTGGCGCGCTACATTCATCAGCAGTCCCATCGCGCCAGTCAGCCGTTCATTGCGATCAACTGTGCGGCGATCCCGGACAACATGCTCGAAGCCACGTTGTTCGGCCACGAAAAGGGTTCGTTCACCGGCGCCATCGCGGCGCAGGCCGGCAAGTTCGAACAAGCCGACGGCGGCACGCTGCTGCTCGACGAAATCTCCGAAATGCCCCTCGGTCTGCAAGCCAAACTGCTGCGTGTGTTGCAGGAGCGCGAGGTCGAGCGCGTGGGTGCGCGTAAACCGATTGCTCTGGATATTCGCGTGGTCGCCACCACCAACCGTGATCTGGCCGGCGAAGTAGCGGCGGGGCGTTTCCGCGAGGACCTTTTTTACCGTCTGTCGGTTTTCCCCCTGGCCTGGCGTCCACTTCGCGAGCGCACTGCCGATATCCTGCCGCTGGCCGAAAGGTTGCTGGCCAAACACGTCAATAAAATGAAGCACGCCGCGGCGAAACTTTCGCCTGACGCGCAAGCGTGTCTGACCGCGTACCCGTGGCCGGGCAATGTGCGTGAGCTGGATAACGCCATTCAGCGTGCGCTGATCCTGCAGCAGGGCGGTTTGATTCAGCCGCAGGATTTCTGTCTGGCCGGTCCCGTGACGTACACCGCGATGCCCGTCGCCGCGCCGCTGTCATCGGTGATTCGCGAGGTGGAAATCGAAGCGGATTCGGCCGGCGCACTGGGCGATGACCTGCGCCGCCGGGAGTTTCAGATGATTATCGACACCCTGCGCGCCGAGCGCGGCCGACGCAAGGAAGCGGCGGAAAAGCTCGGTATCAGCCCGCGCACCCTGCGTTACAAGCTGGCGCAAATGCGCGATGCCGGGATGGACGTCGAAGGTTATCTGTTCGCCACCTGACGTCTGGTGCAACGATTTGAAAACGCTTTTCTGAAAGGGGTGCCCATGAGCTGGCACCCTTGTTGCTAATACCTGTGTACCCGCCGAGTGAGTGTCAAAAAATTGCGGGCCGCCCAAGAGAGTAGACCATGAGCCAAGGTATTGAATTTAATCGGTTGATGATGGACATGAAGGCCATGAAAATGGACGCCATGTCTGCACCGAAATCGACGACCGCTGTCCCTGAACTGGCGGGCAGCAGCTTTTCCGACATGCTCGGTCAGGCGATCAACAAGGTCAGCGATACCCAGCAGGCGTCGACTCAGTTGGCCAACGCATTCGAAGTGGGCAAGAGCGGCGTCGATCTGACGGATGTGATGGTCGCTTCGCAAAAAGCCAGCGTGTCGTTCCAGGCTCTGACCCAGGTGCGCAACAAGCTGGTTCAGGCTTACCAAGACATCATGCAGATGCCGGTTTAAGGACGAGATTGAGTCATGGCAGAAGCAGTCGCCGATAACGTTCCGGCCAAGGCCACCCCGATAGACGGCAAACCGCCGTTGTTCGGCCTGTCCTTCCTGGAAAACCTCTCCGAGATGACCATGCTGCGTCAGGTGGGCCTGTTGGTCGGCCTGGCTGCGAGCGTGGCGATTGGCTTTGCCGTGGTGCTGTGGTCGCAGCAGCCGGATTACCGTCCGTTGTACGGCAGCCTTGCCGGCATGGACGCAAAACAGGTCATGGACACCCTGGCCGCCGCCGACATTCCTTACAACGTCGAACCGAACTCCGGTGCCTTGCTGGTCAAGGCCGATGACCTGTCCCGTGCGCGGATGAAACTCGCCGCTGCTGGTGTCACTCCCAGCGACGGCAATATCGGTTTCGAAATCCTCGACAAGGAACAGGGTCTGGGCACCAGTCAGTTCATGGAAGCGACGCGTTATCGTCGCGGCCTCGAAGGTGAACTGGCGCGGACCATTTCCAGCCTGAACAACGTCAAGGGTGCCCGCGTGCATCTGGCGATTCCGAAAAGCTCGGTGTTCGTCCGTGACGAACGCAAGCCAAGTGCTTCGGTTCTGGTTGAGTTGTACTCCGGTCGTTCGCTGGAGCCGGGTCAGGTGATTGCGATCATCAACCTGGTCGCGACTTCCGTTCCCGAGTTGAGCAAATCGCAGATCACCGTCGTCGACCAGAAGGGCACTTTGCTCTCCGATCAGGCGGAAAACTCCGAAATGACCATGGCCGGCAAGCAGTTCGATTACAGCCGCCGCATGGAAAGCATGCTCACCCAGCGCGTGCACAACATTCTGCAACCGGTACTGGGCAACGATCGCTACAAGGCGGAAGTTTCCGCTGACATCGATTTCAACGCTGTCGAGTCGACCGCCGAGCAGTTCAACCCGGATCAACCGGCGTTGCGCAGCGAACAATCGGTCAACGAACAACGCACCGCCAGCAATGGCCCGCAAGGTGTGCCGGGTGCCCTGAGCAACCAGCCGCCTTCGCCAGCCTCGGCACCGCAAACCACCGGTGGTGCCGCAGCGCCAGCCGCCATGGTGCAGCCAGGTCAGCCGTTGGTTGATGCCAACGGTCAGCAGATCATGGACCCGGCCACCGGCCAGCCAATGCTCGCGCCGTACCCGGCCGACAAGCGTCAACAATCGACCAAGAACTTCGAACTCGACCGTTCCATCAGCCACACCAAACAGCAGCAGGGTCGCCTGAATCGTCTGTCGGTGTCGGTTGTTGTCGACGATCAGGTCAAAGTCAACGCGGCCAACGGCGAAACCACCCGTGCGCCATGGAACGCCGACGAATTGGCGCGCTTCACCCGTCTGGTTCAGGACGCCGTCGGTTTCGACGCCAGCCGTGGCGACAGCGTCAGCGTGATCAACATGCCGTTCTCCGCCGAGCGCGGTGAAGTGATTGCCGATATTCCGTTCTACTCCCAGCCATGGTTCTGGGACATCGTCAAACAAGTGCTGGGTGTGTTGTTCATTCTGGTGCTGGTGTTTGGTGTGCTGCGTCCGGTGCTTAACAACATCACCGGCGGCGGCAAAGGCAAGGAGCTGGCCGGTCTTGGCAGCGACGTGGAACTCGGCGGGATGGGCGGCCTGGACGGCGAACTTTCCAACGACCGCGTGAGCCTCGGTGGTCCGCAGAGCATTCTGTTGCCGAGCCCAAGTGAGGGTTATGACGCGCAACTGAATGCAATCAAGAGTCTGGTGGCAGAAGACCCGGGTCGCGTGGCCCAGGTCGTGAAAGAGTGGATTAACGCAGATGAGTGATAACCGAGCCGCTGTCGCTAAACTGTCCCGGGTCGACAAAGCCGCAATTCTGCTGCTGTCCCTGGGTTCGACCGATGCTGCGCAAGTGCTGCGCCACATGGGCCCGAAAGAGGTTCAGCGTGTGGGTGTGGCCATGGCCCAGATGGGCAACGTCCATCGCGAACAGGTCGAGCAGGTCATGAGCGAGTTCGTCGACATCGTCGGCGACCAGACCAGTCTCGGCGTCGGTTCCGACGACTACGTGCGCAAAATGCTCACCCAGGCATTAGGCGAAGACAAGGCCAACGGCCTGATCGACCGCATCCTGCTCGGTGGCAACACCAGTGGCCTCGACAGCCTGAAATGGATGGAGCCGCGCGCGGTTGCCGACGTGATCCGTTACGAACACCCGCAGATCCAGGCAATCGTGGTCGCGTACCTCGACCCGGATCAGGCCGGTGAAGTGTTGGGCAACTTCGACCACAAGGTGCGTCTGGACATCATCCTGCGCGTCTCGTCGTTGAACACCGTACAGCCAGCGGCATTGAAAGAGCTCAACCAGATTCTCGAGAAGCAGTTCTCCGGCAACTCGAATGCCTCGCGCACCACCCTGGGTGGCATCAAGCGTGCGGCGGACATCATGAACTTCCTCGACAGCTCGATCGAAGGCCAGCTCATGGACTCGATCCGCGAAGTCGACGAAGACCTGTCCGGTCAGATCGAAGACCTCATGTTCGTGTTCAACAACCTTGCCGATGTCGACGATCGTGGCATTCAGGCGTTGCTGCGCGAAGTGTCTTCCGACGTGCTGGTGCTGGCCCTCAAGGGTTCGGACGAAGGCGTCAAAGAAAAGATCTTCAAGAACATGTCCAAACGTGCTGCCGAACTGTTGCGCGACGACCTCGAGGCCAAAGGCCCGGTACGCGTCAGCGACGTCGAAACCGCGCAGAAAGAAATCCTCACCATTGCCCGTCGTATGGCCGAAGCCGGCGAAATCGTACTCGGTGGCAAAGGTGGCGAGGAAATGATCTAAGCCCATGGACAAGCACGACGACGATGTGACGGATCTGATCCGTGCCCGCGATGTCCGTGGTTTCGAATCCTGGGCCATGCCCAGCTTCGACCCGCCGAAGCCGGAACCCGAGCCCGAGCCGGAACCCGAACCGCCGGAAATGGAAGAAGTGCCGCTGGAAGAAGTCCAGCCACTGACTCTTGAAGAACTCGAAAGCATCCGTCAGGAGGCTTACAACGAGGGCTTCGGCATCGGCGAAAAAGAAGGTTTTCACAGCGCCACGCTCAAGGTCCGTCAGGAAGCTGAAGTGGCGCTGGCGGCAAAACTTGCCAGTCTTGAGCAGTTGATGGCGAACCTGTTCGAACCCATCGCTGAGCAAGACACGCAGATCGAAAAATCGCTGGTCGACCTCGTGCAGCACATCACCAAACAGGTGATCAAGCGCGAACTGGCCATCGATTCCAGCCAGATCGAACACGTCATGCGCGATGCGCTCAAGCTGTTGCCGCTGGGTGTGGAAAACGTGCGTCTGTACGTCAATCCGCAGGACTTCGAACAGGCCAAGGCCTTGCGCGAACGTCATGAGGAAACCTGGCGCATCGTCGAAGATGAATCGCTGTTGGCGGGTGGCTGCCGGGTTGAAACCGAGCACAGCCGCATCGACGCCAGCATTGAAACCCGCGTGGCTCAGGTCATGGCAAAATTGTTCGATCAGTTGCACGAACAGGCTTTGCACCCGGCTGAAGCGGATCTGAGCCTGGACATTCCAGAAGACGTAAAACCGGCGGCCGCACCCGAAGAGCCGCTCGCGGACGACCCCGATGCGCCTTGAACGCACCAGTTTCGCCAAGCGCCTGAGCACTTACGCTGAGGCCACCGAGATTGCCGGTGCGCCGATTCTCGAAGGCCGCCTGCTGCGCATGGTCGGCCTCACCCTTGAGGCCGAAGGCTTGCGCGCGGCCATGGGCACGCGCTGCCTGGTGATCAATGACGACAGCTATCACCCATCCCAGGTGGAAGCGGAAGTCATGGGTTTTTCCGGCAGCAAAGTCTTTTTGATGCCGGTCGGCAGTGTTGCCGGCATCGCCCCCGGCGCCCGTGTGGTGCCACTGGCTGATACCGGGCGCTTGCCGATGGGCATGAGCATGCTCGGTCGTGTGCTCGATGGCGCCGGACGTGCGCTGGACGGCAAGGGCGGCATGAAGGCCGAAGACTGGGTGCCGATGGACGGCCCGACGATCAACCCGCTCAACCGTGACCCGATCAGCGTGCCGCTCGACGTCGGCATCCGTTGCATCAACGGTTTGCTGACGGTCGGTCGTGGTCAGCGTCTGGGTCTGTTTGCCGGTACCGGTGTCGGTAAATCGGTACTGCTGGGCATGATGACGCGCTTCACCGAGGCCGACATTATCGTCGTTGGTCTGATTGGTGAGCGGGGTCGAGAAGTTAAGGAATTCATTGAGCACAGTCTCGGTGAAGAAGGCCTCAAGCGTTCCGTCGTGGTTGCTTCGCCCGCGGACGATGCGCCGTTGATGCGTCTGCGCGCAGCGATGTACTGCACGCGCATCGCCGAATATTTCCGCGACAAGGGCAAGAACGTCCTGTTGCTGATGGATTCGCTGACCCGTTTCGCTCAGGCGCAGCGGGAAATTGCTCTGGCCATCGGCGAGCCACCAGCGACCAAAGGTTATCCGCCGTCGGTGTTCGCCAAATTGCCGAAACTGGTGGAACGCGCGGGTAATGCGGAGAAGGGCGGTGGTTCGATTACCGCGTTCTACACCGTACTGTCCGAAGGCGATGACCAACAGGACCCGATTGCCGACTCGGCGCGAGGCGTACTCGACGGCCACATCGTGCTGTCCCGGCGCTTGGCTGAAGAGGGTCACTATCCAGCCATCGACATCGAAGCGTCGATCAGCCGGGTAATGCCTGCCGTGGTCTCGCCGGACCACATGCAGCGCGCGCAATACTTCAAGCAGTTGTGGTCGCGTTATCAGCAGAGCCGCGATCTGATCAGCGTCGGCGCCTACGTTGCCGGTGGCGACCGCGAGACCGATCTGGCGATCTCCCTGCAACCGCAGTTGGTCCGGTACCAGCGTCAGGGCCTCAACGACAAAATCAACATGGGCGAAAGCCAGGCTTACCTCGAAACCCTGTTCGCCCCCGCGGCGGGCGGCTAACCGGTCATGGCCACTGTCAGTCGAGCCGCGCGTCTGGCGCCGGTGGTGGACATGGCCGAACAGGCCGAGAAAACTGCCGTACAACGGCTGGGCTATTTTCAGGGCCAGGTGAAAGTCGCTGAAAGCAAACTCGCCGACCTCAATGCCTTTCGTCTGGATTACTCGCAGCAATGGATCGTGCGCGGCAGCACCGGCGTGAGCGGGCAATGGCTGCTCGGTTTCCAGGGCTTTCTGGCGCAGCTCGACACGGCGGTTGATCAGCAGCGGCAGAGCCTGGTCTGGCACCAGAACAAGCTCGACAAGGCCCGTGAGGAATGGCAACAGGCGTTTGCCAAGGTCGAAGGCCTGCGCAAACTGGTGCAGCGTTATCGCGAAGAGGCGCAACGCCTTGAGGACAAGCGCGAGCAGAAATTGCTTGATGAGTTGTCCCAGCGGTTACCGCGGCAGAATCCGTTCTAAGATCATGCCGCGGAAACACTGGTTATTTTTCTTCCACAAAAAAGTTCAAATCGTGGGATTGGCCTGGGATCGGGGTAGCGTTTCTGGAAACAGTGAAGTAAACCACTGCGTCATTTCCCTGCAACTGCCAATCCCGAGTTGGATCGAGCTTTATGCCGACTTCCCCCTTTTTTGCACCTGAGGGCGACACGCTCGCCGATCTCGAGTATTCAGGGTTGCTCCCGCCGCGGATATGAAAGGTCACCGCATCATTCAGTTTGAAACTGTAACAAGCCATCAATATCGCTTTGGCGTCGTCGAATTCTTTTTTCGTAACCCTTTTTGGGTTGGTTGTTCCTTTCAGGGAGATTTCAAAGGTTTTACTGGTCATGGCAAATTTTCTCCATCCTGAGTAAGTGCTGGCGGCCTGCCAGTCACACGCAGTAGGCGTCGAGGCGAGTTGTAACTTCTACTGTCAGATCTGACAGTCCCGACGGATGGTAAGCGGTGCCTTGCGAGTCGCCGATCGACCTCCTCCTGCGGTAGTCCGGGTTGCTGCTCGCTTGATCAAGTGCTAAACCTTGTACAGGTTCGTCAATGACAAGGAAGCCAGTCAATGTCAGTCGTTACAGAAGTCTCTCCAGATGGTCAAAAACTGACGATTTCGGTCAGGGGGCGGTTCGATTTTGGTCGCCATCAGGAATTTCGCGAGTCCTATGAGCATCTTGCCAAGAAGCCTGAGTCCATCGTGGTCGACCTGAAAGAGGCCACCTACCTCGACAGCTCCGCACTGGGCATGCTGCTCCTGCTGCGGGATCACGCCGGCGGCGATAACTCGGACGTGCGCGTGGTCAACAGCAACTCCGACGTGCGCAAGATCCTCGCCATCTCCAATTTCGACAAACTCTTCGACATCAGTTGACGGCCATGCAGGCGCAAGAGCCGCTGACCATCCTGATCGCCGAAGACAGTGCTGCCGATCGTTTATTGCTGTCGACCATCGTCCGCCGCCAGGGTCACGAAGTCCTGACGGCGGCCAACGGTGCCGAAGCGGTCGAGCTGTTTCGCCGGCAGCAACCCGATCTGGTGCTGATGGACGCGCTGATGCCGGTGATGGACGGCTTCGAGGCTGCGCGGCAGATCAAGGCGCTGGCGGGCGAAACCCTGGTGCCGATCATCTTCCTCACCTCGCTGACCGAAAGCGAAGCGCTGGCCCGTTGTCTTGAGGCCGGTGGTGACGACTTTCTGGCGAAGCCCTACAACCAGGTGATCCTTGCCGCCAAAATCAAGGCGATGGATCGCTTGCGCCGTTTGCAGGCAACTGTCTTGCAACAGCGCGACTTGATCGCTAAACACCATGATTACCTGCTCAACGAACAGCGCGTGGCCAAAGCCGTGTTCGATAAGGTCGCGCATTCCGGTTGCCTCAGCGCGCCGAACATTCGCTACCTGCAATCACCTTATGCGCTGTTCAACGGTGACCTGCTGCTGGCAGCCTACACGCCGGCCGGTGACATGCATGTGCTGCTCGGCGATTTCACCGGTCACGGGCTGCCGGCAGCAGTGGGCGCCATGCCGCTCGCCGAAGTCTTCTACGGCATGACTGCCAAGGGCTACGGCCTGGCCGAAACCCTGCGCGAGATGAACGCCAAGCTCAAGCGCATCCTGCCGGTGGACATGTTCTGCTGCGCCACGCTGCTGTGCCTGAGTTTTCAGCGGCGTTCGGTCGAAGTGTGGAACGGCGGCATGCCTGACGGCTATCTGCATCGGATTGCCACGGGCGAACGTGTGCCGCTGGCGGCGCGGCATTTGCCGTTGGGCGTGCTGAGCGCGCAGGCGTTCGACGACCGTACGGAAGTGCATCCGATGGCCGTCGGTGATCGGGTGTTCGTATTGTCCGACGGGGTGATCGACACCAGTGACGCCAGTGATCAACTGTTCGGTGTCGAACGTCTGCAGCAGGTATTCGCCACCAACCGCGAGCCGGACCGCTTGTTCGAGGACATCGAGCAGGCACTGCGGGATTTTCGCGGCGAGGCGCGCGACGATGTCAGCATGGTCGAGGTCAGCCTGCTGGAGCCGGCGCAGGTCAAGCCGTCGGCGCCGGTGTACTCCGACAGCGGCCAGTCGTGCCCGCTCGACTGGTCGGTGAGCTTCGAATTCCGCGGCGCCACGCTCAAACGCTTCAATCCGTTGCCGTACCTGTTGCAGTTGCTGCTTGAGGTGCATGGGCTGCGGGCGCAGAGTGGTGCTTTGTACAGTGTGCTGGCCGAGTTGTATTCCAATGCGCTGGAGCACGGCGTGCTGGGTCTGGATTCCAGCCTCAAGCGCGATGCGGCGGGTTTCGCTCGCTACTATCAGCAGCGCAATGATCGGCTGGAGGCGCTGCAGGACGGTTTCGTACGCGTGCATTTGCAGGTGCAGCCACAAGGCGAGGGCGGTTGTCTGGTGATTCGTGTCGAAGACAGCGGCAAGGGTTTTGATGTGGCGCGGGTCATGGAGCGGCCACTGGACGGCGTCCGTTTGTCGGGACGCGGCGTAAGCCTGGTCCGGCAATTGGGGCGCAACGCCAGTTGGTCGGACGAAGGTCGTAGTGCCCGCGTGGAGTTTTCCTGGGGGGTTGAGGCATAATCCGCGCAATTCTTGATCAAGGAGTGAACAAGTGACTGACAAACATATTGATCGCGAGACGCTGAGCGTACTGCGCGAAGTCATGGAGGAGGGTTATCCGGAGCTTCTGGATACCTTTCTGACGGATTCCGAAAGTCGCTTGGGCGAGTTGCAAAAGACCTCTGATGCCAAGGTGTTGTCGGAAGTTGCCCATAGTTTCAAGGGCAGCGCCAGCAACATGGGAGCTGTGCGCTTGGCGGCGCTCTGCCAGGAACTCGAATCGGACGCCAAAGACAAGAGCCCGGCGGAAATAGTCAAACTGGTCGCTGAGATCAGTGGCGAATTTGCTCAAGTTCGCCCGGTTTACGAAAGCGAAAAACATCCCGCTCACACACACTGATCCCGCCGTCCGGCGCTTTTCTGAGGCACCGGACAAAACTGGCCCGGCACTTGCAGATATCTCCGCAACTGTACCTACGATCCCAGTGCAGCGGAGACCGTTTCATGCCTGCGACCCCCAACATCCTTCTTCAGAATGCCGCTCAGGCCAAGGCGCAAGCTGCCTCTGCCAAAACGTCGGCCATGGCCGTAGATACCGGGGATAAAGCCTCAAGCTTCGCGAAAGTGTTCGCCGATCAGGGATCGAGCAAGCCTGTTGCGGCTGCGGACAATTCGTCCAAGGCGTCGCGCGACAAGGTCGCAGACAACAGTGGCAAAAAGGATGTTGGCAAGGATCAGTCTGCCGCTGCGCAACCGGTGGTTGCCGATAGCGGCAACGACTTGCCTGCCGACAAAACCGCCGCGACCGATGACACCACCACCGCCAGCAGCGACGACAGCACCGACACTCCTCAGACCCCAGTGGTTGATGCCGCGCCGGTTGACCCGACGCTCGATCCGGCGTTGGCCGTCGCTGTGCAGCCGGTGGTCGCGGCCCCCGTGGCGCAGGCCCCGGCTGCGGTTGCCCCGGCCCAGCCAGAAACCGAAACCCCGGCACTTGCCGCATTGCCGGGTGTGGTCAAAGATCCGACGCCGACCACCGACAGCGATTTCGACCCTTCGGCTGATCCCCTCGACTCGATGCCGGCCGTGCGCATGGCGATGGAGCAGGGCGGGCACATTTCCGCCACCAGCCAGGCGCAACCGAAGGCTTCGCCGGCTCAGGCTCAGGCCGACGGCGAATTGACTGCAGCGCAAAACTTCGCCGCTGGCATGGCCAGCATGCTCGACGTGCAAGCCGATAAGGACAGCACCAGTCAGGGCGGCGAAAAAGCCTTCAGCGGCTTGATCGACGACGGCCTCAAAGATCTCAAGACAGCGACCAGCGATACCCGCGTGGATGACTTCGCCAACCGTCTGGCGGCCCTGACACAAGCTGCCACGCCGAAGACTGCAAACGCGGTGCCGGTGAACCAGCCGATCGCCATGCATCAGAGCGGCTGGACTGAAGAAGTGGTCAACCGCGTCATGTATCTGTCGAGCGCCAATCTCAAGGCGGCGGATATTCAGTTGCAACCGGCCGAACTGGGGCGTCTGGATATCCGCGTGAACATGGTTCCGGATCAACAGACGCAAGTGACGTTCATGAGTGCACACCCGAGCGTGCGTGAAGCGCTGGATGGGCAGATGCATCGTCTGCGCGAGATGTTCAACCAGCAGGGCATGGGCCAGGTCGACGTCAATGTCTCCGACCAGAGCCGTGGCTGGCAGGGTCAGCAGGGTCAGGAACAGGCGCAGCAGGGCCAGAGCGGTCGCACCCGCGCTGCCGGCGGTCGCCTCGATTCGGCGGATGAAGAATTGGCGCCTGCCACCATTGCTGAGGCCGCTGCGCAAACCACCAGCGTGATCGGCAGCAGCGCCGTCGACTACTACGCCTGATCAAATCAAGAGCCCCTCACCCTAGCCCTCTCCCGGAGGGAGAGGGGACTGATTGGGGGATATTGGAGATTTACACCGACTTGAAATAGCGTCTGTGAATCCATGATCGCCAAGACTTGATGGATGACTCCCTAATCGACGCGGTCTTTCAGGTCGATGTTTGACGTCTGACACCTCGGTCGGCCTCCTGAAAACCCTCACCCTAGCCCTCTCCCGGAGGAGAGGGGACTGATTGGGGGATATTGGAGATTTACACCGACTTGAAATAGCGTCTGTGAATCCACGATCGCCAAGACTTGATGGATGACTCCCTAATCGACGCGGTCTTTCAGGTCGATGTTTGACGTCTGGCGCCTCGGTCGGCCTCCTGAAAACCCTCACCCTAGCCCTCTCCCGGAGGGAGAGGGGACTGATTGGGGGATATTGGAGATTTACACCGACTTGAAATAGCGTCTGTGAATCCATGATCGCCAAGACTTGATGGATGACTCCCTAATCGACGCGGTCTTTCAGGTCGATGTTTGACGTCTGGCGCCTCGGTCGGCCTCCTGAAAACCCTCACCCTAGCCCTCTCCCGGAGGGAGAGGGGACTGATTGGGGGATATTGGAGATTTACACCGACTTGAAATAGCGTCTGTGAATCCATGATCGCCAAGACTTGATGGATGACTCCCTAATCGACGCGGTCTTTCAGGTCGATGTTTGACGTCTGACACCTCGGTCGGCCTCCTGAAAACCCTCACCCTAGCCCTCTCCCGGAGGGAGAGGGGACTGATTGGGGGGATATTGGAGATTTACACCGACTTGAAATAGCGTCTGTGAATCGATGATCGCCAAGACTTGATGGATGACTCCCTAATCGACGCGGTCTTTCAGGTCGATGTTTGACGTCTGACACCTCGGTCGGCCTCCTGAAAACCCTCGCTCTAGCCCTCTCCCGGAGGGAGAGGGGACTGATTGGGGGATATTGGAGATTTACACCGACTTGAAATAGCGTCTGTGAATCGATGATCGCCAAGAATTGATGGATGACTCCCTAATCGACGCGGTCTTTCAGGTCGATGTTTGACATCTGACACCTCGGTCGGCCTCCTGAAAACCCTCACCCTAGCCCTCTCCCAGAGGGAGAGGGGATTGATTGGGGGATGCTTGCGAAGTACGCCGACCGGATATTTCTGCTGTGAATCCATAGTCGACTCGGTAATTCAGATCGACGCATCACGACAAAACAACTCGGTCGGCTCCCTCTCCCTCCGGGAGAGGGCTGGGGTGAGGGTGCCTTTGACTTTAGCGTTGTCTCAACCATCACCGACACTTCTGGCATAACACTTGCTCTTGCCTTGCCGTGCGACTGTGAAAACCCGAATAGTGACGGATTATTGGCATGGCGAAGAGCGAAACCGCAGCAGTGAAAGACCCCGCAACCAAAGGCAAACTCAAGCTGATCATTGTGATCGTGCTGGCGTTGCTATTGGCCATTGGTGCATCCGTGGGGGCGACCTGGTTCTTCATGCACAGTGCCCAGAGCAAGCCTGCCGAGGCCGCTGATGCAGCGCCTGTCGGCAAGCAACCGGCGATTTTCGAGCCGATGGCGCCAGCCTTTGTCGCCAACTACAACCAGAATGGCCGTCAGCGCTACATGCAGGTGAGCATCACCATGCTGGCGCGTAATCAGGCCGATCTGGAAGCGCTCAAAGTGCACATGCCGGTAATCCGCAACAACCTGGTGATGCTCTTCTCCGGTCAGGATTTCGCCACCTTGGCGACCCCGGTCGGCCAAGAGATGTTGCGCCAGAAGGCCACCGCCAGCGTCCAGGAAGTGGCGCAGAAAGAGCTGGGCAAAGTGGTGATCGAACAGTTGCTTTTCACTAATTTCGTACTGCAGTAGGAACACGACATGGCCGTGCAGGATCTGCTGTCCCAGGATGAAATCGACGCGCTGTTGCATGGCGTCGACGATGGTCTGGTACAGACCGATAACGCTGCCGAACCCGGCAGTGTCAAAAGCTACGACCTGACCAGCCAGGATCGCATCGTCCGTGGACGCATGCCGACTCTGGAAATGATCAACGAGCGTTTTGCCCGCTACACCCGCATCAGCATGTTCAACATGCTGCGCCGCTCGGCAGACGTTGCCGTCGGTGGCGTGCAGGTGATGAAGTTCGGCGAATACGTGCACTCGCTGTACGTACCGACCAGCCTTAACCTGGTCAAGATCAAACCGTTGCGCGGCACCGCGCTGTTCATCCTCGACGCCAAACTGGTGTTCAAGCTGGTGGACAACTTCTTCGGCGGTGACGGCCGTCACGCCAAGATCGAAGGGCGTGAATTCACCCCGACCGAACTGCGCGTGGTGCGCATGGTGCTGGAGCAGGCTTTCGTCGATTTGAAAGAAGCCTGGCAGGCGATCATGGAAGTCAATTTCGAGTACATCAACTCGGAAGTGAATCCGGCCATGGCCAACATCGTCGGCCCGAGCGAAGCGATCGTGGTCTCCACCTTCCACATCGAACTCGATGGCGGTGGCGGTGATCTGCACGTGACCATGCCGTACTCGATGATCGAGCCGGTGCGCGAAATGCTCGACGCCGGTTTCCAGTCCGACCTCGACGATCAGGACGAGCGCTGGGTCAACGCCCTGCGCCAGGACGTGCTCGATGTCGACGTGCCGATCGGCGCCACTGTGGCTCGCCGCCAGTTGAAGCTGCGCGACATCCTGCACATGCAGCCGGGGGATGTGATCCCGGTCGAGATGCCGGAAGAAATGATCATGCGCGCCAACGGCGTGCCGGCCTTCAAGGTCAAGATGGGCTCGCACAAAGGCAACCTCGCGTTGCAAGTGATCGAGCCGATCGAGCGCCGTTGAAACGGCGCTCCAACCCCCAAGCATTTAACTGAATTTTTGCCCGCCGAGGACAAATGATGAACGACGATATGAACGCCCAGGACGACCAGGCACTGGCTGACGAATGGGCTGCGGCCCTGGAAGAAACCGGTGATGGTCAGGCTGACATCGACGCCCTGCTGGCCGCCGACGCCGCCAGCGGCTCGCGTCTGCCGATGGAAGAGTTCGGCAGCGTGCCGAAGAACAACGACCCGGTGACCCTCGACGGCCCGAACCTGGACGTGATCCTCGACATCCCGGTATCGATCTCGATGGAAGTGGGCAGCACCGACATCAACATCCGCAACTTGCTGCAACTCAACCAGGGTTCGGTGATCGAGCTCGATCGTCTGGCCGGCGAGCCGCTGGACGTGCTGGTCAACGGCACGCTGATCGCGCACGGTGAAGTGGTAGTGGTCAACGAAAAGTTCGGCATCCGCCTGACTGACGTGATCAGCCCAAGCGAACGCATCAAGAAGCTGCGCTGAGTGAAACGGTTTCTCTGGGCTCTGTTGGCATTGCCGCTGAGCGTGCTGGCCGCCGAACCGTCGACCGCCACCACGGTACCTGCCGCGACCGCGCCGATGGTTAGCAGCGGCGTGGCCGGGCAACTGACGCAACTGGTGTTCGGCCTGTTGCTGGTGCTGGGGTTGATCTTCTTCCTCGCCTGGCTATTGCGCCGGGTGCAGCAGGCAGGTCCGGCCGGCAAAGGCCAGGTGATCGAACTGATCGGTTCGCGCGCGCTCGGTCCGCGTGACCGTTTGTTGCTGGTGCAGGTTGGCAACGAGCAGATTCTGCTGGGCCTCAGCCCCGGCACGATCACCGCGCTGCATGTGCTCAAGGACCCCGTGCCGGTGCCGCACACCAGTGAAAAAGCCACTCCGGATTTTGCCCAGCAGTTGCTGAAGATACTCGGCAAGGATCAGAAGGATACGAAGTAATGGGTGCGTTACGCATCGTCTTGACGCTGGCCCTGATGCTGGCCGCGCCGCTGGCGTTCGCCGCCGATCCGTTGTCGATCCCGGCGATCACGCTGGGCACCAACGCCGATGGCGCGCAGGAGTATTCGGTCAGTCTGCAGATCCTGCTGATCATGACCGCCCTGAGCTTCATTCCGGCGGCCGTGATTCTGATGACCAGTTTCACCCGGATCATCATCGTCTTCTCGATCCTGCGTCAGGCCCTTGGCCTGCAACAGACGCCGTCGAACCAGATCCTCACCGGCATGGCGCTGTTCCTCACCATGTTCATCATGGCCCCGGTGTTCGACCGGGTGAACAACGATGCGCTGCAACCGTATCTGGCGGAAAAACTCACCGCCCAGCAAGCGGTAGAAAAAGCTCAAGTGCCAATCAAGGACTTCATGCTCGCCCAGACCCGCACCAGCGATCTCGAGCTGTTCATGCGCCTGTCCAAGCGCACCGACATCGCCACGCCGGATCAGGCGCCGCTGACCATTCTGGTGCCGGCGTTCGTCACCTCCGAGCTTAAAACCGCGTTCCAGATCGGCTTCATGATCTTCATTCCGTTCCTGATCATCGACCTCGTCGTGGCCAGTGTGCTGATGGCGATGGGTATGATGATGCTGTCGCCGCTGATCATCTCGCTGCCGTTCAAGATCATGCTGTTCGTGCTGGTGGATGGCTGGGCGCTGATCATCGGCACCCTGGCCAGCAGTTTTGGAGGTGTCTCGCCATGACGCCGGAAGTTGCGGTCGATATCTTTCGTGAAGCCCTTTGGCTGACCACATTGATGGTCGCGATTCTGGTGGTGCCGAGCCTGTTGGTCGGCTTGCTGGTGGCGATGTTCCAGGCCGCCACGCAGATCAACGAACAGACCCTGAGCTTCCTGCCGCGTCTGCTGGTGATGCTGGTCACGTTGATCATCGGTGGTCCGTGGATCGTGCAGACGTTCATGGAATACATCATTCAGTTGTACAAAAACATCCCGATGGTCATCGGCTAAGCCATGCAATCGCTGCTTCAGCTGACCGACACCCAGATCAGTACCTGGGTGGCGTCGTTCATGTTGCCGCTGTTTCGCGTCGCCTCGATGCTGATGGTCATGCCGGTGTTCGGCACCACGCTGATACCGCGCCGTGTGCGCCTGTATTTCGCCGTGGCAATCACCGTGTGCATTGCGCCGAGCCTGCCGCCGATGCCGGCGGTCAGCCCGCTCGACCTGAGTGGCTTGATGTTGATTGCCGAACAGATCCTCGTCGGCGCCGTGCTCGGGTTTTCCCTGCAACTGTTTTTCCAGGCGTTTGCCGTGGCCGGGCAAATCGTCGCGATCCAGATGGGCATGGGTTTCGCCTCGATGGTCGACCCGGCCAACGGGGTCTCCGTGGCAGTGATCGGGCAGTTCTTCACCATGCTGGTGACGTTGCTGTTCCTGTCGATGAACGGCCACCTGGTGGTCTTCGAAGTGCTCACCGAAAGCTTCACCACGCTACCGGTCGGCAGCGGTCTGATGACCGCGCATTACTGGGAGCTGGCCGGCAAACTCGGCTGGGTCCTTGGTGCGGCGTTGTTGCTGGTATTGCCGGCGGTCACCGCGCTGCTGGTGGTCAACATCGCCTTCGGGGTGATGACCCGCGCCGCGCCGCAACTGAACATTTTCTCCATCGGTTTTCCTTTGACCCTGGTGCTCGGCCTGTTCATTGTCTGGGTCGGTCTGGCGGACATTCTCAACCAGTATCAGCCGCTGGCCACTGAAGCCTTGCAGCTGTTACGCGAACTGGCACGGGCGCGCTGAGTCATGGCAGAGAGCGAAAGCGGTCAGGACAAAACAGAAGACCCCACGGAGAAACGTAAAAAGGACTCCCGTGAGAAGGGCGAGATTGCCCGTTCCAAAGAACTCAACACCCTGGCCGTGACCATGGCCGGTGCCGGTGCGCTGCTGGTGTTCGGCGGCATGCTGGCCGAAGACCTGATGGAGCTGATGCGCCTGAACTTCACGCTGTCGCGCGAAGTGATCATGGATCAGGGCTCCATGGGCGCGTTCCTGTTGCAGTCGGGCCAGATGGCGCTGTTGGCGATCCAGCCGATCATGATCACCCTGTTGCTGGCGGCGCTGATCGGGCCGATTTCCCTCGGTGGCTGGCTGTTCGCGGCGGGCTCCATGGCGCCCAAGTTCAGCCGGATGAACCCGGCGGCAGGCCTGAAACGGATGTTTTCGTTCAAGTCAGTGATCGAGTTGCTCAAGGCGCTGGCCAAGTTTCTGATCACTTTGGGTGTGGCGTTGGTGGTGTTGTCGGCGGACGTCGATGACTTTCTGCGGATCGCCCACGAGCCGCTGGAAATGGCGATCATCCACAGCGTCACGCTGGTCGGCTGGAGTACCTTGTGGCTGGCCTGCGGCCTGATCATCATCGCCGCCGTCGATGTGCCGGTGCAGCTTTGGGAAGCCCACAAGAAACTGCTGATGACCAAGCAGGAGGTGCGCGACGAGCACAAGGATCAGGAGGGGCGCCCGGAAGTCAAACAGCGCATCCGCCAGACCCAGCGCGAAATGTCTCAGCGGCGCATGATGGCGGCGATTCCCGACGCCGACGTGGTCATCACCAACCCGACCCACTACGCCGTCGCGCTCAAGTACGACTCGGAGAAGGGCGGCGCGCCGATGCTGATCGCCAAGGGCAGCGACTTCCTCGCGCTGAAAATCCGTGAAATCGCTGTGGCCAACAACGTCATGCTCCTCGAATCGCCGGGGCTGGCGCGTTCGATTTACTACTCCACCGAACTGGATCAGGAAATCCCAGGTGGGCTGTACCTGGCAGTTGCTCAGGTCTTGGCCTACGTCTACCAGATCCGCCAGTTCCGTGCCGGCAAGGGCAAGCGCCCGGATCCGCTCAAGGATGATTTGCCGATTCCGCCGGATCTGCGCCGCGATACCTGATGGTTACCGTCTGTCTGGAAAACCTCTGAACCTGTCAAGTCTGACAGTAGACGGCTGTGCCCGTCGGCGCTCTCATTGCCATGGGAATTCTCCTGGCATTTCCCTGCATTGGTCGCTCTGATCATCTGATACGAGTACCTGGGATCGGCGCCTGCATAAGGTTTCAGAGGAAGCAATCATGGCAGACCAGCCCTACAGAAAGTTGCAAGGTATGGAGGTTGAATTCGTCTCGGGAGTGTTGGAACAACGTACAGCCGATCGCGCAATCGGGTACACCGTCAAGTTCAGATTGATTCTGGATTTCACCCACTTCAAGCAGATGGCCAACGCCTACAGCGCCAATTATCTGGAAGTGTCGAGTAACGCGATTCGGCCGGAGCTGGAGGGGTTGGCGTACCACAATCACTACAGTGTGATTGGTGCTTCTGCAGGAAAAATCGTCAACAGCGCGATGCTTTTCGAACTCTTCACCGATCCGGATCTGTACCTGGATGGCTGGATCAACAATGAAATGGAGAGGCGATTTGGCAAACCGGAGTTCGTCATCGAGGGAGATGCGCTTTTGATAACGGCGCGGCAGGACTTTCGTTGGGAGGATCCGCAGCGCGAAATCAAGATCGAAGACCTTCCCATCATTTGGTTTGATTGGGCACTCACCCTCATAGAGCAGCGGACAAAAGTGTCTTGGGGGCTGCCAGAGCGTACGACGCCGATATCGGTGGTGACGTTTATGTACACGAAGGACAACGTCGTAGTTATCGAGGGTACGCGGTTGCTCGAGGGCGTGCGCTATATCAACGGCAAGACGCTCAGTTTCGGCCCGATTACACCTGAACAGGTTTTAACCGCGTAATAATCTGCAACCCGCCGCCCCGGTTGAAACGGGGCGGCGGGTTTTTCTGCTTCAAGCTTTTTGTTGCTGGTGAGCCAGTCTTCGCGAGCAGGCTCGCTCCCACTCTGAAATCCGCTCAACGGTGGGAGCGAGCCTGCTCGCGAAGGCGTCAGAATTGACCAGGATCAATCAGCAGGTGTCCCCAGTGCCTGCGTCAACCCGGCAACTCCAGATTATCCATCACCCGATTCATCGCCAGCTCGCCGAGCATGATCAGTTGCGCGATCCCTAAAAGCGTCCGTCGCTGTGACGCGGGTATGAGATGAGCGAAGTCATGGGCGATGGTTCTGGCGCAGGCGAGTGTTTCGCTGGCATCCGCCAGCAGTTCTTCGTTTTTGAAGTCCGCGGTGACGGCGTACATCCGGCGGGTTTTGCGCGGTGGTGGCGTGGAGCCGGGTGGGCAGAGGTAGTGATCGAGGGCGCGGTCGGCGGCTTCGTGGAGTTTTTTTGAATCGAGGGATTCGTAGGGGGAGGTGGGGTCGGTTTCGGGTGGGTTGGGTGTTGGTTTGATCATGGTGAGGCTCCGTGGTTGATTTAGCCGCCACGGCTCATCGCTAAACGAGTAAAGGTGGCGGCTGTACGCAGGTTAGCGATCCGGGTCACAGAAACCCCGGGTAGACCCGAAGGTCTCCCACGCACAGCCACCATGACGCCAAGTGCAGATAGAAAAAGCCGCAATTGAGACTGGGGATTGAGCGTCTGTAGGGTATCGGATCGCTAAACCCGATCGCTGATTCGTCAGCGACCGGACCACAATAGAACCCGCCCCCAAAGCGCACAAGCCGGCGGATTCTGGCGTAGCTGTAGGCAATGGCGCAAGAATTTGTAGCCTGAAAGGCGTGTCTGAAGGTGTCTTTTAAACATCTGAGTTTAAAAGGCGATTTGCGCAGACTTCACTGGCCCCTTCGTGAGCAAGCTCACTCCCACATTTACAATGCATTTCCCTGTGGGAGCGAGCCTGCTCGCGAAAGGGCCATCCCGGTCAGCGAAAAAATTTCGATCAACCCCCACTGTTTAACTCACCGGTTAAATAAATCTGTCCCCTTTTCTTCAAAGGTCGAAAAGTCGGGCGTAGATCCGGGGTCTGTCCCTGATAACGCCTAGTCTGTCCGAAATAACCGATGCCAGTACCAGCTAGCTGGGAGTTCTTGGTCTGAAACCTAGTGGGCTTAGTGGGGTAGTGTATAGCGTCATAGGAGTATTATCGCTGAATCCTTTGGTCGTGGGGTACGAAGCCTGGCTTCCAGTCGCTTGGCCTGGAAATGACTGAGTAGCTGATTCGTTCTCTGCGGGCCCCCCCCAGTACCAATACAAATGTCGTTGACCGGTAATCTGTTGAAAGCCGTAATTAAGGCTTGTCCCGATTGCAGGAAGCCAATTCATGTGAATGAAATGGAATGCGCCAATTGTCCCTAACCATTCAATTCCTTGATTGAAACTTTTTGGCGGCCCGGTTACCACTTCGTACACTCGTTGGCATCTGACAGGAAAACTGACGCTGGCACCTGCGGTGTCGGTAACGGTGATTTGTGCGGTTCCGTTTCCGGTCGAGACCACAAGTCCGGTTTTGAGATCTACGGTAGCTACTTGCAGATTTGACGTCGTGTATTCATAAGGTGGGGTACCTCCAGTGGGGACGCGCGTTTGTGATGTGTTCGGATGTCTGAAAGCCGTGCGTTCAAATGGGGGAGTGTAAGGAGCGGGTGCAAGGTACAACTGGACTCCATCAAGTTCCATTCGCGATGGATCAATTTGCAGTGAAGGGATTATGGTCAAGTTACGCACACCCGAATAAATCGAGCCACTGTGATAAAGCGATTTTGCGTATAACCGACGTGTTCCTAGTGCAACAGTTATCGTGCGCTCCCATGTTCCTTTCACATCATCGGCCGTTGCAATGCCCTTGGATTCCGCGCTTGCACCGTTACCATCAAAAATTTCGACCTTCTGACCATCACTTGCCGTGCCTTTGAGTTTCAGTGTATTGCTGACAGTCGTTTTTCCGTCCGGCACTTCCACCCCCTTGTCATCCAGCACATTGTCCAGCGTCGGCACTACCGATGCCACCACGACAATATTCCAGGTATTGGAGAGCGTGCCGTCCTTGCGTCTGGCGCGCAGGCTGTAGGTAGTTCCGGCAATCAGAGCAGTCAGTGTGAAAGTCCATTCTCCCTTTGGATCTACTTCAATTTCAGTATTCGGCATCAGTACGCCGTTATTGGCCAGATCGATTTTTGTGTCCGGGGTGGCCGTTCCACTCAGCGTGACGGCTGTTTTTACTGTCGGGCTGCCGTGTGGGATTTCCTCCCCACCGGGCGACTCCTTGATTGAGGTAATGGTCGGCAGCACCTCTACGAGGTTTTTGACCGTATAGGTCCGCACCGGAAAACTCAGCGCCTGACTTTCATCCGTGCTGCGATCCAGAGTGGTCATGAACGTCACCAGCAGTTGGCTTAGGTTCTTCAACGACTGCATATCCACCAATGACACGGTTGCGTCGAGGTATTTTTGCGAGATCCAGGTTCCGTTCACAGCATTGTTCGGGCCAGTCCAGACGACGCGCTTGTACTCGGTACCGTCTTTTTTTATGCCTTTTACACTCATCCATACGCGCTGGCCGTTGGCAATGTGCGGCCAGAAACCGCCGCGAAGGGTGGCCGGTCCGGTGAGCGTGGAAACATCCAGTTCAGTCCCGTCACCACCGTCGGCCGCCTGAATGATCTTCGGCGAATGCGAAAGATCCACACGCAGTTGCAACACCGCCAACGTACGCGGCGGCGACTTTTTTGGTTCCTGACTGTCGCGTGTCACGGAGTAGTCAAGCGTGATTGACTTGGCGACGTTGAAGGCGATCACCGGGACGGCCAGCGGTATGTCCTGCGGGCCGACGAGAGTGACCGGCCATGGATCCGTGGTGTGCGAGCCGGCAGGCGGTGTTCCGGGTGCGCCGGTACACTTGGCAATAATCTTGTCACCGACCAGCATGCCGTCATAGTTGATCTCCGCCGTCAGTGTGCTCTGGGCATCCAGCGGGTCGAGGCTGGTGTCGTTGGGGGCTTCCTTGATTTTCGGCTCTTTCAGATCCAACGCCACGCCGACACTGAACGTCAACGTATCCGAATAACTCGTCCCGCCCGCCGCGCGCACGATGTGATACCGGGCCTCCACCGTTCCGCCTTCATTGCCCTTGATCACCGCCGCCGGGATCGGGAACGGTACTCTCTGACCGGCGGTAAATTCGTTCAGCTTGATCGAGTCGGTATACTCGCCGGTCTTTGAACCCTTCCAGAACATGAACGCTTCATCGTTTTTGACCGTTTTCGTGTAGGTCACCGTCGCGGTGGTGCCGGCGGTGTCGGCGGGCAGCACACCGTTCACCACGCCGGCCACTTCCGGTTCCGGCAGTTCCAGGCGCGGTTCGCCGACTCGCAGGATGTCGGTGTGGATCGACTCGCGAATGGCGTGAGTGGCCTCGAACAGATCCAGCGTGGCGAGCACCGAGTCCGGGAGCCATTGCTGGTAATAGAACTCCACCGTACCACCGTTGACCGTGGCCAGATGTTTGCCATCGATGCTGTATGCCAGCGGTAGTCCGGCGACGATTTCGTTGTGGGTGATGGGACGTAAAGCCAGGTCAGGCAGGTAGGGTTCGAGGCCAGGCGTGGTGCCGAGCATGAATATCTTGAGAGCCTGGCCTTCGGCAAAGGATTTATCGAATCGAATCTCCAGGCGTATCTTGTCCAGTGCGGGGTCCAGTGCTCCGGAGTTCTCGTCCAGCACCTTCGGCGCGGCCAGCCGCTGGACTTCGCCGATGGCGCGGATAAATTGGCTTTTGGATTTCAGATCGGCGGAGCCGTCGGCTTTTTCCAGGCGGTAAGACAAAGTGATCTGGGACTTGGCCAACTGACGCAGCACGGCGTTGGGAGCCGTGGTTTCCAAAATGCTCGGCACACTTTTCAACTCGACGCCTGCTGACGGTTCCCAATCAATCGGCGGCCCCTCGACGGGAGTGCCCTTGATCCTGATGAATACCTTGTCTCCGACTTTGAACTTGCTCGTATCCGTGGCGATGATTTGCACGGTGCCATCGGCGTCGGCCAGTTTGTCGACGTCCAGCTCGTTGTTCTGCGTTTCCTTGAGCAATGGCGCGACCAGCCGGGTCGCATCGACAGCCACCACCACACGCTGTTCGGCGCTCCAGTCTTCAGAGCGGTTGAAGACCTTGTCGAACACGTCGAACACCACGGCCACGCCGGGAAAATCCGCATCACCGGCCTCGCGGATGACCGCTTCGATGATGGTGATGATGATCGGCGCTTTGCCTTCGGCCTGCTCCTGGGTCAGCGGATCACTGAACACATAGATCCCGCCCCAACTCACGCGACACACATCACCGGCCGCAGCGTTGGAGTAGGGCGGTGTGCCGTCGGCCATGCCAATGGTGATCGGCACGCCATCGGCGACGTTGTCCTTGTCGATGCCGCCGTCAAGAATCGCTTGGGGAATGATCATGATCAGCGGGGAATCACCGCCCGGGCGAGTCAGCTTGACCAGCACCTGCATGACGTCGGACGGTTGATCTGTGCCGCCCAACGGCTTGACGACATAGGACACCGCGAACCGGCCATCGACCATGTGCTTGAAAGGCACGAACATCTGCAGTTGCGTGTTGACCTCGGTCTTGTCGACGGTCTCTACCCAGACGTTCAGCCAGCTGCCCCAAGAGATCCTCAGCGTGTCGCCAATCGCCATGTTCCCCCACGGCCCCGCCCGGCACAGCAGGCCATGAAGCGGAAAGTTGCCCAGCGCGGCGGCGATGTTGATGCCCCAGATTATGGGATTGTTCGACACCGGGCCGGTCCGCCCGGGGATGTCGAGTTCCTTGAGTGCCAGGGGTTTGTTGGGGGCGGACATGGCAACGACTCCGGTCGGGAAGGTGACGGAGTGATTGAACGGCTAAATAGCGATTTGCGCACCTGTCAGATCTGACAGGTGTGGACCGAAATCCGACGGATGGTGATTTTGGGAGAGGTCGAGTCGAAGCTGAAAAAGCCTTAGAGATCGATCGTTCCCACGCGCAGCAAAGGAATGCAGCCCGGGACGCTCTGCGTCACTTCAAAAGCCGAACGCGGAGCGTCCGTTGAGGCATTCCCACGCGGGAGCGTGGGAACGATCATCGCGTGTCGCTACTGCGGCACCTCCAGATTATCCATCACCCGATTCACCGCCAGCTCGCCGAGCATGATCAATTGCGCGATCCCCAACAGCGTCCTGCGTTGCGACGCGGGTATGAGATGAGCGAAGTCATGGGCGATGGTTCTGGCGGAGGCGAGTGTTTCGCTGGCATCGGCCAGCAGTTCTTCATTTTTGAAGTCCGCAGTGACGGCGTACATCCGGCGGGTTTTACGCGGCGGTGGCGTGGAGCCGGGTGAGCAGAGGTAGTGATCGAGCGCGCGTTCGGCGGCGTCGTTGAGCTTTTTGGAATCGAGGGATTCGTAGGGGGAGGCGAGGTCGGTTT
Source organism: Pseudomonas sp. SCA2728.1_7 (assembly GCF_018138145.1). NCBI lineage: Bacteria > Pseudomonadati > Pseudomonadota > Gammaproteobacteria > Pseudomonadales > Pseudomonadaceae > Pseudomonas > Pseudomonas sp. SCA2728.1_7. The sequence goes on along the minus strand of NZ_CP073104.1, from coordinate 2,320,248 downwards.
CGGGTGGGTTGGGTGTTGGTTTGATCATGGTGAGACTCCTTTGAAGTGGAGCCGCTACAACCTGTCGCTAAACAGGAGGGGTGGCGGCTGTACGCAGGTTAGCGAACCGGTCAAAGGCACCCGGCAGACCCGAGGGTCTCCCGCATACAGCCACCATGACGAAATCGCGAAAATACAGATCCGCAACGAAGCCTGGAACGCTGATGCACCTTTGACTTGAATTCGAGTCGCTAAACCCGATCGCTGATTCGTCAGCGACCGCACCACAATAGAACCCGCCCCCAAAGCGCACAAGCCGGCGGATTCTGGCGTAGCTGTAGGCAAAGGCGCAAGAATTTGTAGCCTGGAAGGCGTGTCTGGAGGTGTCTTTTAAACACCTGAGTTTAAAAGGCGATTTGCACTGTCTTCACTGGTCCCTTCGCGAGCAAGCTCGCTCCCACATTTGGAATCTGATTGCTGACGGTTACCGTTTGTCTAAAAGCTGACCGTACCTGTCAGGTTTTACAGGTGTGGAAAGCGTGCCCTTGCGGTTTGATGGCTGAGCGATGCAGCACATTGGGTGCTTGCATTTCTACAGCGACGAGGGATAAAGAAAATGGACGGTGTATTCGTAAGCTATGACGCAGACAAAGGCCGGGGCACTATTAATCCTGTCGACCCCGCAGTTCCTGCAAACCCCGAGAATCACGGATTTCTAGAAATACCTTTGGCTCCTCGCTCGTCGAAATTCTCCTTAGAGGCCAATTCAGTATCCATCTATACGCAGGGGGGGTGGGAGAAAAAAGAAGGCGAAGGATATTACTTCTTCACCGTCCCTGATGAGCATAAGTACAAGATGAATATCCCTTTAGAAAAAGGGAAAGACAGGGCGGTCAAATTTGATCTGGTGGAAGAGGGCTCGCGGGAAGTGACAAACCTTCGCTATTGATCCCCCGTTTGTACTCCTCACAAAACGGCTGAAACGAAAAAACCGCTGTCCCGGCTCAATCGGGCAGCGGTTTTTTTATGTCTTTTTGATCGTTCCCACGCGCAGCAAAGGAATGCAGTCCGGGACGCTCTGCGTCACTTCAAAAGCCGAACGCGGAGCGTCCGTTGAGGCATTCCCACGCGGGAGCGTGGGAATGATCACCGGGGCGACGTGCTACTGCGGCAACTCCAGATTATCCATCACCCGATTCACCGCCAGCTCGCCGAGCATGATCAGTTGCGCGATCCCTAAAAGCGTCCTGCGCTGTGACGCGGGTATGAGATGAGCGAAGTCATGGGCGATGGTTCTGGCTGAAGCGAGCGTTTCGCTGGCATCGGCCAGCAGCTCCTCGTTTTTGAAGTCGGCAGTAACGGCGTACATCCGGCGGGCTTTGCGTGGCGGATGGGTGGAGCCGGGTGGGCAGAGGTAGTGATCGAGGGCGCGTTCGGCGGCGTCGTTGAGCTTTTTTGAATCGAGGGATTCGTAGGGGGAGGCGAGGTCGATTTCGGGTGGGTTGGGTGTTGGTTTGATCATCTGAAGCTCCTAGAGTCATTGGAGTTGCCAGCGTTCGCTGCGAGACGAATGAAGGTGGCAGCTATACGCGGGTCGCAGACCGGGACTCTAGAACCGGCAGACCCGAAGGTCTCCCACGTACAGCCGCCATAAAAAAGCGAGTGTTGTGCGTCCAGAGATCGACGGGCTGCGAGACCCGATCGCTGATTCGTCAGCGACCGATTCACAATAGAACCCGCCCCCAAGGCGCACAAGCCGGCGGATTCTGGCGTAGCTGTAGGCAATGGCGCAAGGATTTGTAGCCTTGAGACAGTGTCTGCAGGTGTCTTTTAAACAGCTTCGTTTAAATCGAAAAATTTGTGCCGGACATAAGGGCCTCTTCGCGAGCAGGCTCGCTCCCACAAGAGACTGCATTCCAAATGTGAGAGTGAAATGCACACCAAATGTAGGAGTGAGCCTGCTCGCGATAGCGGAGTGTCAGTTGACGAATTTTTTGGATGACACACCGCTATCGCGAGCAGGCGAAGGCCTACAGTGGTCGCGTACACCTCCCTCTCTGTTTCAATCAATCGCAAAAGTTGGAAAGCTTCTTGCAGTACCCGCCGTGAGCCCGCTCTGGGCGTCAAAAGTTTGCTTTAAAGGAACGGGGAAAACCGGTGGATCGCACTCAGTTATTCAATACAGCACGCACCAACGTTGCCGACCTCAGTCGAGGCAATCTGGGCGTGCCGTTGTTGCTGCTGGTCATGCTGGCGATGATGATGTTGCCGGTGCCGCCGTTCCTGCTCGACGTCTTCTTTACCTTCAATATTGCCCTGTCGATCGTCGTCCTGCTGGTCTGCGTATATGCGCTGCGGCCGCTGGATTTCGCCGTGTTCCCGACCATTCTGCTGGTGGCGACGCTGCTGCGGCTGGCGTTGAACGTGGCCTCGACGCGGGTGGTGATGCTCCACGGTCAGGACGGCCACGCCGCGGCCGGTAAGGTGATTCAGGCCTTCGGTGAGGTGGTGATCGGCGGCAACTACGTGGTCGGTATCGTGGTCTTCGCGATTTTGATGATCATCAACTTCGTCGTGGTGACCAAGGGTGCCGGGCGGATTTCCGAGGTGAGCGCGCGTTTCACCCTCGATGCGATGCCCGGCAAACAAATGGCGATCGACGCCGACCTCAACGCCGGTCTGATCGACCAGAACCAAGCCAAGGCGCGCCGTCAGGAAGTCGCCCAAGAGGCCGAGTTCTACGGTTCGATGGACGGTGCCAGCAAGTTCGTTCGTGGTGACGCCATCGCTGGCCTGCTGATTCTGTTCATCAACCTTATCGGCGGCATGGCCGTGGGTATCTTCCAGCATGGCATGACGTTCGGTGATGCCGGTCGGGTTTACGCCTTGCTGACCATCGGTGACGGTTTAGTGGCGCAATTGCCATCACTGTTGTTATCGACAGCGGCAGCGATCATGGTGACCCGTGCTTCCGGTTCGGAAGACATGGGCAAGCAGATCAATCGTCAGATGTTCGCCTCGCCGAAAGCGCTGGCGGTGGCGGCCGGTCTGATGGCGGTCATGGGCCTGGTGCCGGGCATGCCGCACTTCTCGTTCCTGAGCATGGCTGCGCTGGCCGCTGGCGGCGCGTACCTGTTCTGGAAGAAGCAGAATGTGGCCAAGGTCGTGGCGCTGGAAGAGGTCAAGCGCCAGCAGGAACTGCTGCCGTCGCCAGCCCGCGCCATGGAAACCAAGGAGCTGGGCTGGGACGACGTGACGCCCATCGACATGATTGGTCTGGAAGTCGGCTATCGCTTGATTCCGCTGGTGGATCGTAATCAGGGCGGGCAGTTGCTGGCGCGGATCAAGGGTGTGCGCAAGAAGCTCTCGCAGGATCTGGGCTTTCTGATGCCGACCGTGCACATTCGTGACAACCTCGATCTGGCGCCCAGCGCCTATCGCCTGACCCTGATGGGTGTGATCCTCGCCGAAGCCGAGATCTACCCGGATCGCGAACTGGCGATCAACCCGGGCCAGGTCTACGGCACGCTCAACGGTATCAACGCCAAAGATCCGGCTTTCGGCCTGGAGGCGGTGTGGATCGAAATCAGCCAGCGTGCGCAGGCACAATCGCTCGGTTACACCGTGGTCGACGCCAGCACCGTGGTCGCGACCCACTTGAACCAGATTCTGTACAAGCACTCCAGCGAGCTGATCGGCCACGAAGAAGTGCAGCAACTCATGCAATTGCTGGCCAAAAGCTCGCCGAAACTGGCTGAAGAGCTGGTGCCGGGCGTGGTCTCGTTGTCGCAGTTGCTCAAAGTGCTGCAAGCGTTGCTCGCCGAACACGTGCCGGTGCGCGATATCCGCAGCATTGCCGAAGCCATCGCCAACAACGCCGCGAAGAGTCAAGATACCGCCGCGTTGGTGGCTGCGGTGCGGGTTGGCGTATCGCGCGCCATCGTCCAAAGCATTGTAGGCACTGAGTCCGAGCTGCCTGTGATCACCTTGGAACCAAGGTTGGAACAAATATTGCTCAATAGTCTGCAGAAGGCAGGACAAGGCTCGGAAGAGGGCGTTCTGCTGGAGCCAAGCATGGCCGAGAAGCTGCAGCGTTCGCTCATCGAAGCGGCGCAGCGTCAGGAAATGCAAGGTCAGCCAGTGATCCTTTTGGTCGCTGGCCCGATCCGCGCGATGCTCTCGCGCTTTGGCCGCCTCGCAGTCCCTGGATTGCATGTGCTGGCCTACCAGGAAATACCGGACAACAAGCAAGTGACCATCGTTGCGACAGTAGGGCCCAACGGCTGAGGTAGTGGTTTATGCAAGTTAAGCGTTTCTTTGCCGCCGATATGCGTCAGGCCATGAAGCTGGTTCGTGATGAGCTGGGCGCTGATGCCGCCATCATTGGCAATCGCCGCATTGCCGGCGGTGTCGAGCTGACGGCGGCACTGGATTACAAATTGTCGGCCCTGGCGCCACGGGTTCCGAACATGGAACTCGAAGACGAGCTGCGCAAGACCCAGTCGCGCATCGTCACCGCTCAGGCCGAGTTGAGCCTGCGTGGCGAAGCTGATGGCAATAGCAATCGCCAGATCTTCGCCGGGCTGCCGTTGACGGCTGGCCTGCCGCTGACCGCTGCCGAACCGCTGAGCGAGCCGACTTACGCCGCCCCGGCGCGTCCGGCCCCGGCGCCTGCGCAGTCTTCCGGCGGCGTTGATCCGCGTGCACTGGATTCGATGCGTTTCGAATTGAACAGCCTGCGCGAGCTGATGGAAGTTCAGCTCGGCACTCTGGCCTGGAATCAGTTGCAAGGCAGTCGTCCGGCGCAAGCCAACCTGTATCGCCGTCTGCAACGTATCGGTCTGTCCGGCCCGTTGTCGCGCGATCTGCTGGCGATGATCACTGATATCGAAGAACCCCGTCAGGCCTGGCGCATGTTGCTTGCGCACCTGGCGCGGATGATTGCCGTGCCGGAAGTCGAGCCGCTGGAAGAGGGCGGTGTGATTGCCATGGTCGGCCCTGCCGGCATGGGCAAGACCACTACTCTCGCCAAGCTTGCCGCGCGTTATGTGCTGAAATACGGCGCGCAGAATGTCGCGCTGGTGAGCATGGACAGTTTCCGTATCGGCGCTCAGGAACAACTGAAGACGCTGGGCCGCATTCTCAATGTGCCAGTGACTCACGTCGATCCGGGCCAATCGCTGGTGCAGGCGCTGGATCCATTGCTGCGCAAACGCGTGGTATTGATCGATACTGCCGGCCTGCAAGCCAGTGATCCGGCGCTGCGCATGCAGCTGGAAAGTCTGGCCGGGCGTGGCATTCGTTCAAAAAATTATCTGGTCTTGGCAACCACCAGCCAGAAACAGGTTCTAACCGCCGCTTATCACAGTTACAAGCGTTGCGGGCTAGCCGGGTGCATCCTGACTAAACTGGATGAAACGGCCAGCCTTGGCGAAGTGTTGAGCCTGGCGATCAGTCATGAATTGCCGGTCGCGTACCTGACCGATGGCCCACGGATTCCGGATGATTTGCATCTGCCGCGCCGTCATCAACTGGTCAGCCGCGCCGTCAGCGTGCAAATGCAGGAAGAACCCAGCGAAGAAGCCATGGCTGACATGTTCGCTGATATCTATCACAGCCCGACCAAGCAGGTAGGCTGAGGTATTCATGAACAGTTTTTGTACCTACATCGATGGTCTGCCATGCATTGTTCCGGTTGTGAACGCGCAGCCAGTAATGTGGCCTCCGTCTATGCAAGACAAGGTAAAGAAATAACATGGGCAGCATGCATCCCGTACAGGTGATCGCGGTGACCGGCGGCAAAGGTGGCGTCGGCAAGACTAACGTGTCAGTGAACTTGTCGCTGGCGCTGGCAGAGCTTGGCCGTCGGGTCATGCTGCTGGACGCCGATCTGGGACTGGCGAACGTCGACGTTTTGTTGGGTCTGACCCCTAAACGCACACTGGCCGACGTGATCGAAGGCCGTTGCGAATTGCGCGACGTGCTGTTGCAAGGCCCCGGTGGCATCCGCATCGTCCCGGCCGCGTCCGGCACGCAAAGCATGGTGCACCTGAGCCCGGCGCAACATGCCGGTCTGATTCAGGCGTTCAGCGACATCGGCGACAATCTCGACGTACTGGTGATCGACACCGCTGCGGGTATTGGTGACTCGGTAGTCAGTTTTGTACGCGCCGCACAAGAAGTGTTGCTGGTGGTCTGCGACGAGCCAACCTCGATCACCGACGCCTACGCGCTGATCAAGTTGCTCAACCGCGATTACGGCATGAACCGCTTTCGCGTGCTGGCCAACATGGCGCAGAGCCCGCAGGAAGGGCGCAACCTGTTCGCTAAGTTGACCAAGGTCACGGATCGCTTCCTTGACGTCGCTCTACAATACGTCGGCGCCGTGCCTTACGACGAAAGCGTGCGTAAAGCGGTGCAGAAGCAGCGTGCTGTGTATGAAGCCTTCCCGCGTTCCAAGTGCGCGCTGGCGTTCAAGGCGATCGCGCAGAAGGTCGACACCTGGCCGCTGCCCGCCAACCCGCGTGGCCACCTTGAGTTTTTCGTCGAGCGCCTCGTGCAGCAAACGGCAGGGCCCGTGCTATGACCGCAAGCGGTATGAACTACTACAAGAAGTCGGCACGTGACGCGCAGTACGAACTGATCGAGCGTTACGCGCCACTGGTCAAACGCATTGCCTATCACTTGCTGGCACGTTTGCCGGCGAGTGTGCAGGTCGAAGACCTGATCCAGGCCGGAATGATCGGCCTGCTCGAAGTCTCGACCAAATATGACGCCAGCAAAGGCGCCAGTTTCGAAACGTACGCGGGCATCCGAATCCGCGGCGCGATGCTCGACGAAGTGCGCAAAGGGGACTGGGCGCCACGCTCGGTTCACCGCAATACCCGTATGGTCAGTGACGCAATTCGCTCAATTGAAGCTAAAACCGGCCGTGATGCTAAAGATCACGAGGTTGCGGCCGAACTCCAATTGAGTCTCGACGATTACTACGGGATTTTGAATGACACCTTGGGCAGCCGCCTGTTCAGTTTCGACGATCTGTTGCAGGACGGCGAACACGAAGGGCTGCACGAGGATGGCGCGAGTGCTCATCTTGAGCCGTCACGCGATCTGGAAGATGAACGTTTCCAGGCGGCGTTGGCGGACGCGATTGCCAATTTGCCGGAGCGTGAGCGACTGGTGTTGGCGCTGTACTACGACGAAGAGCTGAACCTCAAGGAGATCGGTGAAGTCCTTGGCGTCAGTGAATCGCGGGTCAGCCAGTTACACAGCCAGTGCGCGGCCCGTTTGCGGGGGCGTTTGGGGGAGTGGCGAGCGCGCTGAAGGCAGTGTGGGGACACTGCGAACGAGGCTGGTGCGGTGATGAACGGCACCGGTCTTGCTCTGTTGTGCTCCAGACAGTCTTCGAGTGCTGCGCCGATTGATTGAAGTGGCGCGTCCAGGTGCTGGGCGCGTTTAAGACTGCTTGGAGGTCGAATTGAACAAAGACATGAAAATCCTCATCGTTGATGACTTCTCAACGATGCGGCGGATCATCAAGAACCTGCTGCGTGATCTTGGGTTCACCAACACCGTCGAGGCTGACGATGGCGTGACTGCCATTCCAGTGCTCAACAGCGGCAGCATCGACTTTCTGGTAACGGACTGGAACATGCCGGGCATGACCGGTATCGACCTGCTGCGCCACGTGCGTGCCGATGAAAAACTCAAGCACCTGCCAGTGCTGATGGTGACTGCAGAAGCCAAGCGCGAGCAGATCATTGAAGCCGCTCAGGCCGGTGTAAACGGCTACGTAGTCAAACCTTTCACGGCTCAGGCGTTGAAAGACAAAATCGAGAAGATTTTCGAACGCATCGGCTGATGAACGCGCGGGGGAGCTATGGAGCATAACGAATCTTCACAGGGCGATTTCGAGTCGACCCTGAAAAAACACGCGGTCGAACTGGTCGAAAGCCTTGAAAAAGGCAGGTTCGGCGACGCTGTGCAACTGATCCATGAGCTCAATCAGACCCGTGACCGTGGCCTGTACCAGGAAGTGGGCAAGCTCACACGTGAACTGCACAGTGCGATCGTCAACTTCCAGATCGACCCGAACATGCCACAGGCCGAGGAAGTGTCGCAAATCACCGACGCCACCGAACGCCTGGGCTATGTGGTCAAGCTGACAGAGGCCGCGGCCAACCGCACCATGGATCTGGTGGAAAGCGCCACGCCGGTGGTCAATGGTCTGGCTGATGAAGCGCAGACCTTGAGTGCCGATTGGGGTCGCTTCATGCGTCGCGAGGTCGGGGCTGAAGAGTTCCGTGAACTGGCGCGCCGGGTCGACGGTTTTCTGTCACGCAGCAGCACGGACAACCGTGCGGTGTCGAGCAATCTCAACGACATCCTGCTGGCCCAGGATTACCAGGACCTGACCGGTCAGGTGATCAAGCGTGTGACCCAACTGGTCACCGAAGTCGAAAGCAATTTGCTCAAACTTGTGCTCATGGCCAGTCAGGTCGACCGCTTTGCGGGCATCGAACATGACCGCGCCGCGATGCTTGCAGAAAAAGATCCACAAAAACATCTCTCGCAGGGTGAAGGTCCGCAGATTCATGCCGATAAACGAGAAGACGTTGTGTCCGGTCAGGACGATGTGGACGATTTGTTATCCAGCCTCGGGTTCTAGTGTTTTGGAATTTTAGGTTTTTTGGGTTTTTAGACCTGTAGGAGCACCCCATTAATGAGCTTCGGCGCCGATGAAGAGATCCTTCAGGATTTCCTGGTTGAGGCCGGCGAGATTCTTGAGCAACTGTCCGAACAACTGGTCGAGCTGGAAAGCCGTCCGGATGACGCAGATCTGCTCAACGCAATTTTTCGCGGTTTCCACACTGTAAAAGGGGGCGCCGGCTTCCTTCAGCTCAATGAGCTGGTGGAGTGCTGTCACATCGCCGAAAACGTGTTCGACATCCTGCGTAAGGGTGAGCGTCGCGTTGATGCAGAACTGATGGACGTTGTCCTCGAAGCACTGGACGCGGTGAACAGCATGTTCACTGAGGTTCGTGAGCGTGCTCCGATCACCGCTGCCACCCCGGAACTGCTGGCCGCCCTGGCGCGTCTGGCCGAACCGCAATCGGCGGACGCAGCCCCGGCTTCGCCAGTGGCCGAGATGATCGAAGAACTGGTCGTCGAAGGCGACTCGGGCGACATCACCGATAACGAATTTGAGCAACTGCTGGATTCGCTGAACGCCGTCAAGGCTGAAGCTGAAGCCCCGGCCGCTGCTGCGCCTGCGCAAACGGCCGCTGAAGCCGCGAGCGATGAAATCACCGATGCCGAGTTCGAGTCGTTGCTCGATCAACTGCACGGCAAGGGCCAGTTCGCGGTGGACGCGGTTGCGCCAGCGGCGGCAGCCCCTGCGGCTCCGGCCAAGGGCGACAGCTCTGACATCACCGACGACGAATTCGAAGCCCTGCTCGATCAATTGCATGGCAAGGGCAACTTTGCCGTGGATGCGCTGGAGTCGGCGATTGCGTCGGCACCTGCGCCGGCTGCTCCAGCGGCCGCCGCTGCCGGCAGCGACCTGATCAGCGATCACGAGTTCGAATCGCTGCTCGACGAATTGCACGGCAAAGGCAAGTTCACCGAAGTCGGCACTGCCGCTGCTGGCAGTGCTTCGACCGTCGCCACACCGGCTGCCAAGGCACCGGCCGCTGCTGCAGCGCCCAAGCCTGCCACCAAGCCTGAGCCAAAAGCCGAAGCGCCAAAACCGGCTGCTGCTGCACCGGCTCCGGCCCGTGCGCCGGCGACACCGCCACCGGAAAAACCGGCGAGCGAAGCCGAAACCACCGTGCGCGTCGACACGGCACGTCTCGACGAAATCATGAACATGGTCGGCGAGCTGGTGCTGGTGCGTAACCGTCTGGTGCGCCTGGGCCTGAACAGCGGCGATGAAGCCATGCAAAAGGCCGTGTCGAACCTCGACGTGGTCACGGCTGACTTGCAGACCGCCGTCATGAAGACGCGGATGCAGCCGATCAAGAAGGTCTTCGGGCGCTTCCCGCGTCTGGTTCGAGATCTGGCGCGTCAGCTCAAGAAAGAAATCAACCTGGAACTGGTGGGTGAAGAAACCGACCTCGACAAAAACCTTGTCGAGGCCCTGGCCGACCCACTGGTCCACTTGGTGCGCAACGCTGTCGACCACGGCATCGAGTCGCCGGAAGAACGCGAAGCGTCGGGCAAGGCCCGTGGCGGTCGCGTGGTGCTGGCGGCCGAACAGGAAGGCGACCATATCCTGCTGTCGATTTCCGATGACGGCAAAGGCATGGACCCGAATGTCCTGCGCGCCATCGCGGTAAAACGCGGGGTGATGGACAAGGACGCGGCCGATCGCCTCAGCGATACCGAGTGCTACAACCTTATTTTCGCCCCGGGTTTCTCGACCAAGACCGAGATCTCCGACGTCTCCGGCCGTGGTGTCGGCATGGACGTGGTGAAGACCAAGATTTCCCAGCTCAACGGTTCGATCAACATCTACTCGACCAAGGGCCAGGGCTCGAAGATCGTCATCAAGGTGCCGCTGACCCTCGCGATCATGCCAACCCTGATGGTGATGCTCGGCAATCAGGCGTTTGCGTTCCCGTTGGTCAACGTCAACGAAATCTTCCACCTCGACCTGTCGACCACCAACGTTGTGGACGGTCAGGAAGTGGTGATCGTGCGGGACAAGGCGCTGCCGTTGTTCTACCTCAAGCGCTGGCTGGTCAGCTCCGCCGCTCACGAAGAGCAGCGTGAGGGCCACGTGGTGATCCTTTCGGTAGGCACTCAGCGGATCGGCTTCGTCGTCGATCAACTGGTCGGTCAGGAAGAAGTGGTCATCAAGCCATTGGGCAAAATGCTCCAGGGCACTCCGGGCATGTCCGGCGCCACCATTACCGGTGACGGCCGCATCGCGCTGATTCTCGATGTTCCAAGCATGCTCAAGCGTTACGCCGCACGGCGTATTTGAATCCGGGGCGGCGGGGCGACAACGTCCCGCTGCACCTAATGGAGTGTTTATGGCAGTCAAAGTCCTGGTGGTGGACGATTCGGGTTTTTTCCGCCGCCGCGTCTCGGAAATTCTTTCTGCGGATCCGAGCATTCAGGTGGTCGGCACTGCAACCAACGGTAAAGAGGCGATTGATCAGGCGCTGGCGCTCAAGCCGGACGTGATCACCATGGACTACGAGATGCCGATGATGGACGGCATCACGGCAGTGCGGCACATCATGCAGCGCTGCCCGACCCCGGTGTTGATGTTCTCTTCGCTGACCCACGAAGGCGCCCGGGTGACCCTCGATGCGCTGGACGCCGGCGCGGTGGATTTCCTGCCGAAGAATTTCGAAGACATCTCGCGCAACCCGGAGAAGGTCAAGCAGTTGCTGTGCGAAAAGGTCCATAGCATTTCGCGCAGTAATCGTCGTTTCAGTGCTTATAGCGCGCCGGCTCCAGCCGCAGCGCCAACGCCTGCACCGGCTCCGGCGCCATCCAGCTTCAGCAGCCACAGCACCAGCGCACCGGCACGTCCGGCACCCGCGCCTGTGCATGCACCTGCTCCAAGCCGTGCTCCGGCTGCCAGCGCGTCGTCGCCGGCACCGAAACGCAAAGCCTACAAACTGGTTGCCATCGGTACCTCGACTGGCGGCCCGGTTGCCTTGCAGCGCGTGCTGACTCAGTTGCCAGCGAACTTTCCGGCGCCGATCGTGCTGATCCAGCACATGCCGGCAGCGTTCACCAAGGCGTTTGCCGAGCGTCTCGACAAGCTCTGCCGCATCAGCGTCAAGGAAGCCGAGGATGGCGACATCCTGCGTCCGGGCCTGGCGTTGCTCGCACCGGGTGGCAAGCAAATGATGATCGACGGCCGTGGCGCGGTGAAAATCCTCCCGGGCGACGAGCGTCTGAATTACAAGCCGTGCGTGGACATCACCTTCGGTTCGGCGGCGAAATCCTACGGCGACAAAGTTCTGGCGGTGGTGTTGACCGGCATGGGCGCCGACGGCCGTGAAGGCGCGCGTCTGCTCAAGCAGGGCGGTAGCGCGGTGTGGGCGCAGGATGAAGCAAGCTGCGTGATCTACGGCATGCCGATGGCCATCGTCAAAGCCGACCTCGCCGACGCGGTGTATAGCCTCGACGACATCGGCAAGCACATTGTCGAGGCGTGTATCTGATGGATGTTTTAAGCCTTATCGGGATCATCATGGCGTTCGTCGCCATCATCGGCGGTAACTACCTTGAAGGTGGTCACCTCGGTGCGCTGGCCAACGGCCCGGCGGCATTGATCGTACTGGGCGGCACCATCGGTGCCGCACTGCTGCAATCGCCGATGAGCGCGTTCAAACGCGCCATGCAGATCCTTGCCTGGATTCTGTTTCCGCCACGGGTCGATCTGGCCGGTGGCATCGATCGCGTCGTCAACTGGAGCCTCACCGCACGCAAGGAAGGCCTGCTGGGTCTGGAAGGCGTGGCGGATGCCGAACCCGACAATTACTCGCGCAAAGGCCTGCAACTGCTGGTCGACGGTGCCGAGCCGGAAGCGATCCGCAGCATCCTCGAAGTGGATTTCTACACCCAGGAAGCGCGCGATATCGAAGCGGCGAAAGTCTTTGAAAGCATGGGCGGCTACGCGCCGACCATCGGCATCATCGGTGCGGTAATGGGCCTGATCCACGTGATGGGCAACCTCGCCGATCCGACGCAACTGGGCAGCGGTATCGCCGTAGCCTTCGTCGCGACCATTTACGGCGTGGCCAGTGCCAACCTGGTGTTGCTGCCAATCGCCGCCAAGCTGAAGTCAATCGCGTTGCGGCAGTCGCGTTATCGCGAAATGTTGTTGGAAGGGATCCTGTCGATCGCCGAAGGTGAAAACCCTCGCTCCATTGAGTTGAAGCTGCAAGGCTTCATGGATTAAGGGAATAACCTCATGGCCCGTCGTCGCCACCAGGAAGAGCATGTAAACCACGAACGCTGGCTGGTTTCCTACGCTGACTTCATCACGTTGCTGTTCGCGTTCTTCGTGGTCATGTACTCGATTTCGTCGATCAACGAAGGCAAGTACAAAGAGATTTCCGAAGCGCTGGTCGGCGTCTTCAAGGACTCCGACCGCGCGCTCAAACCGATCCCGATCGGCGACGAGCGACCGAAAACCGTGACCCCGGCCAAGCCGCTGGTCAAGGACGCCGAGCAGATCGATGCCGGTATCGCCGGTGCCAGCGATCCGCTGAAAAGCATCGCCGATGACATCAGCGCCGCGTTCGGTGACCTGATCAGTTCCAACCAGATGACCGTGCGTGGCAACGAGTTGTGGGTCGAGATCGAACTCAACTCCAGCCTGTTGTTCGGCAGTGGCGATGCCATGCCGAGCGACATTGCATTCAACATCATCGACAAGGTTGCAGCGATTCTGAAACCGTTCGACAACCCGATTCACGTCGAAGGCTTCACCGACGATCAACCGATCCGCACCGCGCAGTACCCGACCAACTGGGAACTGTCCTCGGCGCGGTCGGCGAGCATCGTGCGCATGCTGGCCATGCAGGGCGTAAACCCTGGCCGATTGGCATCGGTGGGTTACGGCGAGTTTCAACCGGTGGCCAACAACGCTACCGCTGAAGGCCGGGGGAAAAACCGCCGGGTGGTTCTGGTGGTCTCGCGCAATCTCGATGTGCGCCGCAGCCTCACGGGCACCGGAACCGCCAACGCGCAACCGGACGCTGCATTGAAGCGGGCTGGCACACAAACTGCACCGACCCCGGTCAAGACGCCGGGACGCGAGAGTGCCGTCAATTCTCCGTCACCCGCATTAACACGCTGAGCTATGTCTCGGTCGAGCATATCGGCCGGGAGGAACGAACTGAATGAGAGTCTGGGCAGTCGCCAATCAAAAGGGTGGTGTCGGTAAAACCACATCTTCCATCGCTTTAGCCGGATTGCTGGCCGAGGCGGGCAAGCGCGTGGTTGTGGTCGATCTCGACCCGCACGGCTCGATGACCAGCTATTTCGGCTACGATCCCGACAGCCTGGAACACAGCAACTACGATCTGTTTCTGCACAAGGGCAGCGTGCCGCAAGGCCTGCCGGGGCAGTTGCTTTTGTCGACCAGCGATGAACGTATTTCCCTGCTGCCATCGAGCACCGCACTCGCGACCCTTGAGCGTCAGTCGCCGGGGCAGAGTGGTTTGGGCCTGGTGATCGCCAAGAGTCTGGCGCAGCTGTGGCAGGACTTCGATTACGCGGTGATCGACAGCCCGCCGTTGCTCGGCGTGCTGATGGTCAACGCCCTCGCGGCGAGCCAGCAACTGGTAATCCCGGTGCAGACCGAGCATCTGGCCGTCAAAGGTCTGGAGCGCATGGTCAACACCCTGGCGATGATCAACCGCTCGCGCAAACAGGCGCTGCCGTTCAGCATCGTGCCGACCTTGTTCGATCGCCGCACACAAGCATCGATGCATACCTTGCGCGTGCTGCGTGACAAATTTCCCGACGAGATCTGGCAGGGTTACATCCCGGTCGATACCCGTCTGCGCGATGCCAGCCGAGCCGGTGTCACGCCTTCGCAATTCGACGGCAAGAGCCGTGGCGTGCTGGCGTATCGCGCGCTGCTCAAGCACCTGTTGGCGCAACAACTTGTTCCGCAGGTGGCTTGAGATGAACCTGTCCCGATCACACCTGCCTGACTTGCACAAATCCTGTGGGAGCGAGCCTGCTCGCGAAGCAGGCGACGCGGTCTCCCTGTCCGGCGCTGTTGACCGATGAACCGCCCAGTCAAGCTCACATCGCGTCCGCAATTGGCGCTGCAGTCTTATCTGGATAATTTGCTGCTGGAAATGCCTGAAGAGCTGCCGCCGGTCATTGAGGCGCAGCCTGAAGTTGTGGAAAGCAGCGAGGCGCTGGACGAGTTCCAGGCTGCAGTGCTGGAAGAGCAGGCGCGTGATGCGCAGAAGGCTGCCCGGCCTGCTGCGCCGGTTGCCGCGCCTGCCGCCGCAGCGGTGACCAAGGCACCGCTGGCATTGATCGAAGAAGCCGAGCCGGTTCGCGCGCAGGTCTCGACACTGGCACCGCTGCTGCAAACCCAACTGCTGAAAACCGCGCCGGAACCGGCCGTGGTCGAACCGGCTCCAGCACCTGCTCCAGTTGCACCCGCACCCGTCGAGCAGACGCTGGTGCCGCCGCTGGTCGAAGTGCATCTGCCGCCGAACAACACGCCGCCACCGGTGGAAACCGATGGTCGCCCGGCCTGGGCCTCGGAAGCCTTCGAATGCCTGCTGTTCGATGTCGCTGGCCTGACGCTGGCGGTGCCGCTGGTGTGCCTCGGCTCGATCTATTCGCTGGCCGGCCACGAGCTGACGCCGTTATTCGGTCAGCCGGAATGGTTCCTCGGGATCCTGCCGAGCCAGGCCGGCAACCTGAAAGTGTTGGACACCGCGCGCTGGGTCATGCCGGATCGCTATCGCGATGACTTCCGTCAGGGCTTGCAGTACGTGATTTCGGTACAAGGTTACGAGTGGGGGCTGGCGGTGCATCAGGTCAGCCGCTCGTTGCGTCTGGACCCGAATGAAATCAAATGGAGAAGTCACCGGGGTCAGCGGCCATGGCTCGCCGGCACCGTGATTGAGCACATGTGTGCATTGCTTGACGTTTCCGCACTGGCCGAGTTGATCGCCAGCGGTGGGGCAAAGCACCTCAGCGGCCACAAACCGCTACATAAACCGACATAGCAGCCGACATAACAATCAGGCGACGGCATTGTTGAATGCCGCCACACAGAACACACACCGCCCAGAGCGGTTTTTTCGAGGGGTCAGGGTATGAGTAGTCAGGCGACGAATGCAAAAGGTTCTGAAGATCCGATCCTGCAATGGGTAACCTTCAAACTGGACAACGAAACCTACGGCATCAACGTGATGCGCGTTCAGGAAGTACTGCGCTACACCGAAATCGCTCCGGTGCCGGGCGCGCCAAGCTACGTGCTGGGCATCATCAACCTGCGCGGTAACGTGGTTACCGTGATCGACACCCGTCAGCGCTTCGGCCTGAACAGCGGCGAGATCAGCGACAACACCCGTATCGTCATCATCGAAGCCGACAAGCAAGTCGTCGGCATCATGGTCGACAGCGTGGCCGAAGTGGTTTACCTGCGTCAGTCGGAAATCGAGACGGCGCCGAACGTCGGCAACGAAGAGTCGGCCAAGTTCATCCAGGGCGTGTGCAACAAGAACAACGAGTTGCTGATCCTGGTCGAGCTGGACAAGATGATGAGCGAAGAAGAATGGTCGGATCTGGAGAACATCTGATTGATTCTCGAAGTCGCGGTCATTGTCCTGTTCCTCTTCTGGGCAGGCACGCTGGCAATGTTTCTGGCGTACATCAAGGCGCAGCGGGTGATCGCTGCGCAACAGGCTCAGGGCGATGCGCTGCGTGATCAGCGCATCAAGGACCTGGCCAAGCGTGTCGACGATTACCAGAACGGCAACGTGCGTATGGGCGAAGCCCTGCACGAGCTGCGCGCGGTAGTCAGTCCGTTGCCGGACAAAATCGTTCAGCTGGAACAGCGCGACCCGTCGAGCCTGTCATTCGCCCAAGCGGCGAAACTGGTGGGGATGGGCGCCAGCGTCGATGAACTGACTCAGTCCTGCGGGTTGACCCAGGCTGAGGCGGAGTTGATGCGCAAACTTCACAAGAACTGATTTTTGCGCTCACGCTGAAATAGCCATTAGCGAGCAGGCTCGCTCCCACATTCGATCTCGGTCTAATGTGGGAGCGAGCCTGCTCGCGAAGGCGTCTTCGAAGTCTCAGTAATCATCCCCGCGATCGGTGACGTCCTTCTCGACCATCGGCGCATTCGGGTCCTGCCCCTCAGGGAATTTGCCCTTCAGATTCCACGCAAACGCGATGATTTCGGCGATGGTGCGATACAGCTCCTCGGGAATGCTGTCGCCCAATTCCATCCGCGCCAACAGCCGCACCAATTCGGCATTCTCGTAAATCGGCACTTCGCAATCGCGAGCGATGCGCAGGATTTCTTCGGCCAGTTCGTCATCACCTTTGGCGGTGAGGGTCGGGGCGTGGTTGCCGTCGTATTTGAGGGCGATGGCCTGGCGTGGGGCAGTGGAATCGTTCATGCGGTTTCGTCGACCCAGCGGTGTTCGAGACGGGTTTGGTTGCCCTGCGGCGGGGTGCCGAGGTGGCAGTCGATGTCGCCGACGTTGAGCCCGCGATCGAGCAGGCGCTGGCGCAGGGCGAACAGGTTGTTGCCGATCAGATCGGCGGTGTACGGCCGTTCGGCCCACAGTTGGCTGGACAGGCTGCCAGCGATCAACTGCGCCTGAATCTGCATCGGCCCGAGCGGCTCCATGTCGAATGCCAGATCGATGCGCCACAGTTGCTGTTTGGGCTCGCGCTCATCACGACGTTCGTTCGGTTGCGGCTCTCGCTCTGGCGCTTCTTCACGCTGGAACTTGACCTGCAACGGCACGATGTCTTGCAGGTTGCGCATGGGGATTTCCAACTGCCAGGTGCTGAGCAGACGCCCATCGTCGGTAACGCCGGTCTGTTCAAGACTCGACAGTTGGTGGCTTTGCAGGCGCGATACCGCAGCGGCGGCGAGGCGCAACAACTGTTCCAGATCGCCTTCGCCGTCCAGACTTTGCAGCAGGCGTTCGGGCAGCGGGAAGCTGCTCGGTACCGGTTTCGCGCTGACCTGGCCGAGCATGCCGAGGGCGTTGCGGACGAAACTCGGCAGCGCTTGCGCCAGGGTGTTGGCGGCGATGATCGCGTTGAAACTGGTGCTGCTCGGCAGGCCCGGGGTCAGTTGTGCGATCAGCTTGAGCAGGTCGGCCTTCATGTCCGGAGCCAGCGTCGGGTTCTGGCCGGTCAACAGTTTGGCTTCGAGGAACGCGCCGCTGTTGGCCAGCGCCAGTGCCACGCCCTTGGCGGTGCTCAGTTGTTGCACGTCCGGCAGGCTGGCGAGCAGTTTGTCGACCACGGCGCGCAAATCCTGCGATGTCTGATCGCTATCGCTCGGCAGATTTTGCAACGCGTTCAGTAACCCCGTCAGGGACGCCTGACGACTTTGCTGGCCAACCAGTTGCTGACTCACGGCGAGTTGTTCCTGGCGGCTGCTCATCGGCAGGAACTTGAGGTTTTGAGCGTCTTCCACCAGCGCCGAAAGCAGGGTGCCGATGCGTAGTGGCTGCGGGCTGTCGATGGTCAGTGTGCTGCCGCTCTGTGCGGTGTTGAGCAGAGTGACCAGCGAACGGAATACCGCCGCTTGCCCCGTCGTCTGCGGCAGCGCCTGCGAGGTCAGCACCTTGCCTTGCAGCAGCGTACCGACCGGCAATTGTGCGGTGTCGATGCGGGTGAGGGCGGCGACGCTGCTGGCAATCGTCTGCTGCACGGTAATCGCCAGGTTGCCCGCCGATGGCTGAGTGATCGCCAGACTGGTGCCTTGCGGCAGCGGCAGATTGCTGGTCGCCTGCACGGTGGTCTGGCGGCCGCCATCGACGGTCACCTTGAGCAATAACTGAAAGGTCTGGTCCGCCTGCTTGAGCGATAACACCTCGGCCTTGGCGCTTTGCCCGGCGCCGATCAGGCCTTCGACCGGGGTCAGCAGCTTGAGCAGCTCACCGACCTGCGGGCGAACGGTCGCCGGGGTGGTGGGCGGGAGCGGGAGGATGTTCATTTCGCCTGTCATACGCGGACACAACCTGAGGAAAATGCACTCTTGAGAGTAAGGCACGGCATGTATAATGCCGCCCGTCTTGCGCTTCGTTCAAAAAACATAGCAATTGTTTGACCCAGCTCTCTAGATCGAGCCGTCAATGCATCTATGCTGCATCTCTTTAACGGCCGCGCCAGAGCCGACTTGAACCGTATAAGGCCCGTGATCCCTTGACCAGTCCTGTCCTGCAAACCGTTGCCCTCGCGTGTGAACGTGATCTGCGGCTGCTCTTCGAAAATCTCGAATTGAGACTGGCCAGTGGCGATATGGTGCAGATCAGCGGCCCCAACGGCAGCGGTAAAACCAGCCTGTTACGCCTGCTGTCCGGGTTGATGCAGCCGACCGCCGGGCAAGTCCTGCTCAATGGCCAGCCGCTGACCGAACAACGCAGCGAACTCGCACGCAACCTGCTGTGGATCGGCCACGCCGCCGGGATCAAGGATTTGCTGACCCCGGAAGAAAACCTCTCCTGGCTCTGCGCCTTGCATCATCCCGCCGAACGCGAGGCCATCTGGCAAGCGCTGGCAGCTGTAGGATTGCGCGGCTTCGAAGATGTTCCTTGCCATAGTCTGTCCGCCGGTCAGCAACGCCGCGTGGCGCTGGCGCGGTTGTATCTGGACAGCCCGCCGCTGTGGATTCTCGATGAGCCGTTTACCGCGCTGGACAAGCAGGGCGTGGCGCAACTTGAAGAACATCTGGCCGGGCACTGCGAACGCGGTGGCCTGGTGGTGTTGACCACGCACCACACGCTGAGCCGGATGCCGGCCGGTTATCGCGACATCGATCTGGGGAACTGGGCAGTATGAGTGTGTTCGGCCTGCTGGTTGCCCGTGAATCCCGACTGCTGTTTCGCCGCCCGGCGGAGCTGGCCAATCCGCTGATTTTCTTCGCCATCGTCATCGCATTATTCCCGCTGGCCGTCGGCCCGGAAACTCAGGTGTTGCAAAACCTGTCCCCCGGGTTAGTCTGGGTGGCGGCGCTGTTGTCGGTCCTGCTCTCGCTGGACGGGCTGTTCCGCAGTGATTTCGAAGATGGCTCGCTGGAGCAGTGGGTCCTTTCGTCGCACCCGCTGCCACTTCTGGTCTTGGCCAAGGTGCTGGCACACTGGCTTTTCTCCGGTCTGGCACTGGTTCTGCTCTCACCGCTGCTGGCGTTGATGCTCGGTTTGCCTGCCGCCTGTCTGCCGGTTTTGCTGCTTTCGTTACTGCTGGGAACACCGGTGCTGAGCTTGCTCGGCGCGGTGGGCGCGGCGCTGACGGTCGGTTTGAAGCGTGGCGGCCTGTTGCTGGCGTTGCTGATTCTGCCGTTGTACATCCCGGTGTTGATCCTTGGCAGTGGCGCCTTGCAGGCCGCCTTGCAAGGCATGCCGGCGACCGGGTATCTGCTGTGGCTGGGTAGCCTGACCGCCCTGGCGATCACCCTGACACCTTTTGCAATAGCGGCTGGCCTGAAGATCAGCGTCGGCGAATAATGAGGTCTGGTTAAAATTTAACCAGCAAAGACCCTGAGACTGCTCACACCGATGAGCGGCACCCGTGATGGAAACAGTATGAACTGGACCTGGTTTCACAAGCTCGGCTCGCCCAAGTGGTTCTACGGCATCAGCAGCAAGTTTCTGCCGTGGTTGAGCATCGCAGCGTTGCTGCTGATTGGTGTCGGCGTCGTTTGGGGCCTGGCCTTCGCGCCGCCGGATTATCAGCAAGGCAACAGCTTTCGCATCATCTACATCCACGTACCTGCCGCGATGCTCGCTCAGTCGATCTACGTGATGCTGGCGGTGTGCGGTGTGGTCGGGCTGGTGTGGAAGATGAAACTGGCCGACGTCGCCCTGCAATGCGCCGCTCCGATTGGCGCGTGGATGACCGCTGTAGCGCTGGTCACCGGGGCGATCTGGGGCAAACCGACCTGGGGCTCATGGTGGGTCTGGGACGCGCGCCTGACCTCGATGCTGATTCTGCTGTTTCTGTATTTCGGCGTGATCGCGCTGGGCAATGCCATCAGCAACCGCGACAGCGCCGCCAAGGCCTGCGCGGTGCTGGCCATCGTTGGTGTGATCAACATCCCGATCATCAAATACTCGGTGGAGTGGTGGAACACCCTGCACCAGGGCGCGACCTTTACCCTCACGGAAAAACCGGCGATGCCGGCGGAAATGTGGCTGCCACTGCTGCTGACGGTGCTGGGTTTCTACTGCTTCTTCGGCGCCGTGCTGTTGCTGCGCATGCGCCTTGAAGTGCTCAAGCGTGAAGCTCGCGCCAGTTGGGTGAAAGAAGAAGTGCAGCACAGTCTGGAGGCCGCTCGATGAGTTTTGCTTCATTCGGCGACTTCCTCGCCATGGGCCATCATGGCCTGTATGTCTGGTCGGCCTACGGCATCTGTCTGGCGGTGCTGATCCTCAACGTGGTGGCGCCGATCGCGGCCCGCAAGCGCTATCTGCAACAAGAGGCGCGTCGTCTGCGCCGGGAGAACGGCAAGTGAATCCGCTGCGCAAGAAACGTCTGATCATCATTCTGGCCATTCTGGTCGGGGTCGGCGCTGCCGTCGGCCTGGCCCTCAGCGCCCTGCAGCAGAACATCAATCTGTTCTACACCCCGACCCAGATCGCCAATGGCGAAGCCCCGCAAGACACGCGCATCCGCGCCGGCGGCATGGTCGAGAAGGGTTCGCTGCAACGCTCGCCGGATTCCCTCGACGTCAAATTCGTCGTCACCGACTTCAACAAATCCGTGACCATCGCCTATCGCGGCATCCTTCCGGATCTGTTCCGCGAAGGGCAGGGCATCGTCGCCCTCGGCAAGCTCAATGCTGACGGCGTGGTGGTGGCCGATGAAGTGCTGGCCAAGCACGACGAGAAGTACATGCCGCCGGAAGTGACCAAAGCCTTGAAAGACAGTGGTCAATCGGCACCAACACCTGCGAAGGAGGGTTGATCGATGACCTCGGCGATTTTTATTCCAGAACTCGGTCATCTGGCGATGATTCTGGCGCTGTGTTTTGCGCTGGTGCAGGCCGTGGTGCCATTGGTCGGTGCCTGGCGCGGCGACCGTTTCTGGATGAGTCTGGCCCAGCCAGCGGCGTGGGGGCAGTTTGCTTTTCTGCTGTTCGCGTTCGGCATTTTGACCTACGCGTTCATGACCGATGACTTCTCCGTCGCTTATGTCGCCAACAACTCCAACACCGCGTTGCCGTGGTATTACAAATTCAGCGCCGTGTGGGGTGCCCACGAAGGTTCGTTGCTGCTGTGGGCACTTATTCTCGGTGGCTGGACCTTCGCGGTGTCGGTGTTTTCCCGGCAGTTGCCGCAGGTGATGCTCGCCCGCGTGCTGGCGGTGATGGGCATGATCAGCACCGGTTTCCTGCTGTTCCTGATCCTCACGTCCAACCCGTTCAAACGCATCCTGCCGCAAATGCCGAGCAATGGCGCTGACCTCAATCCACTGTTGCAAGACATCGGCCTGATCGTTCACCCGCCGATGTTGTACATGGGTTACGTCGGCTTTTCGGTGGCGTTCGCCTTCGCCATCGCCGCGTTGATGGGCGGTCGCCTTGATGCCGCGTGGGCACGCTGGTCGCGTCCGTGGACCATCGTCGCCTGGGCCTTCCTCGGCATCGGCATCACCCTCGGTTCGTGGTGGGCTTATTACGAGCTCGGCTGGGGCGGCTGGTGGTTCTGGGACCCGGTGGAAAACGCTTCCTTCATGCCTTGGCTGGTCGGCACCGCGCTGATTCACTCGCTGGCGGTCACGGAAAAACGTGGCGTGTTCAAGAGCTGGACGGTGTTGCTAGCGATTGCCGCGTTTTCGTTGAGTTTGCTCGGTACTTTCCTGGTGCGTTCCGGCGTGCTGACCTCGGTGCACGCGTTTGCCTCGGACCCTGAGCGCGGCGTGTTCATCCTGATCTTCCTGCTGTTCGTGGTTGGCGGTTCGCTGACGTTGTTCGCCCTGCGCGCGCCAGTGGTCAAGAGTCAGGTCGGTTTCAACCTGTGGTCGCGGGAAACTCTGCTGCTGGGCAACAACCTGGTATTGGTGGTGGCGGCGTCGATGATCCTGCTCGGTACGCTCTATCCACTGATTCTCGATGCCCTGAGCGGCGCGAAAATGTCGGTCGGCCCGCCGTACTTCAACGCGCTGTTCATTCCGTTGATGGCGTTGCTGATGATGGTGATGGCGGTCGGTGTGATCGTGCGCTGGAAGGACACTCCGGTGAAATGGCTGGCCGGCATGCTAGCCCCGGTATTGCTCGGCAGCGTCGCGCTGGCGGTGGTTGCCGGTGTCGCTTACGGCGATTTCAACTGGGCAGTGCTCGCGACTTTCCTGCTCGCTGCATGGGTGTTGCTCGCCGGTGCGCGCGACATCGTCGACAAGACCCGCCACAAAGGCCTGATCAAAGGCCTGCCGACGTTGACCCGTAGCTATTGGGGCATGCAGATCGCTCACCTCGGCATCGCCGTGTGTGCGTTGGGCGTGGTGTTGTCGAGTCAGAACAGTGCTGAGCGCGACCTGCGTCTGGCGCCGGGCGAGTCGATGGACCTGGCCGGTTATCACTTCGTCTTCGAAGGCGCCAAGCACTTCGAAGGCCCGAACTTCACCTCCGACAAAGGCACCATTCGGGTGATCCGCGACGGCAAGGAAATCAGCGTGCTGCACCCGGAAAAACGTTTGTACACCGTGCAAAGTTCAATGATGACCGAAGCCGGTATCGACGCCGGTTTCACCCGTGACCTTTACGTCGCTCTCGGCGAACCGCTGGAAAATGGCGCCTGGGCCGTGCGCGTGCACGTCAAACCGTTCGTGCGCTGGATCTGGTTCGGCGGTTTGCTCACCGGTTTCGGTGGCTTGCTGGCAGCGCTGGATCGACGTTATCGGGTCAAGGTGAAAGCCAAGGTGCGTGAAGCGCTGGGCATGACGGGAGCGGCTGCATGAGACGTTGGTTGATGCTGGTGCCACTGGCGATTTTCCTGCTGGTGGCGGTGTTTCTTTATCGCGGTCTGTACCTCGATCCGGCGGAACTGCCGTCGGCGATGATCAACAAGCCGTTCCCGGAGTTTTCCTTGCCCAATGTGCAGGGCGACAAGAGCCTGACCAAGGCTGACATCCTCGGCAAACCTGCGCTGGTCAACGTTTGGGGCACCTGGTGCATTTCCTGTCGGGTCGAGCATCCGGTGCTGAACAAACTCGCCGAGCGCGGTGTGGTGATCTACGGCATCAACTACAAGGACACCAACGCCGATGCCTTGAAATGGCTGGCCGAATTCCACAATCCGTATGCGCTGGATATTCGTGACGACGAAGGCTCTCTGGGCCTCAACCTCGGGGTTTACGGCGCGCCGGAAACCTTCTTCATCGACGCCAAGGGCATCATCCGCGACAAGTATGTCGGCGTGATCGACGAGCAGGTCTGGCGCGAAAAACTCGCTGCCAAGTATCAGGCGCTGGTCGATGAGGCCAAGCCATGAAGCGTTTTTTAGCCGCTGTGGTGTTGGGCTTGAGTCTGGTCGGTGTGGCCCATGCCGCCATCGACACCTACGAGTTCGCCAAAGAAGGCGACCGTGAGCGTTTCCGCGAACTGACCAAGGAACTGCGCTGCCCCAAGTGCCAGAACCAGGACATCGCCGACTCCAACGCGCCGATTGCTGCTGACCTGCGCAAAGAGATTTTCCGCATGCTCGGTGAGGGTAAGGACAACCAGCAGATCATCGACTTCATGGTCGATCGCTACGGTGATTTCGTCCGCTACAAACCGGCGCTCAATGCCAAAACGGCGTTGCTGTGGTTCGGCCCGGCCGGGCTGCTGCTCGGTGGTCTGGTGGTGATCGCGGTGATCGTCCGCCGTCGTCGTGGCCAGCGCGCCGAGACTCCGCAAGCGCTGTCCGTTGAAGAACGTCAGCGCCTCGACCAACTGTTGGATAAAACCAAGAATGATTGATTTCTGGCTTGCCGCAGGGCTGTTGCTTCTGGTCGCCCTGAGTTTTCTGCTGATCCCGGTGTTGCGTGAGCGTCGCGCCCAGCGTGAAGAGGATCGTACTGCCCTGAACGTTGCGCTGTATCAGGAGCGTGTCGCCGAGTTGCAAGCGCAACAGGCTGAAGGCGTGCTCGACGCTGCACAAATGGACAGCGGTCGTGCCGAGGCGGCGCGTGAGTTGCTGGCCGATACCGAAGGTGTTGCCGCGCCGCGTATCTCGAAACTGGGTAAACCGTTGCCGTTGCTGGCGGCGGTGTTGGTGCCTGTGTTGGGTCTGGGCCTCTATATGCACTTCGGTGCTGCCGACAAGGTCGAGCTGACCCGCGAATTCGCCCAGGCGCCGCAGTCGATGGAAGAAATGACCCAACGTCTGGAACGCGCCGTCGCGGCGCAACCGGATTCTGCCGAAGGCCTGTATTTCCTCGGCCGTACCTACATGGCGCAAGAGCGTCCGGCGGACGCGGCGAAGATGTTCGAACGCGCCGCCAATCTGGCCGGTCGCCAGCCGGAACTGCTCGGCCAGTGGGCCCAGGCGCAGTATTTTGCGGATGGCAAAAAGTGGTCGGCGAAGATTCAGACGCTGACCGACGAAGCACTGAAGGCGGATCCGAAAGAAGTCACCAGCCTCGGTCTGCTCGGCATCGCTGCGTTTGAAGGCGAGCGTTATCAAGAAGCCATCGATTACTGGAACCGTCTGCTCGCTCAACTACCGCCGGAGGACAACTCCCGCGCCGCACTGCAAGGCGGGATCAAGCGTGCCGCCGAACGCCTGGAAGCCAGCGGCGGCAAAGTCGCTCAGGCACCGGTAGCCGCGAAAGCCGCGCTGTTGAAAGTCAGCGTCGATCTGGCCAGCGAACTCAGAAGCAAAGTGCAACCGGGCGACAGCGTGTTCATCTTCGCTCGCGCCACCTCCGGCCCACCGGCACCGCTGGCAGCCAAGCGCCTGACCGTGGCCGATCTGCCAGTGACTGTCGAACTGGGCGATGCCGATGCAATGATGCCGCAGTTGAAACTGTCGAACTTCCCTGAAGTCCAACTGGTTGCGCGCATCTCCCGCGCCGGCCAACCGACTGCCGGCGAGTGGGTCGGTCGCAGCGGCCCTCTGGCCAGCAGCACCACTGCGCTACAAAAACTGACCATCGACAGCCCGGACCAATAGCCGGACACAACAGGAAAGCACCGCCATGCACACCATCGCCCGAATCACAGTCCTCACACTGGCCCTGGGCTTGAGTGCATGTGCGGTGCAACGACCGGAACCGACCACCAACCTGCCGCCGATCCCGCCGTCGCAACCAAGCCCGACCCCATCGACCTCACCAACACCGGGAAAAAGCATCCCGGCGAAACCAGCCAAACCAGTTCCGCGCACCTCGGCCAGCTTCGCACCGCCACCGGGCGGCAACAGCCACTGGGACCAGAAACTCGGCGTCTACGTCCTCGACGACCAGCCCAACACCTTCTACCGCCAGCGCACCTACTACCGCTGGAACAACGGCTGGAGCCGCTCCATCAGCCCGAACGGCCCGTGGGAAGACACCAACATCCACGGCGTGCCACCGGGATTGGGCAAGCAGTTCGGGCAGTGAATGCAAACGGCGATCTTTGGATCGCCGTTTTTAATAATATGGTTCCTAAAAAATCAACGGAATAAGTTGGTTTTTTCGAATGTTCAAAAGGGTATGTCGTCACTGAATGGTGTGTCTTCGTAGCGAAGAATGGCATCTACTTTGCTTTGAAGGTTGCTGATTATTATGTTTTTCTTTTCCTTGTTGCATGATTTTAGTATGTCTATGAAGTTTTTTAGGGTTGAAACTTTGAATGCATTTGTTGTTTTGTAAAAGTGTGATCCGTCGATTATGCAGTTTGTTAATAAATTATTTTTCGGGATGAAGTCCTCTAGCATGACTTTTTTGTAACAATCCTCTAGTTTAGATTGTATAGTATCGATGTCGTAGTATTTAGCGTTCTTCTCAACTTTTGATAGGGCAAGGAATAGGCCGTTTGAAAAGTTTTTGTATACGGTTCGTTCTCTCGTGTTGAATTCGATGGTTGAAAACTTTTCTGTTAAAAGTTCTTTTCTAATCCCGATGAATGATGTAGGTCGGTTGGTGGGAGATCTGTTGCACATCGCTTTTATTAATAAGGGGTGAGAAAATTGTTGGATGTTGTTATCGGTCAGTATTTTCTCGAACATTTTTCCAACAAAATAGATCTCCGTGCCGTAGTTGTAAGTATCGTTTTCGAAATCTGTTGGGGGTTCGCACCACCAGTTTAAAGAGATGCTTTTATCAAATGCAGCTATATCTGCTGTTTGTTTACCAAATCCAAAGTCTATGATTTTTACTGTGCCGTTTTCGTCCACCATAAGATTGAATGGGCGGATATCACGGTGTAGGATTTTTCTTTCTTCTAGATGTGAGAATCCATCAATTACTTGGCGGAATATTTCATTGGCACTTTCTGGATGCTGCTTCAAGTAGTCATCTATATGGGTGCCAATGATGTACTCCATAAAGATGTAGCCTAAATGTTTTTCGTTGTATAGGTGATAATTGAATACGCGAACAATGTTTGGGTGATTTAGTAGGTATAGAAGTTTTATTTCGCGAATGAAGTTTGAAAATAGTTCTTCTTTCAATCCTTCGTAGATCGGAGAGTATTTCTTGCAGACGAAGTGTTCGTTGATCTCGGGGTCGAAAACTAAAACTGTTCTGCCGCATGCTCCTTGGCCAAGATCTTTCTCAAGTATATAAGCTTTGCTTTTCGGGAACTCGATCGGTCTCGCGGACATAAGAATCTCCTTTACCTATTCGTCGAGAGTACGGGAGTTCACTAAAAAATCTCAATGGGGCAGTAAACAAAATTTGGCATCTTTACAGCCGTGAAATAGGAATGCCTCACTCGTAACCTGTCCTTAACGCTGTGCCTGCTCTGCGAGAAGCATCATTGCCTGCTCGCTGGCGCTGTCACGCCGGGTCTTATAATCCATCAGATCGGCAAAGCGCACACGTCGGTGCTTGCCGGTTTTGTGGTAGGAAATCTCGCCACTTTCCAGCAGTTTAATCATGTGCGGGCGTGAGACATTGAGCAGATCAGCGGCTTCCTGGGTGGTCAGTTCGGCGTGTACTGGCACGACTTTAACGGCGTTGCCCTCTGCCAGCGCTGCAAGAATGTCAGCAAGCAGGCGCAGGGCCGACGTTGGCAACTCGACACGATGAGCTTCGTTCTGCTCATCGAAGATCTGTATGTGCTGGGTTTCGAATTGGGTAGCGAGGTAAGCGGCCAAGGCACGCTGGCCCTCGATGGCGGCTTTGATCTCGCACTCTACGGGGAGGGTGACCGGCGGATGAATAACAATCGACATGATGGTTTTCCAGCTTTCTGAAAAGACAATGTCGGGACGTTATTCGAATTAAACGAAAATCGCAATAAACGAAACGTTACGCGTCAATGGTTGCTCACTAGAAGCCCGTGACACACTCAACAATCGCCCTTGCCTTGGCACTCGCCATCCGCCCCGTCGGAAACACCGCCCACAAACCCTGATCCGGCAGCGTCCACCCCTACAGGGGAGTCGTGTTGTTGATTAAAACGAGGCTTTACCGACCGAGGCGCCGCCATCGACGAACAATGTCTGCCCGGTGATGAAGCCACCCTGTTCTGAAGGTAGAAACCGCCATTGCCATAGCAATCTCTTCTGGTCTTCTATTGTTCAGGGCTCTGGATCTGAGCCGCTGAGTGTGATTGGGTCCGGTTGCGATGCAATCAATCACACTCTGTAAAACAACCGGGCGTCGCTTCCAGAATTTCTGTGCTTGAGTAAAGGTAACTCTAGAGTTATTTTTATGAGGCCCAGGCAAGGAGGCGGTTGGTGCAGAGCAGGCAATTGATCAAGGAGCTGGAGGAGGCAGGCTGGACGTTGGATCGGGTCACCGGCAGTCATCACATTTTCAGGCACCGTTACAACCCTTACACGATTCCCGTTCCTCATCCGAAAAAGGATTTGCCGTTGGGGACGGTCAAAAGCATCAGGAGGCGTGCCGGGCTGTACAACCCGCCAGCCAGTTATGAAGGAGATCCGTAATGCAATATCCAATCTGCATCGAATGGGGTGACGAAAATACCGCCATCGGTATTCAGATCCCCGATATTCCCGGCGCCGTTACTGCAGGGGATAGCTTTGAAGATGCCTACAAGGCGGCGGTCGAAGTCGCCCACATCATGCTGCAGGAGATTGCGGCGGACGGGGAGTCGATTCCTATGCCGACTTCGGCATCCGCTCATCGCAGTAATCCGGACTTTGCCGAGATGGGCTGGGGCATGCTTGAGCTGGACATTTCGCCCTATCTCGGCAAAACCGAAAAGGTCAACGTAACGCTGCCCGGTTATGTGATTCAGCGAATCGATCGTTATGTGCGCGAACACAACGTTAAAAGTCGCTCCTCCTTTCTGGCGGATGCGGCCATGGAGAAACTGGTTCGTTATTAAGCTTCCTCGCTCCCCCAGGCTCAGTGAATAACCTGTGGGAGCGAGCCTGCTCGCGAAGCTTTTGGCGCCTTATGCCGTCGCCAATGAACCACGCTGGGAAGCACTCAAAAACCGCAACAACGCCAACAGCGGAAACACACTCCCCACAATCACGATCCACAACCAGCCGCCATGCTCATACACCGCACTGGCCACCGATGAGCCGAAGGCGCCGCCGATAAAGATGCTGGTCATGTACAGCGCGTTCAAACGGCCACGGCTTTTCGCGTCCAGCGAATACACCGCGCGTTGGCCCAGGACCATGTTCATCTGCACGCAGAAGTCCAATACCACGCCGGTCACGGCCAGGCCGATGACGCTGTAGGCCGGGTGGATGAAGGCGGGGAGGAAGCTCAGACTGGCAAATACCATGGCCAACAACGAAGCGATGCGAGTGTGGCCAGCGTCGGCCAGGCGTCCGCTGATCGGCGCGGCAATGGCGCCGATGGCGCCGACCAGGGCGAAGATGGCGATCTCGCTTTGCGACAGACCATGGTTGCGCGCCAGTTCCAGCGGCACCGCCGTCCAGAACAGGCTGAACGTGGCGAACATGCAGCCCTGATAGAACGCCCGCTGACGCAATACCGGTTGCTGGCGCAGCAATGTCCACAGTGAGCCGATCAATTGGCCATAAGTAGCGCTGTGATCAGGCTGCCGCTTGGGCACGGTCAGCGCCAGCACAACGCTGATCGCCGCCATCAGTGCGGCGGCAATCATGAACATCGCGCGCCAGCCGAGATGGTCAGCGACCACGCTCGACACCGGTCGGGCCAACAGAATACCCAGCAATAAACCGCCCATGATCCCGCCGACCACACGACCGCGAGACTCTTCCGGCGCCAGATGCGCGGCCAGTGGAATCAGGATCTGCACCGATACCGAACTGAAGCCCACCAGCAACGAAATCAGCAGGAACACATTGGGCTGATCGGTAAACGCCGCCGCCAACAGGCTGGCAATCGCCACCACGGTGGTGATGATCATCAGTCGGCGGTTTTCCAGCAGATCGCCCAGCGGCACGAGGAAGAACAGGCCCAGCGCATAACCGATCTGCGTCAGCGAGACGATGAAACTGGCCATGGTGTCGGAGAGACCGATGTCCGGCGCGATCAGGCCGATGATCGGCTGTGCGTAGTAGATGTTGGCAACGATGGCGCCGCAGCAGAAGGCGAACAGCAGCACCATGCCTCGGGTCATTGCGTGAGTGGTGGTGGTCATAAGGTTTCTCGATCCAGCGAAAGGGAATGCGGTGAGGCTATGGGACAAACCCGATGGGCAGAAGGCACCTTCGGTCGATATCAGTTATTCCGTTGCGGAATGACCGGGTGCTATCGGTTTGTCATCCATCGGCAGACCTTGCGTCCGACCGTTGGGGGTCGATGATACATTCACTTACATACTGTTCGATAGCGTGCTTATGTTTGCATCGGCTTGTTCAACATTCATGACCGGAGGATTGCAATGAAGCTTCGTCTTATCGCAACGATTGTCCTGACTAGCCTGCTCGGCGCGATGAGCGTGCAGGCCGCCGACGCACCGGGGATGCGCCTCGGCGTGCGCGGCGAGATCACCGGGGTCAGCGCCGACACCTTGAAAGTCCACGTCAACAGTGGCGAGAACGTGGTGATCCAGTTGACCGGCGACACCAAGGTCCGCGCGGTCACCCTGGCCAATATCGAAGACATCAAACCCGGCAGCTACATCGGTTCGGCGGCGATACCGCAGGAGGATGGCACGCTCAAGGCGCTGGAAGTGCATGTGTTCCCGCCGGAACTGGCGGGCAGTGGTGACGGGCATCGACCGTTCGATCTGGCCAAGGGCAGCAGCATGACCAATGGCAGTGTCGGCGATCTGGTGGTGAGCAACGGGCGGGTGCTGACGGTGAACTACAAGGGTGGGCAGCAGAAGATACTGGTGCCGGAGGATGTGCCGATTGTGAATTTGGTGCCGGGGGATCGGAGCTTGCTGAAGGTTGGGGTGAAGATCGTTACGTTCGTGACGCAGAGTGCGGATGGCACGCTGACGGCGCAATCGATTTCTGCGGGGAAGGATGGCGTCACTCCGCCGATGTAAAAGCCCCTCACCCTAACCCTCTCCCAGAGGGAGAGGGGACTGACCGAGGTGTCTGGCGCTATACATCGACCTGAAAGACTTGCAGCGATTATGGATTCACAGCAGCACTTTCAGGTCGGCAAATCTTTTGAGCATCCAACGGTCGGCCCCCTCTCCCTCTGGGAGAGGGCTGGGGTGAGGGTAAAGCGGCCACAAAAAAAGGCGACCTCAGTGGATCGCCTTTTCCATGTCAGCTTAAACCTTACTGCCCACTATAAATCTGATCGAAAACCCCACCATCATTGAAGTGAGTCTTCTGCACCGTACGCCAGTCACCAAAGGTCTTCTCCACCGAAAGGAAATCAACTTTCGGGAAACGATCGGTGTACTTCGCCAGCACCGCCGGATCACGCGGACGCAGGTAGTTCGCCGCCGCAATCTCTTGACCTTCCGGCGACCACAGGTACTTCAGATATTCATCAGCCGCTGCACGCGAACCTTTCTTGTCGACGACTTTATCGACCACGGACACCGGCGGCTCAGCCTCAGCCGAAACGCTCGGATAGATCACTTCAAACTGATCACGACCAAACTCGCGGGCAATCATCTCCGCTTCGTTTTCGAAGGTCACCAGCACGTCGCCGATCTGGTTGGTCATGAACGTTGTGGTCGCTGCTCGGCCACCGGTATCGAGCACCGGCGCTTGCTTGAACAGTTTGCCGACGAAGTCTTTGGCCTTGTTCTCGTCGCCACCATTCTTCAGCACATAACCCCACGCCGACAGGTAGGTGTAGCGGCCGTTACCCGAGGTTTTCGGGTTTGGCACGATCACCTGCACGCCGTCCTTGAGCAGATCCGGCCAGTCTTTCAGGGCTTTCGGGTTGCCTTTACGGACGATGAACACCGTGGCCGAAGTGAACGGCGCGCTGTTGTTCGGCAGGCGGGTGACCCAGTTCTCCGGGACCAGTTTGCCGTTGTCGGCGAGGGCGTTGATATCGGTGGCCATGTTCATGGTGATGACGTCAGCCGGCAGGCCGTCGATCACCGAACGCGCTTGCTTGCTCGAACCGCCGAAGGACATCTGCACGGTGATGTTTTCGTTGTGCTCGGCTTGCCAGTGTTTCTGGAACGCAGTGTTGTAGTCCTTGTAGAAATCGCGCATCACGTCGTAGGAAACGTTAAGCAGCGTCGGGGCTGCCTGAGCGATGTTGGCCAAGGCCAGGCCGGCGGCGAGAAGTGAGGCGCCAAAGAGTTTTTTCACTGCGCATTCCTTGTTTTATCTGTGTAGGAGCAGGGGGTGATGTTCAATTGCCACTGACTATAACGGGGCGCGCATAGTCGTTTAAAGATTAAAAAGCTCTTTGCTTATTCCAGTTTCTTGAACAGTGCATTGCCGCATCGCGAGCAGAACGCGGCGCCGTGTTCATGGCTGTTTTTCTTGCACACCGGGCAGTCGTGTTGCAGCTGTTCGCCGCGCATGGCGTTGGCCAGCTCGGCGGTGAAAATCCCGGTCGGCACGGCGATGATCGAGTAACCGGTGATCATCACCAGCGACGAAATCACCTGGCCCAGCGGGGTCTTCGGCACGATGTCGCCGAAGCCCACGGTGGTCAACGTGACGATCGCCCAATAGATGCCTTTGGGAATGCTGGTGAAGCCGTGTTCCGGGCCTTCGATCACGTACATCAAGGTGCCGAACACCGTCACCAGGGTGCAGACGCTGACCAGAAACACGACGATTTTCTGCTTGCTGCCACGCAGCGCCGACATCAAGTAATTGGCTTGTTTGAGATACGGGCTGAGCTTGAGCACGCGGAAAATCCGCAACATGCGGATGATCCGGATGATCAGCAGGTACTGTGCATCGCTGTAATACAGGGCGAGGATGCCGGGCACGATCGCCAGCAAATCCACCAGCCCGTAAAAGCTGAAGGCATAACGTAACGGCTTCGGTGAGCAATACAGACGCAGGATGTACTCGCCGAGAAAGATGATCGTGAAGCCCCACTCGATGTAGGCCAGCACGTTCGCGTAGTTCTGGTGAATGCTGTCGATGCTGTCGAGCATCACGATCACCAGACTGGCGAGGATGATCAACAGCAGGATGCCGTCGAAGCGACGCCCGGCGCGGGTGTCGCTCTGGAAAATCATCACGTAAAGCCGTTCGCGCCAACTGTTGCTGCTGTCCATGGATAACGCCTGAATCGAAGATCAGCGCAGCCTAGGTTGATTCTCCCCGTGAGCGCAAGGCGCACGCTCGACGACGGCTTTGCCGAGCATCTGAATCCCGGCACGGATCAGCCAGCCGGCGAGGATAAACGGCGCGGTCAAAGTAGCGAGGCCGACTGCGTCAAACAGTGGCGTGACCAGCAGCGCCAGCACGATGCCGAGCAGTGGCAGCCACGGTTGTTGACGTTGCGAAGAGAAGGCGAGGGCAGCGAGCACGGCGTTATAGCTGCCAAGGCCTGACAGCGCAGCGCTGGTTTCGTGGTGCAGCAGGCTGGAGCCGAGACCGATCGCCGAAGCCAGCATCGCCCAGCAAAAAGCCCGGCGATCAGCGATCAGCAAACCAATGGCGATCAAAGCACCGGCCAGTGGATGACCGAGAAACATCACTTGGCCCAAACCGCGCAGTTCGGCGGCGAGCAAATTCAGTGCGTTCAGCTCGATGTGCGCTATGGGCGCCGACGGTTCGGCGAACAGCAGCAGAACCCAGCTCATGGCCACGAACGGCGAGGTGTAGGCCGGAATCGATCGGCTGCGGTACACGAGTTTGAGCCATTGCTGTGTGACCATCGCGCTCAAGCCGCCAGCGGCGAGAATCAGCGGCGGCAGCAGCGGTGACCAGGGGAAATACAGGCTCAGCAACAGGCCGAGCAAGATGCCGTTGTAGCTGAACAACCCAGCCTGGCGATCAGCCTTGGCGTAGTTGCGCCGTTGCGCGGTGAGCAATCCGGCGACGGCACCGAGCAGCGCACCGGCGAACAGCACCGGTGCGGTCAGCAGGATCGCCAACAGGCACAGCAGGCCGCACAGCGGATGGCGCTGGAGGAATATCTGACTGAAACCGTTGAGCAAAGCCTCGGCCCAGTCGGGGCAGTGGGTGTTGAAATGATTGGCAGGCATGGCAGTTCTGAAAGTCAGTGAAACCGAGGCGCCTGTTTCGCCAGCAGGCTGGCTCCCACACTGAATCTTTGTTCAGTCATTGAATTTGTGATGCACACAAATCAACTGTGGGAGCGAGCCTGCTCGCGAAGAGGCCGGTACAGGCGCTAAATCAATGTTTCGATACGCAGCGAGTTAGTCGAACCCGGCTGCCCGAACGGCACGCCGGCAGTGATCAGCAGCGTGTCACCACGCTCGGCCATACCCTGCGCCTGGGCGATTTCCAGCGCGGTCGAGCAGACTTCGTCGACCTGACGCAGGCGATCGTTGACCACCGAATGAATCCCCCACGCCACGCTCAAACGGCGTGCGGTTTGCAGGTTCGGCGTCAGGTTGAGGATCGGCGCTTTCGGCCGTTCCCGCGCTGCACGCAAACTCGATGCGCCCGATTCGCTGTAGTTGACCAGAACCGCTACCGGCAGCACGTTGCTGATACGCCGGATCGCGCAACTGATCGCATCGGAAACGGTTGCCTCGGCTTTCGGCCGACTGACATCGAGCTGCGTCTGATAATCCGGGCCGTTCTCAACCTGACGGATGATCTTGCTCATCATCTGCACGGCTTCCAGCGGGTACTCACCGGACGCGGTTTCCGCCGACAGCATCACCGCATCGGCACCTTCGGCCACGGCGTTGGCAACGTCAGTCACTTCTGCGCGGGTCGGGGCAGGGGAGAAGCGCATCGACTCGAGCATCTGCGTCGCCACCACCACCGGTTTGCCGAGTTCGCGGCAGGTGGTGATGATGTTTTTCTGAATCTGCGGCACGCTTTCGGCCGGCACTTCGACGCCGAGGTCGCCACGCGCCACCATGATCGCGTCGCTCAGTTCAGCGATTTCACGCAGTTGTTCAACCGCCGAAGGCTTCTCGATTTTCGCCATCAAAAAGGCTTTGTCGCCGATCAATGCGCGGGCTTCGATGATGTCTTGCGGACGCTGTACAAACGACAGCGCGACCCAGTCCACACCCAGCTCCAGACCGAAGCTCAGGTCGCGGCGATCCTTGGCGGTCAGCGGGCTGAGGTCGAGCACCGCTTGCGGCACGTTGACGCCTTTGCGGTCCGACAGTTCGCCGCCATTGAGCACGGTGGTGTCGATCGCATCGTCGTACTTGGTGACCACGCGCAGACGCAGTTTGCCGTCGTCGAGGAGCAGATCCATGCCGGCTTCCAGCGCGGCAATGATCTCCGGGTGCGGCAGATTCACCCGGCGCTCATCGCCCGGTGTCGCGTCCAGATCCAGGCGGAAGGCCTGACCGCGGTGCAGTTGCACCTTGCCGTCAGCGAACTTGCCAACGCGCAGTTTCGGCCCCTGCAAGTCCATCAGAATGCCCAGCGGGTAGTTGAGCTGGCGCTCGACTTCGCGGATCCACTGATAGCGCTTGGCGTGGTCGGCGTGATCGCCGTGGCTGAAGTTCAGGCGGAAGATATTCACCCCGGCCTCGACCAGTTCACGGATGTCTTCGATGCCATCGACGGCAGGCCCGAGGGTGGCGAGGATTTTGACCTTTTTATCAGGCGTCATGATTTGCAGCTCTCAAGGATCAGAATGGCGCGGAAGTCGTTGACGTTGGTGCGGGTCGGCTCGGTGACGATCAGCGCGTCGAGCGCCGCGAAATAGCCGTAGCCGTTGTTGTTATCCAGCTCGTCGCTGGCGCTCAAACCGAGGGCGGCGGCGCGGGCGTAGCTGTCCGGGGTCATGATCGCGCCGGCGTTGTCTTCCGAGCCGTCGATGCCGTCGGTGTCACCCGCCAGGGCATAGACGCCGGGCTGGCCTTTGAGATTTTCGGTCAGGCTCAGAAGGAATTCGGCGTTGCGTCCGCCACGGCCATTGCCGCGCACGGTCACGGTGGTTTCGCCGCCGGACAAAATCACGCACGGCGCTGCCAGTGGCTGACCGTGGTTGATGATCTGGCGGGCGATGCCGGCGTGGACTTTCGCCACTTCGCGCGATTCGCCTTCGAGGTCGCCGAGGATCAGCGTGCTGAAACCGGCCTGGCGGCATTTCACCGCCGCCGCATCCAGCGATTGCTGAGGACGGGCGATCAACTGGAAGTGACTGCGCGCCAGACTCGGATCGCCGGGTTTGACAGTTTCCGATTCAGGACTTTGCAACCAGTTGCGCACCGAGACCGGGATCTCGATGCCGTAGCGCTTGATGATCGCCAGCGCTTCGGCGGAAGTGCTCGGGTCGGCCACGGTCGGGCCGGACGCGATGACCGTGGCGAGGTCGCCCGGTACATCGGAAATCGCGTAGGTGTAAACAGTGGCAGGCCAGCAGGCCTTGCCGAGACGGCCGCCCTTGATCGCCGAGAGGTGCTTGCGCACGCAGTTCATCTCGCCAATGGTCGCGCCGGATTTCAGCAGGGCTTTGTTGATCGACTGCTTGTCGCCGAGGGTGATGCCTTCAGCCGGCAACGCCAGCAGGGCAGAGCCGCCACCGGAGAGCAGGAAGATCACTCGGTCGTCTTCGCTCAGGTTGCTGACCAGTTCGAGCACGCGTTTGGCCACGGCCAGGCCGGCAGCGTCCGGCACCGGGTGCGCGGCTTCGACCACTTCGATTTTTTCGCATGGGGCGCCGTGACCGTAACGGGTCACCACCAGGCCAGACACGTCACCCTCCCAGCAGCGCTCGACCACTTGCGCCATCGCGGCGGCGGCTTTGCCCGCACCGATGACGATCACCCGGCCGCTGCGGTCGGCGGGCAAATGGGCTTCGAGGACTTGGTTCGGATGGGCCGCGTCGATGGCTGTGGCAAACAGCTCGCGCAGCAGTTGTTGCGGATCGACCGACATGGCGGGCTCCCGGAATTCTTGTTATTCGAAAGGGCAACTCGGAACCCTTGTGGGAGCGAGCCTGCTCGCGAAGGCGGTGTGTCAGCCAACATGGATGTTGAATGTGCAACCGCTTTCGCGAGCAGGCTCGCTCCCACAGGGTTTTGTGCAGGGCTTATTTGTTGTCGCGAATCGAGAAGTTGGCCATGTGTTCCAGACCTTTGATCAGCGCCGAGTGGTCCCAGTTGCTGCCACCGATCGCTGCGCAGGTGCTGAACACTTGTTGGGCGTTGGCGGTGTTCGGCAGGTTGATGTTCAGCTCTTTGGCGCCTTGCAGGGCCAGGTTCAGGTCCTTCTGGTGCAGGCTGATGCGGAAGCCTGGATCGAAAGTGCCTTTGATCATGCGCTCGCCGTGCACTTCAAGGATCTTAGAGGAGGCGAAACCGCCCATCAGTGCTTCACGCACCTTGGCTGGATCGGCACCGTTTTTCGAAGCGAACAGCAGGGCTTCAGCAACGGCCTGAATGTTCAGGGCGACGATGATCTGGTTGGCGACTTTGGCGGTTTGACCGTCGCCATTGCCACCGACCAGGGTGATGTTTTTGCCCATGGCCTGGAACAGCGGCAGCGCGCGT
Organism: Pseudomonas sp. SCA2728.1_7; assembly: GCF_018138145.1. NCBI lineage: Bacteria > Pseudomonadati > Pseudomonadota > Gammaproteobacteria > Pseudomonadales > Pseudomonadaceae > Pseudomonas > Pseudomonas sp. SCA2728.1_7. The sequence continues at coordinate 2,282,420 of NZ_CP073104.1, read as the reverse complement.
TCGAAGGCATCGGCGTCACCACCGATCATGATGCTCAGGGTCGCGGCTTTGGCGCCGACTTCACCACCGGATACCGGTGCGTCGAGGTATTGCGCGCCTTTCTCGTTGATCTTCGCAGCGAATGCCTTGGTCGCGGTCGGCGAGATCGAGCTCATATCGATAACGATTTTGCCTTTGCTCAGGCCGGCGGCAACGCCGTCGGCGCGGAACAGCACGTCGTCGACCTGTGGGGTATCCGGGACCATGACGATGATGAATTCAGCTTCCTGCGCGACTTCGCGCGGGTTGGCCAAAGCAACGGCGCCAGCGGCGACCAGGTCGGCCGGGGCGGCGTCGTGGTGCGCCGACAGGAACAGGCTGTGACCGGCTTTCTGCAGGTTCGAAGCCATTGGGTGGCCCATGATGCCGGTGCCGATAAATCCGATTTTAGCCATGAGAAAATCCTCTTGTTTTTATTGCTGCTTCAAGCAAAAAGGGAGCTGCTTTTATGTGGGAGCGAGCCTGCTCGCGAATGCGATATGCCAGGCGCCACTGATGGTGAATGTGCCGGCCTCTTCGCGAGCAGGCTCGCTCCTACAGGGGATTTGCGTCAGATTGCGTTATGGGTTTTCAGCCAGCCGAGGCCTGCTTCAGTGGTGGTCAGCGGCTTGTATTCGCAACCGACCCAACCCTGATAACCGATGCGATCGAGGTGTTCGAACAGGAAGCGGTAGTTGATTTCACCGGTGCCTGGTTCGTTACGGCCCGGGTTGTCCGCGAGCTGCACATGGTTGATCTCGCCCAGGTGCGATTGCAGGGTGCGGGCCAGATCGCCTTCCATGATTTGCATGTGATAGATGTCGTATTGCAGGAACAGATTGGCACTGCCGACCTGCTCGCGAATCGACAGGGCTTGCGCCGTGTTGTTCAGGTAGAAACCCGGAATGTCACGGGTGTTGATCGCTTCCATCACCAGTTTGATGCCCGCTGCTTGCAGCTTGTCGGCGGCGTATTTCAGGTTGGCAACGAAGGTCTTTTCCACGGTGGCATCGTCAACGCCTTGCGGACGAATACCGGCCAGGCAGTTGATCTGGGTGTTGCCCAGCACTTGTGCGTAAGCGATGGCCAGATCGACACCGGCGCGGAACTCTTCGACACGATCCGGCAGGCACGCGATACCGCGTTCGCCCTTGGCCCAGTCACCGGCCGGCAGGTTGAACAGCACTTGGGTCAGACCGTTGGCGTCGAGCTTGGCCTTGATTTCGGCAGAGCTGAAATCGTACGGGAACAGGTACTCGACACCGCTGAAACCGGCCTTGGCGGCGGCGTCGAAACGGGCAAGGAAATCCTGTTCGGTGAACAGCATGGACAGGTTGGCTGCGAAACGCGGCATGGTGGTCTCCTAAAAGCGGATGTGACACGGTTGGTCAGATTGTTCGCGATCAGTCCCCTCTCCTGGGGGAGAGGGTTAGGGTGAGGGGGATCCTGAGTCTGATCCGAATTTTGCGATCACCGCAAAACCTTTCCCTCACCCCAGCCCTCTCCCGGAGGGAGAGGGAGCTAATTACGATCAATCAAGCAGCGAAATCGCCGTTGGCGCATCGTTGCCGACCAGCGCCAGGTCTTCGAATTCGTTGACGGCGTTGATCTCGGTACCCATGGAGATGTTGGTCACACGCTCCAGAATGATCTCGACGATCACCGGCACCTTGAACTCTTCGATCATCTGTTCGGCCTTGCGCAGGGCAGGGGCGATTTCCGATGGCTCGAACACACGCAGTGCCTTACAGCCGAGGCCTTCAGCCACTGCGACGTGGTCAACACCGTAACCGTTGAGTTCCGGCGCGTTCAGGTTATCGAAGGACAGCTGCACGCAGTAGTCCATTTCGAACCCGCGCTGCGCCTGACGGATCAGACCCAGGTACGAGTTGTTCACCACGACGTGGATGTACGGCAGTTTGAACTGAGCGCCGACCGCCAGTTCTTCGATCATGAACTGGAAGTCATAGTCCCCCGACAGGGCCACGACTTTGCGGTTCGGATCGGCCTTCACCACGCCCAGCGCTGCCGGAATGGTCCAGCCCAACGGGCCGGCCTGGCCACAGTTAATCCAGTGACGCGGCTTGTAGACGTGCAGGAACTGCGCGCCGGCAATCTGCGACAGACCAATGGTGCTGACGTAGCAGGTGTCCTTGCCGAACACCTGGTTCATTTCTTCGTAAACGCGCTGTGGTTTCACCGGCACGTTGTCGAAGTGAGTCTTGCGGTGCAGGCTGGCTTTGCGCTGCTGGCAGTCTTGCAGCCAGGCACTGCGGTTTTTCAGCTTGCCGGCGGCTTGCCATTCACGCGCTACTTCGATGAACACGGTCAGTGCAGCAGCGGCGTCGGAAACGATGCCCAGATCCGGCGTGAACACGCGGCCGATCTGCGTGCCTTCGATGTCGACGTGAATGAACTTGCGACCTTCGGTGTAAACGTCAACCGAACCGGTGTGACGGTTGGCCCAACGGTTACCGATGCCCAACACCACGTCGGATTTCAGCATCGTCGCGTTGCCGTAACGGTGCGAAGTCTGCAGGCCAACCATGCCGACCATCAGCGGGTGATCGTCCGGGATAGTGCCCCAGCCCATCAGGGTCGGGATCACCGGAATGCCGGTCAGCTCAGCGAATTCAACCAGCAGATCGCTGGCGTCGGCGTTGATGATGCCGCCGCCGGCCACCAGCAATGGACGCTCGGCCTGATCCAGCAGCGCCAGCGCCTTCTCGACCTGTACGCGGGTCGCGGTCGGTTTGGCCAATGGCAGCGGCTGGTAGGCGTCGATGTCGAATTCGATCTCGGCCATCTGCACGTCGAACGGCAGGTCGATCAGCACTGGGCCTGGACGGCCGGAGCGCATTTCAAAGAATGCTTTCTGAAACGCGTAAGGCACTTGGCCCGGCTCCAGAACAGTGGTCGCCCACTTAGTGACTGGCTTGACGATGCTGGTGATGTCGACAGCCTGGAAGTCTTCCTTGTGCATACGGGCGCGGGGTGCCTGGCCGGTAATGCAGAGGATTGGAATCGAGTCGGCCGAGGCGCTGTAGAGCCCGGTGACCATGTCGGTACCGGCAGGGCCGGAAGTGCCGATGCACACGCCTATGTTGCCGGCCTTGGTGCGGGTGTAGCCCTCGGCCATGTGCGAGGCGCCTTCAACGTGGCGAGCAAGGACGTGATCGATGCCACCGACCTTCTGCAAGGCGGAGTACAGCGGGTTGATGGCTGCGCCCGGGATGCCAAAAGCGGTATCAACCCCTTCACGGCGCATCACCAGAACGGCGGCTTCGATTGCTCTCATTTTGCTCATGGTTTTGTGCCTCTTTACGTTTTGTAATTGTATACAAGTGGCTTTGCGCAGAGTGTATTCACGGCGGACGGCGCAGGTCAATCCATTTTCTCAAGCGCCTGTTTCATTCGTCGGAAGCCTTTCTGACTGTGGCTTTTCGTCGCATGTGGCGCTTTTCGATAATTATTGTATACAAAAAAATAACTCATTGTGTTCTATTTGTTGCATCGGCCTGCGGCAGAAAAGCGCAGGCCCACGACTTTCCCTATAACAAAATGAGGACGGCACCATGAGCGCTTTAACCTTGAAAGTCGCAGTCAAGCTGGTCAACGAAGCCATCAATGCAGGGCGCGGCATCAACGCCGCGCCGCTGACCATCGCGGTACTCGATACCGGCGGCCACCTGATCACCCTGCAACGTGAAGATGGCGCCAGCCTGCTGCGCCCGAACATCGCCATCGGCAAAGCCTGGGGCGCGATCGCCCTAGGCAAGGGCTCACGCCTGCTGGCACTGGACGCACAACAACGTCCGGCGTTTATTGCCGCACTCAACAGCATGGGCCAGGGCAGCGTCGTGCCGGCACCGGGTGGTGTGTTGATTCGGGATCAGGCGGGGAACGTGCTGGGCGCGATCGGGATTAGCGGTGATCTGTCGGATATTGATGAGCAGGTGGCGATCAGGGCGGTGGAGGCGTTGGAGTTGAAGGCGGATGCGGGGGTGGCTGCTTGAATCTGCGTTGATTGAATAACCGCTATCGCGAGCAGGCTCACTCCTACAGGGAGTTGTGTTCAGACACAAAATGTCTGAACGCCGCAAATCCCCTGTAGGAGTGAGCCTGCTCGCGATAGCTATCTACCAGACACATCCTGCCAACAGTTGACCGCTCCATTTGTCTTTCCCGGTACTAGCCTTGTCATGACCTGATCACAGAGGGCAAAGGAATGCCGGATCTACCTGCTGCACATAAATTGCGAGTCGGGCGCTATACCGAAGTCAGTCGAATCTACCTGTTAACCAGCACCACTTATCAACGAAAGCCGATCTTCACGAATTTTGCTTTGGGCAAACTTGTCGCTGATCAATTCCGCCACGCGCAAGATTCAGGGCTGGTGAGCTCATTAGCCTGGGTAGTGATGCCAGATCATTTCCATTGGTTGATTGAATTGCAACGAGGTTCATTGAGTGAGGTAATGCAAAAAACCAAATCGTTGAGTACCAAGGCTGTCAGGCAAGCTACCGGTGGAACCAGCATTCTCTGGCAGAGAGGGTTTCATGATCGCGCGCTGAGGCGGGAAGACGATTTGGTGAAAATGGCGCGTTATGTCGTGGCCAACCCGTTGCGGGCCGGGCTGGTGGAGAAGCTTGGCGACTATCCGCTGTGGGATGCTATTTGGGTTTGAGCTGAAACCGAGTTGCCTCAATCGCGAGCAGGCTCACTCCTACAGGGGAACGCATTCCAAATGTAGGAGTGAGCCTGCTCGCGATGGCGTCTCTACGGTGTTTCAGTCCGGTTCACACCCCTTCAACACCAACCGGATAATCGTCTGCGCCGCCGCTTCATAATCCGCTTCGTCCAGCTTGTCCTTCCCCGTGATGGCAGAAATCTGCCAGTCGAAGTCGGCGTAGGTCTGGGTCGCGGCCCAGATGCTGAACATCAGGTGATTCGGGTCGATCGGGGCGATTTGCCCGCGGTCGATCCAGCTCTGGATGCAGTCGATGTTGTGCTTGGCCTGGCCGTTGAGCTGCTCGACCAGGTCGGCGCTCAGGTGCGGGGCGCCGTGCATGATTTCGCTGGCGAACACTTTCGAAGCGAACGGCAGATCGCGGGAGATGCGGATCTTCGAGCGGATGTAACCACTCAGCACTTCGCTCGGTACGCCGTCCGGATTGAACGGGGTCGAGGCCTGCAAAATCGGCACGATGATGCTTTCCAATACCTCGCGGTAGAGGTTTTCCTTGGACTTGAAGTAGTAGTAGACGTTGGGCTTGGGCAATCCCGCCTTGGCGGCGATGTCGCTGGTTTTGGTCGCAGCGAAGCCCTTGTCGGCAAACTCCTCACTGGCGGCACGCAGGATCAGTTCTTTGTTGCGCTCGCGGATTGTGCTCATAAACCCGGTGGTTCCTTGCCTGTTCTGGCGGTTGCGCATGGTAGCACCGGCCTCGCGCGGCGCTCAAGAATGCCCCGCGTGGTCTAAGGTCGCGTTATGCTTCGCAACATTCATACATAAAAGGAAACAGGATTCATGGCAGGAAGCAGTTTGCTGGTGCTGGTCGACGATATTGCCACCGTGCTGGATGACGTGGCGTTGATGAGCAAAATGGCCGCCAAGAAGACCGCCGGCGTACTCGGCGACGATCTGGCGCTCAACGCCCAGCAGGTCTCCGGCGTGCGTGCCGAGCGGGAAATTCCCGTAGTCTGGGCCGTGGCCAAGGGCTCGTTTGTCAACAAGCTGATTCTGGTGCCATCGGCGCTGGCGATCAGTGCATTCGTGCCGTGGCTGGTGACGCCGTTGTTGATGGTCGGTGGTGCGTACTTGTGTTTCGAGGGCTTCGAGAAGCTCGCGCACAAGTTTCTGCACAGTGCGGCTGAAGATGAAGCCGAACATGCGCAACTGACTGAGGCGGTAGCCGATCCGGCGACCGATCTGGTGGCGTACGAGAAGGACAAGATCAAAGGCGCGATTCGCACCGACTTCATCCTCTCGGCGGAAATCATCGCGATTACGCTCGGCACCGTGGCAACTGCCTCGCTGACTCAGCAAGTGATTGTCATGTCCGGCATTGCGATTGTGATGACAGTGGGCGTGTATGGCCTGGTGGCGGGTATCGTCAAACTCGACGATCTCGGTTTGTGGCTGACCCAGAAGCCTGGGCAGTTCGCCAAGAAAGTCGGCAGCGCCATTCTCAGCGCAGCACCGTACATGATGAAGACCTTGTCGGTGGTTGGTACGGCGGCGATGTTCCTGGTCGGCGGCGGCATCCTCACTCACGGCGTGCCGGTGGTGCATGACTGGATTGAAGGCGTAGGCGCAGCGGCCGGCAGTGTCGGGTTTGCGGTGCCGATGTTGCTCAATGGTGTGGCGGGGATTATCGCCGGGGCAGTGGTGTTGGCGGTGGTTTCCGTTGTCGGCAAGATCTGGCGCGCGATCAAAGGCTGAACGCAAACTCCCTGTAGGAGTGAGCCTGCTCGCGATAGCGGTTTGTCAGCCATACAGGTAGTGACTGGTACACCGCTATCGCGAGCAGGCTCACTCCTACATTTGATCTGTGCAATCCCATGAAAAAGAGCCATTCGACTCGCATCGAATGGCCCTTTTTTGTACCTGCCGAAAACTACTCGGCGATCTGCAACTTACGCGCTTCGGTGTACACGTAACGCACTTTCTCGTACTCGAACGGCGAGTTCATCTGGCCATAACGGAAGCTGGTCTGATAACGCTTGTCGACCGCGCGCAGGGCCCAGATTTCCGGGTGGTTGGAGCTGACTTCCGAGACGTTGAGGAAGTTGATCGCCGATTCGGCCGTGTAATCGACGGCCAGGCCTGCGGTGTCACGGATGTTCGACGGGCCGAAGATCGGCAGTACGAAGTAGGCGCCACCCGGTACACCGTAGAAGCCCAACGTCTGGCCGAAGTCTTCGCTCTGACGCGGCAGGCCCATGGCGGTGGCCGGATCCCACAGGCCGGCGATGCCGATGGTGGTGTTGAGCAGCAGGCGCGCGGTGGTTTCCATCGAGCGCTGGCCTTTGAACTGCAACAGGCTGTTGACCAGGTTCGGCACGTCACCGAGGTTGTTGAAGAAGTTGCTCACCCCGGTACGCACGAAGCTTGGCGTGATGTAACGGTAGCCATCGACCACCGGCAGGAACACCCATTGGTCGAAACGATAGTTGAAGTGGTAAACCCGGCGGTTCCACGATTCCAGCGGGTCGTAGACGTTTAGCGCGTTGAGCGTTGAGCGCTCGAATTCGCGCTGATCCAGCCCCGGGTTGAATTTGAGTTTGGACAGCGGTTCCTTGAAGCCGTCGCTGTCGACGACCACTGGCGCGTTGGCTTTACTGTTGTCGGCCTGGGCCACGCCTGCGCAGAGGAGCGCTGCCATCAGCAGGAGATATTTAGCCACGGAAGAACTCCAGCATGGCGTCGCTGTTGACGCGGTAGTTAATGTTGCCGCAATGGCCGCCCAGTGGGTAAACGGTCAGGCGATCACCGAAGGTCTTGCGCAGGAACCCGAGGTCGCCCGGGCCGAGGATCACGTCATCGGCGTTGTGCATCACGGCGATTTTCGGGCTGTCGTGCAGGTAATCCTTGAGCGCATACAGGCTGACCTGATCGATCAGTTGCAGCAGGCTGCCGCCATCGGTGCGCGCGCGCCACATCGGAATCACCTGATCGGTCAGGTAGCAGTCGAAGTCGCACTGCAGCGCACGCTTGAGGAACGGCGTGAGGCTGGTGCCTTCGGTGATCGGGAATTTCGGCGGGGTAATCAGGCCGCGACGGTTGATCAGGTCCGAGGTGAACGCAATGTCGGCGGCCGAGAAGCGGAACGAGGTGCCGATCAGCATCGCCATCTGTTCGTTGGTCAGGTGCTGCTTGGACTGCTGGAAGTCGTAGAGCAGCGCATCGTTGAGGTCGATGTAGCCTTTCTGCTGGAAGTAGCGGGTCAGCTTGGACAACACCAGTTCATAGAACGTGGTGCTGGTGTTGATGCCTTTAACTTCGGTTTGCACCAGTTTGTCGAGGTTGGTCACCGAGGTGTAAAGGTTGACCGGCGGATTGAGCAGCAGCACTTTCTTGAAGTTGAAGCTGCGGCGCGTCTCGTCCAGATGCGCAACGAACGCGGCATCCAGAGCACCGAGGCTGTAACCGGTCAGGTAATACTCGGTGACTGGCAGCTTGGGATTCTGCGCGCGCACGGCCTGCATCACCCGGTACATGTCTTCGGCGTCTTCCTTGGTTACGCCCGGGGTGGCGAAACGCGAGGCGGCGCTGATGAAGTCGAAACTGGTTGGCGACGACAATTGCACGACGTGGTAGCCGGCCTTGTAGTAGAGCTTTTTCAGGTATTCGTTGAGCGTGCTGTCATAGCGCGCGCCGGTGCCGGCGATCAGGAAGATCAGCGGTGCTGGTTTGTCCTGGGTGGCGATGCGGTAGGTGAGCTTTTTCACCGCCCAGAAGTTGTCCGGCAGGATGAACTCTCGTTCCGGACGCAACGTCAGGCTTCGGTCCGACTGATTGATGTCGTCGTCCAGCGGCAATTCCGGGCGCAAGTCCGGTGGCGTCGTGGCGATGGTCGCCTCGAACGGGTTGGTCAGGGGGTAGCCATAACTGGCGGCGTCGATATCCACCGCCAGTGCGGACGCACTCAGAATAAGGCCGCTGAACAGCGCGGCGAAGCGCAAGGAACGGAGCATGACTAGATCCCTTAGAGGAAGGTGCCGAATGAAGTTCGCAGGCTATGACCACCGGGTTTGCGCCAAAGTGCCATGCTGCGGCACCAAACAGGCAGAATTCGGAGTAATAGTAGCTGGACGATACACTTTGCACTGCCTGAATGAACAGTTAACAGTTGTTAGTTCTTGCACACGGCTGGCGGCAGATTAAGCTGGCCGCCGATTTCCGAAGATTGGAGTGTTTCATGTCCCGCCGTTTGCCCGTGATTCTGCTGCTCGTTCTGTTGCCGTTGTGGCTGGCTGCCAGTTATGGCGCGCGTTATGGCTTTATGGAGGACGGAAAATGGGTGGGCATCTGTGTGGATGAGGCCAGTCGCTGGGAATGCCAGGTGCGTTCCAGCCTGGGCTTGATGATTCACTTCAAGGTACTGGGCTGGACCGCGCTGGGCGCGGCGCTGATCGGTTTTGTCGTGCCCGGGCGGGCAGGGTGGTGGCTGGCGGTGATGGCGCTGGTGTTTGGGGTGCCGGCACTGGCGTTGTACAACACCACGTTGGCGGTGTTTGCGTTGGTGATTGCCGGGTTGCGTCTGGTCCGTAAGTCCCGCAGCGTCTGATCGTCAGCTATCGCGAGCAGGCTCACTCCTACAAGGGGAACGCATTCCAAACTGTAGGAGTGAGCCTGCTCGCGATTGGGCATTTCAGTCGATGAATATTAAATCTTGTGAACCCGCAGGCAGCGCCACAACGCACCCACCATCAAGCCACTCACCAACGCCCAGCCCCACGCCTGCTGATTCTGCAACCCTTCCTGATACAACTGCGGCGCAATCCCCGCCCCGACAATAAACGTCAGCAGGGCAATCTCGCGACGCGGCACACTGACCGGACGGCACAGATAAACCAGCGCCGGCAGCACAAACGCCATGCTTGCAAAGCTGCGATAACGCGGATCAAACACCATCTCCAGCATCATCACCGCCGCAGCAAAACCTGCCGCCGCAACCAGCCAGCCGGCACGGCGCTCCAGTAGATTGAACGCCCGCTCACGCCAGCCGGCACGCGCGCTCAGCGTCAGCGCAGCGTGTGCCAACACCAACAGATTCAACGTCGTCAGCAAGCCGACCCACAGCCACTCACTGGCAAACCGCGTAGTCACCCGCGCCAGATCGCCCCAGGCGCCGATGGAGCAGGCGGCGAGGGCGCCCAGCAGCGGCAATACCAGCGCCGAACGCGTGGTGCGAACGCGACCGCCAAGGATCAGCGTGCCAAGGAAAATCAGCCCACCGACCGCCAGCCACTCTTTCCAGAACGGCACATTCGTCACCGGTCCCGCGAGTACGCCTTTGTCCTGACGATCGGCGTCAAACAAACCCCAATATCCACCGACCGCGCCTTCACTGCCGCGCTTCCACGGCTGGTCGAAGGCTTCGATCAGGTTGTAATGCCAGCCTTCCTTCTCGGCCATCGCGACAAAACCACGAATGAATTTGGCTTCATTGACCCGACTCGGCAGGGCGGTCTCGCGCTGACGGCCTTCGCTCGGCCAGCCGGTTTCGCCGATCATTACGTCTTTCGGTGCGAACTTATTACCGAATACTTGGCGCACATCCGCGACATGCTGCAGGGCGACGTCGATGTTCGACGGATCATCTTCCCAGTACGGCAGCAGGTGAATGGTCAGGAAGTCCACCGCCGGCGCGATTTCCGGATGCTTGAGCCAGAATTCCCAGACATCGGCATAGGTGACCGGTTGCTTGACCTGGCTCTTGACCTTGTTGATCAGCTTCGCCAGTTGCGCGCCGGTGACTTCTTTGCGCAGCAGCGCTTCGTTGCCGACGATTACCGCGCTGACCACGTCCGGGTTGGCGTTGGCCGATTTGATCAGCAGGTCGACTTCTTTCTCGGTGTCCACCGGATTGCTGTTGACCCACGCGCCGATCATCAATTTCAAGCCATGTTTGCGCGCCAGATCCGGCAGCGCTTCCAGGCCCGTCATCGAATAAGTGCGAATGCACTCAAAGCGTGTCGCCAGCAATGCGAGATCGGCGTCCATGCGCTCCGGGCGCAGTTTGAACGGCACGTCGAACGGCGACTGATCTTTATCGAACGGGGTGTAGGAGGCGCACTGCAATTTATGCGTTGGGGTCGCTGCGTCCGGCAGGATCACCGGTTGGCCGAGGCCGTACCAGAAGCCACCCAGTGCAAACAGCCCCAGCAGGCAGGTGAAGAGATAAGGCAGAAAGGGAAAACGGGAAGTCGCGGACATGGTCAGGCCGAGTGGCTGCAAAGCGACGCATGTTACCTGCATTTATAGAGGGGTTGGTGGCCCGCATGATTTTGACATGCAAAGTTCGGGCGGATTATTTGGCGTCATTTATATAGTCGCGATTAATGGCCTTCTGATGTCGTTTCTCGTTGCCTTGAGGTCGCTGACAGAGCAGGTCGCTGCGGGCGTCAGGTTGATGATCGAAACCATCAGTGCTCCGCTGATGTTCGAGCGAGTTTGCGGTCAGGCGTGATGGGGGCGCCGTGCACCATAACAATACGTTGACGCCGCCCGTCATCCGTCGGGCGCAGCATTTCGGGGAAGTAACGATGAAGATGCGACGACTTTTAGGCGCAAGTGCTGCTCTGGTGCTTGCGATGAGTTCCACGTTCGCCAGTGCAGAAAAACAGACCCTGAACATCGGTTACGTTGACGGCTGGTCCGACAGCGTCGCGACCACTCACGTGGCGGCCGAAGTGATCAAGCAGAAACTCGGCTACGACGTGAAACTGCAAGCCGTTGCCACCGGGATCATGTGGCAGGGCGTGGCCACCGGCAAACTCGACGCCATGCTCTCGGCCTGGCTGCCAGTGACCCACGGCGAATACTGGACGAAGAACAAGGATCTGGTCGTCGATTACGGCCCGAACTTCAAGGATGCAAAAATCGGCCTGATCGTACCGGAGTATGTAAAAGCCAAGTCGATCGAAGACCTGAAAACCGATGACACCTTCAAGAATCGCATCGTCGGTATCGACGCCGGTTCAGGCGTCATGCTCAAGACCGATCAGGCGATCAAGGATTACGGCCTCGACAAATACAGCCTCAAAGCCAGTTCCGGCGCCGGCATGATCGCCGAGCTGACCCGTGCCGAGAAGAAAAACGAATCCATCGCCGTGACCGGTTGGGTGCCGCACTGGATGTTCGCCAAGTGGAAACTGCGCTTCCTCGACGACCCGAAAGGCGTATACGGCGCAGCTGAAACCGTGAACAGCATCGGCAGCAAAGAACTGGCAACCAAAGCGCCGGAAGTGGCCAAGTTCCTGAAGAACTTCCAGTGGGCGTCGAAAGACGAAATCGGCGAAGTCATGCTGGCGATTCAGGACGGTGCCAAGCCTGACGCAGCGGCCAAGGATTGGGTCGCCAAGCACCCGGATCGCGTGGCTGACTGGACTAAATAACCGCCTCACCGCCGTACCCCTGTAGGAGTGAGCCTGCTCGCGATAGCGTCCTGTCAGTTGATGAAAATGTCGACTGCTACGACGCCATCGCGAGCAGGCTCACTCCTACAGTTGTTTTGTGTGAACCGGAAATTGGCAAAAGTGTCATGGCGTTCTACTACTAAGGTCGTCTGTTACCGCTCCCGCAGCCGCATACATTAGCTATGTTCCAACAATAATCTGTGCTGCGAGGATAAAAACAATGAACGACAGCATTTACCTCTCGATTCAAAACAGTCCCCGATTCAAGGAGCTGGTTCAGAAAAGGGAAAAGTTCGCCTGGATACTCTCGGCGATCATGCTCGGGCTTTACTCTGGCTTCATCCTTTTGATCGCTTACGGGCCACATATTCTGGGCGCGAAACTCAGTCCTGAGTCCTCGATTACCTGGGGTATTCCGATCGGTGTCGGACTGATTCTTTCGGCATTCATCCTCACCGCTATCTACGTGCGCCGCGCCAATGGCGAGTTTGACGACCTGAACAATGCGATTCTCAAGGAGGCTCAGCAATGATCCGGCGTCTACTGGCTTTATTGAGTGTTGCGGCTTTCGCGCCGGGTGTCTGGGCGGCTGACGCGTTGACGGGGGAGGTGGCCAAACAGCCGCTGAATATTCCGGCGATCCTGATGTTCGTGGCGTTCGTCGGTGCGACGCTGTACATCACCTACTGGGCCTCGAAGAAAAACAACTCGGCGGCCGACTACTATGCGGCGGGCGGCAAGATCACCGGTTTCCAGAACGGTCTGGCGATTGCCGGTGACTACATGTCGGCGGCGTCCTTCCTGGGGATTTCCGCGCTGGTGTTCACCTCCGGCTACGATGGCCTGATCTACTCGATCGGCTTCCTGGTGGGTTGGCCGATCATCCTGTTCCTGATCGCCGAGCGTCTGCGTAACCTGGGTAAATACACCTTTGCCGACGTGGCGTCCTACCGCCTCGGGCAAACCCAGATCCGCACCCTGTCTGCCTGCGGTTCGCTGGTGGTGGTGGCGTTCTACCTGATTGCGCAAATGGTCGGTGCCGGCAAGCTGATCCAGCTGTTGTTCGGTCTGGACTACCACGTCGCGGTGATTCTGGTCGGTGTGCTGATGTGCATGTACGTGCTGTTCGGCGGCATGCTGGCGACCACTTGGGTGCAGATCATCAAGGCTGTGCTGTTGCTGTCCGGTGCCTCGTTCATGGCGCTGATGGTCATGAAGCACGTAGGCTTTGACTTCAACACACTGTTCTCCGAAGCGATCAAGGTTCACGCCAAGGGCGAAGCGATCATGAGCCCGGGCGGTCTGGTCAAGGATCCGATTTCGGCCTTCTCGCTGGGTCTGGCGCTGATGTTCGGCACGGCTGGCCTGCCACACATTCTGATGCGCTTCTTCACCGTGAGTGACGCAAAAGAAGCTCGCAAAAGCGTGCTCTACGCAACTGGCTTCATCGGTTACTTCTACATCCTGACCTTCATCATCGGCTTCGGCGCGATCCTGCTGGTCAGCACTAACCCGGCCTTCAAAGATGCTGCTGGCGCGCTGTTGGGCGGCAACAACATGGCGGCGGTGCACCTGGCCAACGCAGTAGGAGGCAGTATCTTCCTCGGCTTTATCTCGGCGGTGGCGTTCGCGACCATTCTGGCGGTTGTTGCCGGTCTGACGCTGGCGGGTGCTTCGGCGGTTTCTCACGACCTGTATGCCAGTGTGATCAAAAAGGGCAAGGCGAACGAGAAGGACGAGATTCGTGTCTCGAAGATCACCACCATTGCCTTGGCGGTGCTGGCGATTGGCCTGGGCATCCTGTTCGAAAGCCAGAACATTGCGTTCATGGTTGGTCTGGCGTTCTCGATCGCGGCGAGCTGTAACTTCCCGGTGCTGTTGCTTTCGATGTACTGGAAGAAGTTGACCACTCGCGGCGCAATGATTGGCGGCTGGTTGGGGCTGGTCAGTGCCGTTGGTTTGATGATCCTTGGGCCGACCATCTGGGTGCAGATTCTGCATCATGAGAAGGCGATCTTCCCTTACGAGTATCCGGCGTTGTTCTCGATGATCATTGCCTTTGTCGGGATCTGGTTCTTCTCGATTACCGACAAGTCGGCGGCTGCGGACAAGGAGCGGGCGTTGTTCTTCCCGCAATTTGTGCGTTCGCAGACGGGGTTGGGGGCGAGTGGGGCGGTTTCGCATTGATGGTTTGATGGTTTTTTAATGTCGTGCTGAATGCCCCGGTTGAGAGATCGGGGCATTTTTTGTGGGCGGTTATCGGCTAGAGCTGTGTACATATCCGTTGCTGCGGTAACGGCTTCTTAGGGTTTCGCCCTTACGGCGACTCACTTTTTTTACAAGCGCCAAAAAAAAGTAAGCAAAAAAACGCTTGCTCCTACGTGCGGCCCGCTCGCTGGGGCTCGGGGTTCCTTCGCTGCGGGATCGATCCGGGCGCAGCGCCTACGGTTTGCTTCGCTGCACCTCCTCTCGCTGTGTTTGGCTGCGCCAAACGGTCGCTGCGCTCCCACGCCCGGATCAATCCCTCCACTCAGCCTTCCGACGTCGCCTTACAGATCAAGATCAAAAGCTGCAGCCGAGCTAACGCTCATCCTGTTGAGTGGTGAAGAGCAACAGCGTGTTCGGCTTTGGTTTTGTGGTGGCTTTGCCCCTCACCCCAGCCCTCTCCCGAGGGAGAGGGAGCCGATTTGTGGACTTTTCAAAATCTGAGTTCAACGCACTATCGCACGTCGGCGTACCTCTTCCAGTCCACGCGGTCAGTCCCCTCTCCCTCCGGGAGAGGGCTAGGGTGAGGGGCTTGTGATCTGTTTCAGAATCTGAGTTCGACTCGGTATTTCACGTCGGCGTACCTCCCCCAAACACCGCTATCAGTCCCCTCTCCCTCCGGGAGAGGGCTAGGGTGAGGGGCTTGTGATCTTGCTTTGGCTTTGGCTTTGGCTTTGGCTTTGGCTTTAGCTTTGGCTTTTGATCTTTTGCCCCTTTCAGCAGGCCGAGCGTAGGTGTTCATCAGGGGGTAGGCGCGCAGCGCCGTGCGGCGCAGCCGCATTCATCGAGAGGAGGTGCAGCGAAGCAAACCGTAGGCGATGCCCCCTGATGGACGCCGTAGCGAGGGAACACTGAGCCTCAGCGAAGTGCCGTACGCCAGGGGCAAAGCCTTTTGCTTACTTTTCGGCGTCTGGAAAAGTGAGTCGCTGTAAGAGCGAAACCGCCAGCGGCAACACCCGCAGCAACGGATATGCCCCCAATCCCAAAACCCAAAACCCAAAACCCAAAATCCCAAACCCCAGGCAAACAAAAACGGCCCCTATATAAATAGAGGCCGTTCCCGGTACAACTTCAAGACGTTATCGCAAGACAGGTCTTATTTGCGGTCTTCCAGCTTGGTAATGTCACGCGACTCGTAGCCGGTGTACAGCTGGCGCGGACGGCCAATCTTGTACGGGCTGGAGAGCATCTCTTTCCAGTGCGAAATCCAGCCAACAGTACGTGCCAGCGCGAAAATCACGGTGAACATGCTGGTTGGAATGCCGATCGCCTTGAGGATAATCCCCGAGTAGAAATCGACGTTCGGGTACAGCGAGCGTTCGATGAAGTACGGGTCAGTCAACGCAATCTCTTCCAGGCGCATGGCCAGTTCGAGTTGCGGGTCGTTGTTGATGCCCAGTTCCTTCAGTACTTCGTCGCAGGTCTGCTTCATTACAGTCGCGCGAGGGTCGCGGTTCTTGTAAACGCGGTGACCGAAGCCCATCAGTTTGAACGGATCGTTCTTGTCCTTGGCCTTGGCGATGAACTTGTCGATGTTCGACACATCGCCAATCTCGTCAAGCATGGTCAGCACGGCTTCGTTCGCACCGCCGTGGGCAGGGCCCCACAGTGCGGCGATACCGGCGGCGATACAGGCGAACGGGTTGGCACCCGAAGAACCGGCCAGACGTACGGTGGAAGTCGACGCGTTCTGCTCGTGGTCGGCGTGGAGGATGAAGATCCGGTCCATGGCCTTGGCGAGTACCGGGCTGATCGGTTTGATCTCGCACGGGGTGTTGAACATCATGTGCAGGAAGTTTTCCGCGTACGTCAGGTCGTTGCGCGGGTACATCATGGGTTGGCCCATGGAGTACTTGTAAACCATCGCTGCCAGGGTCGGCATCTTGGCAACCAGACGGATCGCGGAAATTTCGCGATGCTGCGGGTTATTGATGTCGAGGGAGTCGTGGTAGAAGGCCGAGAGGGCGCCGACTACACCGCACATGACGGCCATCGGGTGGGCGTCGCGACGGAAACCGTTGAAGAAGGTTTTCAACTGCTCGTGAACCATGGTGTGGTTTTTCACGGTGCTGACGAACTGGGCCTTCTGCTCTGCGGTCGGCAGTTCGCCGTTGAGCAACAGATAGCAGGTTTCCAGGTAGTCCGATTTTTCAGCCAGTTGTTCGATCGGGTAGCCGCGGTGCAACAGAATGCCGTTGTCGCCGTCGATATAGGTGATCTTCGATTCGCACGAGGCGGTCGACATGAAACCCGGGTCGAAAGTGAAGCGGCCCGTGGCCGTCAGGCCCCGAACATCGATTACATCGGGACCAACGGTGCCGGTTAAAATGGGCAGCTCGACGGGGGCTGCGCCCTCGATGATCAACTGCGCTTTTTTGTCAGCCATGTGGCCTCCTATTTATGCTTGAACCATCAGACAGACCCCCCACGCAGGGCCCGCACCACTATAGTGAGATAAATTCGAATGTCAATTTGCCTAAAGTCTTGCTCCAGAAGGCTTTAAGCGCACTTTTTCCTCGAAATTGACTGCCATTTACGCCTTTTATACGACTTGTGCAATCAGCTATTTGGGGTAGGTGATTGCGTTGTCATTAGTAGCCTAACTGTCTATACTCGGCCACCGACCGCCAAGGGCTTTTGGGCTTGCTTTCATTGGGGGTCGCATCCCTGGGTGGTGGTTACCTGACCAGTGCACTCCCCAACAACTTTGCCCTGATTGTTAGGGGCTCTTCAGTGTGAAAAAAAAGCCGTGAAAAGCCAACGACCTGTAAACCTAGACCTAAGGACCATCAAACTCCCAGTCACTGCTTACACGTCCATTCTTCACCGTATCTCCGGTGTCATCCTCTTTGTCAGCCTGGCCATCATGCTTTACGCATTGGACAAGTCGCTGAGCTCCGAGGAAGGCTTCGGTCAGGTGAAAGCGTGTCTGACCAGTCCGCTAGCCAAGCTAGTGATTTGGGGCATCCTGTCCGCTCTGCTGTATCACCTGGTAGCCGGTGTGCGCCATTTGATCATGGACATGGGCATCGGTGAGACGCTGGAAGGCGGCAAACTGGGCTCGAAAATCGTTATCGCCGTTTCCGTGGTGGTAATCGTTCTGGCAGGAGTTTGGATATGGTAACTAACGTCACGAACCTGTCGCGTTCGGGCCTCTATGACTGGATGGCGCAACGTGTGTCTGCGGTCGTTCTCGCGGCTTACTTCATCTTTCTGATCGGATACGTCGTGGCCCACCCTGGCCTCGAGTATGCCCAGTGGCATGAACTGTTCGCCCACAACGGGATGCGTATTTTCAGCCTCCTGGCCCTTGTTGCTCTCGGCGCTCACGCCTGGGTCGGCATGTGGACCATCGCGACTGACTACCTGACGCCAATGGCGTTCGGCAAGTCCGCAACGGCGATACGTTTCCTTTTCCAGGCAGTATGCGGCGTTGCGATGTTCGCTTACTTCGTCTGGGGTGTGCAGATTCTCTGGGGTATCTGAGTCATGGCTAACATTCCAACGATTTCTTTCGACGCCATCATTATTGGTGGTGGCGGTGCCGGCATGCGCGCTGCGCTGCAACTGGCACAGGGCGGTCACAAGACTGCCGTGATCACCAAGGTTTTCCCGACCCGTTCGCACACCGTATCCGCTCAGGGCGGCATCACGTGCGCAATCGCGTCCGCTGACCCGAACGATGACTGGCGCTGGCACATGTACGATACCGTCAAGGGTTCCGACTACATCGGTGACCAGGACGCTATCGAATACATGTGTCAGGAAGGCCCGGCTGCTGTTTATGAGCTGGACCACATGGGCATGCCGTTCTCGCGTACCGAACAGGGCCGAATCTACCAGCGTCCGTTCGGTGGTCAGTCCAAGGACTACGGCAAAGGCGGGCAGGCTGCCCGTACGTGCGCCGCTTCCGACCGTACCGGTCACGCGCTGCTGCACACCCTTTATCAGGGCAACCTGAAAGCCGGTACCACGTTCCTGAACGAGTACTACGCTGTCGACCTGGTGAAAAACCAGGAAGGCGACTTCGTCGGTGTGATCGCGATCTGCATCGAAACCGGCGAAACCACCTACATCCGCGCCAAGGCCACCGTATTGGCTACCGGCGGTGCAGGTCGTATCTACGCGTCCACCACCAACGCCCTGATCAACACCGGTGACGGCGTCGGCATGGCTCTGCGTGCTGGCGTGCCGGTACAAGACATCGAAATGTGGCAGTTCCACCCGACCGGCATCGCCGGCGCCGGTGTACTGGTGACCGAAGGTTGCCGTGGTGAAGGTGGTTACCTGATCAACAAACACGGCGAGCGTTTCATGGAGCGTTATGCTCCGAACGCCAAAGACCTTGCCGGTCGTGACGTGGTTGCTCGCTCGATGGTTAAAGAAATCATCGCCGGCAACGGTTGCGGCCCGAATGGCGACCACGTACTGCTCAAACTCGACCACCTGGGCGAGGAAGTACTGCACAGCCGTCTGCCAGGCATCTGCGAACTGTCCAAGACTTTCGCACACGTTGACCCGGTTGTTGCGCCGGTTCCGGTTGTTCCGACTTGCCACTATATGATGGGCGGCGTTGCCACCAACATTCATGGTCAGGCGATCACCCAGGACGCTGAAGGCGTCGACAAGATCATTCCTGGTCTGTTCGCTGTGGGCGAAGTGGCTTGCGTGTCGGTTCACGGTGCCAACCGTCTGGGCGGCAACTCGCTGCTCGACCTGGTGGTATTCGGCCGCGCTGCCGGCCTGCACCTGGAAAAAGCCCTGACCGACGGCATCGAATACGACGACGCTACCGAAGCCGACATCGAAGCTGCCCTGTCGCGTCTGAACGCGCTGAACAGCCGTACTGATGGCGAAGACGTGGCTACCCTGCGTCGCGAGCTGCAGAACTGCATGCAGAACTACTTCGGTGTATTCCGTACTGGCGAATACATGCAGAAAGGTATCGCTCAGCTTGCTGACCTGCGTACCCGCATCGCCAACGTGAAAATCAACGATAAGTCGCAGGCGTTCAACACTGCTCGTATCGAAGCGCTGGAACTGCAAAACCTGCTGGAAGTGGCTGAAGCTACTGCCATCGCCGCTGAAGTCCGCAAAGAGTCGCGCGGTGCTCACGCCCGTGAAGACTTCGAAGACCGTGACGACGAAAACTGGCTGTGCCACACCCTGTACTTCCCGGGTGACAAGCGCGTCACCAAGCGTGCCGTGAACTTCTCGCCGAAGACTGTTCCGACTTTTGAACCTAAGATTCGGACTTATTAAGGGTGGCCGCCATGTTGCAAGTCAGCGTTTATCGTTACAACCCTGATCAGGACGCCGCGCCGTTCATGCAGGAATTCCAGATCGATACCGGTGGTAAAGATCTGATGGTGCTGGACGTACTGGCCCTGATCAAAGAGCAGGACGAAGGTTTCTCCTATCGTCGCTCTTGCCGTGAAGGCGTTTGTGGTTCCGACGGCATGAACATCAACGGCAAGAACGGTCTGGCGTGCATCACGCCGCTGTCTGCCGTTGTAAAAGGTAACAAGCTGATCGTTCGTCCACTGCCAGGTTTGCCGGTTATCCGTGACCTGGTCGTCGATATGAGCATCTTCTACAAGCAATACGAGAAGGTGAAGCCTTACCTGCAGAACGACACGCCGGCTCCGGCCATCGAGCGTCTGCAGTCGCCAGAAGAGCGTGAAAAGCTCGACGGTCTGTACGAGTGCATCCTGTGCGCTTGCTGCTCGACTTCGTGCCCGTCCTTCTGGTGGAACCCGGACAAGTTCCTGGGTCCAGCTGCACTGCTGCAAGCTTATCGCTTCCTGGCAGACAGCCGTGACACCAAGACCAGCGAGCGTCTGGCTTCGCTCGATGACCCGTTCAGCGTCTTCCGCTGCCGGGGCATCATGAACTGCGTCAACGTATGTCCGAAAGGCCTGAACCCGACTAAGGCCATCGGTCACATCCGTAACATGTTGCTCTCGAGCGGCGTGTGATTCAGCTGCTGTAACCGCTGTACCGTAGAGGCTGTGGCGCGGGCTTCAACCCGCGTCATGGCTATAACCAGAGCAGTAGCCACAAGCTGCCGCTCTTATTTTGAAGAAATGAGACAAGCAGGGGCATCCGGGCTGGTACCCGGACTATCAGTGTGATCCTAAGTGGCTTGTTTTAGTCGCTGCATTCGGACTTCTGCAAGTTTGCTCGGTGTCGACATCGATGGTGTTCCCCTAACCGAGGGTGACCAAGCATGCAAGAAAGCGTGATGCAGCGCATGTGGAACAGCGCCTACCTTTCAGGTGGAAACGCTGCCTATGTGGAAGAGCTTTATGAGCTCTACCTGCACGACCCTAACGCTGTGCCAGAAGAGTGGCGCACCTACTTTCAGAAGTTGCCTGCCGACGGCAACTCTGCCACTGATGTTTCGCACTCCACAATTCGCGATCATTTCGTGCTGCTGGCAAAGAACCAGCGCCGCGCTCAACCGGTTTCCGCCGGGAGCGTGAGCAGTGAGCACGAGAAGAAGCAAGTTGAAGTGTTGCGATTGATCCAGGCCTACCGTATGCGTGGCCACCAGGCAGCCCAGCTTGACCCGCTGGGGCTGTGGCAGCGTCCTGCACCTGCAGACCTGTCGATCAATCATTACGGCTTGACCAATGCCGATCTTGATACGACCTTCCGTGCCGGCGACCTGTTCATCGGCAAAGAGGAAGCGAGCCTACGCGAAATTCACGAAGCGTTGCAGCAGACATATTGCCGCACCATCGGCGCTGAATTTACGCACATCACCGATTCCGAGCAGCGCCAGTGGTTCCAGCAGCGTCTGGAAAGCGTGCGTGGTCGTCCGACGTACTCCGCCGACATCAAGAGCCACCTGCTTGAGCGCGTGACCGCCGGTGAAGGCCTGGAAAAATACCTGGGCACCAAATACCCGGGCACCAAGCGTTTCGGTCTGGAAGGCGGCGAAAGCCTGATTCCGATGCTCGACGAACTGATCCAGCGTTCCGGTTCCTACGGCACCAAGGAAGTCGTCATCGGCATGGCCCACCGTGGCCGTCTGAACGTGCTGGTCAACACCTTCGGCAAGAACCCGCGCGAGCTGTTCGACGAGTTCGAAGGCAAGAAGAAGGTCGAGCTGGGTTCCGGTGACGTCAAGTATCACCAGGGCTTCTCGTCCAACGTGATGACCGCCGGCGGTGAAGTTCACCTGGCCATGGCGTTCAACCCGTCCCACCTGGAAATCGTTTCCCCGGTGGTAGAAGGTTCGGTTCGCGCCCGTCAGGATCGTCGTAACGACCCGACCGGTGAGAAGGTTCTGCCGATCTCCATCCACGGTGACGCTGCATTTGCAGGTCAGGGCGTGGTCATGGAAACCTTCCAGATGTCGCAGACCCGCGGTTTCAAGACCGGCGGTACCGTGCACATCGTGATCAACAACCAGGTGGGCTTCACCATCAGCAACCCGCTGGACTCGCGTTCCACCGAGTACGCCACCGACGTTGCGAAGATGATCCAGGCGCCGATCCTCCATGTGAATGGTGATGATCCGGAAGCCGTGCTGTTCGTGACCCAGCTGGCCATCGACTACCGCATGCAGTTCAAGCGTGACGTGGTGATCGACCTGGTCTGCTACCGTCGTCGCGGCCACAACGAAGCTGACGAGCCAAGCGGCACCCAGCCTCTGATGTATCAGCAGATCACCAAGCAGCGCACCACCCGTGAGCTGTACGCTGATCGTCTGACCCAGGGCGGTGTACTCGACGCAGAGCGTGTTCAGGCGAAAGTCGACGAATACCGCAACGCGCTGGACAACGGTCTGCACGTAGTGAAATCGCTGGTCAAAGAGCCGAACAAAGAGCTGTTCGTGGACTGGCGTCCGTATTTGGGCCACGCCTGGACTGCGCGTCACGACACGCGTTTCGATCTGAAAACCCTGCAAGAACTGTCCGCCAAGCTGCTGGAAATTCCGGAAGGCTTCGTGGTTCAGCGTCAGGTTTCGAAGATCTACGAAGACCGTCAGAAAATGCAAGCCGGCGGCCTGCCGATCAACTGGGGTTACGCCGAAACCATGGCGTACGCGACCCTGGCGTTCGAAGGTCACCCGATCCGCATGACCGGTCAGGACATCGGCCGCGGTACGTTCTCGCACCGTCACGCTGTGCTGCACAACCAGAAAGACGCGGGCACCTACATTCCTCTGCAGCACCTGTACGACGGTCAGCCGCGCTTTGACCTGTACGACTCGTTCCTGTCGGAAGAAGCGGTATTGGCATTCGAATACGGTTACTCGACCACCACGCCGGATGCGCTGGTGATCTGGGAAGCCCAGTTCGGCGACTTCGCCAACGGTGCACAGGTTGTAATCGACCAGTTCATCACCAGCGGCGAGCACAAGTGGGGCCGTCTCTGCGGTCTGACCATGTTGCTGCCACACGGTTACGAAGGTCAGGGCCCTGAGCACAGCTCGGCACGTCTTGAGCGTTACCTGCAACTGTGCGCCGAGCACAACATTCAGGTAGCGGTACCGACCACGCCAGCACAGATCTACCACTTGCTGCGTCGTCAGGTGATTCGTCCGCTGCGCAAGCCGTTGATCGTGCTGACGCCGAAGTCGCTGCTGCGCCACAAGCTGGCCATCTCGACCCTGGAAGATCTGGCCGAAGGTTCGTTCCAGACCGTGATCCCGGAAATCGATACTCTGGACCCGAAAAAGGTCGAGCGTGTTGTTCTGTGTAGCGGCAAGGTCTACTACGACCTGCTGGAAAAACGCCGTGCCGAAGGCCGTGAAGATATCGCCATCGTGCGTATCGAGCAGCTGTACCCATTCCCTGAGGACGACTTGAAAGAAGTCCTGGCTCCATACACCAACGTCAAAAATGCCGTTTGGTGTCAGGAAGAGCCGATGAACCAGGGCGCCTGGTACTGCAGCCAGCACCACTTGCGTCGCAGCATCGGGAACCTCGACAAGTCTCTCGTACTTGAGTACGCGGGCCGTGAGGCTTCTGCTGCCCCAGCTTGTGGTTACGCATCGATGCACGCCGAGCAGCAGGAAAAACTCCTGCAAGACGCGTTTACCATTTAACGCCTTCGCGCACCTGAAACCGAATTTAAGGAACTACAGATAATGGCTATCGAGATCAAAGCCCCCACTTTCCCGGAATCGGTTGCCGATGGCACCGTTGCCACCTGGCACAAGCAACCGGGCGACGCCGTCAAGCGTGACGACCTGATCGTCGACATCGAAACTGACAAAGTCGTACTGGAAGTTCTGGCTACCGCCGACGGCGTGCTGGGCGCAATCGTCAAGAATGAAGGCGACACCGTTCTGTCCGACGAAGTGCTGGGCTCCATCGAAGCGGGCGGCGCTGCTGCCGCTGCTCCAGCCGCCGCTGCTGCTCCGGCCACTGCTGCCGCAGCACCGGCTGCTGCCGAAGGCGAAGACGATCCTGTTGCTGCTCCTGCTGCGCGCAAGCTGGCTGAAGAAAACGGCATCAACATCGCTTCCGTTGCCGGCACCGGCAAAGGCGGTCGTGTGACCAAGGAAGACGTGGTGGCTGCTGTTGCTGCCAAGAAAGCCGCTCCGGCTGCCGCGCCTGCCAAGGCTGCTGCTCCATCGGCTGCTGCTCCTGTGTTCGCTGCTGGCGACCGCATCGAGAAGCGCGTACCGATGACCCGCGTTCGTGCCACCGTGGCCAAGCGTCTGGTTGAAGCACAGTCGAACATGGCGATGCTGACCACTTTCAACGAAGTCGACATGACTGAAGTCATGGCCCTGCGTTCGAAGTACAAGGACCTGTTCGAGAAGTCCCACAACGGCGTACGCCTGGGCTTCATGTCGTTCTTCGTCAAGGCTGCTACCGAAGCGCTGAAACGCTTCCCGGCTGTCAACGCGTCGATCGACGGCGGCGACATCGTTTACCACGGCTACGCGGACATCGGCGTTGCCGTTTCCAGCGACCGTGGCCTGGTGGTTCCGGTTCTGCGTAACGCCGAGCTGATGAGCCTGGCTGAAATCGAAGGCGGCATCGCCACTTTCGGCAAGAAAGCCCGTGACGGCAAATTGTCGATGGACGAGATGACCGGTGGTACCTTCACCATCACCAACGGTGGTACCTTCGGTTCGATGATGTCGACCCCGATCGTCAACCCGCCGCAGGCAGCGATTCTGGGCATGCACAACATCATCCAGCGTCCTATGGCCATCAACGGTCAGGTCGTTATCCGTCCGATGATGTACCTGGCACTGTCCTACGATCACCGTCTGATCGATGGCAAAGAAGCTGTGACCTTCCTGGTGACCATCAAGAACCTGCTGGAAGATCCGGCTCGTCTGTTGCTGGATATCTGATAGAAGCAGTCGCGGGCTTCAGGTTTCAAGCTGCAGGAAAGGGCAGCTTGGCTTGGAGCGCGCGGCTTGAAGCTTTTCGCTAAAGAGGATTTTTTGAATGTCGCAGAAATTTGACGTAGTAGTGATCGGTGCTGGCCCTGGTGGCTACGTGGCTGCCATCAAGGCCGCGCAGCTGGGTCTGACCACTGCCTGCATCGAGAAGTACACCGACGCAGAAGGCAAGCAAGCCCTGGGCGGCACCTGCCTGAACGTGGGCTGCATTCCTTCCAAGGCGCTGCTCGACAGCTCCTGGAAATACAAGGAAGCGAAAGAAAGCTTCAATGTTCACGGTATCTCGACTGGCGAAGTCAAAATGGACGTCGCTGCGATGGTTGGCCGCAAGGCTGGCATCGTCAAGAACCTGACCGGCGGCGTTGCCACCCTGTTCAAGGCCAACGGCGTTACTTCGATTCAGGGCCACGGCAAACTGCTGGCTGGCAAGAAAGTCGAAGTCACCAAGCCAGACGGCTCGGTTGAAGTCATCGAAGCTGAAAACGTGATCCTGGCTCCAGGTTCGCGTCCGATCGACATTCCGCCGGCTCCGGTTGATCAGAAAGTCATCGTCGATTCGACTGGCGCACTGGAATTCCAGACCGTACCTAAACGTCTGGGCGTGATCGGCGCTGGCGTGATCGGTCTGGAACTGGGTTCTGTCTGGTCGCGTCTGGGTTCTGAAGTGGTTGTCCTGGAAGCACTGGACACTTTCCTGATGGCAGCGGACACCGCTGTTTCCAAGGAAGCGCTGAAAACCCTGGCCAAACAAGGTCTGGACATCAAACTGGGCGCTCGCGTAACCGGCTCGAAAGTCAACGGCGACGAAGTCGTTGTGAACTACACCGATGCCAACGGCGAACAGACCATCACTTTCGACAAGCTGATCGTAGCCGTTGGTCGCCGTCCGGTGACCACTGATCTGCTGGCTTCCGACAGCGGCGTGACCCTCGACGAGCGCGGTTTCGTGCACGTTGACGATCACTGCGCGACCACCGTACCGGGCGTTTTCGCCATTGGTGACGTGGTTCGCGGCATGATGCTGGCGCACAAGGCATCCGAAGAAGGCATCATGGTTGTCGAGCGCATCAAGGGCCACAAAGCCCAGATGAACTATGACCTGATCCCTTCGGTTATTTATACTCACCCGGAAATCGCGTGGGTTGGCAAAACCGAGCAGGCCTTGAAAGCTGAAGGCGTTGAAGTTAACGTCGGCACCTTCCCGTTCGCCGCTTCCGGCCGTGCCATGGCCGCCAACGATACCGGTGGTTTCGTCAAGGTCATCGCTGATGCCAAGACTGACCGCGTATTGGGCGTGCACGTGATTGGCCCGAGCGCTGCAGAACTGGTTCAGCAGGGCGCGATCGGTATGGAATTCGGCACCAGCGCTGAAGACCTGGGCATGATGGTTTTCTCCCATCCGACCCTGTCTGAAGCCTTGCACGAAGCTGCTCTGGCTGTGAATGGCGGCGCCATCCACATTGCCAACCGCAAGAAGCGTTAAGACACAATAAGAAACCACGGCGGTAACGGCCCGTCGTGAGCCTTGCGAGCAAGTCTCACCGCGGAATGTCCGCTGGACGCAGTCTTGCGTAGCTCAGCTACGCAAGCAGCAGTCACAGGTGGCGCGGCACTCAAATGAGCGCAGCGCCGAATGCGCAGTACCTAACGAAGACGGTAAAAAGCATGAATCTTCACGAGTATCAGGGTAAGCAGCTGTTCGCTGAATACGGCCTGCCAGTTTCCACTGGTTACGCAGTAGACACCCCGGAAGCAGCAGCAGAAGCTTGCGACAAAATCGGCGGCAGCGAGTGGGTTGTCAAAGCCCAGGTCCACGCCGGTGGTCGCGGTAAAGCGGGCGGCGTCAAGCTGGTTCGCAGCAAAGAAGACGCCAAAGCCTTCGCACAGCAGTGGCTGGGCAAGCGTCTGGTGACTTACCAGACTGACGCCAATGGCCAGCCAGTCACCAAGATCCTGGTTGAATCGTGCACTGATATCGCTAAAGAGCTGTACCTGGGCGCTGTCGTTGACCGTTCGAGCCGTCGCATCGTGTTCATGGCTTCCACCGAAGGTGGCGTGGACATCGAGAAAATCGCTCACGACACTCCAGAAAAAATTCTCAAGGCCACTATCGATCCACTGGTTGGCGCTCAGCCATTCCAGGGTCGCGAGCTGGCATTCCAGCTGGGTCTGGAAGGCAAGCAGGTTGCTCAGTTCGCCAAGATCTTCGTAGGTCTGGCCAAACTGTTCAAGGATCACGACCTGGCTCTGCTGGAAGTGAACCCGCTGGTGATCAAGGCTGACGGCGATCTGCACTGCCTGGACGCCAAGATCAACATCGACGCCAACGCAATGTATCGTCAGCCTAAGCTGAAGACTTTCCACGATCCGTCGCAAGACGATCCGCGCGAAGCGCACGCTGCCAAGTTCGAACTGAACTATGTAGCACTGGAAGGCAACATCGGCTGCATGGTCAACGGTGCTGGCCTGGCCATGGGTACCATGGACATCGTCAACCTGCATGGCGGCAAGCCAGCCAACTTCCTCGACGTAGGTGGTGGCGCTACCAAAGAACGCGTAACTGAAGCGTTCAAGATCATCCTGTCCGACACCAACGTCGCTGCAGTACTGGTCAACATCTTCGGCGGCATCGTTCGCTGCGACATGATTGCCGAAGGCATCATCGGCGCTGTGAAAGAAGTCGGCGTGAAAATCCCGGTTGTTGTTCGCCTTGAAGGCAACAACGCTGAGCTGGGCGCTAAAGTACTGGCAGAAAGCGGTTTGAACATCATCGCTGCTACCAGCCTGACCGACGCTGCTCAACAAGTTGTCAAAGCTGCGGAGGGCAAATAATGAGCGTCCTGATCAATAAAGACACCAAAGTTATCTGCCAGGGTATTACCGGTTCGCAAGGTAGTTTCCACACCCAGCAAGCCATCGAATACGGCACCAAGATGGTTGGTGGCGTTACTCCTGGCAAAGGCGGCACCGAGCACCTGGGTCTGCCAGTGTTCAACACCGTTAAAGACGCAGTAGAAGCCACTGGCGCTACCGCTTCCGTGATCTACGTTCCGGCTCCTTTCTGCAAAGATTCGATCCTGGAAGCGGCATTCGGCGGCATCAAGCTGATCGTCTGCATCACCGAAGGCATTCCTACCCTGGACATGCTGGACGCTAAAGTTAAGTGCGACGAGCTGGGCGTAGTCCTGATCGGCCCTAACTGCCCAGGCGTTATCACTCCGGGCGAGTGCAAGATCGGCATCATGCCAGGTCACATTCACTTGCCAGGCAAGGTCGGTATCGTTTCGCGTTCCGGCACCCTGACCTACGAAGCTGTGAAGCAAACTACTGACGCCGGTTTCGGTCAGTCGACTTGCGTCGGCATCGGTGGCGACCCGATCCCGGGTTCGAACTTCATCGACATCCTGAAGCTGTTCCAGGAAGACCCGAAGACCGAAGCGATCGTAATGATCGGTGAGATCGGCGGTTCGGCTGAAGAAGAAGCGGCTGCCTACATCAAGGCACACGTGACCAAGCCGGTTGTCTCCTACATCGCTGGTGTGACTGCTCCTCCGGGCAAGCGCATGGGCCATGCTGGCGCAATCATCTCTGGCGGCAAAGGCACTGCAGACGAGAAATTCGCTGCACTGCAAGACGCAGGCGTTAAAACCGTGCGTTCGCTGGCAGACATCGGCAAGGCCCTGGCCGAGCTGACTGGTTGGGCTGTCAAGTAAGCCACGCGCTTAGCTGACGCTTCACCAAACAAAGGCCACCTTCGGGTGGCCTTTGTCGTTTCTGGCACCTGCGTCATCAGTGATATCGCCTTCGCGAGCAAGCTCGCTCCCACATTTGTACGCATTTCCAAGTGGGAGCGAGCTTGCTCGCGAAAGCGATTTATAGCCATCTACCCAATTACATGCAAAAACGCGACACGGAAACGTCGCGTATCGGATAGTTCGCCCTCTAACAGTGCGTTTACACGCCAAATTCGTTAGGCTAGCAGCCATTTTTGCGTCTACCGCCCACAAGGCATGCAACGCGCTTTAAGGGTCAGTCCCATACGGATCGACAGCATTTCCCTAATTACACAGGGCAATCCCCCTCTAAATTCCGATTCAGTAGTGTGGTATTACCTTAATGAAAGTTTTGAAAGGTCAGGACATCCTGGCACTTGGTTTTATGACGTTTGCCCTGTTCGTCGGGGCTGGCAACATCATTTTCCCGCCTATCGTTGGCTTGCAGGCCGGACCTCACGTCTGGATGGCCGCGCTGGGCTTTCTGATCACCGCAGTGGGTTTGCCGGTGATCACTGTCGTTGCACTGGCCAAGGTCGGTGGGGCGATGGATGCGCTGAGCAGCCCGATCGGCAAGATCGCTGGCGGTATTCTCGCGGCTGCGTGCTACCTGGCAGTCGGCCCGTTGTTCGCCACCCCGCGTACCGCAACCGTATCCTTTGAAGTAGGCTTGGCGCCGTTGACCGGCGAAAGCCCGTTGGCACTGTTCCTCTACAGCTCGGTGTACTTCCTGCTGGTGTTCTTCATCTCGCTCTACCCTGGGCGTTTGCTGGACACCGTTGGCCGCTTCCTCGCGCCGCTGAAAATTATCGCGCTGGCAGTCCTCGGCATCGCTGCATTCGCCTTGCCGGCGGGTGACATCGGCCACGGTACGCCGGAATACGTGGCGGCACCGTTTTCTCAAGGGTTCATCAATGGTTACCTGACCATGGATACCCTCGGGGCGCTGGTGTTCGGCATCGTTATCGTTAACGCGATCCGCTCCCGTGGCGTCGAGTCGCCGGCGCTGATCACCCGTTACGCGATCATTGCTGGCCTGATCGCCGGCGTCGGTCTGGCGCTGGTGTATATCAGTCTGTTCCGTCTCGGTTCCGGCAGCCACGAAGTGGCCGTGGGCGCGACCAACGGCGCGGCGGTACTGCACGCGTATGTGCAACACACCTTCGGTTCGCTGGGCAGCGGTTTCCTCGCGGTACTGATCTCGCTGGCGTGTCTGGTGACGGCGGTCGGTCTGACTTGTGCGTGTGCCGAATACTTCAGCCGTGTGCTGCCACTGTCCTACAAGACCCTGGTGATCATTCTGGCGGCGTTCTCGCTGCTGGTATCCAACCTGGGTCTGACCAAGCTGATTGCCTTCTCGATTCCGGTGCTGACCGCGATCTATCCGCCGTGCATCGTGCTGGTGGCGCTGAGCTTCTGCAAAGACTTCTGGCATGAGCACGGCCGCATTCTCGGCCCGGTGATGCTGGTGTCGTTCGTCTTCGGCACCATCGACGCGTTGAAAGGCGCCGGTCTGGCCGACTGGATGCCATCGCAAATGTCGCACCTGCCACTGAGCGAGCAGGGCCTCGCGTGGCTGGTGCCGTGCGTGATGACCCTGGTGGTTGCAGTGGTTTGCGATCGCCTGCTGGGCAAGCGCAGCGAAGCGGTTGCCTGACGTTGTCTGACTCGCCAAAAGCGGGTCTTCAACGCTTAAACAGAAATGCCCCGTATCAATCGATACGGGGCATTTTTTATGCGCGTCAGGCAGTGTCTTTTTCCCTGAGCTAACGTCGAAGGGTTGCCTAAATCTCAATGTGGGAGCGAGCCTGCTCGCGAAAGCGGCGTATCGCGCAACATTGATGGCGGCTGACACACCGCTTTCGCGAGCAAGCTCGCTCCCACAAGTAATCAGTGCGTGTACACACCTCACAAGGAATTGCATGTCGTTCATCCAAGCCAACCTGATCCACCTGCTCGCGGCCGTCTGGTTTGTCATCTGCTGGGGCGGTTATACCCGTTATGCCTCCTGGAAGGGCCGCGATACAGCGTGTCTGGCGAGCGTGCTGCACCTGTACCGCGAAGACTGGATGCGCCGCATGTTGCTGCGTGACAACCGCATCGCCGACGCCAGTGTGATCGGGAATCTTGAGCGTAACGCCTCGTTCTTCGCCTCGAGCACGCTGATTATTCTCGCCGGTATTCTCACTGTGCTTGGCGCGTCGGAGCGGGCAGTGTCGTTGCTGGCAGATATTCCTATGGTGCAACAGGCGTCGCAGGGCATGTCGGAGATCAAGTTGCTGTGTCTGGCGATGGTGTTCGTCTATGCCTTCTTCACTTTCAGCTGGTGCATGCGTCAGTACAACTTTGCGGCGGTTTTGGTCGGCTCGGCGCCAATGATCGGTGAGCGACATGTCTCCGAACAGGAGCGCAAGGCGTTCGCTGCGCGGGCGGCGCGAGTGATTTCGATGGCGGCCAACCAGTTCAACTTCGGGCTGCGCTCTTACTACTTCGGCATGACCATGCTCGCGTGGTTCGTCAGCCCATGGTTGTTCATGCTGATGAGCGCCGGTGTGGTATTGGTCCTGTACCGCCGCGAGTTTCATTCCGACGTTCTCGATGTCATGGTCTATACCCCTACAGAAGCCCCCCTTCCCGAAACAAACAAAGAGGTCGCTTGATGAGTATTCCGTTCTGGTGTGTGTTTATCACTGCGTTGTTGATTTACATCGCGCGTATGCCGGTGGGCAAGGCGATGAAAGAGCAGGGCGGTTACAACAACCACTTGCCGCGCCAGCAACAAGCGCAACTGACCGGCTACGGCGCACGGGCGCTGGCGGCGCATCAGAATACGATTGAAGCGTTCATGTTGTTTGCGGTCGGTGTGTTGATGGCGCACACCACGCAAACGGCAGGATGGCTGATCGATACATTGGCAATCGTTTTTGTTATCGCGCGAATCCTCTACTTGTGGCTCTATCTGGCCGACCAGCCCAAGCTGCGCAGCCTGGTTTGGGTAGTTGGCGTACTGTGCTCGCTGTTACTGATGATTAGTCCGACTTTTAGAACTGTCCTGCTCTAAGGCGAGCCTGGCACTAAATGACAGGCAAAAGAAAACCCGCACTTGGCGGGTTTTCTTTTTTCTGCAGCAAAAAGCGAATTATTGCTTCTTGGCAGCTTCTTCTTGCGCGGCAGCGTTCGATTCAGCCTGAGCTTTGGCAGCTTCGGCGTTTTCTTTCGCAGCGTCGTTCACTTTATCCTGAGCTTTGTTCATGTCTTGCTGAGCTTGTTCAGCATGTTGGTTGGCATCTTGAGCTTTGTCCTCGGATTTTTTATCGCAGGCAGCGAGACCGAGGGAAGCGGTCAACATCAAGGCAATAGCTAAAGTCTTACGCATGGGGTGTTTCTCCTTATGGAAAATAACTACTGGCCTTAAGAGCTTGGCGCTACAGGTTAAGTTCCTCATTTGTTTCAGATATATAAGTTTGTTTTGCTACGGAACTTTTGGTCTGTTCGCTACTACTGGCCAATGGCTTTAACGAGAGTAATTATCATATGGCTGAAAACCCCGTTTTTGAGCGCGCGACGCGATTTCTTTCAGCGTTAAGACACTGCCAGGTACTTGGTTTGCGAGTACATGAAGCCTCCAGCGAAGGGCTCACGGTGATCCTGCCTTATAGCCCGCAAATCGTCGGTAATCCGCAGACCGGGGTCATTCATGGTGGCGCAATTACCTCGTTAATGGACACCGCTTGCGGGATGTCGACGCTCTGTGTGTTGCCGGAATTCGAAGTCTGCCCGACCCTCGATTTGCGCATTGACTATATGCACGCCGCCGAACCGAACAAAGACGTCTATGGCTTCGCCCAGTGCTACCGGGTAACCACCGATGTGATCTTCGCTCGTGGTTTCGCCTATCAGGACGATCCCGAACAACCCATCGCCCACGTCGTCGGTACGTTCATGCGCATGGGCAAGGGCCTTAAAGGCACCAAAGGCTTCGGCGGCGCGATCAAGGGAGCAGGGCAATGAGCGATGATCTGAAACAGCAGTTGCAGCAGGCTCACGCTGAGGGCGACTACGCGCCGCTGTTGCAGTTGATTCCCTACGCCGGGCTGATCGGCATCGAATGCTCACGTGTCGGCGATGAATTGCTGTTCAAGCTGCCGGCGAACAAGGACAACATTGGTAACCCTTTATTGCCGGCGATTCACGGTGGGGTGATTGCCGGGTTCATGGAGTTGGCAGCCGCGCTGCATTTGTTGATTTTCACCGAGACCCCGGGCGTGCCGAAGATCATCGATTTCTCCCTTGATTACCTGCGCGCCGGGCAGTTTCGCGACACCTGGGCCACGTGTCAGGTCTGCCGCCAGGGCCGGCGCGTCGCCAACGTCGCGATCACGGCCTGGCAAAGTACCGAAAGCGAACCGATTGCCACCGCGCGTGCACACTTCAAAATCGATGAGCCCTTGAAATCCTGAACAGCGCCCCAAACTCACAAGACAACCCGCCGCCGACCATTTCGGGTCGCGGCCACTGCCATCTGATTGGAGTTTGATGACCATGAGTGTGGAAACTCAAAAGGAAACCCTGGGCTTCCAGACCGAGGTAAAGCAGCTGCTGCACCTCATGATCCATTCGCTGTATTCCAACAAGGAAATTTTCCTTCGCGAATTGATCTCGAACGCCTCTGACGCTGTCGACAAGCTGCGCTTCGAAGCCCTGGCCAAGCCAGAGTTGCTCGAAGGTGGCGCTGATCTGAAAATCCGTGTGAGCTTCGACAAGGACGCCAAGACCGTCACCCTCGAAGACAACGGTATCGGCATGAACCGTGACGATGTGATCACCCACCTGGGGACCATCGCCAAATCCGGCACCGCTGATTTCATGAAGAACCTCTCGGGCGATCAGAAGAAAGATTCGCACCTGATCGGCCAGTTCGGTGTCGGCTTTTACTCCGCCTTCATCGTTGCCGACCAGGTTGACGTGTACTCCCGTCGCGCCGGCACCCCGGCCAGCGAAGGCGTGCACTGGTCGTCGAAAGGCGAGGGCGAGTTCGAAGTCGCCACCATCGACAAACCGGAGCGCGGCACCCGCATCGTTCTGCACCTGAAAGCTGCAGAAGACGAGTTTGCTGATGGCTGGCGTCTGCGCAACATCATCAAGAAGTACTCCGACCACATCGCTTTGCCGATCGAGCTGCCGAAAGAAGCTGCAGCTGCCGAAGGCGAAGAGGCTCCGGCCGTTGAGTGGGAAACCGTCAACCGCGCCAGTGCCCTGTGGACCCGTCCGCGCACTGAAGTGAAGGACGAGGAATACCAGGAGTTCTACAAGCACATCGCTCACGACTTTGAAAACCCGCTGGCCTGGAGCCACAACAAAGTCGAAGGCAAGCTCGAATACAGCTCGCTGCTGTACGTGCCGGCCCGCGCGCCGTTCGACCTGTACCAGCGTGAAGCGCCGAAAGGTCTGAAGCTGTACGTGCAACGCGTGTTCGTCATGGATCAGGCCGAGTCGTTCCTGCCGCTGTACCTGCGCTTCATCAAAGGCGTAGTCGATTCCAACGACCTGTCGCTGAACGTGTCGCGCGAGATCCTGCAGAAAGACCCGATCATCGATTCGATGAAGACTGCGCTGACCAAGCGCGTGCTCGACATGCTGGAAAAACTGGCGAAGAACGAGCCTGAGCAATACAAAGGCTTCTGGAAGAACTTCGGTCAGGTCATGAAAGAAGGCCCGGCCGAAGACTTCGCCAACAAAGAGAAAATTGCCGGTCTGCTGCGTTTCGCATCGACCAATGGCGACGAAGGCGAGCAGATCGTTGGTCTGGCCGACTACCTGGCACGCGCCAAGGAAGGTCAGGACAAGATCTACTACCTCACCGGCGAAACCTACGCGCAGGTCAAGAACAGCCCGCACCTGGAAGTCTTCCGCAAGAAAGGCATCGAAGTGCTGCTGCTGACCGACCGCATCGACGAGTGGCTGATGAGCTACCTCAGCGAGTTCGACGGCAAGACGTTTGTCGACGTGGCACGTGGTGATCTCGATCTGGGCAATCTGGACTCGGAAGAGGACAAGAAAGCCGCAGAAGAAGTCGCCAAGTCCAAAGAAGGTCTGGTTGAGCGTCTGAAAACCGCACTGGGCGATTCCGTGGCTGAAGTCCGCGTATCGCATCGTCTGACCGATTCGCCGGCCATCCTGGCTATCGGCGAGCAGGATCTGGGTCTGCAAATGCGTCAGATCCTCGAAGCCAGCGGGCAGAAGGTTCCGGATTCGAAGCCGATCTTCGAATTCAACCCAAGCCACCCGCTGATCGAGAAACTCGATGGCGAGCAGAGCGAAGAGCGTTTTGGCGACCTGTCGCACATCCTCTTTGATCAGGCTGCTCTGGCTGCCGGCGATAGCTTGAAAGACCCGGCCGCGTATGTGCGCCGCCTGAACAAGCTGCTGGTTGAACTGTCGGTTTAATCAAGTCGTAGAAAAACCCGCTTCGGCGGGTTTTTTCATTCTGGTGTTTAACCAATCAGGAGTCAGAAATGAGCCAAGTCACTGTACGTTCCGTGGTCTATCAGATTGACGGCCAGCCCTATGAAGGTCGCTTGGCGTTCGACGCCGAGCAAAAAGGCGCGCGTCCGGGTTTGTTGATGGCGCCGAACTGGATGGGCGTCAGCGCCGGAGCCGAAGAAATCGCCAAGTCGGTGGCGGCCAAGGGCTACGTGGTGTTGATTGCTGACGTTTACGGTCAGGCTGTGCGTCCACAGAACGCCGATCAGGCTGGCGCGGCGATGATGCCGTTGAAGGACGACCGTGCGTTGCTGCGCACGCGTATGCAAGCGGCGTTCGAGCAGTTGCAGAAGCAGGGTGAGGCGGCGGTTGATACGTCGAAACTGGCAGTGTTCGGTTTCTGCTTTGGCGGTTGCTGTGCGCTGGATCTGGCCCGCACGGGGGCGCCAGTGAAGGCAGCGGTGTCGTTCCACGGTACGCTGGATTCGCCGAACCCAGCGGATGCGCAGAACATCAAGGGCTCGGTGCTGGTGCTGCACGGTGCTGCCGATCCATTGGTGCCGAAAGAGCAGTTGCCGGCGTTTGAAGACGAGATGAATGCAGCGAAGGTCGATTGGCAGTTGCTCAGCTATGGCGGCGCGGTGCATTCGTTTACCGATCCGCATGCCAATGTGCCGGGCAAGATGATGTACGACGCGAAGACCGCCAAGCGCGCGTTCAAATCGATGCATGATTTGCTGGATGAAGTGTTCAAGGGCTAAAGCCTGAAAAGCAAAAGCCCCTCACCCTAACCCTCCCGAAACGTCGGACCGCCCGGAGGGAGAGGGGACTGAATGGGGGATGCTTGGGAGTTACGCCGACTTGAAAGGGCTGTGCTGAATCCATAGTCGCCAAGACTTTTCAGGTCAGCGTATAACCTGAGACATCTCGGTCGGCTCCCTCTCCCTCTGGGAGAGGGCTGGGGTGAGGGTACTGATGGTGGGTGCTCAACCAACGCGTCGACCTGAGGGTGTCTTGGTGAATCCATAATCGCCAAGATTTTTCAGGTCGATGTATGACGCAAGACATCTCGGTCGGCTCCCTCTCCCTCTGGGAGAGGGCTGGGGTGAGGGTAAAGGCTTAACCTGGTAATTCAATCCGTTCGACTTCCCCCGGTACCGTCGGCCATTCCCCGGCCGCCCATTTGCGCCGCGCCTCATCAATTGCCGCCGGGTCGCTCGCCACAAAATTCCAGTTGATCCGCCGAGGCCCGTCCAATGGCGCGCCGCCAAACACCACCGCGTGCACATCGCTTTCGGCAAACAGGCTCATCTCTTCCCCAGCCGGCAACACCACCAACGCATGTGGCTCAATCGCTTGGCCATTCAACTGCGCATCCCCACTCAACACATACACCGCCCGTTCTTCATGCTCGGTCGGGATCAGCAGGGTGGTCGCGGTTTGCATCTGCACTTCGGCATACAACGTAGGAGAAAGCACCGGCACCGGCGATTCCAGGCAAAAGCCTGACCCGGCAATCATGCGAATCTGTACGCCGAGGTTATCGCTGACCGGCAGTGTCGCCGCCGGGTGATGGCTGTAATGCCCGGGACCTTGTTCATGATCCTTGGGCGAGGCCAGCCAGATCTGCAAGCCGTGCATGGTGAAGCTCTGGTCCCACAACGGTTCCGGCGTGCGCTCGACGTGTGCAATCGCGCTGCCGGCGGTCATCCAGCTGACATCTCCAGCGCTGACCACCTGGTCCGAGCCAAGGCTGTCCTTGTGCAGGAGTTGGCCTTCAAACAAATAGGTGAGTGTCGACAGACCGATGTGCGGGTGCTGTCGGATGTTCATGCCTTTGCCCGTCGGATAAACCGTCTCGAGCATGTGATCAAAAAACACGAAAGGCCCGACGCTGCGGCATTTGGCTGACGGCAGCGGGCGCAGAATCGGCTGGCCTTCGACGTCTTCGGCGCGCGGGCGAATGATCAGAGGTTGCGTGTCCATGGTGCATTCCAGGCTGAGCGGGTGATGCCAGAAGCATAACCCGCCGCTGGCATCAGGAGGATTACTGGCTATCGAAGCCTTGCGGGGCGTGGGTTTCGATCGTCACTTCGCTGGTGGTCATCAGCTTGTGGATCGGGCAGCGGTCGGCGACGCGGAGCAGTTCCTCGCGCTGGGCGTCGGTGAGCACGCCTTTCAGGGTGAGGGTGACGTGCAGCACGTATTTGCCTTTCTGCTCTTCGCTGTTGTCGCGTTTGACGTCAACACCGACACCGGTCAGCGGGATGTCTTTCTTCTTCGCGTACATCTTCAGGGTCAGGGCTTTGCAGGCGCCGAGGGCCGCATCGAAATAATCATGCGGCTCGGGTGCCGAGCCTTCGCCGCCGGCCGACTTCGGCACATCGGCAAACAATTCGTGATCATCAATCTGTACGGTGTGACGAAAACCTTCAGCGGAGACGGTATTGACGGTAACGGTCATGGGAACCTCACTGGCAGTAGGAAAAGTCGCTTCGATCAAAAAAGACCTTGCAGTTATAGAGCATTCCCACCGGTACGCGTTCCACTTTCCTGCGGGATGAACCCTTGTCGTCAGGGCGCGGTCTAGGCTATGCCTACTTCCTGGAGATTACTTGTGTCCCTGTATCGTTTGAGTCTTGCCTGTTTGTTGGTATTTGCCGGCAACGTCAGCGCCCGCGAATACACCTACAGCGATGCACACCTGCATTACGTGGATTTTTTCCAGGAAAGTGCAGGTATGGCGAAACTGCTGACGGCGATGAAGGACGGGTCCGTCGAGCATGTGATGATTTCTGGCATTCCGGTCGCCAAGAAGTGGCATGAGGATGAACCCAAGCGCCCGCGCTATTACGCCGGGGATGACGCTGATGCTTACTGGTATAGCGCGACCGACGTGATTGTTGCCGATGCGGTGCAAAAGCTGAGCGCAGAACAACGCCCGTACTTTCATCCGTTTCTTTCCGGCTTCAACCCCAACGACAAGAACTCCGCCGCACACATCCAGCGCATGCTCGATCTGTACCCGGGACTGTGGCAGGGCATCGGCGAAGTGTTTACCCGTCATGACGATCTCACGGCGCTGACGTCCGGCGACACGCCGCGCGCCAACAACGAAGCGATGAAAAAGATCTACCATCTGGCCGCCGAGAATGATCTGCCGGTGTTGCTGCATTCCAACATCACCTCCAAGCGTGAGAAAAATCCGCTGTACCTGAAGGAAATCGAAGAACCGCTGCGTAATCACCCGCATACGCGTTTTATCTGGGCGCACGCCGGCACCAGCGCTGAAATCCATCGGCATCAGACCCAGCTGACTTTCCTGTTGCCCACGCTGACGCGCATGCTTGAGGCGTATCCGAATCTGTTCATCGACTTGTCATGGAGCATGCTCACGCCGTATCTGCTGGACGAGCAGGGCAAACCGCGCCCGGAATGGCTGGCGCTGGTCGAGAAATACCCGGAGCGCTTCATGCTGGGTTCAGACGTGGTCGGGCGATTCAACAAACTCGGTGAGGAAATGCACAGCTTCAAGCCATTCCTCGATGCGTTGCCCGAGGACGTTGCGAAAAAAGTCGCTCGGGATAACTTCCTGGCGATCTTGCCGCGAACGGTGCTCAAGTCCGAGAAAACTACGCTGAATCGTTAATGCCAACGGTTCGAAGGATCAAGGCCTTTTGATATCGCCTTTTCGTCTTACGCATTTTTCCGCCGGGCCGATACCTTCTAAAGCAACCAGCTGCAGGGTTGATGCAGCGCTTTTGGAAGGAACCAGAGCAATGAGTATCCGTAGTCTCAATATTGCCCCGCGCGCCGGCCTCGGTTTTGGCCTGCTGGCGCTGATGGTATTTGCCCTTGGGGCGTTCGCTTTATTGCAAATGTCGAACATGCGCGCGCAGTCCGACGAGGTTGATAACAACTGGCTGCCGAGTGTGATGGCAGTCGGTGAGATGAGTCAGGACATGCTGCGCCTGCGCGCGCTGACCATGCGCCTGTTGCTCAATCGCGATCCGCAGGCGCTTGAACAGAATGTCACCAAGCTCAACGAACTGCGTGGCGTACTCAGTGAAGCGCAGCAGCGTTATGACGTGCTGATCGTACTGCCCGAGGAGCGCAAGCTGTTTGATCGCTTCAAGGTTGCCGAGCACCAGTATCTGGAGTTCCAGGCGCAGGTCATGCAGCTCTCTGCACAGGATCGGGTCGAGGAGGCCGCGACCATTCTCAATGGTCAGATGAGTCCCTTGGCCGATGAAATCGCAGTGCTCTTACGCGAACTGGTTGAGCTGAATAAACACAATGCCAATCTCGCCACCGAAGCAGCGCGGCTGGTGTTTACCAGTTCGCGGGTGTGGGTCGGCGTGATGATCGGTGGCACTGCGCTGATTACCATCGGCCTGGCCCTGCTGCTGACGCGCAGCATCGTGCTGCCGCTGGCGCAATCGCTGGGTGTCGCCGAGGTGGTGGCCGGTGGTGATCTGACTGGCGATATCAGCATCAGTGGCAAGGACGAGCCGGCGCGACTGCTGCACGCGCTCAAGAGCATGCAGCACAACCTGCGCGACACGATTCGGCAAATCTCCGAGTCCTCCAGTCAATTGGCCTCGGCGTCGGAAGAGCTGAGTTGCGTCACGGAGGATGCCACGCGCGGGTTGCACCAGCAGAGCCTGGAAATCGAACAGGCGGCTACGGCGGTCAATCAGATGACGGCCGCAGTGGAGGAAGTGGCAAGCAATGCAGTGGCCACTTCTGAAGCCTCGCGGGAATCCGATCGCATTGCCCAGCATGGCCGTGAACAGGTGCATCAAACGGTGTTGTCCATCGAATCGCTGGCCGATGATGTGACGGCCAATGCGAGTCAGGTGGAGGATCTGGCGCAGAAGGTCTACAGCATTAGCAAAGTGCTGGATGTGATTCGTTCGATTGCCGAGCAGACCAATTTGCTGGCGCTTAATGCTGCGATTGAAGCCGCGCGCGCCGGGGATGCCGGGCGCGGGTTTGCGGTGGTGGCCGATGAGGTGCGCGCACTGGCGCATCGCACGCAGCAATCGACCCAGGAAATCGAGCAGATGATTGGCGGCATTCAGCAGGGCACCGATTCGGCGGTGAGTTCGATGCAGCAGAGTAATGTGCGCGCGCGTTCCACACTGGAGTTGGCCAAGGCGGCCGGGACTGCACTTGAAGAGATCGCCTCGGCATTCACGCTGATCAACGAGCGCAATCTGGTGATCGCCAGTGCTTCGGAGGAGCAGGCGGCAGTGGCGCGCGAGGTGGATCGCAATCTGATGAACATTCGAGATCTGGCGATGCAGACCTCGGCGGGGGCCAATCAGACCAGTGCGGCGAGTCAGGAGTTGTCGCGGTTGGCGGTGGATTTGAACAGCATGGTGGCGAAGTTTTCGGTTTGATTGTGTGGTGAACCTGAGGCTGCCCTCACCCTAACCCTCTCCCAGGGGGAGAGGGGACTGACCGTGGGAGATTGGCGAGTTACGCCGACCTGATCTTGCTTTGGAGAATCCATAATCGACTCGATCTTTCGGGTCGATGCATAGCGCCAGACATCTCGGCCGGCTCCCTCGCCCAAGGGAAGAGGGGGCTGACCGTGGGAGATTAGAAAATTACGCCGACCTGATCTAATCCATAATCGACTCGGTCTTTCAGGTCGATGTAGCTGGTGAGACATCTCGGTCGGCTCCCTCTCCCTCGGGAGAGGGCTGGGGTGAGGGGCGAAGGTGACACAAAAAGTCGAGTTAAACGCAGGCAAAAAAAAGCCCCGCATTTCGCGGGGCTCTATGTTCTTGCGGCGGATCAGCTG
The DNA here is from genome assembly GCF_018138145.1 of Pseudomonas sp. SCA2728.1_7. NCBI lineage: Bacteria > Pseudomonadati > Pseudomonadota > Gammaproteobacteria > Pseudomonadales > Pseudomonadaceae > Pseudomonas > Pseudomonas sp. SCA2728.1_7. Next base: position 2,241,544 of record NZ_CP073104.1, on the reverse strand, counting down.
CCTTTAACGGTTTTGCCGTTGACCGTGCCGTCCTGGAGCATGATGTTGTACTCCTTGCCGTCGGTTTCAACCTGTTGCAGGCGGACCAGCAGGTAATCCCAATCCTTGGCGAACCAGAGGACGGTGATGCGCTTGCTTTGTGTCGGGTCGCGCACGCGCTCGACCTTGATCGCATCGATCTTGCCAGCCTTGGTTTCGACTTTTTCCGAACCCAGCACGCGGAAGTCATAGGTATCGACTTCGCCGTCATCGACCACTTGATAGCTCATGGTCTTTTTGCCAGCAGCCACATCATGTTGCAGCGCCAGTTGATAGGTGGACTTGTCGACCATGCCGCGGTTCAGCGGGATTTTCACCGCGTCGCCACGGTCGGTGCCGGTGACCATTTTGCTGTTCCAGTCGAAATCCAGATCAGCCTTTTTCGCTTTGCCCAGGCCACCACGTTCAAAGTGGTAGGACTGCGGCAGCAAGGTGTCCTTGTCCAGGGTCAGGGTGCTTTCTTCAGTCAGGCTGGCGATCATCATCGAGGCCTTGAAGCTGAGCTTCCAGACACCATTCGCTTCCTTGACCAGACTGCGCTCGGCGGTGCCGCTCATGGGCAACTGCTTCCAGTCGGCGGTGTAGCTGGCGGAGAACGGTTGAAGTTCCGCTGCCTGCGCGAAGGGCAGGGCGAGCAGAGCGCAAGCGAAGAGCAGGGCGCGACGCATAATATCTCCTAGTGTCGAATCAAGTGGCCGCTGGCCGCGAGTAACTGGCCATCCAGTAAAGCACCGTGTTCACCGAGTGCCAGTCTGCCTTCGGCAAACCAGCGAACAGCCATCGGGTAGATCAGGTGTTCCTGAACGTGAACTCGCTGCGCAAGACTCTGCGGCGTGTCGTGCAACTCTACCGGTAATACTGCCTGTACGACCAGTGGTCCGCCATCGAGTTCCTCGGTGACGAAGTGCACGGAGCAGCCGTGCTCAGTATCGCCGGCCTCCAGCGCGCGCTGATGAGTGTGTAACCCTTTGTATTTGGGCAGCAGCGACGGGTGGATGTTGAGCAGGCGACCCTGATAGTGGCGAACGAAATCAGCGCTGAGAATGCGCATGAAGCCGGCCAGCACCACGAGTTTCGGATTGAATTCGTCGATCAGTTCGATCAGAGCAGCATCGAAGGCCTCGCGACCTTCGAATGCCTTGTGATCCAGTGAGCGGGTGGCGATACCCGCGTCACTGGCGCGTTGCAGGCCGTAGGCGTCGGCGCGATTGGAAATCACTGCAGCGATGCGGACCGGGTTGTCGCCGGTCCGCGTGCTGTCGATCAGAGCCTGCAAGTTACTGCCGGTGCCGGACAACAGCACCACGACATCACAGGTTGCGGACATTAATGAGCCTTAAGGTTCTGCAGATCAACCTGAGCAGCGCCTTCGGCAGCGGCAGCGATCTGACCGATGACCCAAGGCTGTTCGCCGGCGTCACGCAGGGTGTTCAGCGCAACTTCAACGTGTTCCTGAGCCACGCAGATGACCATGCCAACGCCGCAGTTCAGCACGCGGTGCATCTCGGTCTCGTCGACGTTGCCCTTCTCTTGCAGCCAGTCGAATACCGCCGGGCGAGTCCAGCTAGCCACGTCAACCACAGCCTGAGCGCCTTTTGGCAGAACGCGCGGGATGTTGTCGAGCAGGCCGCCACCGGTGATGTGGGCCATGGCTTTGACGGCGCCGGTATCTTTGATCAGCTTGAGCAGCGGCTTCACGTAGATGCGGGTCGGGGCCATCAGCAGGTCGGTCAGCGGTTTGCCGTCGAGCTGGATGTTTTCGATGTCAGCGCCGGAGACTTCGATGATCTTGCGGATCAGCGAGTAACCGTTGGAGTGCGGGCCGGACGATGGCAGAGCGATCAGCGCATCACCGGTGGCGACTTTCGAGCCGTCGATGATTTCAGCCTTTTCCACGACGCCGACGCAGAAGCCGGCCAGGTCGTAGTCTTCGCCTTCGTACATGCCAGGCATTTCAGCGGTTTCGCCGCCAACCAGCGAGCAACCCGACAGTTCGCAGCCAGCGCCGATGCCGGTTACCACCTGGGCAGCGGTGTCGACATTCAATTTGCCGGTGGCGTAGTAGTCGAGGAAGAACAGTGGCTCAGCGCCGCACACCACGAGGTCGTTGACGCACATGGCAACCAGGTCGATGCCGATGCTGTCGTGCTTGTTCAGGTTCAGCGCCAGACGCAGCTTGGTGCCGACGCCGTCGGTGCCGGAAACCAGCACTGGCTGCTTGTAGCCGGCCGGGATTTCGCAGAGGGCGCCGAAACCGCCCAGGCCGCCCATGACTTCCGGGCGCGCAGTGCGCTTGGCGACGCTCTTGATGCGTTCGACCAATGCTTCACCGGCGTCGATGTCTACACCGGCGTCCTTGTAGCTCAGGGAGGGTTGCTTGCTCATGATCCAGGCCTTTAGGGGAGGGGATTCAGGGGTAACGACCGAGTTCAGCGGGAACTTCGAAATCGACGGGGCGATGGCCTCACGCGAGTTTCGAGGTGCCCGGCTGTTGCCGGTCTGCGAAGGCGCGCGATTTTATCAGGCTTGAGGGGCAGCGGCCATCCTCGCACCGACGGGCAGGGCCATATCAGCGGAAATTTTTTGCAATTGAGCCGTATGAACGCCTGTATAAAGTGTGGCGATTAACCGTCTATCGTTATCACTGTGCAAAATTTTACCGCTGTCGTGTGAATGTTTAGTGCTGGCAGATTGTCACAGCCTTGCTTAACCGGTTCACGCGGCCTGTTCCAGCCGCTCCTGTCGACGGGAATTCTCCATGCGTTTGTGTAAATTGTTGTTTGTGGGTTGTTTGTCTCTGATCAGCCTGGCGAGTCACGCCGAAAATCTCAAAGGCCTTTATCAAGTGCGTGAGCCGGTCAATGGCCAGGCGCCGGAAGAGCGTGATCGCGCCACGCAGGCGGCGCTCGACACGCTGGTGTTGCGTCTGACCGGCGATCCGAAAGCTGCGCAAAACCCGGGGCTGGCGGCGATTCGCAAGGATCCGCAGCAAATTATCAGTCAATTCGGTTTCGATGCCGGGCCGCCGGAGGTGCTGAAGGTCGATTTCGATCCGGCGACCACCGAGCAGGCGCTGCGGCGAGCCGGGTTGTCGTTGTGGGGGGCCAGTCGGCCGTCGATCCTGAGTTGGTGGCTGAACGATTCGGCCGAGGGTTCGAGTCTGGTGGGTGATGGTCAGGCCGCTGCGGCGCCGTTGCGTACGGCCGCGCAACATCGCGGCTTGCCGTTGCGTTTGCCGCTGGCGGACTTGAGCGAGCAACTTGTTGCCACGGCGCCAGCGCTGGAAGGCACGGATCCGGCACCGTTGCGCGGCGCCTCCGAACGCTACAACGCTGACGCCTTGCTGGCGGTGCATGCGCGCGAAGAAGGCGGGCAGTGGCAAGCCAAGTGGCACTTGTGGCTGGGCGATCAGAAAGAGGCGGGCAGCGTGCAGGGCGCCGATCAGGCCGCTGTGGCCGATGCGGTAATGCTCGCAGTGGCCGAGCGTCTGGCACCACGTTTCGTGGCCAAGCCCGGCGCTTCGGGGCAGCAGACTCTGGAAGTGCAGGGCATGAATCTGGAGCATTACGCGGCGCTGTTACGGTTACTCGAACCGTTTGGCGTGCGTCTGCAAAGTGTTGACGGTGATCGCATCGTCTATCGGGTCAATGGCAGCGCCGATCAAATGCGCGCGCAGCTGTCGCTGGCGAAGTTGCAGGAGTTGCCGGCCGAGGCGCCGGCGCAGGTTTCAGCGCCACAGCCAGTGGCTAGCGGCGCAACATCTGTCGCGGCGCCAGCCCCGATCCCGGCAGCACCGTCGTTGCGGTTTCGCTGGTAAGTCTTTCCTTATATAGAAGCAGGAGTGGTACATGGCCGATACGCGGCGTTGGTTCTGGCTCGGTGGGGTAGTCCTGCTTTGCGCGTTTGTATGGTTGCTACACCCGATCCTCACGCCGTTCCTGGTGGCGCTGCTGCTGGCTTATCTGTTCGATCCGTTGGTGGATCGCCTGGAGCGGCTTGGTTTGTCGCGAACCTGGGGCGTGATCGCGGTGTTTGCTCTGTTCACCTTGATCGTCACCGCGCTGTTGCTGGTGCTGGTGCCGATGCTCGCCAAGCAGTTGCTGCGTTTGTACGAACTGGCGCCGCAAATGCTCGATTGGCTGCAGCACACTGCAGTGCCGTGGGCGCAGTCGAAGCTGGGGTTGTCGGACGGTTTCTGGAAGTTCGATAAGGTCAAGGCTGCGATCAGCGAGCACATGGGGCAGACCACCGACATTGTCGGCGTGGTGCTGAGTCAGGCAACGGCCTCCAGTCTGGCGTTGATCGGCTGGCTGGCCAATCTGGTGCTGATCCCGGTAGTAAGTTTCTACCTGCTGCGCGACTGGGACGTGATGATGGCCAAGATCCGCAGCCTGCTGCCGCGTGATCGGGAAGAGACCATCGTATCGTTGGCCGGTGAATGTCATGAGGTACTGGGCGCGTTTGTGCGCGGTCAGTTGCTGGTGATGGTGGCGCTGGGCGTGATCTATGCGGCAGGCCTGATGATTGTCGGACTGGAGCTGGGGCTGTTGATCGGTTTGATCGCCGGACTGGCTGCAATCGTGCCGTATATGGGTTTCGTGATCGGTATTGGCGCGGCACTGATTGCCGGGCTGTTCCAGTTTGGCGGCGATCTGTATCCGATGGTCGGGATCGTTGCGGTGTTCATGGTCGGTCAGGCGCTGGAAGGCATGGTGCTGACGCCTTTGCTGGTGGGCGATCGTATCGGTCTGCATCCGGTGGCGGTGATTTTCGCGATTCTGGCTGGCGGCGAACTGTTCGGTTTCACCGGCGTGCTGTTGGCATTGCCAGTGGCGGCGGTGATCATGGTGCTGGTGCGCCATGTGCACGACTTGTACAAGGACTCCGACATCTATAGTGGCGTTGACGATCCGCAGTTGTAATGGCGCAGGGGCGGCCCGGCAAATCGCCGGGTTGGCCCGTGTCCTGCAGGCGCTGGCGCCAAAGAATCTGTCATAAATCCACTGCGTTATCGCAAACCTTTGATTTTGCTTGGACTCTGTCGCATTGTGCGCTCAGCTTCACGGGTATAAACTTCGCAAACTTTACACAGAGGCCACTAACGGTTCCTTGAGAACTGTTCAGTCAGCATGAAACCGATTCAGCTGCCCCTAGGTGTGCGTCTGCGTGACGACGCCACCTTCATCAACTACTACCCAGGCGCCAATGCCGCTGCACTCGGCTATGTCGAGCGTCTATGCGAAGCCGACGCCGGCTGGACAGAAAGCCTGATCTACCTGTGGGGCAAACACGGCGTAGGGCGTACGCATCTGTTGCAGGCGGCGTGTCTGCGATTCGAGCAGATGGGTGAGCCGGCGGTGTACTTGCCGTTGGCCGAGTTGATGGATCGCGGTGTCGAAATCCTCGATAACCTTGAACAGTACGAACTGGTTTGCCTGGATGATTTGCAGGTGATCGCCGGCAAGGCTGACTGGGAAGAGGCGATGTTTCATCTGTTCAACCGTCTGCGTGACAGCGGTCGGCGCTTGCTGATTGCCGCTTCCACCTCTCCGCGTGAACTGCCGGTCAAACTGGCTGACTTGAAATCGCGCCTGACCCTGGCGCTGATTTTCCAGATGCGTCCGCTTTCCGATGAAGACAAATTGCGCGCCTTGCAATTGCGCGCCTCGCGTCGTGGTCTGCACCTGACCGACGAGGTCGGGCATTTTATTTTGACTCGCGGCACCCGCAGCATGAGTGCGCTGTTCGACTTGCTTGAACAGCTCGATCAGGCCTCGTTGCAGGCTCAGCGCAAGCTGACCATTCCCTTCCTGAAAGAAACGCTGGGCTGGTAGCTATCCCTTTGATTCTGCGGCTTTCAGCGTGTTTCGGCATATTTCAGGCGCCAGAAAATCCGCTTTCCTGCACGCTGTGCAGGCCGCGTATCGGTTCAAATGGGCTTAAGCGCTTAGATGTAAACGAGAAACCGGGAAGTCACAAAAAGATCGATTGAATTTGCAAATGAGGCTGATAGCGGGCATAGTCTCGGCTTCTTTACAACTATCAGCCACGGTCGTGCCCATGCTAAAGCGCTTCGCACCCCTCGTGCCTCTCGCACTCGTCACCCTGTTGTACGGTTGCGCTGCTCATTCTCCAGTTCAAGAGCAGCCTCAACAGGTTAAAAATTCTGCCACGGCCCAGTCTTCCGTTATTTACCAGGAAGAGCTGGACACCGAAAAAGAACTCAACGAATTCAATGGCAAGAAGCCTTATCAGCTTCCTGTTCTGGCCGACAGCATCCTCGAACGCGGCATGTCCCTGATCGGTACCCGTTACCGTTTCGGCGGTACCTCTGAAGCCGGTTTTGATTGCAGTGGTTTCATCGGCTACCTGTTCCGCGAAGAAGCCGGCATGAACCTGCCACGCTCCACCCGCGAAATGATCAACGTCGATGCACCACTGGTATCGCGCAGCAACCTTGAGCCGGGCGATCTGCTGTTCTTCGCCACCAATGGTCGTCGCGGTCGTGTCAGTCACGCCGGCATCTACCTCGGTGACAACCAGTTCATCCACTCCAGCAGTCGTCGCAGCGGCGGTGTTCGCATCGACAGCCTGGGTGACAGCTACTGGAGCAAGACCTTCATCGAAGCGAAACGCGCTCTGGCCAACGCTCCGACAGTCGTCACTGCTCGTAAGTAATTCCCCTGTTGTCGCTGCGTTCGCAGCGACAATCAGGCTTCCGGCAACAGAGTAGACGTATACTTTACAAGGTGAAGTTAAAGTCTTACTTGAAGTTTGCCGCGTAGCCGCTAGAATCCTTTATCTAGTTTGATGGCAAACCGCCTGCGTGCTCACGCAGGCGGTTTTGTTTTCTGTCCTCCGGCAGAAAAAGCCGCAGCCAGATCAGGATGTTCTGCTTATGACGATGACGGCCCGCCTCACATTGATGCTCTGCGTAGCGCTGCTCAGCGCCTGCGCCAGTCGTACACTGCCGCCTGCGCCGGTGGTTCGCGCGCCGGTCGTGTTCGGCCCCTCCCAAGCTTTTTCGCCTGCTGCTGAGGACGTGCTGTTTCGCGCGCTCGGCCTGGTCGGCACGCCTTATCGCTGGGGCGGCAACACGCCGGATTCAGGCTTTGATTGCAGCGGGCTGATCGGTTTTGTCTACCGTGATGCGGCGGGCATCTCTTTGCCACGTTCGACGCGTGAGTTGATCGTTATGCAGGCACCGAATGTCGGCAAGGAAGGCTTGCAGACTGGCGACCTGATTTTCTTCGCCACCAATGGCGGCTCACAGGTCAGTCATGCGGGGATTTACGTCGGGGAAGGGCGCTTTGTGCATGCGCCGGCCACGGGTGGCACGGTCAAGCTCGACAGCCTGTCGAAGGCGTACTGGCAGAAAGCTTATCTGAGTGCCAAGCGGGTGTTGCAGCCGGAGCATCTGGCGCATAACCCTTAATTCAAGTTGCCCAAAATCTAATGTGTAGGAGTGAGCCTGCTCGCGATGACGGTGTCACATTCAACATCAATGTTGAATGATCGACCGCTATCGCGAGCAGGCTCACTCCTACAGTTGTTTGTGCATGGCGAAAATTATTTGCTGGCCGAGACTCGCCACACCTTGTTGCCGACATCATCCGCCACCAGCAAGCCACCTTGCTTATCGATCACCACGCCCACCGGCCGACCGAGTGCATTCTCGTCCTTGTCGAGGAAACCGGTCAGCACATCCACCGGTTTGCCGCTCGGCTTGCCACCGGTAAACGGCACGAAAATCACTTTGTAGCCACTGTGCGGCTTGCGGTTCCACGAGCCGTGCTGGCCAATGAATGCGCCTTCCTTGAACTGCGCCGGCAAGGTATTCCCCTCGGCAAAGCTCAGGCCCAGCGAGGCGGTGTGCGGCCCGACCGCGTAATCCGGGGCGATGGCTTTGGCCACCAGGTCCGGATTTTGCGGCGACACACGCACATCGACATGCTGGCCGTAGTAACTGAACGGCCAGCCATAGAAGCCACCGTCCTTCACGGAAGTGATGTAGTCCGGCACCAGATCACTGCCGATCTCGTCGCGTTCGTTGACCGCTGTCCACAGCGCGCCACTTTTCGGCTCCCAGGCCAGGCCATTGGGGTTGCGGATGCCCGAGGCGAAGATGCGGTGATTGCCGGTCGCCCGATCAACTTCCCAGATCGCCGCGCGGCCTTCTTCCTTATCCAGACCATTTTCGCCGACGTTGCTGTTCGAGCCGACCGTGACGTACAACTTGCTGCCGTCCTTGCTGGCGATGACGTTTTTCGTCCAGTGGTGATTCAGCGTACCGCCGGGCAAATCGACAACCTTGATTGGCTGTGACTTGATCCCGGTCGCGCCGGGTTCGTAGTTGAAGCGCAGCAGGCGATCGGTATCGGCGACGTACAGGTCATTGCCAACCAGCGTCATACCGAACGGCGAGTTGAGGTTCTGCAGGAATACCGTGCGGGTTTCTGCGACACCATCATGATCGGCGTCACGCAGCAAGGTGATGCGGTTCGGACTCGGCACGCCCGCGCCAGCCTTGCCCATGACCTTTTTCATCACCCAGCCACGAATGCCGCTGCTGTCATCCGGTTTTGGCGGGGCATTGGTTTCCGCTACCAGCACATCGCCATTGGGCAGAACGTAGAGCCAGCGCGGATGATCGAGTCCTTCGGCGAACGCTGCCACCTGAGTGCCAGCCGCCGCAGTCGGTTTGCCGCCCGCGGGCCAGCCGATCGCCGGGGCAATGTTCACCGTCGGAATCAGGGTCTTGTTTGGTTCAGGCAATTTCGGTGACGGGCCGGTGCCGTCGGAGACTTGCAGGCTGGAGGTCTCACCGCAGGCGGCGAGCCCTCCGGCGAAGGCGATGACAAAAACGAGCTGGGGCTTGCGCATTGCTGATCTTCCCTATGAATGCATTCCTAATCATAGAGGAGGGCGCAAGCCCGATGGTTCAACTGCTCAGCCGCGGGCTTCCTTGAACAGCACGGCGATGCCCGGGTGATAATTGCCGGCTTCGCTGCGCAACTTGCGGTAGGCGTAAGGGAAATACCAGGCGACGGCGCAGGTGTGTTCCTTTTGCAGGTCGTCGACCATGTCCTGCAACTCTTCGGGGCTGGCGCTGTGCTGGGCTTTTTGCGGCGCGACAAACAGGCAGCCGAGCTTGAGATCGCTGGCGTAGCTGATGCGCTTGGCGTCGTTAGTGATATCGAGCAGGGCTTGGGTCAGATTCAGGTTGGTAACCTTTGGCCAGCGCTGGGTGGCCTGGATAAAGACGCGGTCTTCGGCGCCGGCCAGAAACAGATCGGCGCGAGCGTTGCGCTCGCCTTCTTCGTTCTGCTTGCGCGTGGCAGTTTCGTTCAAGGTAACCAGCTCAGCCATCCAGGCTGCGGCCGAGAGCAATCCGAGATTGGCTTTCTCGTCATGCCAGTAAGGCGTGTCGCTGTCGCCGCGCACGGCGTTGTAACGGTCGATACAGTCAAACCAGCGTTCAAGCACCGGGCGCAGGAATTCCAGGCGCGGGTTGCTGATGATCATGCCTTGCATCGTCATCATCCTTTATTGTTGTGGTGGGCTTTTCGGGAGAAGCATGGCTCTTTGATATCATTTGTATCAGTGTGGCACAAGATTGGCGGCAGATAATTGATCGACGGCAGTTATTCGCCCGATGGCCGCCTCTTTAATTGACGCTCCACCCCCAACCCTCTAACCTTCGCGGCTTGTTTCAGGTGCTCTGTGACCTGCGTCGACAGAGTGAAACAGGGAAGCCGGTGAGGGTTGTCTTCGTACGAAGAACTACCACGATCCCGGCGCTGCCCCCGCAACGGTAAATGAGTAAAAACTGCGCCTTGAGCCACTGCCTCGAAAGAAGCGGGAAGGCGCGCAGTCAGGCCAACGCCGCTCATGAGCCCGGAGACCGGCCTGATCCATCCAGCGGCATCACGGTGGGCGATGCCAGGCTTTTTGCCGTCTATTCTTGTGCCTGCCCGCCGTTATCCAGCCTCAACGGAGAGCTCCCCCATGACTGATTCCCCCGAGCGCGACGAACGCCATCTGGCGCGTATGCAGCGCAAAAAAGCCGTGATCGACGAACGCATTGCCAACTCACCCGACGAGTGCGGTCTGGTGCTGGTGCTGACCGGCAATGGCAAAGGCAAAAGCAGTTCGGCGTTCGGCATGCTCGCCCGCGCCATGGGCCACGGCATGCAGTGCGGTGTGGTGCAGTTCATCAAGGGTCGCAACAGCACCGGCGAAGAGTTGTTCTTCCGGCGCTTCCCCGAGCAAGTGCGTTTTCACGTGATGGGCGAAGGTTTCACTTGGGAAACCCAGGATCGTCAGCGCGACATCGCCGCTGCCGAAGCCGCGTGGGCGGTTTCCCGTGAGCTGCTGCGCGATCCGTCGATCGGTCTGGTGGTGCTCGACGAACTGAACATTGCCCTCAAACACGGCTACCTCGATCTCGATCAGGTGCTCAGCGATTTGCAGGCGCGTCCGCCGATGCAGCACGTGATCGTCACCGGTCGCGCGGCCAAGCCGGAAATGATCGAGATGGGCGACACCGTCACCGAAATGGGCATGCTCAAACACGCCTTCCAGGCCGGCATCAAAGCGCAGAAAGGCGTCGAACTTTGAATCAACCACGTCACTGCCCGGCGGTGCTCATCGCCGCGCCGGCTTCCGGTCAGGGCAAGACCACCGTTACCGCCGCGCTCGCCCGTTTGCATCGCAATCAGGGACGCAAAGTGCGCGTGTTCAAATGCGGCCCGGACTTTCTCGACCCGATGATCCTCGAGCGCGCCAGCGGTGCGCCGGTGTATCAATTGGACATGTGGATGGTCGGCGAGCAGGAAAGTCGTCGTCTGTTATGGGAAGCCGCTGCCGAGGCGGATCTGATTCTGATTGAAGGCGTGATGGGCCTGTTCGATGGCACGCCGTCCAGTGCTGATCTCGCGCGGCATTTTGGTGTACCGGTGCTCGGAGTTATCGACGGCACGGCGATGGCGCAGACCTTTGGTGCGCTGGCGCTCGGCTTGGCCAAGTATCAGCCGGATCTGCCGTTTGCCGGTGTGTTGGCCAACCGCGTTGGCACTTTGCGTCATGCGCAATTGCTCGAAGGCAGCCTCACGGAAGGTTTGCGCTGGTACGGCGCATTGTCCCGCGAGACCGGCATCGAATTGCCGAGTCGTCACCTCGGCCTGGTCCAGGCCAGTGAACTGAATGATCTGGATGTGCGCCTCGACGCCGCCGCCGATGCATTGGCCAGCAGTTGCGAGGTAGCGCTGCCACCGGCCGTGGAGTTCGCCGCGCCTGACGTCATTGCGGTAGAGCCGCTGCTGAAGAATGTGCACATTGCCGTTGCGCGTGATGAGGCGTTTGCCTTCACTTATGGCGCGAGTCTGGATCTGCTGCGCGCGATGGGCGCCGAGTTGAGTTTCTTCTCGCCGATTCGCGATACGCAATTGCCGGAGGCAGATAGCCTGTATTTGCCCGGTGGTTATCCGGAACTGCACCACGTTGCGTTGTCGCAGAACACCGCGATGCTTGAGGCGATTCGCGCGCATCATGCGGCGGGGAAACCGTTGCTCGCTGAGTGTGGCGGGATGCTTTATCTGCTGGATTCGTTGACGGACGTTGAAGGCACTCGCGCCGAATTGGTCGGACTGCTTGAGGGCGATGCGGTGATGCAGAAGCGTCTGGCGGCACTAGCCCTGCAAGCGGTCGATCTGCCGGAAGGTTCGCTGCGTGGGCACACTTATCATCATTCGCTGACGACTACCGAACTGGCGCCGATTGCACGGGGTTTGAGCCCGAATGGTGGGCGTGGGGCCGAGGCGGTTTATCGGGAAGGGCGGATGACGGCCTCTTATGTGCACTTCTATTTCCCGTCGAATCCGGTGGCTGTCGCTGCACTGTTTGCGCCTGATTCCGAAGGCGCCTTCGCGAGCAGGCTCGCTCCCACAGTTGAAACAGTGGTGACTGAAGCAATGCAATCCCCTGTGGGAGCGAGCCTGCTCGCGAAAGGGCCATGACCGACAACGCATTCTCCGAAGCCGAGCGCCAAGCCGTCTATAAAGCCATCGCCGAACGCCGCGACATGCGCCACTTCACCGGCGGCACGGTCGAACCGGAGCTGCTGCGCCGACTCTTGGAAGCCGCCCACCAGGCCCCAAGCGTCGGCCTGATGCAGCCCTGGCGCTTCATCCGCATCAGCGACCGCAACCTGCGCGGGCAGATCCAGAACCTCGTCGAAGAAGAACGCGTCCGCACCGCCGAAGCCCTCGGCGAGCGCAGTGACGAGTTCATGAAACTCAAGGTCGAAGGCATCAACGATTGTGCCGAAGTGCTGGTCGCCGCGTTGATGGACGATCGCGAAAAACACATCTTCGGTCGCCGCACGCTGCCGGAAATGGACATGGCCTCGCTGTCCTGCGCCATCCAGAATCTGTGGCTGGCCTCGCGCGCCGAAGGTCTGGGCATGGGCTGGGTTTCACTGTTCGAGCCACAGGCACTGGCTGATCTGTTGAAGTTGCCCGAAGGTGCAAAACCTCTGGCGGTTTTATGCCTGGGTCCGGTCAAGGAATTCTATCCGGCGCCGATGCTGGTACTCGAAGGGTGGGCGCAAGCGCGTCCGCTCAATGAGTTGCTGTACGAAAATTATTGGGGAGTGAGTCAATGAGTGTGGCGTTGTTGAGTGTCGCCGCAGTGGCGCTGGATGCGCTGCTCGGTGAACCGAAACGCTGGCATCCGCTGGTGGCGTTCGGCAATTTTGCCGGGCGCATCGAGCAACGTTTCAACGCCGGTGGCCGGGGCTGGCGCAGCCATGGCGTCACTGCGTGGGTGATCGCGGTGCTGCCGTTGACCTTGCTCGCCACGGCGTTTTCCTGGGCGCCGTACGTGGGCTGGGTCGTCGAGATTCTCGCGTTGTATTGCGCCCTCGGCATGCGCAGCCTCGGCGAGCATGTCGCGCCAGTGGCTGCTGCCTTGCGCGCGGAAGATCTTGAAGAGGCGCGCAAACGCGTCGGCTATCTGGTCAGCCGCCAGACCGATGAACTCGACAGCACCGCCGTCGCCCGCGCCGCCACCGAATCGGTGCTGGAAAACGGCAGTGACGCGGTGTTCGCCGCGCTGTTCTGGTTTGTCGTGGCGGGTGCGCCGGGCGTGGTGCTCTATCGCTTGAGCAATACGCTCGATGCGATGTGGGGTTATCGCAACGAACGCTTCGAACGTTTCGGTTGGGCGGCGGCGAAAATCGACGACGTGCTCAACTACATTCCTGCGCGTCTGGTGGCGTTGACCTACGCGCTGCTCGGCAAAACCCGACTCGCGTTGAAGTGCTGGCGTACGCAGGCGCCAAAGTGGGACAGCCCCAACGCCGGCCCGGTGATGGCGGCCGGAGCCGGAGCCTTGGGCGTGGAGTTGGGCGGCCCGGCGATCTATCACGGCGAACTGCACGAGCGACCGCAACTCGGCGAAGGCGCTCCAGCGGATGCCGATTCCATCGACCGTGGCTGGCAATTGGTCCAGCGCGGCGTATGGTTATGGCTGCTGATTCTCTGCGTGGGGGCTGAATTCTATGCTTGAGCACGGTGGCCGGCTGCGCAAGGCTGCACTCGATTACGGCATTGCCGAAGCGGATTGGCTCGACCTGTCCAGCGGCCTCGCGCCGTGGCCGTTCCCGATCCCGGAAATCCCGCTGCGCGCCTGGGCGCGTTTGCCGGAAACCGATGATGGTCTGGAGCAAGCTGCGTGCGATTACTACGGTGCCGCGCAAGTGCTGCCGGTGGCCGGTTCGCAAATGGCCATTCAGTTGCTGCCGCGCTTGCGCCGGGCCGGCAAAGTCGGCGTGTTGTCACCGTGTTATGCCGAGCATGCCGAAGCCTGGCGCCGTAGCGGTTACATCGTGCGTGAAGTGCTGGAGCAGGAAGTCGAATTTTTTCTCGATAGCCTCGACGTGCTGGTGGTGGTCAATCCGAACAACCCGACCGGCCTGAGCCTGCCCCCGGCACGCCTGCTTGACTGGCATGCGCGGCTCGCCCGGCGCGGTGGCTGGCTGGTGGTCGATGAAGCTTTCATGGATAACACGCCGCAGTTGAGTCTGGCACCGCATGCCCATCAAGTCGGGCTGATCGTGTTGCGTTCGTTCGGCAAGTTTTTCGGTCTGGCCGGGGTGCGTCTGGGCTTCGTCCTGGCCGAGCGCAAGTTGCTCAAGCTGCTCGCCGAACAGGTCGGGCCCTGGGCGGTGAGCGGGCCGACGCGGGTGCTCGGGCAAGCGTGTCTGCAAGACACCGAAGGGCACACACGCCAACGGATTCGCAGCGATGAAGCCAGTGAACGACTGGCAGCGCTGCTTGAACGCTACGGCTTCAAGCCGCAGGGCGGTTGCGCGCTGTTCCAGTGGCTGATCACCGAGCATGCCGAAACGCTGCACGCATTCATGGCTCGTCGCGGCATTCTCCTGCGCCTCTTTACCCACAACAGCAGTTTGCGTTTTGGCCTGCCCGCCGACGCGGCTGAAGAGGCGCGTCTCGAACACGCTTTAAGCGCTTTCGCCAAGGACCACCCATGACCACCCTGATGGTGCAAGGCACCACCTCCGATGCCGGTAAAAGCACACTGGTGACGGCACTGTGCCGCTGGGCGACCCGCCAGGGCGTGGCGGTCGTCCCGTTCAAGCCGCAGAACATGGCGCTCAACAGCGCGGTGACTGCCGACGGCGGTGAGATCGGCCGCGCGCAAGCGGTGCAGGCGCAAGCGGCATTTCTCGAACCGCACACCGACATGAACCCGGTGCTGCTCAAGCCCAACAGCGACACCGGCGCGCAAGTGATCATTCATGGCCGCGCGGTAACGTCGATGAATGCCGTGGCGTATCACGACTACAAAGCCATCGCCATGAAAGCGGTGCTTGCGTCCCACGAACGGCTCAGCGCGGCGTATCCGTTGGTGATGGTTGAGGGCGCAGGCTCGCCGGCGGAGATCAATCTGCGCGCGGGCGACATCGCCAATATGGGTTTTGCCGAAGCGGTGGATTGCCCGGTGCTGCTGATTGCCGACATCAATCGCGGCGGGGTTTTCGCCCATCTGGTCGGCACCCTGGAGTTGCTCTCGCCGAGCGAACAGGCGCGGGTCAAGGGCTTCATCATCAACCGTTTTCGCGGTGACATCGCCTTGCTGCAACCGGGCCTCGACTGGCTGGAACAGCGCACCGGCAAACCGGTGGTGGGCGTGCTGCCGTACGTGATGGATCTGCACCTTGAGGCCGAGGACGGCATCGATCAGCGCCAGACCGACAAGGCCGAACAAGTGCTGAAAGTAGTGGTGCCGGTGCTGCCGCGCATCAGTAACCACACCGACTTCGATCCATTGCGTTTGCATCCGCAGGTCGATCTGCAATTTGTCGGGCCGGGGCAGGCGATTCCTCCTGCCGATCTTATTATTCTGCCGGGCTCGAAAAGCGTGCGCAGTGATCTGGCCTATTTGCGTGCCAATGGCTGGGATACGGCGATCTCTCGGCACTTGCGTTACGGCGGTAAAGTGCTGGGGATTTGCGGCGGTCTGCAGATGCTCGGCGAGCAGGTGCATGATCCGCTTGGCCTCGAAGGCGCCGCCGGTTCGAGCGCTGGTCTGGGCTTGCTGGCGTTCGAAACCACGCTTGAGGCCGAGAAGCAGTTGCGCAATGTGCGTGGACGGCTGGCGCTGGAAAATGCCGAAGTCAGTGGCTATGAAATTCATGCCGGTGTGACCAGCGGACCGGCGTTGGAAAACGCTGCGGTGCATCTGGATGATGGCCGTTGCGACGGTGCACAGAGTGTTGATAGGCAGGTGTTCGGCACCTATCTGCATGGCCTGTTTGAATCGCCGGCGGCGAGTGCGGCGTTGCTGCGCTGGGCCGGGTTGAGCGATGTGCAGCAGGTGGATTATCACGGCTTGCGCGAGCGTGATATCGAGCGGCTGGCGGATCTGGTGGAGAAGCATCTGGATACCGAGCTGTTGCGTCGGCTCTGTGGGATTTGAATTGCCTGTACGGGCCTCTTCGCGAGCAGGCTCGCTCCCACAGTGAATGCGGTTAGCCATACATTTTGAGTACAACTCATAACCCTGTGGGAGCGAGCCTGCTCGCGAAAGCGGCGGTTGCCTCACTTGAATTTTCCTGGATGAACCCATGCTCCAACTGATCCTCGGCGGCGCCCGCTCCGGCAAAAGTCGCCTGGCAGAAAAACTCGCCAGCGACAGCAGCCTCTCGGTCACCTACATCGCCACCAGCCAACCCCTCGATGGCGAGATGAGCGACCGCGTCGCCCATCACCGCGCCCGCCGTCCCGTCGAATGGGCGCTCATTGAAGAACCCTTGGAACTGGCCCGCGTCCTGCGCGAATCCGCCAGCGCCGAGCGTTGCCTGCTGGTCGATTGCCTGACCCTGTGGCTGACCAATCTGCTGATGCTCGATGACGCCGAACGCCTCGCTGCCGAGCGCGAAGCCCTGCTCGACTGCCTGGCGTCTTTGCCGGGAGAAATCATTTTTGTCAGCAACGAGACCGGAATGGGTGTCGTGCCGCTGGGCGAATTGACTCGCCGCTACGTCGATGAAGCCGGTTGGCTGCATCAAGCTCTGGCCGAGCGTTGTCAGCGTGTTGTCCTGACCGTCGCCGGCCTGCCCCTGACTCTGAAAGGACCCGCGTTATGACTCAAACCTGGTGGCTGAACCCGTGCAAACCGGTCGATCTCAACGTCGTTGAACAAGCGGCGGCGCGGCAGCAGCAACTGACCAAACCGGCGGGGTCGCTGGGGCGTCTGGAATCGGTCGCGGTGCAACTGGCCGGTCTGCAAGGCCAGATCAAACCTACGCTGGCGCAAGTGTGGATCGCGATTTTTGCCGGCGATCACGGCGTGGTTGCAGAAGGGGTTTCGGCGTTCCCGCAGGAAGTCACCGGGCAGATGCTGCTCAACTTTGTCAGTGGCGGCGCGGCGATCAGCGTGCTGGCGCGTGAGCTCGGCGCGCAGCTGGAAGTGGTCGATCTGGGCACGGTGAATCCCGCGCTGAACCTGCCGGGTGTGCGTCATTTGAACATTGGCGCGGGTACGGCGAACTTCGCTCAGGGTGCGGCGATGACTCAGGCCCAGGGCGAACTCGCCTTGCAGGCCGGTCGCGACAGTCTGCTGCGAGCGAAAGCGGCGGGCGCGCAGTTGTTCATCGGTGGCGAAATGGGCATTGGCAACACCACGGCAGCCAGTGCGCTGGCCTGCGCCTTGCTCGATTGCCCGGTGGTACACCTGACCGGTCCCGGTACCGGGTTGAATGCCGAAGGCGTCAGCCATAAAGCGCAAGTGATCGAGCGCGCGCTGGCGTTGCATGCAGCGCAGCGTGGCGATGTCTTGCAGACCCTGTTCAATCTGGGCGGTTTCGAAATCGCCGCGCTGGTCGGTGCGTATCTGGCGGCGGCTCAAGAAGGCGTTGCGGTGCTGGTCGATGGCTTTATCTGCACGGTCGCGGCGCTGGTTGCGGTGCGTTTGAATCCGGCTTGCCGCGAGTGGTTGTTGTTCGGTCATCGCGGTGCCGAGCCGGGCCATCGTCATGTGCTGGAAACCCTCGCTGCCGAGCCGTTGCTGGAACTCGGTTTGCGTCTGGGCGAGGGCAGTGGCGCGGCGCTGGCGGTGCCATTGTTGCGTCTGGCCTGTGATCTGCACGGGCAGATGGCGACATTCGCCGAAGCAGCGGTGGCGGATCGTCCGGCATGACCTTGCATCTGGATCTGCTGCGCCATGGTGAGACTGAGCTCGGTGGTGGTTTGCGCGGCAGCCTCGACGATGCGCTGACCGAAAAGGGCTGGACGCAAATGCGTGCGGCGGTGGTCGAGGGCGGGCCGTGGGATCGGATCGTCAGTTCGCCGTTGCAACGTTGCGCGCGGTTTGCCGCAGAGCTGGGTGAGCAACTGAACCTGTCAGTGCATCTGGACAAGGATCTGCAGGAACTGCATTTCGGTGCGTGGGAAGGGCAGAGCGCGGCAGCGTTGATGGGGACCGATGCTGAGGCCTTGGGGTTGTTCTGGGCCGATCCGTATTCGTTTACGCCGCCGCAGGGTGAGCCGGTCAGCGAGTTTTCTTCTCGAGTGCTGGCAGCGGTTGCGCGCCTGCACAGTGCTTACGCCGGTGAGCGGGTGTTGCTGATCAGTCATGGCGGCGTGATGCGTTTGTTGCTGGCGCAAGCACGCGGGTTGCCACGCGAGCAGCTGCTCAATGTCGAGGTCGCTCACGGCGCGTTGTTTGCGCTGACGATCGAGGCTGACGGTTCACTCAAGGAAGGTTGCTGACATGTTGCCGCTGTGGATCGCCCTGCAATTTCTCAGCAGCCTGCCGATTCGTTTGCCGGGGATGCCTGAGCCGGAGCAACTGGGGCGGTCGCTGCTGTTTTATCCCTTGGTGGGGCTGCTGTTCGGGGTGATCCTGTGGGCGTTGGATCTGGCGTTGGCGGGCGCGCCGTTGTTGTTGCATGCGGCGCTGTTGCTGACGGTGTGGGTGTTGCTCAGCGGCGCACTTCACCTGGATGGTCTGGCGGACAGTGCCGATGCCTGGCTCGGCGGTTTTGGTGATCGCGAGCGTACGCTGACGATCATGAAGGACCCGCGCAGTGGGCCGATTGCGGTGGTCACGCTGGTGTTGGTGTTGTTGCTCAAGTTTGCTGCGTTGTTGGCGTTGATCGAGCAGGGACATGGGCTGGCGTTGATCATCGTGCCGCTGCTGGGGCGGGCGGCGCTGTTGGGGTTGTTTTTGACCACGCCGTATGTGCGCGCGGGCGGGTTGGGGCAGGCGTTGGCGGATCATCTGCCGCGCAAGGCCGGGTGGTGGGTGTTGGGCGCAAGTGCGCTGGGCTGCTTGCTGATCGCCGGTTTTAGCGCGGTTGTCGCGTTGCTGATCGCTGTCGGTGTGTTTGTCTGGCTGCGGCAGGTGATGATGCGGCGGTTGGGCGGGACGACCGGTGATACGGCGGGGGCGTTGCTGGAATTGCTGGAGGTGGTGGTGTTGGTTGGATTGGTTTTGGTCTGATGGATTTCTACTGGTCATGCCGGCCTCATCGCGAGCAGGCTCACTCCTACACTTGACCGCGTTCCCCTGTAGGAGTGAGCCTGCTCGCGATAGCGGTGTGTCAGGCGCCACAAATGTTATGGGTAAACTTATCTGTAACTTGATTTAACACAGTCGCGGGTATATACACGCATCATGCTTCCTTCTCAGTGTTTGTGCACCAACCTGCGTCGCGCCGCTCGTGGCGTCAGCAGGCATTACGACGGCGCTCTCGACGGCTTCGGGATCAACGTTGCCCAGTATTCTTTGCTGTGCAACCTGCAACGTCTGGATCAACCGAGCATCTCGGAACTCGCCGAAGCGATGGGGCTGGATCGCAGCACCCTCGGGCGCAATCTGCGGGTGCTGGAAGGCGAGGGGCTGGTGGCGCTGGCCGAGGGCGAGGACATGCGTAACCGCATCGTCAAACTCACCGAGACTGGCGTGCAACGCCTGGCAGCGGCACTGCCGGCCTGGGAAGCGGCACAGCAGCGGTTGATCGACCGACTGGGTGCCGAGAAGCGTGAAACCTTGCTCAGATTGCTGGATGAACTGGCCTGAGGCCGGTTTTTTCCAAACTCAAGCGGGTATATACCCGCAAGCGGAGAATAACAATGACATCGATGTGGCGTACGTGCGGTTGGGTGTTGGTCGGGAGTGCGCTGATTCTCGCGTTGTCATTGGGCGTGCGGCACGGTTTCGGCTTGTTCCTGTCACCGATGAGCGCGCAGTTCGGTTGGGGGCGTGAGGTGTTCGCCTTTGCCATTGCTCTGCAGAACTTGATCTGGGGCCTGGCGCAACCGTTTACCGGCGCATTGGCTGACCGCTTTGGCGCGGCAAAAGTGGTGCTGATCGGTGGGGTGCTCTACGCGGTGGGTCTGGTGTGCATGGGTCTGTCTGATTCTGCGGTGACGTTGTCACTGAGCGCCGGTCTGCTGATCGGTATCGGCCTTTCAGGTACTTCGTTCTCGGTGATCCTCGGTGTCGTGGGCCGGGCCGTGCCGCCAGAGAAACGCAGCATGGGCATGGGCATTGCCAGCGCCGCCGGTTCTTTCGGCCAGTTCGCCATGTTGCCGGGCACACTGGGCCTGATCGGCTGGCTCGGCTGGTCGGCGGCGTTGCTGGTGCTGGGCCTGCTGGTGGCGCTGATCGTGCCGCTGGTGAGCATGCTCAAGGACAAGCCGTTGCCGGTGCTTGGCCATGAACAAACGCTGTCCGAAGCGCTGCGCGAAGCCTGCTCGCATTCGGGTTTCTGGTTGTTGGCATTCGGCTTTTTCGTCTGCGGTTTTCAGGTGGTGTTCATCGGCGTGCACCTGCCTGCATATCTGGTCGATCAGCATCTGCCAGCCAGCGTTGGTACGACGGTGCTGGCGTTGATCGGATTGTTCAATATCTTCGGCACCTACACTGCCGGTTGGCTCGGCGGGCGTATGTCCAAACCGCGTCTGCTGACAGCGTTGTACTTGTTGCGTGCGGTGGTGATCGTGCTGTTTCTGTGGCTGCCGGTGACGACCTCATCGGCCTACCTGTTTGGCATGGCGATGGGTTTCCTGTGGCTATCTACGGTGCCGTTGACCAACGGTACGGTGGCGACCTTGTTCGGCGTGCGAAACCTGTCCATGCTCGGTGGCATCGTGTTTCTGTTCCATCAGCTGGGTTCGTTCCTCGGCGGCTGGCTGGGCGGGGTGGTGTATGACCGAACCGGGAGTTATGACTTGATCTGGCAAGTGGCGATTCTTTTGAGCCTGCTGGCGGCCGCGCTGAACTGGCCGGTGCGCGAACGGCCGGTCGCACGTCTGCAAGCCGCAGCGAGCGCCGCATGAGCCGACTCTGGCCACGTATCGTCATCGCCGCACTTGGTGCTGCATTGCTGGCGCTGGTGTGGTGGGGCTGGCATCAGGGCGGACTGGCGTTGATGCAGTTGGGCATGAGCATTTGCTAGAAGCGGGCATGACGAGTAACGTCGAATTCTGAACGACTGCTCAAGGATGCTCGACATGCTGATGCGCTGGTGTGCTGTTCCCGCGTTGCTGATGGCGTTGACTGGTCTGGCCCAGGCCGCCGACTGTCCCGAATTGCTGCAAGGCTCGCTGCCCAAGCTGCGAGCCAAGGAATCCATCGATCTGTGCAAGCAGTACGCCGACAAGCCGTTGGTGGTGGTCAATACGGCGAGCTTCTGCGGTTTCGCGCCGCAGTTCGAAGGCCTTGAGGCGCTGCATAAGCGCTACGAGTCGCAGGGGCTGCAAATGCTCGGCGTGCCTTCCAATGACTTCAAGCAGGAGTCCAAGGACAGCGCCGAGACTGCCAAGGTCTGCTACGCCAACTACGGCGTGACGTTCAACATGACCGAGCCGCAAAAGGTTCGTGGTGATGACGCTACGCATCTGTTTCAGGTGCTGGCGGCACAGAGCAGCGCACCGAAGTGGAATTTCTACAAATACGTAGTCGATCGCCAGGGCAAGGTGATCGCCAATTTCTCCAGCCTGACCAAGCCTGATGATCCGGAGTTTATCGCTGCGATTGAAAAGGCTATTGCCTCGAAACCGCTGAAACCCTGATGCACTGAGCTTTTTGTGGGAGCGAGCCTGCTCCGGGCGGCGTTCCGACGAAAGCGGTCTGCCAGTCGACATGTGTATTGATTGATACACCGCCTTCGCGAGCAGGCTCGCTCCCACATGGGAATGGTGTTGTGGTGGTGAGCGAAATCAAGGCATCAAAAAAGCCCCGCTTTCTGCAAAGAGAGCGGGGCTTTTTGTGGGCGAGGGATTAGCCTCGCCACACAGCATCAGAAGCGATAAGTCGCGCCGACACCGAAACCGTTTGCCGAGTTTTCATACTTGGCGTCGTAGCTTTGGCCACGATCGTTTTCGTTGCGGATCTTCACCGACTCTTCTTTCAGGTACGAGTAAGCGACATCGATAGTCAGGTCTTCGGTCGGGCTCCAGCCGGCACCGATGCTGAAGATGGTCCGGTCACCGGTAGGAATGCGTGGCGAACGATCGACGTTGTTGGTCGGCGACTGGTCGAAGGTCAGACCGGTACGCAGTACCCATTCCTTGTTCAGCTGGTACGAAGTACCCAAGGCATAAGCCCAGGAGTCGTGCCAGTTCTGGTCTTCCGTGATTTCACCGAATTGACCGGCCAGCAGCGGCTGCACACCGGAGTTCTTGACGGTGATTTTTTCCAGCTGGCTCCAGCGGGTCCAAGTCGAACCGGCATACACGTTCCAGCGATCGTTGATCGCCTGGGTGACCGAGAAGTCGACGGATTCAGGCGTGGTGATCTTCAGCGAAGCATCGTACTTCTGGTTGGCGCCCAGACCGATTGCACCCAGTACACCGTAGTTGACCTTGGTGTTGCCTTCGAGCTTGTAGTCGACTTTCGAGTGGTAAGTCAGACCCAGGCGAGTGGTGTCAGTGGCTTGTACCAGCACGCCGATGTTGTAGCCCAGCGCGGTGTCGTCACCCTTGATCTTGACCTTGCCATCCGGCGCGGCCTGAGTGATCGACAGGTTGGATTCCAGCGTGCCGTCGATGCGGTTGATGGTCGGACCAAAACCGATCGACACCTTGTCGTTGAAAGCGTAGCTGACGGTTGGCTGGAAAGTGATGACCTGAACTTCAGACTTGCTGCCGAAATAACGGCCGGCAAAGTTGTTTTCGTAGTCGGTAATCAGGCCGAACGGCACGTAAACGCCGAGACCGAATGCCCAATGATCATCGATCGGTTTGACGTAGAAGCCCATAGGTACGGAGGTGAAGGGCACCATGTCGCCTTTGTTGCTGCCGCCGTTAGGGCTGGAGCTGGCGTCGCTGATATCGGTTTTTGCATCGAGGAATGCAACACCGCCAGTCACTTGTTCGCGCTTGAGGCGCGACATGCCGGCAGGGTTGCCATAAACAGTGCTTGCATCGTCGGCAGAAGAAGATCGCCCAGCGTAACCGGTGCCCATCCCGCTGATACTGTGTTCGTTGATGGCAAAGCCAGCTGCGAAGATCTGGGTGGATGCCATGGTAACGGCGAGGCTAAGGGTGGTTTTGAGCATGACTTTTTTCATTATTAGAACTCCTGGTGATCACCGGGGCGAAAATTACCAACATTTTCGTCCCAGCGCTATAGTCCGTATGCCTTGAGTTAGAGCGGTTTTGTAGGACAATCCGACCAGAATCGCGTCCTGTTGGACGATCTTCTGAAACCGGTCGGTCAGCAAGCGACCTGACTCACCGTTGAAACACAGGTGTGCCAAGCGTAAGTGAAGTCGCGCAGGCGACCTTGGGGTTGAAAGGTCTGGCGCCAGATACGCGCCATTCCCAGCAAATCGTTGCAATCGGGGAGGGTGGGGTTTTGTTCTTCCACCAGCAGCCAGGCAATGGCCGTGGCGTAACGCAGATTGACCGTCAGTTCCAGGTGCGGACCGGTCAGGAACGCATGCTGGCTGGCGAGGCCGCGAACCAGGCTGGCACGTTCGGGATCGAGTGCCAGGTAATCATCCCAGAGGGCTTGATGGCGATGCTCGGCAATGCGGTAAAGCCCGTGGCCGCGACGGTCATGCAGGGCGGAACCCAGGGCTGACTGACTGGCGGCGATGCCCAGCAGCAGAGATTCGGCAGTCGCGCTGTGGCGTCCCAGATAGATCAACGTAGGACGGATCACGTAGCGGCACAGTTCGCTGGCAGCGATACCCATAAAACCCTCGGTTCTTGTTATTAATGGCGAGTCCTGAAGGGGGGCTTGGCAGCTGTGGATCGGTTCAGGCTCGCCGCAAGCGGATCACGCCGCTTGAGTTGAAGTGTAGTGTCATATTCGCGACGTAAAGGCCTGTTTTTAAAATATTTCCGGCTTCGAGTTATAACCGTTATATCCGTTGGTACTTAAGCGCCAACGGCTAAAAGTGAAACATCGGGCAATAAAAAGCCCCGCATTTTGTGCGAGGCTTTTGCTTTTGCAGCCTTTTCGGCTCTCAGGCAATCAATGCCTGACGGGTACGATCGATCACGGCCTGCAGCGGTTCAGCGCTGGAGTATTGATCGGGGTACAGACGCTCGCTGTGGCGGGCGATACCGTGTTCGTTGACCAGTGTGAAGCTGAAGCAGCCTTTGCGAGCGGCCATGATCAGGCAGTTCATTGGTGCAAAAGCGTTGGTTAGGGTGCGAATGGCATCCTGAGTATGGATTTGAGTAGACATAGTTATTAGGTGTTCCTACAAATGACACGGATAAGAACCGTGCAACGTTAAAACGTTCCAGTAACGTCGACCACCATTGGTCGAACGAAGAACCCGACTGGAACAAAGCAGCCAGTTTGAAGCGCAATTAAGTTGGCGCGCTTGGGCTGGCAGGTAGGTACTTAGGAGGGCAGGCAACACATCAAGGGCAAAGGTTCTGGGCCCGGGGTGAAGATCCTGATCAATTTGCAGGTTGGTTCGGTCAGAGTAAGTGGTCTTCGCAACACCCTTCGCATCATTCGAAGGCAGTGTCGTCGCAAGATTTACCTGGAAACCATCGAGGGGTCGTTCCCGCTTTTTTCGGTAGGGCTTCTTGGTAGAAGGCTGACCGTGGGGATGTGTTCGACCGGAATTGACTTTCAGCTTGGTACTAACGCCGCGGATACTAACGGATCGAAATGGGTAAAGCAAACCCCGTGGAGAAAAAGATTGCAGCCAGAGATTGAGCCTGCTTTGCGTGTTTGCTCAATTGCCCGCAATTGGCGCATTTTTCCACCGTCGGTCGGTGAAAATATCTTCATCAAGCCGCGCGTTAGACCGGCTTATCCCCAAGCCTGACCATAAACAGACCCGAAAAAGCGCATCGATATAACCGGGTAACAGGTACTTGTGCACATTAGTTGCGCAGGCTGTAACGGCGCTGTCACATCATTCCTGACTCCAGTGGCTGCCTGCATCGAAAGTTTAAGTCAATGAAAAACATCGCTTTTTTTTGTTGGTGAAAAAATCGTCAGTTTGACTGCGAGCCCCATTCCATAAGGCTTTGCGAGGGTTGGAGGACGGTTGTCCACTGAGTTATCCACAGCTTCTGTGGATTGTCCCGAGCGCTTGCTCTAGGACGGGCGTGCCGGGTTGTTTTTCGACTTTACCTGTAAGAAAAAGAGAGTAGAGTGGCGCGCCTTCCGATTCGTCCCACAGTGCTTTATGAAGTTTCGCTCAGTATCAGACTCTGTTACCTCACAAACTCCTCCTGTTATCCCGCCCAAGCGCTTTTCCGTTCGCGTTGCCGAATGGCTGCTCGACAGCCCGCGCCTGAGCGACAGTCACAACGCCAAACACCTCGCTGGTCGCCTGCTCAAACAACCGGCGCGTGATGGCGTGGTCGTCGCGCAAAGCCGCCTCGGCCAATTGATGTGCCGCGAGTGCGGTAACGCACGGGACCGTCGCATCGGTCAGGATCTGCTGCGCCAGGCCGCCCGCGCCGGCGACCGTCGCGCGCAACAGGAACTTGGTCTGCTCGAAGACTGAGCTGTCCAAGACCTGACACCTTGGTTAACCTTCAGGCTTTATAAGATCGGCGGGAGTGGCTATGGCGATGGACTTGACAAGCGTATTGCTGGGGCTTGCAGGGGCGGGATTGCCACTGCTGGCGCTGGCCTGGCAGTTGCAACGCCGGGCGAGCAACGGCCAGGCTGAGGTCGCCCTGCTCGAAGAGCGGCTGGCCATGGCCCAACTGGCGCAGGATGGGCTTAACGCGCAGCTCGACGCCAGCCGCGATGAAGTTGCCGATCTCGGCCAGGCCAATGCCGCCAAGCAGGCGGATCTGGCCGCTCTGCGCCGGGAAGTCGAACTGCTGCAGATCGAGCGCGACGACGCCCGCGATGCTTCCCACGCCTGGAACCTCGAACGCGCCAACAAGGAAGCTGAACTGCGCCGCCTCGACGCACAGGCTGCTTCACTGAACGCCGAACTGCGCGAGCAACAGGAAAGCCACCAGCAACGCCTCGACGACTTGCAAGGCTCGCGCGATGAACTGCGCGCGCAGTTTGCCGAGCTGGCCGGGAAGATCTTCGATGAGCGTGAACAGCGCTTTGCCGAAACCAGCCAGCAACGCCTCGGTCAATTGCTCGACCCGCTCAAGGAACGTATTCAGTCCTTCGAAAAACGTGTCGAAGAAAGTTATCAGGCCGAGGCCCGCGAGCGTTTCTCGCTGGCCAAGGAGCTGGAGCGCTTGCAGGCGCTCAACCTGCGTCTGAGCGACGAAGCCACCAACCTGACCCGTGCCCTCAAAGGCCAGAAAACCCAAGGCAACTGGGGTGAGCTGATTCTCGAACGGGTGCTCGAACACGCCGGTCTGGAGAAGGGCCGCGAGTACCAGACTCAGGTCAATCTCAAAGGCCCGGATGGCGAGCGCTTCCAGCCTGATGTGATCATTTACCTGCCGGGCGACAAGCAAGTGGTGGTGGATTCCAAGGTGAGCCTCACCGCGTATCAGCAATACGTGGCTGCCGACGACGACACTCTCGGGCAGATCGCAATCAAGCAGCACGTGCTGTCGTTGCGCAATCATGTCAAAGGCCTGGCCGGCAAGGACTACAAACGTCTGGAAGGCTTGCACAGCCTTGATTTCGTTTTGCTGTTCGTGCCAATCGAAGCGGCGTTTTCGGCGGCGTTGCAAGCCGAACCGAGCCTGTTCCAGGAAGCCTTCGACCGCAACATCGTCATCGTCAGCCCGACGACATTGCTGGCGACTTTGCGGGTGATCGACAGTCTGTGGAAGCAGGAGCGCCAGAGTCAGAATGCTCGGGAAATCGCCGAGCGCGCCGGGTGGCTGTACGACAAGTTCGTGCTGTTTATTCAGGATCTCGACGAGGTTGGCAATCGACTGCAACAGCTGGATAAAGCCTACAGTTCTGCGCGCAACAAGCTGACAGAGGGGCGCGGTAATCTGGTCAGTCGCAGTGAACAGCTCAAGTTGCTCGGTGCTCGGGCGAGCAAGAGTTTGCCAGCGGACTTGCTGGAGCGGGCGATGACCGATGTCGATGGTCTCGTCGAACTCCCTGAGTGACGCTAAAAGCTTCGCGAGCAGGCTCGCTCCCACAGTGAAATGCATTCCAAAGGTGGGAGCGAGCCTGCTCGCGAAGAGGCCGCTGCAGTACACACATCTTTACAGCGGCAAATACCGACTCAACAACGCCCGCAACGCCGCCGGCTTCACCGGTTTCGGCAGATAATCCAGCCCCGCCGCATGCACCTGCGCGACCATCTCCGGTCGCCCGTCAGCACTGATCACCACCCCCGGCACCGGCTCGCCTAACGTGGTGCGCAACCACGCCATCAACTCGGTGCCGGTATCGCCGTGGTCGAGGTGATAGTCGACCAACGCCAGTTGCGGTCGCACGCCGTCACTCAGCAGCGCCGCGCATTCCTCACGGTTGCGCGCCGTCCACACCTGGCAACCCCAGCGGCTCAGCAGGCTGTTCATGCCGATCAGAATGCTGTCTTCATTGTCGATGCACAGCACCTGCGCGCCGCTCAGCAATTTGCCATTCAATTCAACGGCGGCGCTCGCCGGCACGGCTTGTGAGCGAGCCAGCGGCACGCTGACGCTGAACACACTGCCGCGCCCCGGCCACGAACGCACACGCAAGGTATGCCCGAGTACACGGCACAAACCATCGGCAATTGCCAAACCCAGCCCGAGGCCTTTTTCGGCGCGGGTCTGATGGCTGTCGAGGCGTTTGAATTCCTCGAAAATCACCTGTTGTTTATCTTCTGGAATACCCGGCCCGCGATCCCACACTTCCAGGCACAGTTCGCCGCCACGTCGACGCACACCCAGCAGCACCGGGCCTTTGGCGTAACGGAAGGCGTTAGTAAGGAAGTTCTGCAGAATCCGTCGCAGTAATTTGATGTCGCTGTCGATGCGCAAATGACTGCCGCGCACACGGAAGGTCAAACCTTGTTCCTGGGCCAGCGCCTTGAACTCGGCACCGAGAATGTCGAACAACTCATTGACGGCGAACGGCTTGCGATCCGGATTGATCTTGCCGTTTTCCAAGCGGGAAATATCCAGCAGATCGCTGATCAAGTCCTCGGCTGAGCGCAGCGAACTGTCGAGGTGTTGCACCAGTTTCTGCGCCTCGCTGCTCAAGCCGTCGTCCTGATGGGAGAGGGCGGCGGAAAACAGTCGGGCGGCGTTCAGTGGTTGCATCAAGTCATGGCTGACCGCCGCGAGGAAGCGGGTTTTCGACTGGTTGGCCGCCTCGGCGGTGCCCTTGGCTTCGGTCAGCGCGACGTTGAGTTGCGACAGTTCCTGAGTGCGTTCGCTGACGCGTTGCTCGAGCCCTTCGTTGGCCTCGGTCAGCGCTTGTTCGGCTTCGCGGAACGCGGTGATGTCGGTGAAACTCATGACGAAGCCGCCGCCCGGCATCGGATTGCCGATCAACTCGATCACTCGGCCGTTGGGGAACAGCCGCTCAGACGTATGCGCGCGGCCCTGACGCATCCAGTGCAGACGGCGGGCAACGTGGACCTCTGCTTCGCCGGGGCCGCACAAACCGCGCTCGGCGTTGTAGCGAATAATGTCGGCAATCGGTCGGCCGACACTGATCAAACCGTCGGGGTAGTTGAACAGTTCCAGATAACGCCGGTTCCACGCCACCAGTTTCAACGACTGGTCGACCACGCTGATGCCTTGGGTAATGTTCTCGATCGCCCCTTGCAGCAGGGCGCGGTTGAACTGCAGCACTTCCGAGGCTTCGTCGGCGATGCGGACTACATCCTCCAGTTGCATTTCCCGACCTTCGATGGCGGCTTTTACTACAGCACGTGTCGAAGAAGCGCCAAGCACACCGGCCAGCAAGCGCTCGGTGTGGGCGATCCATTCGCCGTCGGCATTCTGGTTCGGGTTGAAGCCTTTACCTTGGCGATAGGCGAAGCGAATAAAGCTCTGGCGCGCACGTTCCTCACCGACAAAGCGCGCGGCCAATTGCAGCAAGTCGTCAATCTGCACCGCCAACATCGAACGGGCACTCGGCCGCGCACTGATCTCCTGACCGATGAAACGCCCGGCCTGCCAGTGCTCCGAGACGCGAGTACGCGACAGCACCGAGACCCAGGCAAACAGCGTGAAGTTACCCGCCAGCGACAGCACCACACCTTGGGTCAGCGGGGTAATCGGCAGGTTCAGCGGATTACTGTGCAACCACGCCAGCCCCGGAAAACTGCTTAGCGACCAGCCAAGGCTGTGCGCGGCAATCGGCAGGATCAACGTGTAGAACCAGAGGAATGTACCCGCCGCCAAACCGGCGAAAACACCGCGGCGGTTGGCCTGTTTCCAGTACAGCGCGCCGAGCATCGCTGGCGCCAGTTGGGTCACCGCAGCGAAGGCGATCTGGCCGATGGTCGCCAGACTCGCGGTCGAGCCGAGCAGGCGATAGCTGACGTACGCCAGCAACAGAATCACCACGATGCTCACGCGCCGCACCGACAGCATCCACTGGCGGAACACTTCGAACGGGCGCTCGGCGTTATTGCGGCGCAGCAACCACGGCAACAGCATGTCGTTGGAAACCATGGTCGACAACGCCACGCTGGCGACAATCACCATGCCCGTGGCCGCTGACGCGCCGCCAATAAACGCCAGCATCGCCAGCGCCGGATGCGCCTGCGCCAGTGGCAGGCTGATCACGAAAGAGTCGGGCAGCACGTCGCTGGGCAGCAGCATCTGACCGGCCAGGGCGATCGGGACTACAAACAGCGCTGCCAAAGCGAGATAAGCGGGAAACACCCATTTGGCCAGACGCAGATCCTGCGGATCGATGTTCTCCACCACCGTGACGTGGAACTGCCGGGGCAGGCAGATGATCGCCATCATCGCCACGCCGGTTTGTACCACCATCGACGGCCAGTTAATGGTTTCTTTCCAGTATTCCTCGAGGCGCGGGGCGAGCATGGCCTGGTTGAACAGGTCATCGAAACCGTCATACAGGCCATAGGTGACGAAGGCGCCGACGGCGAGAAACGCGAACAGTTTGACCAGCGACTCAAAGGCAATCGCCAGCACCATGCCCCGGTGGTGCTCGGTGGCGTCGAGGTTGCGCGTACCGAAAACGATGGTGAACAGCGCCAGCACCAGCGACACGATCAGCGCGGTGTCCTGGGCGCGGGTGCCCATGGCGTCGGCACCGGCACCGATCAACAGGTTTACGCCGAGGACGATGCCTTTGAGTTGCAGGGCAATGTAGGGGAGGACGCCGACCAGACAAATCAGCGCCACGACCACCGCCAGCGATTGTGATTTGCCGTAACGCGCGGCGATAAAGTCAGCGATGGAGGTGATGTTCTCCTGTTTGCTGATCATCACCATTTTTTGCAGAACCCACGGCGCGCCCACCAACAGCAGGATCGGCCCGAGGTAAATCGGCAGGAATGACCACAGTTGTTCGGCCGCCTGACCGACTGCGCCGAAGAACGTCCAGCTGGTGCAGTAAACCGCCAGCGACAGGCTGTACACCCAGGCACGCATGCGCGGCGGCAACGGCGCGCTGCGGCGGTCGCCGTAGAAGGCGATGGCGAACATGATGGCCATATAGGCCAGGGCGACGGCGGCGATCAGCCCGGTGGACAGCGACATGCAACACTCCCGACAAAAGACTCCCCGGCACTTCTGCCCGGGCGGACAGTCTCGCATGCGCGGGGCGGTTAGTCAGTGTCGACCAAGGTCGTGGCGTGGCGGGGTGTCGCAGGGGCGGAACCGGGTGGTTTTGGTGGTGACTCTTGAGGCCCCATCGCGAGCAGGCGAAGGCCTACATTTGAAATGCATTCCCCTGTAGGAGTGAGCCTGCTCGCGATGGCGTCAGTCCAGCCGCAGCGCGATATCGATCAGATAATGCAATTCTTCCACTTCCAGCGCCGCCGAAAACAGAATCCGAAACACCACCGGCGCGACCACCAGATTGATCAACCGATCAACACTCGGCGCCGCCTCATCGGGATGTCGCTCGATGATCGTCTGCAATTGCGCACCAATGATCGTCACGCAATAGCCCGGCGTAGCGCTCGCCTGAACGTCGCGCATCATGTTGCGCCCAGGCTCGGAGCTCATCTCATCGAGATACTGCTCGGCCCACGCGCGAATATCGCTGCGCAAACTGCCGGTTTGCGCCGGCTCGCTGTCGGGGCGCATGCGGGCGAGGGCGACGTCGGCCAATAACGCCGAAAGATCACCCCAACGCCGATAAATCGTCGAGGGTGTAACTCCTGCGCGAGCGGCGATTTGCGGGACGGTCACGGTCGAGCGCTCCTGTTCTTGCAGAAGTGCGCGAACTGCCGAATGAATTGCATCTTGCACCCGGGCACTGCGGCCGCCGGGGCGTAAACCTTCTTTAATAGCCATGCGGCAGACCTTAACACAAAGAATTTGCTTTAAGCGTTGAGCAGTAGCACACTCCGCAAAAGCAAAAAATTAGCTTTTGCGGAGTGTGCACATGAATAGCGCTGTTTCACATCGTTCGAATCTGTGGTTTCTGGCAATCACCTTACTCAGTTTTCTCGCCGCTTCCACTGCGCCGACGCCGTTGTATCACTTGTATCAGGATCAACTGCATTTCTCGGCAACGGTGCTGACCCTGATTTTCGGGGTCTACGCCCTGAGTCTGCTGGCGGCGCTACTGACCGTCGGTTCGCTGTCGGATCACCTCGGGCGCAAACCGGTGATCTTCACTTCGGTGCTGCTCAACGCGTTGGCGATGTTGCTGTTCATTTATGCCGACAGCGTCAGTGGGTTGATCGCAGCACGCGTACTGCAAGGCTTCGCTACTGGCATGGCCACCGCCGTTTTGAGTGCCACGTTGCTGGACACCGATCGTCAGCAAGGGCCGTTGATCAACAGTGTCGCGCCGTTGCTGGGCATGGCGCTGGGTGGCATGGGCTGCGGATTGCTGGCCGAGTTCGCCCCCGCGCCGTTGCAACTGACTTACTGGCTGCTGCTGGCGCTGTTTGTATTGCAGGCGTTATACGTTTGGCGTCTGCCGGAAAGCGTTACGCCGCAAGCCGGAGCGTGGGCATCGTTGCGGCCGACTTTGCATGTGCCGGTGCAGGCACGTTCAACGTTGTGGCGCGTGTTGCCGCTGAATACGGCAACCTGGGCGCTCGGTGGTTTCTACGCCTCCCTCGCGCCATCGCTGGTGCGCACCGCCACCGGTTCGACTTCCAATCTGATCGGCGGCGCAACCGTGGCTGCCCTGACCGTGACCGGTGCATTGATGATTTTCACGCTGCGCAATCGTCCCGCGACAAGGGCATTGCAGTTGGGCGCGAGCCTGTTGCCGATCGGACTGGTGTTGATTCTGCTGGGGGTGCACAGCGCCAGCCTGGCGTTGTTTTTCCTTGGCACGCTGGTGGCCGGTTGCGGCTTTGGTTCGGGATTTCTCGGTGCCGTACGCAGCCTGGTGCCGCTGGCCTTGGCCCATGAGCGCGCGGGATTGATGGCGGCCTATTACGTGCTCAGTTATCTGGCGTTCTGCTTGCCGGCGTTGCTCGCCGGGCACTTGTCGCGCAGCTACGGTTTGCTGGCGACCACCGATGGTTACGGTGCGGTGTTGATTGTGCTGGCCGTCGGCGCGTTGTTGCTTAGCCTGCGTCCTGCGCCGGCCAAAGTGTGCCGCGCTCCATAATCGCTGCGGTTTCGGTTAGCCTTGGCCAGCCTTCTTCTCACGGATCGACTCATGAAGATTATCCGCAGCAAGACTTTCACCGCCGAGCGCGCCTGGGGCGCGCTGGACATCGCCAATATGAACGGCATCACCACGCGCCTGCACTGGACGGATCAGCCGTACAAATGGCACGTCAATGACGGCGAGGAAGTG
This sequence comes from Pseudomonas sp. SCA2728.1_7, assembly GCF_018138145.1. Taxonomy (NCBI): domain Bacteria; kingdom Pseudomonadati; phylum Pseudomonadota; class Gammaproteobacteria; order Pseudomonadales; family Pseudomonadaceae; genus Pseudomonas; species Pseudomonas sp. SCA2728.1_7. The sequence continues at coordinate 2,208,643 of NZ_CP073104.1, read as the reverse complement.
TTTGTGGTGCTCGATGGCCAAGTGCTGATGCATTACCGCGAGCAGGGCGAAGAAAAACAGGTGCAGCTGGATGTCGGCGACATCTTCTATGCGAGCGTCGGCACCGAGCACGTCGCCCATCCGCAGGGTGCAGCGCGGATTCTGGTAATCGAGAGCGAAGGCAGCGTCTGACTTCTTATTGGTAAAACAGATAACAGTTAGAGATATTACCCGTTATATAGATATTCGATTCGGTTCTACCATGGACTCAACCTCACCAGAGGACAGGAGTTCATGATGATTTGCCCCAACAGCGCCAAACCCGGCATCAAGCCGTTCAGCCAGCTACAGCATCCTCGCGAAGTGATCCGCCAGTTCACCCCGAACTGGTTTGCCGCCACCATGGGCACGGGTGTGCTGGCGTTGGCGCTGGCGCAACTGCCCTTGGCCATTCCAGGCCTGCACGCCATCGCTGAAGGTTTGTGGTTGTTCAACATCCTGTTGTTCAGCCTGTTTACCGCTGCCTATGCCGCGCGCTGGATCTTGTTCTTCGATGAAGCGCGGCGGATTTTCGGCCACTCCACGGTGTCGATGTTCTTCGGCACCATTCCCATGGGCCTGGCGACGATTATCAACGGTTTTCTGCTGTTCGGCCTGCCACGTTGGGGCGACGGCGTGATTCATCTCGCCGAAGTGTTGTGGTGGGTCGATGTGGCCATGTCGCTGGCCTGTGGTGTGTTGATTCCGTACATGATGTTTACCCGCCAGGAACACAGCATCGACCAGATGACTGCGGTTTGGCTGCTGCCGGTCGTGGCAGCAGAAGTGGCGGCGGCCAGCGGTGGTTTGCTTGCACCGCATCTCACCGATGCTCACTCACAACTGGTGGTGCTGACGACGAGCTACGTGCTCTGGGCCTTTTCCCTACCGGTAGCGTTCAGCATTCTGACGATCCTGCTGCTGCGCATGGCCCTGCATAAACTGCCCCACGAAAACATGGCAGCCTCGAGCTGGCTGGCTCTCGGCCCAATCGGCACCGGTGCGCTGGGCATGTTGCTGCTCGGTGGAGATGCGCCTGCGATCTTCGCGGCGAATGGTCTGCCAGGCATCGGTGAAATCGCCTCGGGTCTTGGGCTTATTGCAGGGATCACCCTGTGGGGCTTTGGTCTGTGGTGGATGTTGATGGCGTTGCTGATCACCGTGCGCTACCTGCGCGACGGCATTCCGTTCAACCTCGGCTGGTGGGGCTTTACCTTTCCGTTGGGCGTGTATTCGCTGGCAACCCTGAAACTGGCGAGCACCCTGAACCTGACGTTTTTCAGCGTCGTCGGCACGCTGTTGGTGATGTTGCTGGCGGTGATGTGGCTGATTGTCGGTAAACGCACGGTGCAAGGCGCCTGGCGTGGCGAGCTGTTCGTCTCGCCGTGCATCGCAGGTTTGAAGAAATAACCTGAAAGTTTTAGGTAAGGTGTGGCCTGGATCGCGCTTCGGGATTCCAATAAGCAGTACCCAGGCCTCTCTACCTTAAACATCAGGGAAACACGGAAGATGAGTCACCCCTCACAGTTCAACCTGCTGCGCACCCGGCGCTTCTTGCCGTTCTTCATCACGCAGTCCCTCGGCGCATTCAACGACAACGTGTTCAAGCAGTCGCTGATCCTCGCCATTCTCTACCGGCTGACCATCGAGGGTGACCGTTCGATCTGGGTCAACCTGTGTGCGTTGCTGTTTATCCTGCCGTTTTTTCTGTTCTCGGCACTGGCCGGGCAGTTTGGTGAAAAGTTCGCCAAAGACGCGCTGATCCGTCTGATCAAACTCGCGGAAATCGCGATCATGGCCGTAGGATCGGTCGGTTTCCTCTTTGATCACTTGTCGCTGATGCTGGTGGCACTGTTCGCCATGGGCACGCATTCGGCGTTGTTCGGGCCGGTGAAGTACTCGATCCTGCCGCAGGCACTGCGCGAGGATGAGTTGGTAGGCGGTAACGGCCTGGTGGAGATGGGCACGTTTCTGGCGATTCTCGCCGGGACGATTGGCGCCGGGGTCATCATGTCTTCGAGTCACTATGCGCCGTTGGTGTCCTGCGCGATTGTCGGGATTGCCGTGCTGGGCTATCTGGCCAGCCGCAGCATTCCGCGCGCGGCGGCGTCCTCCCCGGAAATGCGCCTGAACTGGAATATCTTCAGCCAGTCGTGGGCGACGTTGAAACTCGGTTTGGGCCAGACGCCGGCGGTATCGCGCTCGATTGTCGGCAACTCGTGGTTCTGGTTTGTCGGGGCGATTTACCTGACGCAGATTCCGGCCTATGCCAAGGAATGGATGCATGGCGATGAGACCGTGGTCACCCTGATTCTCACCGTGTTCTCGGTCGGTATCGCGCTGGGTTCGATGCTTTGCGAGAAACTGTCCGGGCGCAAGGTCGAGATCGGTCTGGTGCCGTTCGGCTCATTCGGTCTGACCGTGTTTGGTCTGCTGCTGTGGTGGCATTCCGGGGGAATCCCCGACAGTGTCACCGGCCACAGCTGGATTGAAGTACTGGGCTTCGTGCACACCTGGGCAGTGCTGATTGACATCTTGGGCCTCGGCGTTTTCGGCGGTTTCTACATTGTGCCGCTGTATGCCTTGATCCAGTCGCGCACCGCCGAGAACGAGCGCGCGCGAGTGATTGCCGCCAACAACATTCTCAACGCGCTGTTTATGGTGGTCTCGGCCATCGTCTCGATCGTGTTGTTGAGTGTGGCCAAGCTGTCGATCCCGCAGTTGTTCCTCGTGGTGTCGCTGCTGAACATTGGCGTTAATGCCTACATCTTCAAGATCGTCCCCGAGTTCAGCATGCGTTTCATGATCTGGCTGCTCAGCCATTCCATGTACCGCGTCGAGCATCGCAATCTTGAAGCGATTCCCGATGAAGGAGCGGCATTGCTGGTGTGCAACCACGTGTCGTTTGTTGATGCCCTGCTGATTGGCGGCGCGGTGCGTCGGCCGATTCGCTTTGTCATGTACTACAAGATCTACAACCTGCCGGTGCTGAACTTTATCTTCCGTACCGCGGGAACAATTCCGATTGCCGGGCGTAATGAAGACATCCAGATCTACGAAAAGGCTTTCACGCGGATTGCTCAATATCTGAAGGACGGTGAACTGGTGTGCATCTTCCCGGAAGGCAAGCTGACGGCGGATGGCGAGATGAACGAATTCCGGGGCGGGCTGACGCGGATTCTTGAGGAGACGCCAGTCCCGGTGATTCCGCTGGCGTTGCAGGGGTTGTGGGGGAGTTTCTTCAGTCGCGATCCGAATAAAGGTGTGTTTCGGCGGTTGTGGTCGCGGGTGACGTTGGTGGCGGGTGCGCCGGTGGACGTTGATGCGGCGGAGCCGGCGAAGTTGCAGGTGTTGGTGGGGGAGTTGCGCGGCGCTGTCAGATAGTCGGCGATTTTAAGGGCCTCTTCGCGAGCAGGCTCGCTCCCACAGTTGATCGTATTCCTCTGACGGAACGCGATTGAATGTGGGAGCGAGCCTGCTCGCGAAAGCGGTAGTGGCCTAAGCGCTGACCTTAAGGCCAATCAATCCGGTAATGATCAACGCCACACTGGCCAGCCGAATCAACGCCATCGACTCGCCAAACAGCAAGATCCCGGCTATCACCGTGCCCACCGCACCGACACCGGTCCAGATCGCATAAGCCGTGCCCAGCGGCAATTCCTTCATCGCCAGACCCAGCAGACCCAGACTGATAGCCATGGCCGCAACGGTCAGTACGGTGGGCAGCGGGCGGGTGAAACCGTCGGTGTATTTCAGGCCGACGGCCCAGCCGACTTCGAACAGGCCGGCGAAAAACAGAATGATCCAGGACATGAAAGACCTCCATCGATTGACGGGGTCGTCCCCAGATTAATGACTCGTTCGAGCCGCAGGGTCGTCCCCGCGTTGCGCGCTAGTTTGACCAGCATTAACCCGGGGATCAAGTTTTCGAGGTCAGTCAGCCGCTCGCTGCGCCAGTGTCTCGCGATCTTCTTTTTCACTCATGCGCCGGAAGTACGTCGACAGCAGTGCGCCGGAAATATTGTGCCAGACGCTGAACAGCGCACTCGGCACCGCCGCCAATGGCGAAAAATGCGCGCTGGCCAATGCCGCACCCAACCCCGAATTCTGCATGCCCACTTCCAGTGCCAACGACTTGCGCTGGGCCAGCGGCAACTTGAACAGGCGCCCGGTGAAGTAGCCCAGCAAATAACCGAAGCTGTTGTGCAGCATGACCACGGCCATGATCAACAGACCGGATTCGGCGATTTTCGCTTGGCTGGCAGCCACCACGGCGGTGACGATAATCACGATGCTGACCACCGAAACCAGCGGCAACACATCCACCGCGTGGCGCACTTTGTCGCCGAGCAAACGCTGGGCAACTACGCCGAGAATGATCGGCAGCAACACCACTTGCAGGATCGACCAGAACAACTCCATGAACGACACAGGCAGCCACGCCGAGGCCAGCAGCCAGATCAGCGCCGGGGTCAGCAGCGGGGCGAGGAGGGTGGTGACGGCAGCAATGGCCACCGACAACGCCAGATCACCACGGGCCAGCCAGGTCATGACGTTGGACGACGTGCCGCTCGGGCAGCAACCGACGAGAATAACCCCGACGGCGATTTCCGGCGGCAGGTGGAATACTTGGCAGAGCAACCACGCCACACCGGGCATGATCACGAAATGCGCGACTACGCCCAGCGCCACGCGCCACGGATGGCGGGCAACGGCAGCGAAGTCGTCGAGTTTGAGGGTCAGGCCCATGCCGAACATCACCAGCCCGAGCAACGGTACGATCGCGCTTTTCAGGCCGAGGAACCACGCCGGTTGCAGGAACGCAATCACCGCGAAAATCAGAACCCAGTAAGCGAAGGTATTGCCGACAAAGCGGCTGAGCGCAGCCAGTGCGCGCATGGCCCGATCCTTATTATTAAATGAACACCACAAAACCAATTGTGGGAGCGAGCCTGCTCGCGAAAGCGGTCTTTCAATCAACACATTAGTTGAATGTCAGTCCCTCATCGCGAGCAGGCTCACTCCTACAGTTTGGACATCACAAGGCGTTAGATCCCCTGCGGAGTCTCTTCCCCACCCAACGCTTCCACCAACGCCGGCAGGAAGTCGCCAAACGTCAGCATCATCAGGGTGAAGCTGGCATCCAGTTGACCCAGCGCTTCATCACCACCGTCCTGTTCCGCCTGATCCTGCAACAGATCTTCGAACTTCAGACGTTTGACGGTCATCTTGTCGTCGAGCATGAACGACAGTTTGTCCTGCCAGGCCAGCGACAATTGAGTGACCACTTTGCCAGTGCTCAGGTGCAGCTGGATTTCTTCGCTGGTCAGGTCCTGACGCTTGCAACGGACGATACCGCCATCTTCGTGGGTGTCGCGCAGCTCGCACTCGTCGAGTACATAGAAGTCGTCGGCGGCTTTTTGTGTGGTGACCCATTCGGTCATGGTCGCGGTTGGCGACATTTTCACGGTCAGCGGACGAACGGGCAGGGTGCCGATAACTTCACGCAGGGTCGACAGCAGGTCTTCAGCGCGTTTCGGGCTGGCCGAGTTGACCAGGATCAGGCCCTGTTTCGGCGCGATGGCGGCGAAGGTCGACGAGCGACGGATAAAGGCGCGCGGCAGGAAGGCCTGGATGATTTCATCCTTGATCTGATCGCGTTCCTTCTTATAGACCTTGCGCATCTGCTCGGCTTCGATCTCTTCGACCTTTTCCTTGACCGCGTCACGCACGACGCTGCCCGGCAGAATGCGTTCTTCTTTACGGGCGGAAATCAGCAGGAAGTCACCGCTGACGTGCACCAATGGAGCATCTTCGCCTTTGCCGAACGGCGCGACGAAACCGTAGGTGGTCAACTCCTGGCTTGCACATGGACGCGCCAGTTTGGTGGCCAGTGCAGTTTCCAGCGCCTCGGCATCGACAGGCAGGTCTTGGGTCAGGCGATAGATAAGCAGGTTTTTGAACCACATGGGGTGAGTCTCTCCTTTATACAAAGGGGGGCATTATTGTCTTCGCCGTCTCATAGGCCAACCCTTCTCTAAGCCTTTGGAAGGCCTGAGAAAATTATTTAAAAAAGTGCTTGCCAGAGGTTGGGTCGCTCCGTAGAATGCGCGCCACACCGAAGCGAAGGGTGATTAGCTCAGCTGGGAGAGCGTCTGCCTTACAAGCAGAATGTCGGCGGTTCGATCCCGTCATCACCCACCATTCGTTTCAAGTGTTTAGCGCAGCGGTAGTTCAGTCGGTTAGAATACCGGCCTGTCACGCCGGGGGTCGCGGGTTCGAGTCCCGTCCGCTGCGCCATATTCGGTAACCTGGACCACTGAACGCCAGGTCACCACGGAAAAACCCGCCAAGGCGGGTTTTTTTCTGCTCCAAGGTTGTACCCGCGGGATGTGTCGTTTTACCGGTTTTCGGATTTATTTGAAAAAAACTTCTATTAAATCAACACTTTACGAAAACTTGTGGCATAATGCGTCCCGTAACGAAGCGAAGGGTGATTAGCTCAGCTGGGAGAGCGTCTGCCTTACAAGCAGAATGTCGGCGGTTCGATCCCGTCATCACCCACCATTCGTTTCAAGCGTTTCGCGCAGCGGTAGTTCAGTCGGTTAGAATACCGGCCTGTCACGCCGGGGGTCGCGGGTTCGAGTCCCGTCCGCTGCGCCATATTCGCTTCCACTAAGGCCCACTGAACGCCTGGAAGCCACGGAAATAGCGGCCTTGTGCCGCTTTTTTCGTTTTCTGAATTCCGCTGGAATCCATTGCCAGCCACGGTTTTTAAGTACACATTTAAGTACACCGCTGGCGCTGCCTTTTACGATTCCTTGCGCATCAATTTTCGCATTGGTTCGTCTAGCGCTGGGTTGTATTCCCCTCCTTGATGTAAAAGGAGGTGTCTGATGGCTCTGACAGATACAGCGATTAAGCAAGCCAAGCCCGCCAGCAAGCCTTATATGTTAACTGATGGGGATGGCTTATCTCTGCAGGTGCCCACGACTGGTTCGAAGCGCTGGCATTTCCGTTTCTATTGGCATGACAAGCAGTTGCGTATTTCCTTCGGCACCTATCCCGACGTGAGTCTCAAGGAGGCTCGTCGTCGGAGAGAGGCTGCACGTGCTCTGGTGGCCAACAACATCGATCCCCGATCGCATCGTCGTGCCGAGCGGCAGAAAGCCTCTCACGCCGCAAACAACACTTTTGAAGCGGTTTCTGATCGCTGGCATGAGTTCCGAAGTAAAAAACTGACGAAAAGTAAGAAGGGCAGTGCAGGGCAAGCCAGCAAATACCTGAAAAAGGACATGCTGCCGTGTTTGGGCGATCTTCCGATCGCGGATATTTCTCGTGGTGATGTGCTGGAGCTCATTAGGCGAATTGAGCGCAGAGGGGCGCTGGTCTCTGCCCGAAAAGTGCGCACCTGGCTCAACCAGATTTTTCGTTTTGCCATGGCGGAAGGGCTCGTTGATGTGAACCCAGCAGCAGATCTTGATATCGTTGCCGAGACGCCGCGGCCAGTTCGCCATAATCCCTTCCTCCAGGTAAATGAACTTCCAGGACTGCTCAGGACCGTCACCCACTATGGGTGTACAGAAGCGACACGGCTTGGTATTCGTCTATTGCTGCTGACAGGGGTGCGTACAGGAGAGCTGCGGGCGGCGATGCCAGACCAATTCGACCTCGACAAGGGAATCTGGCTGGTGCCGCCGGAGGGTGTGAAGCAACTCCGGAGTCGTGTTCGAACACAGGGGAATGAGATCCCACCTTATGTGATTCCACTGCCTACTCAAGCAATTGCAATTGTGCAGCGGCTGATGCAGTTAAGGGCGCGCGGTGCGCGCTATCTGCTGGTTCACCGATACGAACCGCAGGAAATGATCAGTGAAAATACCCTTAACACCGCGATCAGCCGGATGGGTTACAAAGGAAGGCTCACCGGTCATGGCATCAGGGCCACCATCTCAACGGCGCTCAACGAGGTTGGCTTTGTAGAAGAGTGGATTGAGGCGCAGCTTTCACACGCTGATACCAACCAAATTCGGGCTGCATACAATCATGCAGAATACGTCGAGCCGAGACGTAGGATGATGCAGTATTGGGCGGATTTATTAGATGCGCTAGAGGTCGGCGTTTCTCCACCTAGGCCCGAAGCATACATGGCGCAGAGCGGCCGACGTTCAATGGATTTTCTGGGTCAACAGCGTTGATCAACTGTGTCGGCTTACGGAAAAGCTGCCGAGGCGAAACCGTCAACGAGGGAGGCCGGAGGGTGTTCGAGTGAAGCCTTGCCCGAGGCTTTCGCAAGGTGATGTGACTAGTCAATTAAGATGGCTTGCAGCAAAGACCTTTGCCGTTCATCCTATGCGCGGTTGCCGCCGGGCGTCTTAATTTGGCGGCCCTAATGCAAAATACGCGTACCGCCGTTTCAAAGAGATTTCCATCTGCTACGGCAGTACGATTAAGGGAGGCCGGATGACCGGTGAGAACAAGGACAGCAAGCTGATCGCTGAAGCCGCCGCGGAGTTTAGCGTTGACCCGGAGGTGCTTGCAGAGCTACTTGGGTTAGCCGAAAAGTTTACAACTTTTGCAACTTACGGTGCGAAAGCCGAATTCTCTCGCCATGTTAGTCAGATTCTTGACCAGGCAGCCCTAAGGCAGAGCAAATCGTGAGCGATTCCATTGAGTTCACTTCGCTTGAAGTCGAAAACATTTTCGCATACGAAGGCCTCAGTCAAATAGATTTAAGCGGCTGCACCGCTGAACGTAACATGGTTGTTATAGCCGGACGCAATGGCGCCGGCAAAACGAGCCTGCTGAATGCCATCAAACTATTGTTTCTTGGGTCTGAAAACGAGGAGATTCGCCGGGTAGGCTTTGGCGGAATTCCATTGAGCCCAAAGCAATTTGTTCTAGGTCAGTCGGGCCGTTGGTATGGGGTATTCAATAGAGGGGCACGTGATCCCGACGATCGGGCCCGTGTAATGCTATGTTGGACCCAAGGAGCGCTGGAGGTGAAGATCGAACGCATCTTCTCCCGCGCGAATACAACCGCAGGCTTTACAGAACGGCTGAATATTAGTCGAGGTACGGCCCAATTGGGTTCTGAGGAGGCAGAGTCGTTCCTCTCTGGTTTGGCTCCCAGCGAAATTGTGCCGTTCTACTTCTTTGACGGCGAGCAGGTCCAATCGTTTGCAGATTCAGAGGAAGGGCGTGAGCGCGCTGAAATAGAGCGTTTGCTGAAGCTCTCCTTTATTGGAGATATTCTTCGCGAATTGGACGTTTATGGCAGAGCCAAACGTCGTTCTGGGTTGCCGGCAGAGGCTCAAAGCGAGGTTGTACACGCAGAGAACGACCTTCGCTCGGCAAAAGCCCAGATTGAATCACTTCAACGTTTGCGGGTGGACACCGAGGCGGAGTACTCCGATTTAGATCGTAAGCGCACACGTCTTGACGATCAACGAAACGCATTGCGCGTTGGGATTTCCGAGACAGACCGTCGCCGTATGGTCAACAGAATAGAAGTCATAGGTTCCCAGCGCGAAAAGCTAGATGCCGAGCTGTCCGAACTGCTGGCGCCAGAGGCTCCTTGGCTCACCAATCTTTCGGTGGTTCGAAACGCCTACAAGTTGTTGGATGATCAGTTTTCATCTAGCACAGACATTTCTTTGTCCACGAAGCTGCATGGGGAACTGCCCGAAGCCCTAAAAGGCAGCTTAGCCCACTTAAGTCCCCCAGTCTTGCTGACTGATTCGCAGTACGAAAATTTTTCTTTGGATGTCAGAGAGGCGCTGGTGAGGCGAGGGCTGTCGGTCGGTGCGCATGTAAGCCCGCTGCTTACTGCAGTAAGCCCTCGACAAGCAAAGGCGTTGCGTGATCGATACTTGGTATGGACAGAGCGTGGTCCAAGTTTAGTAGCCTCTCATGTCGATAAACTTCGCCTTTTGAGACAGCTTGCCCAAGAAACTGAGCAAGCGCAGCGGGATCTGGACGAGGCCGAACTAACTAGTGACGAAGCCAGGCATCAGTTTGAGTCCTTGAACAAAGTAATCTCAGATTTAGATCAGCAGATTCGTGACTTCACTGACAGGCTTGCGGAACTTAGGGTCAAGGAGCGGCAGGCTTTGGAAGCCTCAGAGCAAGCCAAACAGCGCATTCGTCAATGCGAACAAAAGTATGCCTCTGTGACAGAAGAAAACCGCGCTTATCAGTTGAGCGTGAAGGTCAAGCGAGCTCTAGAAACATACCGTGATAGGCGCAGGACTTATATCCGCCAATCGGTAGAAAACCATCTAAATGAAAGAATCGGAATCCTTTTAGCGCCTAGTCAACTTATTAAATCAGTAACTCTCGATGACTGGTTTGTAATGAAGTACTTCGACGAACAATCTGAGGAGGTTGCACGTAGAAGTATTTCTGCTGGGATGCGACAGCTTGTTGCGATGGGAATGCTTTGGGCTTTGAGGGATGAGGCTGGTCGTGATCTTCCAGTGGTAATCGATACTCCACTGGGAAGAATTGACCGAGAGAATCGAGCCTTGCTTATGAGCGAGTACTTTCCAAACGCCGGTAAGCCGCTGTTACTCCTGCCTACCAATAGCGAAATGGATGACGAGGTACTCTGCCATTTAGGTGAGCGTATTCGTCGTCGCTACGAGATTCAAAATGATGGTGGAACCCGAGCAAGGATTGTCGAGATTGATAGGATGCGCTACGACGGGATTTCAAGTTAATGATTAGCCTGTACTTCTCTGCGGACGAAAAGTCTTTCTTTGAAACCGTTTTGCGTGACGGACTACATCAACCCAGCGGTCACTACTGGTGGGTGGTTCGCTTCGCCATTGCTCAATCATTAAAGATTGGTGGGGAACCTGATGAGAGGTATAGCGCCCCGTCCGTAAAGAGAGGGGATCGTGGCAGTGAGCTTAGTATCGAGCAGATCACTGGCATGGGAAAAGCAGAAAGCCAAAATTATGATGATGCATTCAGGATTCTTTTGGGTGTAATCCACGATGAGGAACTCTTCGACAACAATCGGCGTTACGTCGAACTTATACAACGACACGCTCGACGTGGTCTCGAGTTCATGCGAGGTGCTTGGACGCCAGGTCGTAGTTTCTACGATTATCTTCTCGACGAGTTGTACGTAAGTACCGAGCGCGCCGAGGATGCCCAGGACGGCGCTGATGGCTTTAGCGCCTTGGATTTTGCAACGTTGGCGCAAGGATTGAAGCAATTGGGCGTTTCTGCTACGGCAGCCGCTGACGTTCAGGAAGGACCGCGCCTGTCGCGCTTTCAGTTGACATTGGCGGGAGTGGAGGATTACGACCGCTTGAAGCGAGGCCTCGATGATCTGGCATTTGCGGTTGGCTTGGGTAATACAGGGATCGGGCTATCCAAAGACTTCGGCGAGAGGCGTGTGATATTGGATATTCCCAGGCCAGGCGCGCTATGGCACGAAGTTGCTTGGCAGTCGATTGAAAAGGCTTTAGTCGATCGCGTTGAAGCAATGCCTGTGTCTCCTGGCGTCGACGTATTGGGGCAGCCGATTATCTTCGATCTTGCAGAAGCTCCGCATCTATTCGTCGCCGGAGCTACTGGTAGCGGCAAAAGTGTGTGTCTGAATGCTCTGCTGCTTTCCTTGGTGATTTCTGCCCGTCCCCCCGAACTTTTGATGATCGATCCAAAGGGTGTCGACTTCAGCGATTTCAACAGCTATCCCCGGCTGAGAACAGGCTCTGTTATTACGGACATGGGGCTTGGCATCGAAGCCTTGCGTGGGGTTGTAGTGGAGATGGAAGAGCGTCAGGAGCTGTTGCGCCGAAACAATGTCCGAAACATTACCGAGGCCCAGGCGCTAGGTGTTCCCATGGAACGGCTAGTAGTGGTGATCGATGAACTCGCTGACTTCATGCTGGGCCGAACAGGTGCTGAAGAGCCTCTGGTGCGTCTTGCACAGAAGGCTCGCGCAACAGGTATCCATTTGGTGTTGGCGACTCAGCGTCCCGAGGCGGCGACGTTTTCGGGGCTGCTTCGGGCCAACGTACCTGCGCGAATTGCCCTGACGGTTCAGAAAGCTACAGACTCGCGCATCATCCTCGACGAAGGCGGTGCGGAGAAGCTGCTTATGCGTGGCGACATGCTAATCAAACTTTCGGGGCGCGCTACCATGCGCGCTCACGGAGTAAAGGTCAGTCCTTCGGAGGTCAGGGCCGCATTATCGACAAGGAGTAAGTAATGGCCATGATGTTGAGACCGACCCGATTTGAATTGTTGGAATTAACTTTGTTAGACCTGGGCGCACTCCGGGGTCAAAAGTCGTTCGTATTAAGAGACGGACAGGGGTTAGCGACGAATATTTTCATGATCATGGGTACGAATGGGGCTGGTAAGACCACCGTTCTTGAATCAATTTATGCTGGCATGCGTTTGCTGGACGCGCGTGAACACGTTGGTACAGGGATTGACGACATCGATCGAAACGGTGGAGGGCTGCAGCTTGACGCTCGAGTTACACTCGATGACGGTGTGCGATCTAAGATCTATCTTCTTTCCATATTTGTAGGTCGCCCAGGTCTGCTGAAGCGTTGGACGGCAGAAGCTCTAGAGGGGGTGGGTGTTGAGCAGCAGATTTTCTTGTCGTTCAAAAATCGTCTCAATGGTCCAGGATTGGAACGGAGTGCGGAGTCTGATCCCGAAGCAATAGCCTTCGCTGAGGCGATTCTTGAACGCGCTGGCGAGCCGCCAGCCGCGCTATTTGACTCGGCCAATGGATACCCATCTGTACTTTATTTCCCATCTGATCGTGGTATCCGTAGGCCGCCGGAGGGAGAGCGGGCCGTCACGCGCCCAAGCGGTTTGTCTTATCGAGCTGCACACCGTTTTGGTGCTGATGGAGAGAGGTGGGACGCATCGATCGACAACCTTTTTGTCTGGTTTGCCTGGCTTGCCGACGGCAGGGAAGAAGAGTGCCGGGAGTTGGTCAACCGGCTGATCTTTAGAGGGGCGAAGAGACTAGGTACGGTGGATCGGCCCACATTGTACGTTCCAGTGGAGGTGGAGTCCGGTGTACACCGCATAGATCAGTTGAGCAGCGGTGAGCGCCAACTGGTGCAGCTCATCGTTCGAATTGCCAGCCATATGACCGGCTCGACAATTGTACTTATCGATGAAACCGAACAGCATCTGCATCTTGTCATGCGTCGTAGACTGATGAAGCTCATAAAGCAGTGGGCGCAGGAGCATCCGGGTCTTTCGTTTGTTCTAACCTCTCATCAGGTCGACTCATTGCGAGTCCTGGCTCCCAAACTTGTGGAGACCGGGCTTGTGAAGGGTGGTGCTCTACTCAAGCCAAAACTCAAGGTGTAGAGCATGCCTATTGAACTCCAGTCATTCGATGAGTTTGATTCCATTGAACAGATTGAGGCACATCAATCTTGCCTGATTCGAGTAGTTTTGGAGGGCAGGGATGATGTCGTTCTATTTAATCGTTTCTGGTTCGGGTCGATGATTGACTCCTTCGAGTTTGTTGAGGCGCGCAGTATCGTCGTTGGTGGTGGCTGTACGAGTGTTCAGGCGGCAGTGGATCACAGTGTTAACGTAGATGGTATTCCCACAATTGGTATTGTTGATCGCGACGTGTTTTTTCGTGAGCATAACTGGACTGCTCTATATAAATTCGAGAGCGACGAGATAACGCAACATACGGTCAATGGAAGTGTGCATATTGCCTCACGTTGGGAAATTGAGGCTTATCTACTCGACTATGATCTTCTCGGACGATGGATTGAGTCGTGTCACCGTAAGCCTCCGGGGTCGCAGCTCGAGGCTGATTCCGCGTTGGCTAGAACGCTTGCAGATTGTGGTCTTTTGCTTGAAGCAGCTCCGTTTTTTGCTGCTAGTCACCGCGCCGGCGTAAAGGTACCGCCAGGATTCATGTGTAGTGTCACTGAACCCATTGTCCGAGCTGATATCTCGCAAAGGTTGCGGGCATTGGATCAAGAGGGTCATAACGTAGCGACTGAGGTGATTGCTTTGATAAACTTGATAAAGCAGCATCTACCTGCTGATCCTACCGAGCAGTTACCAATTTACCTGCGTTATGTGGATACCAAGCGACTTTTGCAGCGCCTCACGCATACGCTTACCTTGAGAGATGAGTCGAAATGGGTGCTTTCGAGCTTTCAGGCTTCGCTAGGGCGACGACCGCAGGAGTTTGAAATGGTACTAGAACAAGCTAAATACCACCTCTCAGTTTACTAGTTTGTGGAGTCTAAAGCTGACACCCTCTTGCCATAAATTTATATGAGGAGTTTTCCATGCCCTTTCCTATGGCCTAACAAAAGGGCAGGAGCGTCTTAAAGAGCTGCTGAGAAAGACAATAAGCTTTTATGGTTACGCAGCGCTGCAATACCGTCATCGACATGCGCTGCCCAAGCTTTCATAAGGTCGCGGCTGTCCAATGTAGGGTACTTTAGTTTTAACACTAGCTCCGTTATCGAGGCGGTGTCGCCAAGCCAAGTAACTTTATCTAAAACGAGCGTGCCATCGAGCTTTTTTATTTCTCCTTTATAGAGAAAGTCTGATTCAATAGATCGAAAAAAGGCAATTCTCGCGCTGACGTTCGGAGTTAAACCTGTTTGGCTTTTAAGCCGTTTAAGGTGATCCTCTGTCTGGCGATCAAGCTGCATTCGGTTCGGTAACATTAGTGTAGGCCTCCTTCGTAAGACCAAAAGTAGCCTGGTAAAATGCGCGTGGACAAATTGCTGCTGTCAAACTCGATTTGATAGCTGTGTGACACATATGGCGAAAGATGTTTGCTGAAGTAGGTTTCTCCGACTTCGGTGTCGGTTGATAGCAAAATAACTTGATGGCTAGCAAACGGGAAGTAGTTGTCTATAAGGTTTTGACGGTGAACCGAATCCAGGCGGCCGAGTGGGGTATCAATGATTACGGGTAGTTGTCTTCCAGAGGTCTTTGCAAGTGCGTCTAAGACTGCCACAGCATAAATTTGCTTTTCGCCGGCAGAAAGCGATTTCCGGCTCAGAATGTTATTTTTTTGATCTATTAGTTCTACGTCGAAGGTATCTTGGCTTATGCGCGCTGTGATCTTTAGGTCATCCTTACGGGCCAGGCGGCTATAGGCATCAGAAAAGTTTTTTTCTAACTTTTTGACTCTGGCCCCGGTGAGCACTTTGGCATAGTCATTAAGCATTGAAATCGTTTTGGACGCGTTCGAGACTGCAGTCGTCGAGCCATGACTTGAGCGGACACTGTCGTGCAGTTTTCGGATTTTTTTCTCGCAGTCGAGTTGTTTTGTTATTGCAAGCTTAATGTTTTTTAGTAGGTGCTCGTATTCGTTTTGTGTGGTTACGCGCTTTTTATCGAGCTCTCTTATCTTTGTAAATAAGCTAAGCAGTTGTTGGTCGTCGGGTGCTCGTTCGATATTTCGCGCGCCATCTTCAAGGGCATTTTCAATTTCGGCGAGTCGATTTTTAGCTGAGTGAAATCGATCCCAAGACTGTTTTGCTTCATGAGTGATCGCGTGATTTATTATACCTGTTTCACGGTCTGATATATCCAGCAGGATCTCTATGGTAGGTTTGGATGAAAGGTAATTGCTCATTTGCGACTCCATCATATCCTTGATGGTGGTCTGTATTTCTTCAGGTGTTGATCTCAAACCTTCTTTGAATTTTTCTAAAAATAGCTCCAGCTGTTCTGAAAAGTTTCTAAAGCTCTTCGATTCACATTCACCATCTAGCTGCCGTAGCAGGTTGCTCATTGTCTTGGGGGCAAGACAGTAGGCAAGTGAGCCCTCACATTCATGTCGAATATTTCTTTCTAGTATAGCTTTCTCTTTCAAGAGTTCTTCAATTACCAATTGCTCTTGATTTTTACTCAGTGCGAAGGCGCCTCCTTGGGCTGCTAAGGTACCTTCAAGTTTGCTTATATCGCTAGCGGTAAAGTCTAGATGATTTTTTACCAAGTCGGCGGAAAAACGAAATTGCTCAACACTCAAACGAAGCCGATCGCATTCGGCCTCTATTTCGGACAGTTTGAGTTGTTCCAATTCTTCTAATTGTAGTGAGTTTTGACGCTTTAAGTATATGGTCAAGTCGGTTATTAATCGCTCGATCACATCTAAGCCTAACAGTCGTTTAACTGCTGTTTTTAAGAGTTGGCCGGAAGCATCCTCGGCTAAAGCCGATATTTTTTCACCATCAAAAAAGAACAGATCTGCAATTCCTGGTGGAATTAGCTCATTCAAAAAACCCTGGCACTGTTCGTAGTTAAGCTCGTTTAAAGGGGCGCCGTTTTGCTGTAAAGACAAGCGGTCGGCGGCGTCACGCTTCCAGCGTCTGACGACAGTGAACTCTGATTCTTCACCATCTTTATTGTATGTGAACGTTAGCTCGACGACGGCTTCAGCGGGGCGGGGAGTGCCATCCACGCCATGATTAATCAAAGTAGATATGTGGTCCAGGTAATCTCGTGTCTGATGAATCCCATCAAATGCTAGCCTGCCATGAAGCGCGAACCTTATGGCCGTTAAGATTGAGGTTTTTCCGGCACCATTTAGTCCCCCAATCAGAACAATAGGTTTCTGATGTTGGGAATCGCTTTGTGGAGCTAGGTCAATTTCATGGGTGCCATGAAAAACACGGAAATTATGGAGTACCAACTTCTTAATGATCATTGAGCAAAGTCTTCATGTCGCAAGTTTTTTGTTTTATCAATTTCAGCAATCTGTTCGGAAATCGTTTTTAAATCCTGTTCCAGGCGTAAAATGGTATCGGCATGAAGGTCCCGTTCATGTCGTTTTTGTAGTGCGGTATTGTGCTGTTCTATTACTTCAAGTGAGCCCCAGTCTTGTTTAAGGATGGTGCCGATTTTCTCAAAAATACCTTGGCGACGTCCTAAACCTTCCATGGAGATTTCGAGCTCAATTAGTTTCATGACCATCTCTGATTCTACTTCGTATGCCGAAGAAACATCATTGAGAAGTTTGGCGTCGCAAGCATCAAATCGACTCTGATCATCGATAACCCAATCTAAATCGAATCCATATACCCTGCGGTAAATTTCAGGAAGTTCATCTTTCCAGTCGGGCTCGTTCGGGTCTCTAAGCCACTGCTGGCGAATAACATGGAGTTCTGGCTCAGAAATAAGCTTTATGGTATGTCCGCCTTGGTTGATATCTCTTTCAAGCTCAAGCAGCTCTTGGAGCCAAGCTTTTCGATACTTTAACCAATAAGGTCCAGGTACATGCTTTCGTGTTTCGTGAACGTCTGCACCTTCTTTTGCGTACTGATAGGTCACTTTTCCCGTTCTCCGCTTGTAATTGCGAAAGACGTCTTTTTGATTTGGATCGCTGGTGTTTGCCAATGCATCTCTGAACTTCAAAAGCGGTAGCATCCAATCTTCGCCGTTTTGGATAAGGCTTTCCATCGCGCGGTCTTTGGTGACGACGGTACATGTCCAGCAGCCGAAGCGAGAGTTTCCACAGGAAGGAGTACTTTCGTCAATTACTAGCGGACACTCACCTTGACCAGACGAGTGCATATAAAGCGTCCAAAGCTGGCGATTGCTTCCGCCCCAAGGGTTTTCCCACTCTTCAATATCGAGACCAGCGTATCGAAAGGCTCCTCGAAGTAGCCTCCATACATCTTCAGTGTCCCAAGTATCAATCGGTGTGTAGATGAAGGCATTAGCCAAGGTGGTATGACGCGCCAGTCTCGTACCATCAATCTTATGCTTAGCGATCACCTGTGCCCGGGATGAACTTTCACTACTACGGGCACCAAGCAATACAACAACTTCCTCAAACTGACTGACTTTTCCCTTAATAAACTCACTTACTGGGTTTATCTTCATTCGTTCGGTGCACCAGCGAAAACTCCTACTAGGCGCAGGATAACCTTTGCCCAGTAGGTTAACCCAGAATGTTTCTGAAACCTTTGGTGTGACAGCGTGTTGAGTGATAGGCAGCCCATCTCGTTTGGCGCCTTTTTCTATTAACTGCATGCTCTCGAGAATAAGGTCGACCACTACTGGAGTTTCTACGAGCGTGTCCGAACATACCAAGAATACGTGTTTTTTTCGATCCTCTGGCTTTAGTCCTAGTAATGCTAAATAGACCAAGGTAATTACAGCCGAGGAATCTTTTCCGCCACTATATCCGATAATCCATGGGCGCGTATCGGAACAGTAGATACGTTGAACTTCGGCAACATAGTCTGCTAGAGGTTTGCCTGCAAAGACCTCTTTGTTAATAAATTCTTCGTAGTCAGCAAGATCGAAATTTTGATTGAGGTTGCTCATTGCGGTAAAACCTGCTGTTCCAGTACGGCTTCATCGGGCGTTAGAGGAAGCTTCAACGCCTTTTTAAGAGCGTTGCATGTTAATTGAATGGAAATTGTCGATTTGCTCAGTTTTCCATGGGACATAGTGCGACGCAGCCACTCGGGATTGGTTTTGCTCCAGTCTATACTTCTAAGATCCTGAAGTTTGTTTTTCCAGGTGTCAGGGCAAGCGAGAATTAAGTGCTTGCCGAGGAGTCCAAGTGCGTGCAAGCCAACGCCATGCGCATGAATATACTCTAAGCGCAGTTGAGTGGGTGATACTTCCTTTTTCATTGCCATTTGCCAATCTGGCATGCACTGGTATACAGCTTCCCAGTACGTTTTAGCTAAGACCGACTCTGTTTCGCTGTAGCTGTCACGGTTGCCTTTACTCAACAGGGCGCGAGTGGCCTGTTTAATACTGCTCAAGGTGAACAATTTATTGGATCTGACAGCCACACTGGATCTCTCCATCTCCGTCAGGCCAATGAACGGGCATATCGTTGTTGCCAGACTACGGGCGAGTTCTGACTCAGGATCTCTATGGTCGTATAGCGTGGCCAGTGATGGACTGGGCTTGACGGCGTATTTATTGAGGTCAGCAAACATTTGCTGACTGCGTCTAAGTCCTTCATCGACGAAAAAAAGAACCGGTATATTGTCCTGCCCTAGCTCGGGCCGTTCTTGAAGAGCTTCTTCTATGGCTTTTCGGCGATGCTGACCATCATTGATGAGGATTTGTGCGTCCATGGGAACCCTAAGGGTGCCTAAGTTATACGAGCCAGTGTGTTCCTCAAACTCCACGTCAACAGCGATCGACGCTGTTAGCGCTGAAAAGACGTAGTCCTTTGGATTATCAAGCAAATATCGTACCATTTCTGGGATTCGTGCTTTGTTGATGATGCGCTGAGCTCGCAGCTCGGGCGGAACCTCAGACTCATCAAAACTAAAAATTTTAGGAATGATCCTCAACGGGCAGGTCGCAATGTAAAAAGGCCTGCCTGCTTGCATACCCCTGACAGCGGGGAAGGAATAGCAATAATCAGCGGTAAGTGAGGTCATAGCTCATTACTATTTGCGAAAAATGTCTCCCAATTATGACGTTTTCTTAAGCGTTTTTAAACGTATTTAACGCTGTGTATGTCATTTTTGACGTACAGGCTCGGGGGCAGGCCGGGAGGGGGCCGCGTTAGAGGCTAGAATTCCAACAGGACACCGTACTGTGAATGGTTACTAAGGAGGGAAGCCCTCACGCGTAGGTCTTCAGATTTTGTTCAGTACAGCCGCACGACTTGCCATCACCAGGCAGCGCCTGCTGTATTAGCCGTCACAGGCGGGAGTCGGGTTTTGTACAGATAGCTGAATGCCGTAGCATCTGCCAAGGTGGCGTGGGTTGGATGGGTATGATTTACTTGAACGCTTAGAGAGGATTGCTTCCAAAGGAGCGGATGTGTCGCACAAAGAAAATCGCAAAGTGAGCGGCGACGAAAGGTGGACAGTTCTTCTCTATTGTGCGATTGCGCTTTTGGCTGTTGGAGGCATTGGCGTCTATTTTCCGCTCGTGATGGACAGATCAGTCAGTTCAGAGTCGCTGGCGACCTACGCTCTTGCGACATTAGCCCCATTCGCCGCTGATATTTTTCTTCCTGAAAACTACTGGAAGAGGATATCGCGATTTCAAAGGATGAGAATTTGCGCGCTGTGTGTTTCTGGAGGCTTGTTTGCGGCGATCGCTCTATTTCGTAATGAGAAACCTAATGCAATGGTTTGGGCGCTTCTGGGCACCGGCGTTGTTTTATATTTATCCTACCGTGTGTGTATTCTCTCAGGTCGATTTCAACCAGAAAATCCTCCAATGACTGAAGATGGAGGAGCGAATCCTCAAGTTAGTAAACTTTCTGGTGGAGGACTGATTTAATGAGTATTCTGGATAAACGTAGCATCATTCGTCCCGCTATCCGTATTGAGCAGCCGTTAGGAACCTTTTTCGCCTTTTCCTTGCGCGCTGATCTCCTGAATGAGATTACTTATTCTTTGCCTGCCGAGATCAGGGGGCGATTAGACGAAGAGCAGGCTGATTCGAAGGGGGGGTATTCAATTTTTGGCTCCCAGCGAGTAGAAAAAAAGACTCGGCTTCAAGAAATCGCGTCATTCATCCAGACAACCGACGCGACGTTTCCGAATGCGATTATTCTTGCGGCTAACTATTCGAAAGACGGGCTTTATGTAGAGGATGAATCTCAGCAATGGAAAGTTGAAGATCGAGGCGAAGGCTTTTGGGCGCTATCAATACCTCTTGATGCTCTTTCTCACGCATCTATTATCGACGGTCAGCACAGGCTTCATGCGTTTCAACATCTTCCGAAGTCCGCGCCTCAGCGTGAAATGGAATTGTTATGTGTTGTTTTCTTAGAGTTACCTACACCATTCCATGCCTACGTCTTTGCGACTATAAATTTTAATCAAAAAAAGGTAGATAGAGGTCTGGCGTACGAATTGTTTGGGTTTGATGTTGATGAACGTCCCGTAAGCCTTTGGTCGCCAGAGACGCTCGCTGTTTATTTAACTCGACTTCTCAACACAGATGCAACCTCGCCCTTTTATGAGTCTATTTTTTCAACCGCAGACACTACGGCTTTGCTTGCAACTAAAAAAGATGCTCGTGGTTCAGTCGGTGTGTCAGTGGCCACCATTGTCGACGGTGTTCTTCGGCTTATCTCTAAGAATCCTCAAGAAGATAGAAACACAGTTAGGAAGTCCGATAATAAAAATCTAGGCAGAAAAGCGCTCGCAGGGTACTCGGACTTACCATTAAGAACTCTCTACCTTGAGGGGAATGATAAAGGTATCTATGAGATTGTATGTAATTTTTTTCATGCAGTCACCAGTACTATTTGGAAAGGGGCAGGAGAAGGATCTTATCTGAGAAAAACAGTAGGAGTTCAAGCGCTGTTTGACGTTTTACGAATCCTTACGATGAGGCGCCCAATTTCGGCTGGAAATTTTTCAATAGAAGCGCTTACTCGGCTGCTAGAGCCATGCGCAGGAATGGATTTGAATGGCGATAAATATCAAGCGTCGGGAATTGGTCGCTCTGAAATTCGTAGAGATTTAGTGAATGGTCTAGGGCTTTAAGTAATCAATATGGTTTTTTTCTCTAGTTGGTTAAATGCTGTGGTTAGTGGCAGTCGGTGGAGGTTGAACCTAAACTAAAGTATTATTAATACTATGCTCGGGGTTGGGGACTTATACGTATTTATAGTCTTGCGGGAGGCGTAATTATTTTTGTGGGGTAGTCACTGTCACTATGTCAGGTCTCTATGAAACGGTCTAGAGTTCCTCCTCTGTCTTAATCGTTAAGAAAGGGTTGTTCACTGGGAGAGGTGAAATCAGAAGTTCAGGTTTTGTTAAGAGATATCCTTTGAGCTTTGTCTTTCTTCTCGGTCCTTTAACTTGGCAACACCAAATGTTCAAACCGCTTTTTCGCTTCCTATGTAAGTTTAACTGTTCAAATCGCTTCTGGATCCAGCGCCACTCCTCGCTGCCCGCGTTTGCACCCGAGGCAATGCCCGGAAACTCCTGAGCATAACGCTGAAAAATCCCTGGTGTGACTAGGAGTAACGTGCCGTCAACGATGTGCACCTTGGCCTTGCTGTCATTGATGATCAGCTTGTGACTCTGGATGCCTTCCTTGACCCAATTCAGAAATGCCTGACCAGGGTTATCCGAAGAAGTATTTGATATTTCCAGAGTGCCTGCTGACGATGTGTCACTGACCTCAGGCTCTTCCAGCTCGAACATATCCAGCAACGTTCCGAGATAGTCGGCATCTTCCATCGCCAGCGGGGCAGGCGGCGAGTGACTCTGAGTTGGTCCTGTACTGCCAGCTTCGGAGGTGGATGGTGATGCTGGTGCTGGTGCTGTTGTCGGCTGGATTTCAGCATCCACATTCACCGTTCCGCTGAAAGCCTCGGGCCGGTGTTCGCTCCCCCAAATCAACGCCGGTGGAAGGCGCAGAAAGGTAAAGCTCTGCTGCCAGCTTCCCTGGACGACGAGCGCGGTCCAGATAGCTTTGCCTTCCGGGGTGGACTCGACCAGTCCATGCGATTGCAGTTCGTCGAACACGGCGATGTTGGATGAAGGAATACCTTCAATCGATTGCGACAGCAGGTAAGCTCGCAGCTTATCCGTGACCGTCTTGCTGACG
Source organism: Pseudomonas sp. SCA2728.1_7 (assembly GCF_018138145.1). Classification (NCBI taxonomy): domain Bacteria; kingdom Pseudomonadati; phylum Pseudomonadota; class Gammaproteobacteria; order Pseudomonadales; family Pseudomonadaceae; genus Pseudomonas; species Pseudomonas sp. SCA2728.1_7. The sequence goes on along the minus strand of NZ_CP073104.1, from coordinate 2,186,086 downwards.
AGCCATAGGGCGTCCTGGGTCAGCCAGCCCGCGGCACCCGGCTGGTTGAGTTTCAGCTCGTGCTGAACCAGGTGACGCAGTCCGCTGATCAAGTGATGTTGCAGCGAATGGATCGGAGCCTGCAGCGCCTTGCTTGGGTTGCCGCCGATGTTTTGCGCGGTGGAGACGCGGTCTGCTTGAATCACCAGTTCTCCCAACACGCCGGCGCGCTCGTATTGGCCGGCCAAGACATACAGCAGGCTGGCCCAGAGTGAAGGAAACCCATTGAGCCAGTCGAGGATGGAGCGGTCGAGAATCTGGGTGTAGAGCAAACCCGCAGCGGCGCCGTGCAGGTGGTAGTCGCGATCTTTGACATAGCGAAAACGGTAGGGCTGATCCAGGGGACCGTGCCAAGGATGCCAAGGACGGCCATCCTGGCGTTCGACCTGCAGGTCCACGGCGATCTTGCCTATATCATGCAGCAGGGCGCCATAAGCAATACCCGCCGACCAGGCATCGGTCTGGGCGGCTTGATCTTCGGGCGCGGCGCCGGTGGGAAGTAGATACGACTGACGCAGTTTCAAACTGCAAGCGACCAGCTCTAGGCCATGGTCGAGCATACCGCCGAGATACGCATGGTGGTGTGTCTCGCTGGCTGGAAGTTGCTGGACCTGTTGGGCGTAGCGATGGATCGGGTTTAAATAGAGCTGGGTGAATTGCGCTTGAGAGAGGGCGGTGTACTGCCAAATCCGATCGAGCAACTGACGGCGGTGCTCCGCAGCTAACAAACTGAGGGCCGACTCGACGGGCAGGTAACCTTCGGCGACGCTCACGCTCACGGTCGGTGGCGGAGTGGGCTTCTGCCTTTTGTGGCGAAACAGATTGAGCATCGTGACCTCCGGGAAGTGGCTGGGTCAGTGGCCTTTTAGCCTTTTCGGATAGGGCTCTTACCCTTGACTCCCCATTCCTTTCCAACCCTTACCCGTCCTTTTGGCTCGTGTCCCTTTGTGCGGCAATCGGATTATCGATACTGCTACACGTCAGTTTGTTGGGGGGGCTGGTATGGAAAAGACAAGAGTCGGTACACTGCGATGCCTATTTTTTGGGTCTTGCCATGAACCTCACTGACGCCACGCTCGTGCTGCTGCTCGCGGCACGTATCCATGGGACCGACGAAGCCGTCCGGGCCTCGGCGAAGAGCGTGGTCAAGAAGTTGCCGCGCAGTAAACGCGATCTAATCTACAAGGTGATCGACAGCCGGAGTCCGCTTGAACTGGTGGATTTTCTGGCGCAGAACCTGGATGCGGAATGATAGGCTGCGGGTGTGCGCCCATCCCTGACCCTTTGCATCAGAGCCCCGCGGCATGGGTTTTCTGGGGGTGTCAGAAAAAAGGGCCCAACTCGCGTTGGGCCCTGTGATGCGATTGCAGCGGTGAGGTAACGATCAAACTCCATCGTTCATGCATCGTGAGTCATCCATTACCATCTGCTTCAGTTGCTGCTCCAGGTTGAGCACATACTCCGACGCGCTTCGGGCGTGACCACTGGCGCGAAAGATCGCGCGTTTGTCAGCCTTGAGCAGGCTGAGCCAGGAGTCGATGTAGCCCTCGTGTCGCAACTCTCCCTGTATACCGGCGTAGGCACATAAAAAAGCGGCACCCATTTCGGCGATCAGCTCCTCAAATGCATAGCCTGGCGAGCCGAATGGACAAGGAGACTTCACGCCCTCGCGCTGCAATCGAGAGTGGTGTCCGGTCCAGTGCGTCAGCTCGTGGAGTGCGGTGGCGTAGTACCCACCTTCGTCGTGAAATTGTGCTTTTGTCGGCAGCTGGATGAGATCCCTGATCGGGTGGTAAAAGGCTTCGTCGGCAGGCCGAAGAATGATGTGTGCGCCTGAACTTAACAGCAGCTTTTCCGCAACGCTGTTGGCCTGGAAGGGATCACTCTGTTCCGTCTCGAGCTCGGTTTCATTGAGCGCTTCGAGCCCCTCCGTTTGCTCGATGTTGAACAGAAAATGTGTCCTGAGAATACCGAAGTGAGCGACCTTGGGCTGACCGTTTTCATCGAGTACGGGTTGGCCTGACTCGGTCTGTTCCTCGCGCTCCATCGGCTTGTAGAGCACCGCCAGGGTGCTGTGCTCACCCTTACGAATGTGCCCACCGGCGTTTTTGGCCTGGTTGAAGGTCAGCCAACGATCTTGAGTGAACCCCTGCAACCTGGCCTCGGCCCAGAGCAGCGGCAAATTGATGCCTGAATACGGACGTCGTGTGATGGCGTTGATGGGGTAGGGTTGATGGCCGATGTAAGTGGAGCCACTTGAGGACCAGGGTTTGATCCAGGGAGCAACGCCTTGGTCTAACGCGGTAACGATCTTGTCAGTCACGTCTTGGTAGATATCGCGCATGGCAATTTCCTCGAGAGAAAAACGGAGGAACGCCTTGCCCGTCGGGGGAGGGTTCCCCGGTTGGGTGATGGGTTGGATTGATGCAGGTCTTGCATGCCGTCCGAATGTGGAGGTGGGCACCGCCCATTGCGCTTAGCGCTGGTGTTCTCCTGCAAGCGCTATCAGCAAGACGTCCGGCTGACCCGGCTCTTGGAGCAGGCTGAGACTCAATTGCAGCAACGGGTCGTGGTCTAAGTGATCGATTGATTCAATGTAGATTACCTCGAACAGCACGTAGGGCTTGTGTGGATAGGCCAGGTGGGCTTCGAAGGCTGCGCGCAATACGTGGCTCAACCGATCGACCTGCAGCTTCTCAGCGTGATCGGAGTGTTCGAGCAGTACTGCGCGTTGCCACGCGCCAGGGGTGAATACGATGGGCAACCGAAGGGGGTTCAGTGTTTCCGGTGTAAGTGAGTCGGGCATGGTATGTCTCCGTGGAAAACGCGAAGAAACCTGTCCCGAGGGGGAAAGAATTTCCCCGCAGTGGGTTGAAGAAAATCAAGAGGGCTTATCTCACGAGCAGCGCTCGAAAGGCGCTCAGGAGAGCAGTAGGCGTTCATCACCGTAGCAACGGTCACCGTGCGAGCCACCGAACGCTCATCGCACTTGGGGAGAACTATCACCGGGGTGACGTAGCCTTGAAGGTTCTGGCTACCTGGGAAAGTGCTGTCGATAACAGCGATCCGTACCTTGTATTTAACCGAGCAATTTGTGCGGGTCAATCACATCGGCGATACCATTCCAATGGTCTTGTCTGCTGGCTTCCAGAGCGATAATTTTGGCCCAATTAATTGATGAACGGTCAAGTGCAGGCTTGCGTTGAGCTGACACCACCGCGCCCCTGAAGAGGCTGTCCTGCGATCGCTCCTGACCGTGTTTGACCGATATGTGCTGGTCAGCCTGAATGCGAAAATGCGCGTATATCTGCAAGAATAAAAAGCCCCTCGTTGGAGGGGCTATAAACGGATTTCCCGTCAGGACATCGATCAGGATATGACACAGGTAACTGCCTTGATCAGCATTCAGTATGTTGTGGCAAGATTGCTGGTCGTTATCGAATGCCCGTTTTTGGTTTCAATACTTCCAAGTAAAGGTGCGTGTCGGTCGCGTGAATGATCAAGTCATCACCTGTCTCCAATAGCTCGGTCAGCAGGTCATCATTGACGTCCAAGTACTCGCTAAAGTCGTCTCCTCCTAATTCGCTGATGGCGACGTTCCACCATTGCTCGAACTCATCGAGGTCCGGGTTGCAGCCAATCGCATAAACAAGGACCTTGCGACTGCCGTTGGGAGTTGTCTCGCCGACTTCGGACATGAGGTACACCCCATGATCCTTGACCAGAATGATTCGACAATCGTTTGCTAGGGCTTCGGACAAGACGGCCCGTAGTTCAACGCCAGCAAATTGCAGCATGATTGATATCTCCGTTGACAGTGCGGAGAAACCTGTCCCCGTGCGGGAAAAATTTCCCCGCGGCGGGTTGACGAAAACAAGAAGGTTTGCCTGGCGAGCAGCGCTCGAACGGCGCTCAGGAGAGTAGTAGGCGTTCATCACCGTAGCAACGGTCATCGTGCGAGCCACCGAACGCTCATCGCACTTGGGGAGAGCCACCACCGAAGTGACGTAGCCTTGAAGACTCTGGCTACCTGGGCAGGAGCTGTCGATAACAGCGATCCGTACCTTGTATTTAACCGGTCGATTTATCTGGGGCAATCACTGTAGAAACGTTGTTTCACGGAGCTTGTCTTCTGGCTTCCAATGAAGATTTTTCAGCCGGGGAAACTGATAAGCGGTCAGGCACGGACCGTTTTCAGTAGTAGGCTATTACTCTTGTCTCAACCATGAAAACGCTCAGAAGAGGGCGAGACCATGCCGATTCAGCAACCTGTTCAGAGTTCACGTGCCCACCGCTGGGCGTATGCCTGTGGTCTGTCGGTGAAGCGTGGTTACCGTAAACTGAAAACGTTTGAATCCCGTGTGGTTGAGCATGTGGAGACCGCAGGTATGCCCGCAGGTAAATTTCTTGTTCGCGGGAGTTTTTTGATTGCCAAACTGGCAATGATCGGAGGGCTGCTCTTTATCGGCTTCTGGCTGGTCGCTTCTGTTGTTGTGGTGATCGCTGTGATTGCCCTTCTGCAGTCCAAGGCGGTCATTGAGACGGATCTTGAAGATGACAATCCAGGTCCTGACTACCTTGGGGCTAACTCCTATCTTGGCAACTACGATGACAATGGCCACTACATAGGTCATTTCAAATCATCTGATGACGTCAGATAACCTTCTTCGTAGCACCCATCAACTGATCTGTTCCTTTACCCGCTGCACCATGCGCGGCTTTGCTTGCACCACCTAGCATCCCCTCAAGGCTGTTGCCGATTGAGTAGCCAGCCCAGCTCATGGCGACCAAAAACAGTCCAGGCAGCACCAAGAACATTGCCCCCATCACGTACTCGATCACCTGTGCCGTGACCGTCCCCTCCATAAACCCGGATGTTGGCAGCGACAACAGCACCTGATTGGAAGCCGAAACCTGATTGTATAGGGTATCGAGCATACTGGAGTCGACCCAGCGGGCCAACTCCCACCAGAAGGTCAGCATGTGCAGCGTGAACAGCGCGAACGTCACCGTCATGACGGTCTTCAATTGGTAGGTACTGACCAGCAAGATCAACGGTAAGCTGATGATGACGCCCATGATCAGGAAAGCCTGCACCATCGGCAGAGCCGCGCGTAGCGCATTCATCGCCGGGAAGTTGCTGAAGGAACCCAGTGCCAGCCCGGTATTGGTGGTCAGGTTATTGAGCCCCTGATTGATCGACCCGCCGCGGGCACTGGAGCCATAGTCCTGGTACACCTGTCCGGGCGACATGGACATCGATTGCTGGCGCGGGCTGACCAGCTCACGCAGGGTGGCATCCTCGATCTCGTTGCTCGAACGACCAGTCAACCAACCTTTCAGCTGAGTCAGCAGCGAAGGATCGACCTGCTCGATCAAGCGCTCACGCAACCCGACACCGCTATCGCTCCACCACTGCTTGCAGGTGGGATAGCCCGCGCCATTCTCCAGCCGCGGCAAGGAAACATCGCGGCTTTCGTCATATGGCCAGCTGACTCGTGGTGTGCGTGAACGATCCGTATCGTAGTAGCCGGGCGTGTCGAGAAAATAGCTTGAGCCGATCCAGGAGGCGTCATGACTTTGTGCCTTGTCCAACTGCGGACGGTTGGTGAATAGCCGAGAACGGGAATAGCCATAGCAGTCGCGGGTGAAGTCGGCGACTTCCTGCAGCAGTACCTGGCTATCGATGCGCGAACTGTCGATCTCCATGCGCATCTGCCGGATATCCGGTGCGCAAGGGATGGAGGCGGTGGCCGCTGCGGTCACACCTTTGCTCAAGGCATGCACCAGAAACCACCAGATCGGTACGTTGGCGGAGCGTTCGCCGATAGTATTGAAGGTCGTCCCCCAGGCGGTTTCCGCCGGCTTGGCCACACTCACACCGCAGCGCTGACTCGCCGCATCATCGAACGCCATTGACGTGAGGCTCAACGGAAAGACCGGCGCGCAGCCGAACAATACGACGATGTAGGCCAGCCACAACCGGTTCTCGATCCGCGGTACCGACAATAGTCCCTTGTTGCCTTCATCTGCGCCTTGCTGACGGGCCGACAGCCATTCTTGCAAGATGATTGCACCAAAGGGCGCGGCGAACAGTCCGGTGTCGGACAGGACACTCCAGAGGCCGTTGTTGATGATCCAGGCCAGTAGAGAGAGGTAAAATTCCAGGTAACTGTTGGTGCTCATGAGCATGGTGGTGACCTCACAGTCGGATGAGTTCGACGACGGTCAAGAGCACGAGCCCTAATGCTCCGAGGCGTTTCACGCGCAGCCGATCCGGTGGTCGATGGCGGTAGCGCCGAAGCAGATCCACCCACAGCGCAAAGAGGGCGCCGTAGAGCAGGGCGCGCCACCATCGCAGATAAGGTCGTGCGGATTCGAATGCCTGCTGCCAGGCCTCGACACTACCCAGCGCAGTGCGGCCGATCCAGGCGACCAGTGCGGCGCTCAGGATCATCACCGCGGCAATCACCAGACTCGAAAGCAAAGTGAACAGCCGTGAGCGTTTCATGGCTCACTTGTGCCTGGCGTCAGCGTCATTGAGTCGACCGGGCTCGGGGTCGCCTTGCTCGACGGTATGCGAAGCATCGGCACCACCGGCATGCCGGTCGAGCACCAAGCTGGCGGTATTGGTGGCGAGCATCTGCCGGACCTGCAGCTCGGTTTGTAGCAGGCGTATTTCACGCTCCAGGGCGTCGATGTTTTTCGTCAAGGCGGTCTGGGCCGGCTCGGCGGAAGCGATGTTCGGTTCGTGACTGCCCGCCAGCAACGTGCGCAGTAGCAGCAGTGCCTTGTCGAGCACGCTGGACAGGGCCGCCTCACTGGCCAGGCGCCGCGCCAAGAGTTCCTGATCGGGATCGTCGCGCAGGGCTTCAACCACGCCACGGGTCACCGGCAGCATCGGGCTGGAAGCTTTCGCCAGGTTGTCAGGGGTAGGCGGCAGCGAGCCGGACAGCAACCCTTGCAAGGCCTTGAGGCGTTCGCTGTAGGCCTCCTGGATCAGCGGCGTCAATCCGCTGCCAGCGGTAGCACGCAGGGTTTCACAGGTGTCGCAGGTCGCGACTTCGCTCTCGCCCAACACCCGAACGGCCCAGTCGGACTCCTCTTGGGGCGAAGCCCAGGTCTGACAAATAGCCCCTCCCAGGCAATCACTGCTACTGATCGAGGCACTGTCATCCACCGTCCGGTTATGCAGCAGGTTATAGCCTGCGCGGACCACGTCGGCGGTCACCCGAATGGGCGTCTGTCCGTTACCTCCTGCCTTCGAACCGCCGACCCAGGACACCCCGTTGTTGCCGTTATGGGTCTCGGTGTTTTTCACCGCGGCCACTGCATCACCGCCGGTGTGCTCCAGATTGCTCTGCATCTCCTGGTTTTTGGCCAGCGCACCCCAGCCGGCTTGACCGACCTTGTCGGCCATCTTCTCGGCCATGGCTTGACAGGTCAGCTTGGAACGATCGAAGTCGATGCGGCCCTGCATCACCCCGTTACTCAGTAGCTCATAGAGACCGGGGTTGGCGCGCTGGATGATCAACGCCGGCAGCGACATCACCGCTTGGGTCGCGTTTTGTACGACGCTGCCCATGATCTGCTGGAAACCTTCGGTGGCACCGTTCAGCTGGTTTTGCAGGGTATTGGTGAGGCTCATGTTGCCGCACATCATGTTCGCTCGCCAGGACCCACCGACACTGAGACCGCTGGGTCGGTAGAACGAACTCGGTGAGCCGACTGCCGAGCCGCCACCGAGGGTGTACATCACCCGGTCGTCGAGCACTTCGCCTTGAGTACCCAGGCGGTAATCGCCCTCGGTGGCGGGGGCATGCGTGGCCATGCAGAGCAACAGACTCATCACGCCCAAGGAGGGTCGCGCGCGAAGCTGACTCATGAAGCACCGCCTTCGAAATCGATGCTGAACAGGAAGGTCTGTCCTTCGCGTTTGCAGCAGCTATAGGGACGCCACAGCGACCAGGCATAGCCGCCATCCGCGCTCTGGATTGGACCGCTGGGGAAGATGGCGCACGTCGGCTGAACCTGGGGGGAGAGCAATTGCCATTTGTGAGTCGAAGCGTCGTTTTCAATGATCGGGCCAGGCGGCCAGTAGCCGTCGCGTTTGGCGGGCGTGAGCGGTACATACACATGCGGTTGCCCGTTACGGGTGATTACATCGCCGGTCCGTTGCGCCATGACTGCGGCCGCCTTGAAGTCGTCAGGCTGTACCAGAAAGCCCTGACGGGGATAGACGCTGCCCCACATGTTTCCCGAAGCTTGACGACCGATTTCACGGATCCCCGGCATGAGCGACTCGGGGTAGAAACTTTCTGGGATGCCATGGCGCCAGGCCAGTGAATCCAGGGTGCTCAGGTAGTAGGGCATGAACGCAGTCGCACCGCTGGCGCAGGCATAGCCGGCTTGCGAAGCCAGTTGCGTGGCGGCCCAGCCACCGGGGTGGCCAATGCCATCGACGTTCTTGAAACGGGGCAGGTTGTCACGGTGGGTGTTCGGCGTGATCAGGTTGCCGCCACCTTCCGCACCGCTGATGGGAGAAGAGAGGGTGGCCATTTCGATCCAGGGGTTGTTGCCAGTGGTGGCGTAGCTCGAGACCACCAGTTCAGGAATGAAATGACGCACCTTGGTCGACGTTTTGACTGTGCAGCCGAAGGGCGTGCAGAGCAGCCAGAAACAAATACCGGCGACCCTGTAGGCGAGGCAATTTGGCGAAAGAACAGAGGCGGTGATGCTGCTGGTATCCAGCGCCATGCTTGGGCCGCACGCCAGCAGGATGCTCAGCGCCAAGGGCCGAAGCTTTGGGGGCGTGATTGAAGAGCAGGCAGCAGGCATGATCCAGGCTCAATTAGGTAAATAGCCAGGTCAGGTTCGGTTTCGGGCGGGAGACTGTCAGTAGATAAAATGAAGTTGGGTGTATCGATTTTGTGAGGCGTGAGACTATTATTTGACGTGAAGGAAGCTGCGCAACATATCGGGTTCCGTAAGTAGCTGATCCGTGGTGATTTCGAGAATATTGGCGAGTTTGCACAGGACCAACAGCGACGGATTGCCCGTGCATCGTTCGATCTGACTGACGTAGGTGCGATCCACCTCGGCCATGAGCGCAAGTTGCTCTTGGGTCAGGTTTTTCACGCGTCTCATCCAGCGGATGTTTTCCGACAGATGCAGACGAAGCTGTTCGTAGTCTTGAGTCATGCGCGCAAATTGCGCCTTGAGGGACTCTCAATCCACGGGATATAGTCTACATTGACATTGATCTAGGCCATTTGATGCTCATGCCTGTTATCGAGCGTTCATTTGGTTTCGTTAAGATTTTCGAAGCTGGGCCCAGCGTCTAACAATAAATCAGAAATCCAGGGTGCGTATGAACGAAAACTACCTTTCAATTCCCGCTGCGGATGGTTGTCCAAGTCTTTTGACACCTTGGGGCAGCGAGTTTGCCCCGATGATCGAACGTGGCGTGCAATGCGCTCAGGCTTGGCTTGATACGCCCGGCGAGATTCCACTGTGGTGGGCGTTGGCGCAAACCCGCAAGACCTTTCCAGTCGGTGACTGCCAAGATGCTTTTGAAGCTGGATTCCTGTTGAGGATTCAGCAGCGGCTGAGCAGTGCCCCCCAGCCCAATCAAAGCTGAGAAAAACGACGTTTAAGACGCGTTCATACACATGGCTTGAACGGCTCCCGATGTTCAGCAAGCGTTTCGGCTGCTCACGCCCCAATACCAGTGCTCGGAGAGTTGGTATTGGGTCATCGCTACCAGCGTCTAGTTCACCGCATCTTTCAGCGATTTACCGGCCTTGAAGCTGGGCGTCTTGGCCGTTGCGATCTTGATGGTGGCCCCAGTCTGAGGGTTACGGCCGTCGCGTGCCGCACGTGCTTTTACCGCGAAGGTGCCAAAACCAACCAAGGTGACGTTCTCACCGCTTTGCAACGAAGTGGATATGATAGTTGTGAGGGCTTCCAGTGCGCGCCCGGCAGTGGACTTCGGGAGGTCAGCGGAGCTCGCTATGGCCTCGATCAGATCGTTTTTATTCATGTGTGACTCCTTCCGCTGGCTGGGTGTTGACGAGTAATCTACTCAGATAATTCTTCGATATCCACTACAAAACCGCTCTCCAGCCTTCTACGGATGTAACGCTATTTGGGCTTAAAATCGGGTAGCTATGCCCCGATTCCACGGGCTTGGTCAATGCGCGCAGCTATCTGGAAAGCCGCTTCCAACTCCGAGCAACCGTTCTCCAGCATCAACCTCCAGCGGTCAGCTTTTTCCTCGGGCTCCGTCATGGCCAAGGCGAGATAGAGGCTGGGTGGTACGGCTCGAAACAGCGTTTCGAGTTTTTTCGACAGCACGACCCCCTCGGTGAATTTGCCCGGTTCCTTGCTGGCGGAGAGCAACAAGGCTTTCTGTGCCGGCGTGAGTTTCTTGAAGCGTGCGATTTCTTCGATTTCCGCGGGCGGCATGTTCAAACAAATCCACCATTCGATCATGTTGAGCATGGTCTGCGCAGCAGTGGGAAAGTCGGCAAGGTTTTGCGTCGCTAGCCAGAACCAAGCGCCGAGCTTGCGCCACATCTTCGTCCCCTTGACCACGAAGGGCGCCAGCAGTGGGTTTTTGGTGATGATATGGCCCTCGTCGGTGACCATGAGGATCGGTCGGCCCAGGTATTGGTCGCGCTCGGCGAGGTTGTTCACGGTGTTCATCAGGCTGATGTAGCTAATGGACATCTGTGCCTCATAGCCTTCGCGAGCGTAAGTGGCCAGATCGACAATGGTCACATCGCTCTCGGGCCAAGGCGTGCCCTCGCGATCGAACAGTTCACCCTCGAATCCCTGGCAAAACAGGTCGATGGACTCACCCATTTCCTGGGCGCGCTCACGACGCTTCTCGGGCAGATATTGGTCGGCGGCGACGCGCAGCAAGGCGTCGCGCACGTCGCGGGTCAGCACCTGACGGCCCGCGGTGACGCAGGTCTGCGCCGCATCGAGAATGCACTCGCGGATCAGGCTGCGATCCGCTCGACTCAGGCGCGCCTCTTCCTTGGCCTCGCCGCCGGTGATCATCAACCGGGCGGTGATTTCCAATTCGCCAAGCACATCGCGCTGGTCTTCGCGACTGGCTACCGCCTCATCGTCCAGCTCATCGATCGACAGACTCGCTACCTGATCCGGCTGCTCGACCAGGCGCCAGGCATCGGCAAAGAGCGCGAGGCTGACCGAGGCACCCGGTTTTAATTGGACCTTGTTGACCGACAGGCCCTGTGTCGCGAAGTAGTCGCCCTGCAAACCGAAGGAGTTGCCGGCCTCGACGATAAACAGGCGAGGGCGATACACCGCCATGACCTGCATCAGCAGGGTGACCAAGGTGGCCGACTTGCCGGCGCCGGTGGGACCGAGTAACAGCAGATGGCCGTTCATGGCTCGGTCCAGGCGTGACAACGGATCAAAGCTCAACGGCGAACCGCCGCGGTTGAACAGGGTGATGCCCGGGTGGCCGGTGCCGGTGCTGCGGCCCCACACCGGAACCAGGTTCGCCAGGTGCTGGGCGAACATCAGCCGCGTGTACCAGTTGCGCGTGTCGCGGGCCGGGTTGTAAGCCATCGGTAGCCAACGCAGGTAACTGTTGCAGGCGGCGACTTCATCGCCTTCGCGTACCGGTTGCAGCCCCGTACCCAGCAGCGCGTTGGCCAGGCTGACCGAGCGCTGGTGCAATTGCTGCTCATCGTGACCGCGCACGTAAAATGCCAGGGTGCCCCGGTACAGCTTGTGCTGGCGGCCGATGATCGCGCGAGCCTCTTCGACATCCTGACGGGTCTGGGTCGAGGCCAGGTTTTCACCGATGGCCTTGCGGGCCAGGCGGTTCAACTGCTCCTCAAGTATATCCTGCGGTTTGACCACCAAGGTCAGACTCATCACCGTACCTTCGGGTAACTGGTCGAACAGTGCGTTCACCGCATCGCCCTTATGGGTTTCGCCGGTGAGTTGGCCAATCAAGGGTGCCCGCCGCAGTTTGTCCACCACCATCACCCGGTGGGGCTGATCGTCGAAAAACCAGAGTCCGCATTGCACATCCGAGCGCGGTTCGTTGAAGAACAGCCGCTCGGCAAAGTCGTGATCGAAGGGCAGTTCCAGCGACTCGCCATCGCCTGGCTCCGGATAGACTACGCGGCGGTAGAAATCCTCGGGTGCTTCATCGGTGAGCGTGGGGGCCGGATTGAACCAGGGCACTAACCAGGCATATAGGCCTCGGCCATCGACTCGTGTCGATTGAACCCCGCACGCCTGCAACGAAGCACCGATACGTTCGCAAGCCTGTTGCAGGGATTGCACCGGGCTGAGTCCCGTCTCCTCATCGCCAGACCCGAGCCAGCGATAAACCACCAGGCGCACCCGGCGGTTGTTGCCACGCCAGGGCAGGCGCGTCACCACCTTGTCCTCAAACAGCCCACCCGGCTTGGCGATGGCCTTCAGATGACGGCGGCTGAGTTGCAAATACGCCTCGGTGAAGACGGTGCCTCGCGCGCTGTCCTGAATATAGCCAGTGAGCCGATTGAGGTAGGGGGAGAAGTCGTTGTCATCCTGGCAGAAAAACTGCGCCACCCAAGGCGCTTGATCCCGCTCGTCAAAGCTATCCTGCAGGGCATCCTCGAGTGCATCGCGGGCCGCCATCAACCAATCGGGTTCGCGCCCTTCGGTGCCGATGGGCAGCAACTCGAACACCGCACCCACCGAGCGATTGTCATCGAGCAGAAAACACTGCTCGGTGTCGAGGTACTCGACCCAAGGCAGGTGATCGGTGAAGCTGGGGTTGTGCGCGTAGAGTGCAGCTTCATCGGCCAAGGTCGCGCGCGGGCGCAATGGGTTGCGCCAGTCTTTCCACGCGGGAGCGTGGTTACCCGAATCGCCGGCACGCACTACAAGTCTTCCTGACGTTCACCCGGCAATGCGTACTGCACCCGTTGGTAAAACGGAAAGACTGTCGAGTAACCCGGAACTGGTGCCTGCTCGGTACCACTCAAATGCGGATACACGTACAGCACTAGATCGGGATTGGGCAAGCGAGGGAACAGGTTGCGGATCTCGTTCACTGCTGTGCGAGTGTACGGTTCCTGGAGAGCAACGGAGAAATCTGCTTGAGCCAAAGGGCGGCGCAACTGCTGCCGAGCCTCCAGCAGTTGCTGCTGAGTGCCTTGCGAACCGGCGCCGTTCCAGATATCCAGCATGGTTTGCTCGCCATGGGGCAGCAGCGTGTCTTTGTCGGTGGAACACCCCGTCAGGACCCAGCACAACAAGCTAATCCAGGTCAGGCAGAGAAGCATGGTCTTTTTCATGGCGAACGCTCCGGCCCTTGGGCTCGTAGTCGATGGTGATCTCATGGTCGAGGTGCAGTGCGACCTGCGCTGCAGGTGGTACGTACACGGCAGCAAAGGCTTCGCCATACAGTTTGTTCACCCACTCGCGGACATCACTGACCCCGCCACTGAGGATCGAACTCAGTGCATTGTTGCCCGTGCTGCTGGTGACCCCGAGCGTAGTGCCGCCTGCGTTGATCACGCTGCTGTTGTTCCGCTCATTCCCGAGCAGGGCGGCGACACCGGCACCGGCGGCAGTGATCAGGCTCTGGCTGCCGAGGTATTGCTGGGCGTTCGAGCGGCGCCCGCCAGCGATGCAAGGAATGCCATACGGATCGGACAGGTAACCGAGCCCGCCACGGATCTTGTCGGTGTTCGAGCTCTGGGTGGTGGAGGCAGTGCGGCTGGCTACCGCCTTCGGCTGAGGCACCGTGCGGATGGTGCCATCGGTAAACACAAAGGTAATTGACTCGACCTGTCCGCGTACGCAGGACAGCGTCCAGTCACCGGACGCTGTGCCGCTCATCACGGCACCCGCGACGTCTGGCAGGTCGATGCCGTTGGCAGTCAGGTTCTCCGGACCAACCAGTACCTTGAAGGGATAGGGATCATTCACGGTGCCGTCCACCGGGACTCGGCCGATCAGCGCAGTCATGGCGACCGAGCCCATCAATGTCGCGTTTTCGGGAATGGTGTAGACCGGTCTCGCGCCTTCGGCACGATCGACGGATTGCGCCAGGTCGCGCTTATTGTTGGTGACCGCACCTAGCGGCTTCTGGCTGCGATCATTCGCGTTATCGTTCAAGCCTTCCAGTGAGTTGAAGGCGGTAGGCAGACTCAGTGCGGAAGAGATCTTGGTTTTGCCTCGGGCGTTGGTGGGCGGAGCATCCGAGGGCTCAATCCACTGCAGCGCATCATTGGCAGAATGCTGCCCGTCGAACTGAGCCCCGTCGCCCGGCTCAAGCCCCAATCCTATTGGCATATCCTTGCCTTTGCCGGTCAGCCCCGACAACTGGCCCTGCAATTGCGTCAGCAGACCGCGAGCCTGACGACTGTCTTGTTCCGCTTTGAGCCGGGCCTCGTTGGCTTGTCGGCGACCTTCGTCGACCTGCTGGGTCACGCTGCCAAGCGCCGTCTGGATACGCGAATCGACACTGTTTTCCCGCTCGCGCAGGCGGTTGTTTTCCGTCAACAACGAATCGTTGTGCTTCTTCAAACCGAGCATGTCGCTGCGCATGGCCTTCACTTGGCCGACCAAGGTGGCGACCGTATCGCGTGGGGTATCGCCAGCAATGCCGAGCGACTTGGCTTGCTCGGCGGATAATTGAAGATTGCCCTGATCAACTGGGTGCTCTGGAGAAGGCGTGCTGCCACCCGGGACCCAGGTTTTCAGGATGATCAGCACCACGGCCAGCAGCGCAGCCGGTACCAGCCATTTGAGCAGGGCGTTAGCTTTCATCGTCAGCCCCTCGCGCAACGGGCGGCAGCAGCACGGCTTTCTCGAGGCCGGCACCGCGAGTGACGAGGTAGGCGAGCGTGGTGTCTTCAGCGCTGCCGACAGGCCCGAGGAACGCATGCTGGAAGGCCGCGGCGAACAGGGTGGCCTGAATCTGACGCGGATCGAGTTGCACAGTCCCTGAACCACGATTGCGCAACTTCACTGCCGTCACCCAATAATCACCGAGTCGCCAGGCGGCGATAGGTGTGCTGGAAACGTTTTCGGTCGGCAACAGGGTCGGCAGTTCGGTGCGCAGCTTGAGCGGTACGCGGCGTACGCCGGGTAGGGATTCTACGGTGCGCAGCGGCGCGTACAGGCTCTGTGCGGCATAGCGCGTCAAAGCGACCGGGATCGGTGTACGTTCTGGAACAGGTACGGTACTCGATTCAGTCTCGGTAGCTTGCACCGGAACATTCTTGAGAATACGCACGGGCTCCAGTGGTTGATCACCAGGAGTGGCCGCGATATCCAGCAGGATAATCTCGCCCGTCGCGACCGATTGCAGTTGCAGGCGAGTCGGGGCAATGGCTTCCGACGCGCGCAGGTACAGCGTGCCGCCGGTGGACTGCACGCGCAGCTTGTCCGTCAGGGTTGAGGGCACGCCGACTCGAACATCCTCATCGACAAAGACCACCCGCTCCTGATTGATCACCAGCGGGACCGCGAGGGGGAGGCGTTCCCAACGCATCAACTCGACGGCCTGCGCTGCAGCTCCCCATAGCATCAGTGCGATGGTGAGCCCCAGAGTAGACATCCGCGTCATGACTCACCTCCAGGCAGGGAGATTTTTTGCGGCGTGCCCTGATAACAGTCCAGTGCCAGGCCCCACTTGTTGCGTTCGGGGTCCAGATCAAAACGCACCACGCGTAATGGATAACGCACCACCACCCGTTTCACCGGTTCGGCGGCGTAATATTCATCGGCATTGAGGTCGAGCTTGACCAGCCAGCTGTCGCGGTCGAGTTGCTTGACCCTGAGTTCCGGATCCTCACTGTAACCTCGACCCAGAATTTCGTAGACGCCACGCACCCGCTGGCGCAGTTCGCCGGCGGCCTTGCGGTACTCGTAGTCGCCGTCGAGGAAGGCCTTGCAGGCGGGTGTCAGGTAGGACTGCAAACTATAGATAGCGCGGCGATAATCCTGCTCGCCATCCGAGGGCCAACGGTTGAGCTGACCGAAGATGTACAGGGCAAAGGCATAGACATTCTCTGAGGGGATATCCCACCACTTGCGCGTGCTGCCCGAGCGCAGATCCGGGGGGACATGCACGGTCAGATCGGTCGGTGCCGAGCGCCAGCCGTACCAGAGTCCGGCACAGAGCAGGGTCAGGATCATTACCGCCAGGCGCAGACTGAAGATATGGGCCTGTTGGGCATCCACCTTGTTCCGAAATCGGCTCATGGCTGCCACCGGGACAGGGCAGGACGCAGTCGACGCGAACGGCGAACCGTCCAGGCGCCGGAGTGGACGATCAGACTGCCGCGCCCCAGGCGCCAACGGCTGGCCAGTACCCATTCGAGCTTGCGGTACAGCCAGGTCTCGGGGCGGGCTCGTTTGGCCCGCCGCAGTAGCGTGCCACCGGCCGATAGCACCACCGTCATGCCCGCGATCATGCCGGTCGGCGCCACTGCAATGGAGGCAGTGGTGATCGCCAGAGGAACGCCTGACAGCAGACCAATGACGGCGCCGGTGCCGAGCGCTACCCACATCTCATCATTGGTCAAGCCGCGCAACACGGCGGGATCACGGTTGAGTCGCTCCGGCAGAAAGACCAAGGTGCCGTCGGCAAGACGTTCGATAGTGTCGTTCATGCCAACCTCACAAAATCGCGGCGGCCTTGGTCAGGAACCAGATGATGATCACCACCAGCAGGGCGCCGATGCCAACCACCGCGCCGAGGTCTTTCCAGGTCTTGCGCTGGTTCTGCACGTCGGCATACACGGTCAGGGAATGCCACGCCACGCCCAAAAAAGCGAGCAGGGCGATCAGTAAGCCGAGCAGGATACCGCCGTCGTAGGCGTAGTTTTTGATCGTCTCGATCAATCCGGAACCTTCACCACGTGAAGGAGCTTCCATGGTCGGGAGTTCGGCAAAAGCCAGGCTTGGACCGAGTACCAACAGCAGACCGATCAGGCGCTGACTGGCACGATCACGCAGGTTGTTTTTCAGGGGGACAAGGCACTTGAGCATGACGGCGATCTCCTGGGTTAGGACAGGGTGAAGAACATCAGGACCAACAATGCGAGCAGCACGCGCGCGGCGCTGCCGCCAAACGCGCCGAAGCGCACACTGCCTGTCGCCCATCCCCGGTAAGCCGTCCACATCACCCAGGCGCACCAAAGCAACGCCAGAACGAGCACCAGGGATAGCCAGAGCGTCGAACTGCTCTGCGGTGAGAAACCGGATGCGTTTTGGAACGCTGAGGTTTGGGCGTCAGTCATGCTCATGGCGAGGGCTCCGCGTGCGGAGCGTCAACGCGGTAATCGCCCGCTAGTTCATCGGTATCGCGGGGTTGAGCGCGGGAGGGGGACAGGTACCCCTGTATCCCTTGGCGGATGCGCTGGAGATCCTGAGCCAGGCGGGGGTAGTCGAAGCGATAACGTTCGTTGGGGGCAGATGTGCTGGCTTCCTCGGCACGCGTGGCAAGGTGTTCGATCGTGTCGAGTTGCTGCAGGATCAGACTGAGCTGATCCTGTTCTTGAGCGGAGGCGGCGTAGACGCTGCTATGGACGATGGCCAGTGAGAGCAGTAACCAGCAGCGAAAGGCGGTAGTCGGCATGATTCTGCCCCATGTGAATATGGGGTCAGAATTGAGCTAATAGAGGGGTTGTTCAGTAAGAAAAGCGAGTGACGGTGGATCGCTTTTTCTGGGGGAGCGCTGGAGATGTTTACTTGCAGCTATGTGGCCCTTCAGCCTTTGGTGAAAAATGGTTGGGGATTTTGGGCGACTCCACTCTTCTCAATGAGCTTCGTCGAACGGGTAACGAAAGATGATGATCGCGTGGCTCAGGCTGTGTGAAAACGCATACACCGGTTTGTAGTCTGCGTTGCTACGTGAAATCTGCCAGCGTCTGGTTAATCCGCAGACCTAAAATTTTCGTGGGAACGCGACTTTCGTTCCAGTCCTGACTGTCAAACTTGCCCTTAGAAC
Source organism: Pseudomonas sp. SCA2728.1_7 (assembly GCF_018138145.1). NCBI lineage: Bacteria > Pseudomonadati > Pseudomonadota > Gammaproteobacteria > Pseudomonadales > Pseudomonadaceae > Pseudomonas > Pseudomonas sp. SCA2728.1_7. The sequence continues at coordinate 2,168,043 of NZ_CP073104.1, read as the reverse complement.
GTTTTCACACTACCTCGATCGTTTTCCGCCGGTCGCGATAGGCAGAAATCGGCCGATTCTGTTGAAAAACTCGGATTTTCAGCTCGCCTGAGCTCAGGCACGCCAACCACTGGAGAAACTACTCACCACGTTGAGTGGTTTCTCGGCTCTTCGTTGACCTTTGCTGCTCTGTTATTGGGTTGGTTTGAGGTTTTTTGCTTGGTGCAGACGCACCTATCCCGTGACCGGTGGCCATTGAGATGTAAATTTGGCCAGCCGTCGCAGGTTCTGTGCCGCAGCGGCCAGGGAGAATTCATCAGTCGCGCCACTCATGCCACGTAGTTGCAAGCGATTAAGTTTCAGGATGCGCTTGAGGTGGGCAAACAACATTTCGACCTTTTTACGTTCGTGGCGAGAGCGCACGTATTGCGCCGTCGCTGCGATGCGCCGAGCCACATCACGAGCGGCTTCATGGCCGCTGCGAGCGAGCCTGCGAAACGCAGTGTTCGGGCAGCACTTGGATTTCGTCGGACAGGCTACGCAGCGAGGACTTCTTGTTTCCGACCCGGTTGCACAACTCAGACCATCTATCCACCAGGCAATACGCTTGAATAGTCAAAGCATGGGTGACAACCATTGGCCAACAAAACTGCACGCATGGCTTGGGCGATGCTGCACAACGGCACTGATTACCAACTGGATCGGGCAGCGGCCTGACCCATTCATCCGGGAGAAGCCCCACACACCTCGATTGCGAAGCAACTCGAGCAATGGCAAACCGGTCGAACCGGCGTCGGCAAAACCCTTAATGTCCAGGTGCGTAAAGCACGTAAAAGCGATTGGGAGCCGACGCGCGAATAGCCCATCATGGCCCTGCATCAAAACGATGCCGTAGTAAGAGGCCGAATATGTGCAGTCGGCACGGGCGCCAAAGCAAAGGAGGTTTGTAACGAGGAGGAGTCCATATACGAATTTACGAAGATCGTTGTACATGGGATTCTTCATCAAAATAACCACAACCGCCAGCCAGCTCAACTCACTAAAGAGATGATTGCTGATCAGGTCGAGCCAACGCAGATGGGTATATAGGGCTGGGCACTGAAAAATGGCCGAATTGAGGCCAATACTCAAACGGAGGAGCTGATTTATCTGCACCTAGTGCCCCGAGACAATGGTTCAGTTCAGAAAGGCGGATTCAAATTTAAGGGAATGTTCTACGTTTGCGATTTGGCCATTGAACAGAACTAGTTTGCTCGTGCCCGACATAGGGGGCGTCGACGACGTCCGATTGTATTTCCGTGAGTCGCGTACGAATAAAGGACTGAATGGGGTCTATGCGTGGACTAAAAAAAGATTGTAGCGTGAAGACGGTGGCTCGCGTCACGGCGAACAGCACCCGACAGCATTGGCAGGTTACGCTGCTGGCTACCGAATACTTGATGATGAAACCACGCTCCAATCTCAGGTCAGTACAGGGTTGATACTTTCAGCCCCTTGGCGGAGCCGCCCCTTTGACTGCTATGCGTTGTCGGCGCATTAGGTAAGGCTGACCAATCATGAACAAAAGTTTCTAGAGGGCGCCTATGCGTAGGTTGGCAGTTCACATGGCACGCCGCGTAATTAAATTTCTCTGGACCTTGATGCAATCTTCCTGGTCTCGAATGGTACTGTGGTAAGCCCGTGTATTAATAATGTATGGAGTTCGAACAGTTGAATGCGCCGCATTTTGGTTGTGACAGCCATGATGGTATTTCGGCGGGTGTACTGCTCGGGATTCAGTTTGAAACGCCGTTGGGGCTGGATGGTCGCACGCGCGACTGATGGGTTTTCTGGCCGTTTTCGCTTGAGGGGACGACGGCCGAGCGCTTGGCAAAGCAGCCTTTTAGGCTGTTTATCCAAGCACCGGTCGTAATGGCGGTGAGTCCATGCTATGACTTTTGCGAAACTTCCGGGGCACTCAGGCCCCCTAGCGCCACGTACTTGAGCTCCAGGTACTCATCCAGCCCGTAGCGCGAGCCCTCGCGGCCAAGCCCCGATGTCTTGACGCCGCCAAAAGGCGCGACTTCGGTGGAGATCAGCCCTTCGTTGACGCCGACCATGCCCGTTTCCAGCGCTTCCACTACCCGGAACGCCCGCCCGAGGTCGCGGGTATAGACATAGGCCGCGAGGCCGAACGGCGTGTGATTGGCCAGGGCAATGGCCTCGGCTTCGTCTTCGAAGCGGAACAGCGGCGCTACCGGGCCGAATGTTTCCTCGGCGAAGATCTTGGCCTCCAGAGGGACGTCAGCCAGCACCGTCGGCTCGAAGAAGTTGCCGCCCAGTGCATGGCGTTGCCCGCCCGTGAGTATACGGGCGCCTCTCGCACAGGCATCGGCGATGTGCTCTTCGACCTTGGCAACCGCCTGGTCGTCGATCAACGGCCCCTGGGCGACTCCGGGCTCGACGCCGTGGCCCACCACCAAGGCAGCCGAGCGCTCGGCCAGGCGGGCGGCGAAGGTTTCGTAGATTCCAGCTTGAACGAGGAAGCGGTTGGCGGCAATGCAGGCTTGCCCGGTATTGCGGTACTTGGCTGCCATGGCGCCGCTCACCGCAGCTTCAAGGTCGGCATCGTCGAAGACGATGAAAGGCGCATTGCCGCCCAGTTCCATGCTGGTCTTCTTGATGGTGGGAGCGCACTGGGCCAACAGGCGAGCGCCGATCTCGGTTGAGCCGGTGAAGGACAGCTTGCGTACCACCGGGCTGTCAGTCAAGGCCTGGCCAATTGGCTGGGCAGCGCCGGTGACGATGTTGCAGAGCCCCGCCGGCAATCCTGCGCGCTCGGCCAGCACCCCCAGCGCAAGCGCCGACAGCGGCGTTTGACGGGCCGGCTTGATCACGCCGGCGCAGCCGGCGGCCCAGCCTGGTGCCGCCTTGCGGGTGATCATCGCCGCTGGGAAATTCCACGGCGTGATGGCAGCGAACACACCGATGGGCACCTTCTGCACCAGGATGAGCCGCCCCGGGACGTTCGGCGGAATCAGGTCACCGTATGCACGCTTCGCCTCTTCAGCGAACCATTCGATGAAGCCGGCGGCATACTTCAACTCGCCGTAGGCTTCGGTCAGCGGCTTGCCCTGCTCGGAGGTCAGGATCAGCGCCAGGTCGTCAATGTTGTCCAGCAGCAGATGATGAAGCCGCAGCAGGATCCTTGCCCGCTCGGCGGGCAACTCCTCGCGCCAGCGGCGCTGGGCACGTTCGGCGGCGGCAATGGCGCGCTCGGTCTCGGCCGCCCCGGCGTCGGGGACGAGGGCCAGCAGTTGGCCGTTGGCCGGGTTACGCACCTCCAGGGTTTTGCCACTGTCGGCCTGGACCCAGGCGCCGTCTATCAGCATTGATTCGCGCAACAGGCTGGGGTCACGCAGGGGTAGGTTTTGTAAGGTTGTCACGCCAGATATCTCCTTGGTTGAAAAAGGGAGGGTCATGCCGGATTGCGGCCGACGAAGAAGTCAGCGTCCGGGTCGGCGGTAGGGTTGAGGCCAGCGGCTTCCTGCCCGCGTCGCAGGGCCGCCATGTCGCGGGCGTAGACCCGGCCGGTGGGGTGACGCAGAGGGCCGCCGTTGTAGCCCTGCAGCCAGGACTCGTATTTCCACAGCGCGCGGTTGATCAGCCCGCCGCCAGCCTGGGGAACACTGGCGAACGCTTTACGCGCCGGGTCGATGCGGTGGAAGATCGCTGTCGCTTCGTCGAAGCGGCCCTCTTGGATCAGGCGGTGGACTTGCGGCAGCACGGGGCCGTAGTAGGCCGAGAAGTTGGTGCCACAGAACGGAATCGGGATCAGCTGTGCCAGTGGGATATATTCGTGTTCCATGGGCGAGGAGATAACCACTTCCTTGTGGAAGGCGCGGTGAACTTCGATGGCGGCCATAATGTTTGGCGCACCGCCCTCGGCCTTGATCGCAGCCACATTGGGGCAGTCGTCGATCAACCTCCGCAGTAACGACACTGGCAGGTCACTCGGGTCCAGTCGCGAGAAGCCCCAGGTCGGGATAGGGAAGAGCATTACGGCCAGTTTGGTGGCGTCACACATCGCCTTGGTGTAGGTGTAGATCTCTTCCAGCGAACGCGGGTGGAAGTACGGCGGGTAGCCCAGCAGCACCAGTTCGGCCCCGGCCGCCTCGGCCCGGCGCACGGCTTCGATGTTGTCTTCCAGGGTGTTGAACACCGCGTGGTGGACAACGAACAGGCGACCCGCGGCCTCGTCCACGGCAATGCGCACGAACTGCTCGTACTCGTCCATGGTGATGGCGACCTCGGAACAGCTCAAGGTGCCGACGAAGCCGTGGGCGATGCTGGTCTGGATGTCGTGCCGAATGGCTTTTTCATTGAGGTGTTTGAAGTCCGATGTGACGGTGGGGATCGTCACGTTGGCAACGCCAACGAGGTGTTCGCGGGCCCATTCACGGGCTTCATTGCGGCTGTAGCTGGCCATGATTGGCTCCTTTAGCGTTTGGTTTCGAAGTTGATGGGCAGGGGGGTGGCCAAACCGGCCTGAAGCGCCTTTTCCAGGATCAGTTCGGCCACCACAATATCCTGCAGGCCGCTGCCGACAGACTTGTAAAGAAGCGACTGAGCCGAGCGGATGCGCTGCGCGTGATTGCCGTTGAGCAGGTCGCCGAGGGAGATCGCCTTGGCGCGCACGTCGATCCCGGCAGCGCTTGCGGCAATCATGTCGCCGGTTTGTTCCAGCACTTCCTCGAGCATGTCGGCGATGATCAGATCGCTTCTGGCAATCACCGAGACATCCACTTCGCGCTGCTCGGGTACGGTCGAGCCGATGGAGTACACCTGTGCGCCAGCGGCTAGCCATTCGCCGTTCAGGATCGGCTGTTCGCCGCGCGAACGGGCCGCCGCCAGAACCAGTTCGGAGCCCTCCACGGCGGCCTGGGCGGAATCGACCTGGCGTGCACTGACCCCAAGATCTCGGCTGACGGCTTCAGCAAACGCTGCGCGGCGTTCAGGTGTCGGGCTGAAGACGACAACCTCGCTGAGCGGGCGGACACTGGCGAATGCACGCACATGCATGGCGGCTTCCAGGCCACTGCCAAGCACCGCCAGCCGGGCCGGCCCCGCTGGGGCCAGGCGGTCCAGCGCTGCTGCGGTGGCGGCGGCGGTGCGCAGACCAGTGACCAGGTTGCCGTCGACGAAGGCGGCGATGCGGCTGGTCTGTCGATCGAAGAGCACGATCACGTACTCCACGCCCGGCAGGTCGGCGCCCAATGCCATGCCCATCAGCTTGGCACCGTAGTAACGCCCGCCTGGGGGGATGGCTGGAAGGGTGCGCAACCAGGTCCGGTCAGCGCTGGCGATGGTGCGCGGCGGCACGGCACTTGGCACTGGAGGCCGGGCATAGGCGGCCTGCAGGGCAGAGATGGCGTCCGGCCAATTGAACACTTCACGCACGGCCGCGCTGGAAACGAATACCGGCGAGGTCTGCGGCGCGCTCATGACCGACGCTCCGTAGGCCGCGTGCCAGTCAGGCACGAGTGTATGAGGGTGCTGCTGAAGCTGTGATGCATTGGGAAGCCTCCGAAGCTGGGGGGGACTGCTGGAGCGGCGGACTACACCGCCCAATCAAACTAAATCGACTAATTGACATGTGTCAATTAATAAATTGAATGATCTTAATTATTTATTGAGGTGCTGGAGAGTGCGTCTGTCACCTTGCAAGCGCTATTGGCACGGCCTACCATGGCGGCTTTGATATGCAGGAAAGAACTGGCGTAATGAGCGACGACGATGCCTTGCGGCTGAGCGAATACATTGAACAGGCGGCTGCCCGCGGCGACACACGGCTGCCCCCGGAGCCCAAGCTTTGCGAGGAACTGGGTATTTCCCGGGGGCGGTTGCGCACTCTTTTACGGCGCCTGGAGGAGCAGGGGCGGATCTGGCGACACGTTGGCAAGGGCACCTTCATCGGCTCCCGTCAGGCGGTGATGGACGACCACGCCTGGGCTTCGGCCATCAGCATCAGCGACATCATCGGTGCCCGCATCCTGCTGGAGCCGCAGTTGGCCGGGCAGGCGGCCATCCATGCCACTCCTGCTGACCTTGCGGCGATGCGCCAAAGCCTGGTGGACATGGCGGCCGCTGGCAGCTATCTGGAATGGAAGCGCCAGGACGAGACCCTGCACCGGGCGATCGCCGTAGCCACTCACAACACCTTGTTGCTGATGCTCTACGACAGCCTGCGGCTGCAAGCGCAGCTTGGCCTGGATGCAAAGATCGAGAGCGTGTTTGGCCAGGCCGATGCACCCAAGTCAGAGACCCATAGCGAGCACCTGGCAATACTCGAAGCCATCGCCGGGCACGATCCGCTGCTGGCTGAGCAGCGAATGCGCAGCCATCTGCAGTCGGTACGTGCCCGGATGTTCGCGCCACGCTAGATCGGCCGGCGCAACAGCTCGAGGGTCTGATGCATGACCTGGGCATGGGCCTGTGGCCCGCCGCCACTCAGTTCGATGTGGCCAAGGGTGGCCGATGCCTGCACCACCAGGTTTGCACGGTCGAAATGGCGGCCGGCGTAAGCGGTCAGTGCGCCTTCCAGCGAATGGCGGCGACCCAGTTCCTCCGCCAGGATTAGAGCGCCCTCAATGGCGATGCCGGCGCCCGAGGCCAGCTGCGGAGTGGTCGCGTGCACCGTGTCGCCGAGCAGCACCAACCGACCGCGGTGCCAGGGCGCCGGAATCATGTGCCCGGCCAGCGGGCGGTACAACAGGTGCGGGTCTGGCAGGCTGCCGTCGAGCAGCCCCCGGCGGATGTCCGCCAGCTCACCGGTGAAAGGCACCATCAGGTCGGCGAAAATCTCCGGCCAGGCTGTTGGCGGAATGAAATCCAGGCCGTCGCGCTTGTACAGCAGGTAGAGATAGCACTGATCGTCGCTGATGGGGTTGATGCCCGCCTTGATCGTATCGCTCAGGTACATGGTGGAGTTTTCGTGCAGGCGGGGCACGATTGCCCGCCAGCAACCCTGGCCGGTGAACACCGGGCCGGCGAAGTCCGGGAATACTAGGCGGCGTAAGGCAGAGTTGATGCCGTCGGCGCCAACTACAAGGTCGTAGCGACCACCGCTGCCGTCGCTGAATAGAACGTCGACGCCATCGGAGTCCTGGGTGATGCTTTCAAAGTTGAGCCCCAAGCGCACAGTGGCACCGGCAGCGCGGGTGGCGGCGCTGAGAATCTTCGCCAGCACAGGCCGCTGGATACCCGCCGCGCTGGGCAAGTCCTCGGCGCCGAGCGCTGGCGCAATGGGCACGGTACGCAGCAGGTTGCCCTGGGCGTCACGCAGGTCAATGGCGCGCCACCAGCCGCCCAAGCGCAGGACTTCGTCCACTACGCCGACCTCGCGCAAGGCTCGTAGGCTGGGGCCACTGATGGTGATGCCAGCGCCATCCGGCGCCCAGGCGGGATTGAGTTCGACCAATTCGACGGCAATGCCTAGCTTGCGCAGTTGGATCGCGGCGCACATGCCGCCCACGCCGCCGCCGATGATCAGCGCTTTCTGAATAAGAGCCATGGTGCTTCTCCAAATGAATCAGGCGACGCCGCCGCCCAGCCGTTCGGCCAGCCAGTCGGCGATGAGGTTGCCAGCGTTGCTGGGGTTGTCCAGCGAGTTGTGTTCGACGCCGCCCTCGCGCTCGGTGAACACCACCAGTTCGCGGTCCGGGCTGTTCACCAGCTGGTCAAAGGTGCGCTGGGCGTACTGCAGGGGGATTTGCCGGTCCTGCTCGCCGTGGGTGACCAGGAAGGGCACACGGATGCGTTCCAAGATCCCGTCAAGATGCATGTGCTGCGCCTTGGCCATGAAGTCGTCGAAACTACTGGCGCCAAAGACCCACTGCACGTGCTGCCAGTAGTGCGGTACCGGATTCTCGCCTTCGCGGCGCCGCCGTGCCTCCTGCACTGCGCGCCAGTCGTGGTTCGCTCCCCACACCGCGGCACAAGCGAATCGTGGCTCGAAGGCCACCGCCCGTGGGCAGTAATAGCCACCCAGGGAGACGCCGAGGGCAGCGATGCGCGTCGGGTCCACCTCAGGATGTTGCTGCAGCCAATCGACTACCGGAGTGGCCCATGCCTCGCTGTCGTGACGAGCCGGTAGGCCATGCAAGCGCAAGGCTTCGCCGGTACCCGGCTGGTCGACGAACAGCGCAGACAGGCCGCGCTGGGCGAAAAGCCGGCCCATTACGCTTTTCTGCAGCATCTCCTTGGTGCTGTCGAGGCCGTTCATGATCACCACGATCGGCGCCCGTGCCCCTGGAGCAAGGCCGCCGGCGCGCACGTATAGGGCGCTCAGGTGACCTTCGCCGTAGGGGATTTGCACCCGTGCGCAGTTTTCCCGGCTCAGGCGTCGGGCCTGGTCGAACAGCACTAGGGAATGTTGGTAGAGCGCCAGCCGGTGCTTGAAGCCGTGCGCCTGCATACGTTCTGCGAGGCTGTAATAGAGGGCAGCACGCCCCAGCTTCTCGCCTGCGGAAAGGCGCCGATTGCGCGCCAGGTCGTCGTCGGCAAGGGCCACCAGGCGGTCGCCACCGCTTTTCCAGGCAGCGTAGAAAGCTTCGGTGCCAGGATCGTCGCCGGCCAGGGCGGCATCGCGCAGCGGCGCGCACATGGTGTTCACCTCGCCGATGTTGCCGCCGTGGGTAAGGGCGATGATCGCTGACAGGCTCCACACATAGTTGGTTGGGAAGTACTGAAACATGGTGATGACCTCGTTCAGGCTTGGTTCAGGGCTGATGGAGCGGGCAGTTGGTCGGGAATCCAGATATTTCCCGCACCATCTATTCGTGCTGGCACCGGGACCAGATACCGCCCCACGCACGGCCCGGCAAAGCAATGGCCGGTGCGCAGGTCGAAGTGCGCCGAGTGGGCGTAGCAGACGATGTGCTGACCGTCGGCCGAGAGAAACTGGTCGCGCTGGTATTCCAGAGGGCGGTGGTTGTGCGGGCAGTCGTTGAGCCAGACGATCACTTCGGCGCCGCGCCGGATGGCGAACACCCGGTCATGCCGGCCCTCGCGCAGCAGGCCTCGGGCGAGGTGGTCTGGCAGCTCGTCGCGGTGGCAAAGACGGCGCTCCATGGTGGCTGCCTCACTCACCGGGGGCCCATTTATCGACACCCTCGAAAAGGAATATCTGCGAATTGTCTGCACCGGGCTCCAGCGCCCGCGGCACCCAGCTGTCGTCGTGGTGATCCATGTCGGCGTCAAATTCCATGACGGCGCCAAAGGGACTGTTGAAGTACCAGAAGAAGTTGCTGCCCATCAGATGCCGTCCCGGCCCCCAGAAGCTTTGGTAGCCCTTTTGCTGGAAGCGCCAGCCTTGCTGCAGTACCTCGCCCGCCGAGCCGAAGTGGAAGGTGAAGTGGTTGCAGCCGACCATGTGCTCGTTATGGCTGTGCAGCATGAACAGCGTGTGGTGATCATGGGTCCCGGCAGGGCGCATGAACGGCCCCAGTTGGTTGAGACGATCAGTCACCACGAAGCCCAGGCGCCGGTAGAACGCCTCGGCCTTGGCAGCGTCTTCGACGAAGTACACCACATGGGACAGTGAGCGTGGCTTGATCACTGCCGAGGGGTCAGCGCCGCAGTCGTTGGGCGCGCGCCCCGGCGTCTGGCCCGGCACGTTGAAGCCCAGGCGCGGCGCGTGGATCGGCTGGCGCCGAGCGCGCTGAAAGGCAATGCCGAAGCCGGAATCGTCGAGGCAGTGCAGTGTGCCGTCGGCATCTACGCTCACCTCGCGATCGGCGCCCAGCAGGCGGTACAACTGCACCAGGGTGGCGTCGTCGGCGACCCCATAATGGGTTTCGCGCAGGCAGGGAGAGCATGCGCCGGGCGGCAGTGGCGGCAGGCCGGAGTGGTCACTGCGGCGCACGATCACGCCGGTGCTATCCAGGGCAATGTAGGTACCGCCGACCTCGGGGTCGTACTCGCTGACGTCCAGGCCGTAATCCAGCAGATACCGGTGGGCGGCGGCCAGGTCTTCGACGCCGAAGGTCAGGTATTGCAGACCGATGATATTCATGGCTGATGACTCCATATAGCTAGCGACCTGGCGTGGCGGCCAGGTGGACGGGCATGGGATAGCCGCACGGCGGGCGATTGTCGTACCGCAGCGGAATTAGAAGGATGGTGGGGCAGCGAACGCTAGCGTCGGGCTGAGCGATGCAGGCGGGTGACGAATACTGCCACGCAGGCGTAGCGGGCTGCGGAATGTTCGGCGGTGATGAGGTAAGACAGGAGCTGAGGCATGGCGATTTCTCTGGTCGGTTCTTGTTCTGGACACCCCACGTGTGGCGGAGTGTGAGCCATGCTCCCTTGGCTGCATGGCTCGCCTCGATAAGCTACGCAGCGTCCAGTCATACGAGAAATCTTAATTTGGCATACGAAGCATTCGATCGATGGATACCTGTGGACTGGTATGCCGCTGCCGTGGGTTGCTGTTCAGACGTCTGGCATGGCTGCCGCGCTTTCCACGATCAGGCTGCGTAGCCAGCTCAGCCCAGGATCATGCTGCTGGTGACGATTCCACTGGATGGCCATGACCAGCCTGGGTGCATCCCAGGGTACCGGCAGAATCTTCAGCGGAAGCTCGCGCGCACACTGCTGGGCCAGGCGCAGATGCATGGTGGCGATGCGCAGGGTGCCCGGCAGGAACGTGGGCACGTTGCTAAAGGCGTTGGTGATGACCTCGACACGGCGCTCGAAGTTGTAGCGATTGAGAAACCACTCGTCCATCGACGGCACCCGCTGCATACCCCATCGCACCAGGACGTGCCCCATCTGCTTGTACTGCTCGAACGACAGGCTGTCGCCAACCAGGGGGTTGTCCTGGCAGGTCATGCAGACGAAACGGTCCTCGAAAATCGTCAGGCTCGGATGGTCGTCGCCCAGGTGGGTGGCCGGCAACACCAGAAGGTCGACGTTCCCTCGTTCGAGCGTTTCCCGCGGGGTGTCGTTGGGCGGGATCATTTCCAGGCTGGCCATCGGTGCCAGTTCGTTCAGGCGCCTGCTGACCTGAGGCAACAGCACGGTGCAGACGTAGTCCGAGGCCATCAGCACAAATTTGCGCTGCGACTGAGCCGGCTCGAACTCGGCTCGGTTTTCCAGCGTGGAGCGCATCTGGATCAGCAAGTCGCGAACGGGCTGGATGAGTGCTTCGCCTTTGGGCGTGCGGACCATCTTGCGTCCGTTGGGTACCAGCAATTGGTCCTGGAAGTATTCCCGCAGGCGGGCGAGTGCGGCGCTGGTGGCCGGCTGGCTGAGAAACAGCCGTTCCCCGGCACGGGTGATGTTCTGCTCGACCAGCAGAGCGTCGAGCACCACCAGAAGGTTGAGATCAAGGCCATGAAAGCGCATTGGACGTCTCCTTGCCCGGTGCGGTCCGGGATTGTTTTTGTTGGCGGAGGGTGCGTGCGAGCCATCCAACGTGTTTATGCCTCGTATGTCAATAAACGATTTCACAGATGCCTGACGGGTGCATACCATCAAGTCACACCCGCCATCCAGGTCGAAGAACCTGGTGTCAGCCTGGCACCGATGTCTGGCCTATAACAACAAAAAAACCGGAGCACATCATGCAGCCGTCCCGCCCTCTTCGTGCCAGCGTTTCGCCGCCCATCTACTGCTTGGATTCGTTCGCCCGCCTGGCATCAAGCGGGCGCTAGACGCGCATCGTAACGCCATTCATACCACGGCCCGGGCGCCCATGCGCTGCCGAGCCCGGCATTGCACGAGGCACCACTATGGCAAGCAACCCTCTCAAAGGCTGGCAGGTAGACCGCGCCAGCATCCAGTTCATCGGCCACGACCTGCAGCGCCCCGAGTGCATCGTCGCCCAGCCTGACGGCACGCTGTGGAGCGCGGATGCCCGCGGCGGGGTGATGCGCATCGCTCCGGACGGCAGCCAGCAACTCCTGGCTCCGATCGCCCCAGTCAGCGAACCGGCAGATTTCCAGCAGCGCTACGTGCAGTCCCAGGGGGCCTCGCTGCCCAATGGCCTGGCACTGACCGCCGAAGGCGACTTCATCATCTGCAACTGGGGTCTGGACCGTATCGAGCGACTTGATCGCCAAGGTCACGTCCATGTGCTGCACGACCACCTGGAAGGCAAGGCACTGGGCAAGACCAACTTCCCGCTGATCGATTCCAAGGGCCGCATCTGGTTCACCGTGACGACCACGATGCAACCCTGGACCGACTCGATCAATTCGGCGGTGCTCGACGGCTACATCGGGGTAATCGATGAAAAGGGCATCCGCGTGGTGGCCGAAGGCTTCGGCGGCACCAACGAGATCCGCTTCGATGACAACGAGCAGTTTCTGTACGTGGTCGAGAGCAATGTCCGGCGAATCTCGCGTTTGCGCGTAGGCCCCGACGCCACGTTGGGCGAGCGCGACGTGTATGGCCCTGCGCAGCTCGAAGGCTTCCCCGACGGCTTTGCCTTCGACAGTTTCGGCAACCTCTGGGTGACACTGGTGATGAGCGACAAGCTGATCGCCATCACCCCCGAAGGCGAGGTGCTGACGCTGCTCGACGACGGGGATCCGCAAGCCACCGCGCGCCTCGACCGGCATTTCGCGGACAAGACCCTGACGCCCGAGATCATGCAGGCCGCCCGCGGCACCTTGGCGCCGTGGATGGCCAGCCTCACCTTCGGCGGCCCCGACCTTCGCACCGTCTACTTGGGCAGCCTGCAAGGCACCCGCATTCCCTTCTTCAGAGCACCGGTGGCCGGCCAGCCGCTGATCCACTGGCGCTAGTTTTCCATACCTCGTTGCAACAGGAGTCCCGCATGATCCGTCAACTCAAACAAGGCCGGCCCGCAGAAGCGAAAGCCGAGCTCAATGCCCAGGTGCGTACCACCGTCGAAGAGATCCTCGCTGCCATTGAGCACCGCGGCGAGGCAGCGTTGCGCGAGTATTCCAGCCACTTCGACAACTGGGCCCCGGATGATTTCCGGCTGACATCCGAACAGATCCAGGCATGCATCGACAGCCTCAGCCCGGAGGCACTGGACGACATCCGTTTCGCCCAGGCGCAGATCCGTCGTTTTGCCCAGATCCAGCTGCATTCGCTGCGCGACGTCGAGGTCGAGACCATGCCCGGCGTGGTGCTGGGGCACCGCAACATCCCGGTTAACTCGGTGGGTTGCTATATCCCGGGCGGCAAGTATCCCCTGTTGGCATCGGCGCACATGAGCGTGCTGACCGCCAAGGTCGCTGGCGTCAAGCGGGTGATCGCCTGCGCACCGCCTTTCGGGGGCAAGCCGTCCAACGAAATCGTTGCTGCCATGGCCCTGGCTGGCGCCGACGAAATCTACGTGATGGGCGGGGTACAGGGCGTAGCTGCCATGGCCTTGGGTACCGAGAAGATTGCGCCGGTGGACATGATCGTTGGTCCGGGTAATGCCTATGTGGCCGAGGCCAAGCGCCAGCTGTTCGGCCGGGTGGGTATCGACCTGTTCGCCGGTCCCACCGAGACCATGGTGATCTGCGATGACAGTGTCGACGCCGAACTGGTGGCTGTGGACCTGCTCGGCCAGGCCGAGCATGGCCCGACCTCGCCGGCCTACTGCTTGACCACCAGCACACGTATCGCCGAAGAGTTGCCGGCGGCCATCGAACAGGTGCTCAGCCGCCTGGACACCGCACCGGTGGCCAGCGTCGCCTGGCGTGACTATGGCGAGATCATCTTGTGTGACAGCGATGAGGAGATGCTCGCCGAGTCCGAGCGCCTATGCTCCGAGCATGTCCAGGTCATGACCCGCGATCCGGACTGGTTCCTCGAGCGCATGACTTGCTATGGCGGGTTGTTCCTGGGCCACCGTACCAATGTGTCCTACGGTGACAAGGTGATCGGCACCAACCACACCCTGCCGACTCAGGGCGCTGGCCGCTATACCGGCGGCCTGTGGGTGGGCAAGTTCATCAAGACCCACACCTACCAGCGCATTCTCACTGATGAGGCGAGCGTGGCCATGGGTGAGGTGTGCTCGCGGTTGTGCGCCCTGGAGCATTTCTCCGGGCACAAGGAGCAGGCTGACATCCGCGTGCGTCGCCTGAAGAAAACCGTGTGAGGGGCCGGGCCATGCAAGCACTCGAAGGCAAGGTGGCGGTGGTCACCGGCGCTACCGGAGGTCTGGGCGAGGCGATTGCCCGCGCCCTGGCCGGCGCCGGCGCCGCACTAGTGCTGGGCTACAACCGCGGACGCGAAGCTGCCGAGCGTTTGGCCCTGGCCTTGCCGGCCTGTGCCGAAGGCCACAGGCCGATGCAGGCCACGGTCACCGACAGCGAGAGTTTGGCCAGCCTGGCCCGGGAGGTGAAGGCGGCCTATGGGCGGTGCGACATCCTGGTCAACTGCGCGGGCACCACGCGCTATGTTGCCCACGCCGACCTGGCCGCGCTGGATGACACGCTGATCGACCAGATCCTGGCGACCAACGTGCGCGGGCCCATCGCTTGCGTACGGGCACTGCAGCCGCTACTGGCGGCAGGCGAGGGCGGCCTGGTGGTCAATATCAGTTCAATTGCCGCGCGCACGGCCATGGGCAGCAACATCGCCTATTGCGCCTCCAAGGCCGCGCTGGACAACCTGACCTGCTCGCTGGCCCGTGCCCTGGCTCCGGCTATCCGTGTGGTCTCGGTAGCACCGGGCCTGGCTGACACCGAGTTTGTCCAGGGCCTGGATGCCGCATGGCGTGACCGCCAGGCGGCGGCCACGCCGCTGGGGCGCCTGGCGTTGCCGGAGGAGGTGGCCAACGCGGTGTTGGCGGTGGCCAGCCAGTTGACCTTCACCACCGGCGCGGTGATCCCCGTCGATGGCGGCCGGTCGTTGAATTAGGAGCGCGCGGCTTTCTGCGCGACAACGCCGGCAACCTGCTCGAACTCATCGAATTACCGGTCCTCTGGGCCGGACAAGGAGCACAACCATGAAACTGGCAACCCTCAGGAACGGTAACCGCGACGGCCAACTGGTCATCGTTTCCCGCGATCTGCGTCGTGCGACCCTGGCCGGCGGCATCGCCGGCACGCTACAAGCGGCCATCGAGCAATGGGATCGCTGCGAGCCCTTGCTTCAGGCAATTTACCAGCGATTGAATGATGGCCTGGAGGCAGACGCCTTCGACTTCGATTCGCGCCTGGCCATGGCGCCGTTGCCTCGGGCCTACCAGTGGGCCGATGCGTCGGCGTTTCTCAACCACGGCAACCTGATGGAGCAGGCCTACAAGTTGGACATCAAGAAAGACCCTGGCGTCCCGATTCTCTACCAGGGCGCAGGTGATGACTTCATGGGCCCTTGCGACGACTATCCGGTGCAGGGCGAGGAGCACCAGATCGACTTCGAAGGGGAGGTTGCAGTGATTCTCGACGATGTCCCCATGGGCGTGCAGCCAGCGGCAGCCGCCGGGCACATCAAGCTGCTGATGTTGCTCAACGACGTCAGCCTGCGAGCCCACCTGTTCAAGGAGGTGAGCATTGGCTTCGGCCCGTTGCGGTCCAAACCGAGCACGGTGTTTGCCCCGGTGGCGGTCACCCCGGATGAACTGGGCCGGGACTGGTGCGACGGCCGCGTGCACCTGGACTTGCATGTGCATTGCAATGGCGAACTGTTCGGCCACCCTAATGGGGCTGAGATGGACTTCAGCTTCCCGGAACTGGTCATGCACTTGGCCCGCACCCGCAAGCTGGGCGCTGGCACGGTATTGGGTTCGGGTACCTTCTCCAACCGTGGCTGGCGCGAGGTAGGTTCGGCGTGCCTGGCGGAACGCAGGGCAGTGGAAATGATTGAGTTCGGCGAGGCGCGCACGCAGTTCTTGCGCTTTGGTGATCGGCTGCGTTTCGAGATCCTGGGGCGTGATGGGCACAGCGTGTTCGGCGCCATCGACCACCGTTTCGTGGCTGCGGAGTGACGCCAATGCATGTCGTGATTACCGGGGCCAACGGTTTTGTCGGCCAGAACCTGGTCAGCCGCCTGCTTGCAGACCCCCGTGCCTTGCCAGGCTGGAGCCGCCTCACGCTGCTGGATCTTGCCTTCGAGCAGCCGCTGCGCGACCCTCGGGTTCGCTGCCTGGAGGGCGACCTGAACGATCCAGCGCTGATCGCCGATACGCTGGATGAGCCGGTGGCAGTACTTTTCCATCTGGGCAGCGTGCCCGGAGGGCTCGCCGAGCGTGAATATGAGCTGGGCCGACGGGTCAACCTTGATGCCACCCTGGCGCTGTTCGAGGCCTTGCGTTCACAGGAACACCCCGCACGCGTGGTTTTTGCCAGCACCATCGCCGTTTATGGCGCGCTGCCGGAGGGCCCCATGGATGAGTCGGCGCCGCTGCTCCCCCAACTGAGCTACGGCACCCAGAAGCTCATTGGTGAATTGTTGCTGGAGGACTTTTCCCGTCGAGGCGAGCTGGATGGCATCGCGTTGCGCCTGCCTGGCATCGTGGCCAGGCCACCCCAGCCGTCCGGACTCCTGTCGGCATTCATGAGCGACCTGTTCTGGAGCCTGCGCGACGGCCAGCCGTTCGTTTGCCCGGTAAGCCCGCAGGGCACCGCCTGGTGGATGTCGGTGGCCTGCTGCGTGGACAACCTCCTGCATGCTGCGCGTCAGCCTGCCGTGTCGCTGGCCGGACACCGCACGATCACCTTGCCCGTGCTGCACCTGAGCGTTGAGGCGGTGGTGGAGGGCCTGTGCCAGAGATATGGCGAGGACCGCCAGCAACTGGTCAGCTATCGCCCCGATCCCGCCCTGGCGCAGGCTTTTGCAAAGTATCCGGCGCTGGCGACCCCTGTGGCCGAGCGCCTTGGCTTTGCACATGACGGGGACCTTGCCGGGCTGATCGCCCGAACCCTCGACGGATAACCCGTAATCCGCGTGCTCGACAAAAAAGAACAATAACAAGAACACTGGAGAACACCATGAACACCTCTGTCACTGCTGGTCGTCCGGTAGCGCGCATTGCGACCTACCTGCTATTGCTCATTAACTGTCTTGCGCCTCTGGCAGCCATTATCGTCGCGCCGAGCCTGCCACAGATGCAGGCCCATTTTGCCCACGTTCCCAATGTCGAGTTCCTGGTCCCTGTGTCATTGGCCATCCCTGGTCTGATGGTGGCCTTGCTTAGCCCGCTGGTGGGTTTTTTCGCTGATCGGGTTGGTCGCAAACGGCTGCTGATCATCGCCATGGTCGGCTATGGCGTCATGGGCGTGCTACCGCTCGTACTGCCTTCGCTGCACGCCATCATTGTCAGCCGGATCCTGCTCGGCTGTATGGAGGCAGGTGTCGTGACGATCAGTACGACACTGATCGGTGACTACTACAACGGGGCGCTGCGCCAACGTTACCTGGCGCTGCAGACTACATTCGCTGCCAGTTCGGCCATTCTGTTCTTCATGATCGGCGGGGCGTTGGGCGAATTCGGCTGGCAGGTGCCCTACGTTGTTTACCTGGTAGCGATAGTCATGGCCGTGTTCGCCTACTTCCTGCTGAGGGAGCCCATGGCCGAGGGCGGTGCCGGCCAGTCCCAGGAAGGCTCTGTACGCTTGCGTCCTTCTCTGCTGGCTGTGATTTGCGCACTCACCCTTGCAGGCGGCGCCGCGTTCATGGTGATGCAGATCCAGCTGGCTTACCTGCTGGGTGATATCGGCCACGGTTCGCCAAGCACCGCGGGCATGATCGCATCGGCGGGAAGCGTCATGATCGTGCTCGGTACCCTGAGCGTGCACCTGCTGCTGCGCCTGAAACTGCGGATCCCGCACTGCCTGGCCGTCGCGTTTGCCTTGATCGGTCTCAGCTTCCTGATGGTGCCCTGGGCGAAAGATGTGCAACTGATGCTGCTGATTGCGTTAATTAATGGCCTGGGTTGCGGCCTGATGCTACCCAGCCTCGCGATTTGGAACATGCGCGAATTGCCGTCACATCGGCGCGGGTTAGGAACCGGCATCTGGTATGGCAGCTACTGCCTGGGCGCTTTCCTGAGCCCGCTGCTGATCGTTGCGGCCACGCCATACACCGGCGGGGTGGCCGCGACCGTGGGACTGGCTGCCTGGATCCTGTTGTCGATGGCCGTGGTCGCGCTGCTCTGCGCCATGCTTAGCCGTCCCCGCTCTGCCTTTCTATCGAACGCTTGCAACATTGAGGAAGCTTGAACATGAGCACCATGAATGGACAGCGCCTGGCTGGCAAGACTGCATTGATCACCGGCATCGGAAATGGCATCGGCCAGGCCTGCGCTTTGTTGTTTGCCCGCCAGGGTGCCAGGGTTCTTGGCTGTGATTGGGACCCTGAGGCGGCGGCCGAAACCTTGGCCCTTGCCCAGGCAGAGGGGCACGAATCCTTTGCCGTGCACTGCTGCGACCTGACTCAGCCACAAGCGGTTGAAGAGTGGGTGAAATGGGCCTGTGCACAGGGTGATGGCGGTTTCGATTGCCTGGTCAATGCGGCGGCGTTCGGCGCCTTCGCCTGGATCGAGGAGATGGACTACGAGAGCCAGTGGCGGCGCACATTGACCGGAGAGCTGGACATCGTCTTCCTCGCCTGCAAGGCGGCCTGGCCAGTGCTCAAGACCAGGGGCGGCGGCTCGGTGATCAATTTCGCCTCGGCCAACGCTCGCATGGCGCTTGAAGGCTCGCCGGCCCTGGCTCACTGCGCCGGTAAGGGCGGGGTACTTGCCATGACCCGGCAACTGGCGATGGAGGGCGGGCCACACCGCATCAGGGTCAATAGCCTGTCACCAGGACTCATCGAAACCGCCGCTACCCGGGCACACATGGCACGGGATCCAGGGCTGCGTCAGACGGCGCTGGGGCGACAATTTTTGCGCCAGCGTCTCGGTCAACCAGACGACGTCGCCTGGGCCGCGGTTTACCTGGCTTCGGATGAAGCCGCCTGGGTCACCGGGGCGGATCTTGCCATAGACGCCGGCGCAACAGCCGGCTGAATCGTCGTTCAGTCTCCCCCCGCGCCGTACTCAGGCGGCGCGGACGGGCAACATCTGTCTTAAAAAAACAACAATAAGGTCAGTCCACATGAACTACGTACATGCAAAGGTCCTTGCTGCATCCCTGCTGCTCACCGCCGCAAGCGGGGGGCAGGCGATCGAGTTGGCGCGAGAGCAGGGAGAGCGGCTGCAACTGCCGTCCAGTATCGACAACAGCCTTCCCAACGAGCGGCAGGGCCCTCGGGTACTGAGCCCCGAGCCTCGCAAGCCTGCCACCCCCGGGCGACCTTTTGAAGAGCAGGGCCGTGGGCTGGCTGATCACGGCATCAGTCCGAAGCTGGACATGACCCAGATCTATCTGCGCAACCCGAGCACTGGCCTGGACACCGGCAATCATGAATCGCTGACGTTGTTTGGCATTGGCGCGGATTTCGACATGCAGAAGCTGGCCGGCATCGACGGCGGCGTGGTCCATTTCCAGCAACTGTATGTTCCCTGGACCTCGAATATCGCCTATGGCGGTCAAGTAGGGGGTGTCACTGTGGGCAAACCCGCTCCCTACATTCCCAAAGTAAGTCACCTGACATTGTTCACCTACGAACAGCGCCTGCTCGAGGATCGTCTGACACTCGAAGCAGGCAAGAGCAATGCTGGCAACTATTTCGCATTGCCCATGTGCAACTTGCCCTTCGGCTGCGTCAGCCCTGCCATCCTGCAGGACACTGCGGGGATCAATCCACCGCCGTATGCCAACTGGGGTCTCCGTGGCGCCTATGACTTCAGCCCGCGGTGGCGCGCTCAGCTCGGCGCCTGGCGCAGTAACAACGCCTACCCCTTCACCAACGGCTGGGAGCGGCGTGAAGGCGACAGCGGCGGCACGCTCAGTACGGCTTACCTCGCCAATCTTGCCTACCGCACCGACTTCTCGATATCGACCTACCCGACATCCTTCGAGCTGATGGGCTTCTACAACAACCGTCGGCAGAAAGATCCTTACTACACCGTCGACGGCACGTCGCGCGCCACCAGCCAGGCAGAAGCCGCGACCCATGATGGCGTCAGGGGCTTCTACCTGGGTGCGAAGCAGACTTTCTGGCGCCTTGACGGTGGGCGAGCAGGGGAACGCAACCCCACGGCCCTGAGCGTTCACGGCAGCCTGTCCCACGTCTTCGAGGACACCACCGAGACCGGCGTGCGCAACCAGGGCGACCTTGGCCTGATCTTGTCGGGACCCTTCCGTAGTCGGCCTTTCGACAGCTACTCCGTCAAGGCCAGTTGGGCGCAGCTCACCGATCGCCAGCAGGGCTTCCTCGAGGAAACCCATGCGGTGAGCAGTGGCGGTGGCGACTATCGGCCAGGGCGGGACGAATACGCCATCAGCCTTGACGCCAACTTCGTACTGAACGACAGCATCGTCCTCAGCCCCTTCGTGACCCGTACGTTTGGCGCCAGCAGCTGGCTCAATCCTCGCACCGGCGAAAACCCGCGAGACGGCTACGCATTCGGTGTGCTGTTGCATGTACAGCTTGATCAATTGCTGGGCCTGAGCGGCCTGAGATAAACAGGAATAACCCTTTGATGTTCCCATCCAACTCTCGAATAGCCGTCGTCAACGGTGTTGCCAGTGGCCTGGGCAAGGTGTTCGCGCTGCTGCTGGCTGCCGCCGGCTTCAACCTGGCGCTGACGGACCCCGAGCCAGCCGACGGCACCGTCGCCGAGATCATCGAACACGGCGGCACGGCTTGGGCGCAATGCTGTGACCTGGTCGATCTGCCGCTGTCTCGGGTTTCGCGTAGGCGGTACTGGCGCGATTCGGGCGCTGCGATGCTGGTCAACAACGCCGCCTTCACCCCATTTTTGCGCAGCCTGGCGGAAACCGACGTGGACACCTGGTAACGTACCTTGGTCAGGCGTTCACCCCCGGCATGGCCGAACGCCGCTGGGGGCGGATCGTCAATATGGCGTCGAGCAATACCGGGCGACCGCAGAAAGGCTTCTTCGCCTACATCGCCAGCAAGTGCGGAGTCATCGGCCTGACCCGGGCACTGGCTGCGGAGCTGGGTGATTGCGGCATCACCGTGAATGCCATCTCCCCTGGCCTGATCCGTCATCGTGGCACTGAAGCCGCTTTGCCGGGTGACCTGTTCATGCGCGAGGCGCAGTTGATAACGCGCACGGGCGTGCCAGAGGACCTCTGCGGGCTGCTGGCCTTCCTGACTTCGGAGAAGTCCGGTTACATTACCGGCCAGGTCTTCAACGTTGATGGTGGTTTTTTGCTCGGTTGATAGCTGCTGTCTCATGCACTCCGGCCCAGTGGCTAGGCTTCCTGCAGGTCTGGCCGCTTGGGGTATCATGGTGGTTGGTTCTGAAGGAGGTATAGTGGGCATTACCGAGCAGCGGATACTGGCACAGCCAAAATGCAAACCGCGAAGCTTGACTCAGCAAGTGGTTATGGTGCTGACCGAGCGCATTCGCAGTGGCCAGCTCAAGCGCGGCGACCAGTTGCCGACCGAATCGCAGCTCATGGCCGAGCAGGGCGTCAGCCGCACTGTGGTACGTGAAGTGATGTCGCGGCTGCAGGCGGCCGGACAGGTTGAGACCCGCCATGGCATCGGTTCCTTTGTCCTGAGTCCGCCATGTACCGATTCATTTCGACTAGACCCTTCCACTATGGTCACCATCCGCGAAGTGCTAGCGATTCTGGAACTGCGTATCGCCTTGGAGATAGAGTCGGCTGGGCTGGCTGCGCAGCGGCGTAGTGATGCGCAGCTGGCTGACATGCGGGCCGCGTTGGATGAGCTCAACGAGGGAGCTGCTCACTCCACCGATAAGGCGTCTGCGGACTATCGTTTCCACCAGTGCATCGCTCAGGCCAGTGGCAATCGGTATTTCACTGATATCATCAACCACCTTGGCACAGGCATCATTCCGCGTACCTGGCTCGATTCCGCGCGCTTGGGACACCACGATCAAGCCAGTTACATGCTTCGTTTGAAGCACGAGCATGAAGCAATTTATGACGCTGTCGCCCGTCGTGACAGTGAAGGAGCGAGAATGGCCATGCGCATGCACTTAAGCCGGAGTAAAGAGCAGTTTGGCCAAGCGCACGAGGAGGAAGAGATACGCCTCCGGTAGCAGCCTGAATTGTGTTGAATGGCCCACGACTCCCTACAAAGCTGAGTCAGGAAAGCAGCGGCAGCTACCGCTTCCAACTCTTACCCGCTTCGTACAAAACCGCCCTCCGTGCGGTTCTTTCTTCTCCAGGTGGAAGTCTCCCAGGCCGCCTCAACCACACAGTCATGCAAGTGTTGCCAGAATTATGCGATGAAGGAGCGATTCGAACTCTCAGCGTCCGCCAGTCTGTAGGTTGCAAATACACGCTGACGCGACGGCTGCTTAGGGCCCAGAGTGTGTAAAAACGCCTCCCAGAACCCTTGCTATGATTTCTGATGATTTCATCGCAGGGATCGCCCATGAAACGCTTTATTCAAGGCGAACACCGAGGTCAAAGCAGCTTGCTTCCCGAAAGCCTCGACTACTATGTCAGCGATACCAACCCGGTGCGTATAGTCGACGTCTTTGTCGACGAACTCGACCAGGGCAAGCTGGGTTTTGAAGGCATCATTCCCGCAGATACAGGGAGGCCCCCGTACCACCCCGCGATCCTGCTGAAGATCTACATATACGGCTACCTCAACCGTATTCAATCAAGCCGGCGCCTGGAGCGAAAAGCCCAGCGCAACATCGAGTTGATGTGGTTGACTGGTCGCTTGATGCCGGACTTCAAAACCATCGCCAATTTCCACAAAAACAATGGCAAGGCAATCCGCGGGATCTGTCGTCAATTTGTGGTGTTGTGCCAGCAACTGGGATTGTTCTCGGAAGCGCTCGTTGCCATCGACGGCAGCAAGTTCAAGGCGGTCAATGATCGGGATCGGAACTTCACCAGTGCCAAACTTCGACGGCGAATGGAGGAAGTTGAGTCCAGTATCAATCGCTATCTGACCGCACTTGATATCGCAGACCGTCAGGAGCCTTCCGTTGCCTAGGCCAAAGCCGAATGCCTCCATGACAAGATCGCGGCCTTGAAAGCCAAGATGCAGGAGCTCAAGCAAATCGAGGTACAGCTAAACGAAGCGCCGGATAAACAGATCTCGCTAACCGATCCTGATGCTCGCTCGATGAAGACGCGCGGAACAGGAATGGTCGGCTACAAACGTCCAGACTGCAGCTGATGCGAAGCACCACCTGATGGTGGCGCACGAGGTAACGAATGATGGCGTGGATCAAAACCAGCTGAGTTCGATGGCCAAGCATGCACGAGCGGCCATGGGTGTCGAAGAACTGTCGGCAGTCGCAGACAGAGGGTATTTCAAAGGCGAAGAAATCCTGGCGTGCCATGAAGCTGGAATTACTGTTTTCGTGCCCGAGACGCTGACCTCGGGAACGACAGCGGCTGGCCGCTTCGGCAAAGATGATTTCATCTATGACGCATCAACGAACGAGTATCGATGCCCTGCTGGGCAAAGCTTGATTGAGAAAGGGCTGAAGCTGCATTGTTACTGGAGTTCGCACTGTCAGAGTTGAGCACAAAAGTAGCGCTGCACGCCAGCTCTGAGCGGCAAGTTAGTCGCTGGGAGCTTGAGTCGATACTTGAGATGATGCAGAGTCGCCTTGATCAAGCACCAGAAATGATGCGGATCCGCCGCCAAACGGTTCAACATCCCTTCGGCA
Organism: Pseudomonas sp. SCA2728.1_7; assembly: GCF_018138145.1. NCBI lineage: Bacteria > Pseudomonadati > Pseudomonadota > Gammaproteobacteria > Pseudomonadales > Pseudomonadaceae > Pseudomonas > Pseudomonas sp. SCA2728.1_7. The sequence continues at coordinate 2,144,366 of NZ_CP073104.1, read as the reverse complement.
CACTGAAGTCCTGGATGGGGGCCACGCACTTCCTCACCAACAACCCTTGCCCGGGTGAGCACCGAGATGAGCCTGCATGTACTCGCCTATAACCTCAAATGCGTGCTACGGCTGTTGGGCAGTGAAGCCTTGATGGCGGCGATGAAGGCCTGCGGCCTTTTTAACATTGCAATAACCGCATCTAACGGGCCCCGCTCGGCAAGTGCCAATCAATACCAGCAACACTGATTTGGCTTGGTCGAGGCCTCTAGAGACATCCTGCGCAGCGAAAAAAAACACCGATTACCCAACTCTCTGCACCCATAGCGTTTCTACACACTCTGGGCCGTTCTCTGCCGGTTATCGCCACGAAGCGAGGTGGTCAAATCTGATGCAAATGGCTAGTCGGGTCGAATGCAAACGGGTGGGCAAGACTATGTAACTACTCATACCCCTAACTGGAAGCATTGGGCCAGGGGGCCGAGAATAGAACTGTGGATCGGAAAAAAAGTGCTGTTATCAGGAGCAAGGCCCTGCCAGCTGTAAGGGATGTCCACTAACGCGGAACTGACGGCTACTTACGCCCGCGAGCATGGGCATCTCATTAGCTCCGGTGCTGAACATTCCAACAGAGAGTATTCGTGTCGCACTCAGAGATATTTTTTGAACGTCGCCGTCGTGATGGCCATGGCCACCCCGAGCATCACGGCGCACGGCAGAAATACCGCCATGGGATTGAGCGAAAAGGGCAGCGACAGATAAAGGATCCAGGGTACGCTCAGCAGTGGCATGACCGCTCGCTTGGCCCGGTGATAAACAAAGCTGCTTTCTCGTCCCGCACCGAATTTGCGCAGGTCGCGGCGCATCAGACCGTCAATGAAACCGGTGAACATGGCCAGCAGAAACAAGGGGGTCGCCAGGGCCAGAATGCTCAGACGCACCACGAAGGTGAAGCTGACATACACCGCCGCCAGGACAAAATCCTCAATGCTCACATACAGCTGATTAATCCCTCCCCACGAACCGTTGTCCTGGCTCGACATCCGCGCCTGCTGGGCGAAATCCGCAAAACCGGTGTTGACCAACAACCATTGATGGAGGAAGTCCAGCCACTGGACAACCGTCTGTCCAGGTCTCTGGAGGATCAGTGAGGATTTGAAGTGCTCACTGAGCCAGCCCAGTTCACTGCTCAGCATCGCCTGACTGTGTCGCCAGCCTTGATCGCCCCAGAACAGCAGCAGACCGACGAACTCGACCAGGATTGAGAACAGCAACGAGGCGATCAGCAAACCGATAATGCGCAAGACCAGGCTAATCGCCGAGACGATCAGCCCAGGGCGCTGGATGGGTTGCGGTGGAGGGCGCTGAGCTGAAGTCATCCTCCTTGACTCCGCGAGGCGCGCTGGGCCGACATCGTCATGGGACCTCCTGAGTAGGCCCACTCGTGTCCACCGCTACAGAGGGGCGGGCTGGCGTGACTCGGTCCGGATCGAAGTCGAGCGTGGGACCGCCCCCGCTGGCACTCCACCAGTGTCCCGCCTGCTCGTTGTAGCTGGCGCGCATCCGCTGAGTCAGCTCCTGCAGATTCTTGGGCATGGCATCGTCCGGCGAAGGCTTGGGCAGTGGCATGCGGACTTTCCAGAGCTGCCCTCCCACCTGGAAGGAGAACATCTGCCCTTTGGGCAAACTGACGATGTGAGCCGGCTCGATCAGGGGCACGCTGGTGCTGCTGACCCGGTCTTGGGAGGACGAGGTGAAGTCCGTGTTGGCCTCGGGGTCGGAGGTGTCTGTGGCACCCGAGACCAAGGTTTTGGTCAGCACGTTGATCTTAGGCAACTGTTGGGTGAGCAGCTCCGCAGTGGCGGTTTCGCGCACTCGGAGCATCTGCAGGGTGTTGAAATTACCGATGACCTGGCCGGCTTTCGCGCGGTTGCCGATGCGCGCCTCGATATCGCTGAGGGTCTGGGTGTACGCCGTCACCTGGATGCCCGCTCCGCCGCCCTTGTTGATCAGCGGAATGAATTCATCACCCATCAACTCGTTGAACTCATCGGCATGCAGGTTAATCGGTAGCTTGTCGGCGCTGCTGCCTGCGGAAGGCAAGCCATGGTCGATGCCATGCTTGTAGATGTGCCCAGCCACCGAGACCAGATCGGCGAACATGGAGTTGCCTACGGCGGCAGCCACTTCCGCGTCGGTCAGCGCATCCAGACCGACATAGACGATGCCGCGTTTGCGGATGATCTGCATCCAGTCGAAGATTGGCCGTGGATCCTCCAGATCAGTGTAATTGGGGGCCAGCAACTGCGCGGTCTTGCCGGTGGTGAGTTTTTCCAGCAGCGGCAGCAGCGAGGCGACGATTTTGTCGAAGTAGGTGCGGTCATAGCGCACTGCCGATCGCAGCCCGTCCAGCACCGGATCAAAGACTCGTTTCACTGCCAGGTATTGTTCGATGGCCACCACGCGCTTTTCGCGGCCGACCATATGCCGGGGAATGTTCTTCTCGGTGAGCTTACCTTCAAGCTGGACGATCACTTCCCAGGCCTTCGGATCGGTCTTGGCGAAAAACTGCTGGGCGTATTCGATGAACAGTGCGTCGATGTTGACCACATGTCGCTGGATCTGCAGGTAGTCCGGGCGTCGGCCCAGCTCGATCAGTGCGCGGGCGATGATGTTGACGAAACGCCAGGCGAACTCACGAAAGGCTGCGGAGTTGCCTTCACCACTGAGCTGCCCAGCAATGCGCGACGCCACTTCCGAGATGCGCCCGAAACGTCCCACGGCGTTGTAGCGCGCGGAGATCTCCGGCCAGCCTAGATGAAACACATAAAACTCCTTCTCCCGACCGGCGCGTTTGGCTTCGACGTACATGCGCTTGAGCAGGTCGGCATCGCCTTTCGGGTCGAAGACAATCACTACCTCGTGTTCGACTCGGTGTATGTCCTGGGTGATGTACACCTCAGCCAGCCGCGTCTTGCCGACGCGGGTAGTGCCCAGCACCAGGGTGTGTCCGACCCGTTCACCCAGCGGCAGACTGACTTCCGTTTCGTCGGGCTCGACCCCATGTAGCAGCGACGAGCCGCCTACCGGGGGCAAAGGGCGCACCCGATTGAAGGCGTTGTCCCAGGCCGTGACACGCGCCAGGGTCGAGAGCGGAAATGGCGCATGTTCCAGGCGCCGTTCGAGTTCACGGGCCAGACGATAGCAGGTCGGTTGGTCGACATAATGAGCAACCGCCGGATCCTGGGCCTCCGCCAAGCGCTGGGTGTGCAGGCGTGTCCAGCGAAAGCCGCGGCCCATGAACAAACGCTTACGACTGACCGGAATCTGTCGGCTGGTCAGTTCGTAGCGAGGCAGCCGGCGGATATTGCGCCGATAGCGCAGCACCTCCCAGGCTTGTTGCAGCCGGATCAGGCCGAACAGGGCATAGGCCAGCGCTGCAACCACACCGATCTCGGGTGACAGGGCCACAGCCCAGGGCGAGTACACGCACAACACTCCGGCAGCGACGCAGATCGCTACCGTGTACAGCTCCACTGCCGGCCGGAGCTTGGACTCCATCGCATGCTCGGCCATGACCTGGACTCACTGTTCCAGTGAGGTGGCAGTGATCAAGACGGGGTAGTGCTCAATCTGCAGGCGAATGGCAATGTCGTTGCCGTTGACCGGCAGGATGGTGATGCCCGGAGCGGCTGCGCGAATTCGGGCCAGGGCTTCAGTGTCGGCCACTTCGACGGCGAGGCCAGCCGCGCCCATTTCCTGCAGTTCCGTCGCACGTTGATGCAACCAAGCCAGTGATTGGGGATCGTCACCGACCAGGAAAAATGGCCGCAAACCCGGCATGTCCAGCGTGCGAGACGTGATATGGCCGGGGCTCAAGTGAGAGCTGCGGATCGGCAGTATCCAGGCTTCATCGGCAAACGCGGACAGGTCCGCATGCATAGCCCGATCAGGCTGGGCCCCGTTGCTTATTGACGGCCTGGCAGCTGGTCGGGTGTAGTCGCTAGGCTGATCCCCGGCTATGGTCAATTCCGGTTGGGCGAAGGGTGCCAAGAGCAAGGTGAAATAACAGGCGATTGGGATTCGCTTCATGGTGGTGTGCCCTGTTTGAAGGAAACCAGCAACCGTTCGAATTGCCGGGTAAATTCGGCGCGGTAACGCGCGGCAGGTATACCTCCCGCTGGGCGGTGATAGCGCCCGGCAGCCAATACCCAATCACCGGTGGCGGCGTGATGCTCCTGCAACAGCGCGGCGGTCACCGCGAGATTTCGGTAGGGGTCGAGGGCTTCACAAGGGCTGGAAAAACGTTGCCCGTGATAACCCAGGTTGGTTTGCCCGAGTCCGGCATCGACCCGCTTGGCGTTTTGTCGGGCTAGCGCCTGAAGCAAGGCGTGACAGGCGGCTTGGCGAGTGGCGAAGCGGTAAGGGGTACCGGCAATATTCAGCGTCCACGGCCAGGGCAGCAGCCGACCTCGGACGCGAATGCCACTCTCCTGCAGGGCAATCGCAAACAGCACCGTAGAAGGGATGTCGGCGTCATGCGCCGCCAATTGGTAGGCAGGCGGCGGGAGTTCATCCGCCTGGACGGCAAGCATCGTCAGCAGGAGCGCAATACCACTCAATCGAGGCGTTGCCATTGTCCATTCACCTGTTGAAATGTGGCAGGCAATGACCCCAAGGCACCCAGGCTGAGCCAGCGACCACGGTCATGGTTTAGGGTGATCTGCCGGCGTTGAACCTTGGCCGGATCGATGTCGGCTTGCCGAGCCCAGCTACGGACGCGTTCATCCTCGCCTTGGCTGCCGACCAGGTAGATATCGAACGCCGTATCACTGCTTTGCAGGCGTTGCGCTTCGGCGGTGCATGCTGGGCAGTGGTCCTCGACAAACAGGGCCTGGCGCGGCGCGGCCGATGAGCTGGCAGGGGGCGGGGATGCCATGCCCTGGATCGGCAGCAGCCCGGGAAACAGCTTGGCCCAGGCCGTGGTGTAAGCGTTTTGATAGGCTAACTCGCGCTCGGCGCGTTTGGCTTCCAGCGCTACCTGTAATTCGGCATAGCGCTGGCGTTCTTGGTCGGTCTCGGCCTCGACTCCGAGTGCGGTCAACGGATCGAGGTTCGGGCTCCAGAAACCGCGTGGGCCGGCTTGGATCTGTTCGAAGCGCGTCCACTCCTGCTCCGTCAGACCCCAGCTCGCCGCCTGTTCAGAGTCAGAGCGCCCCAGCGGAGCAGACTGCGTGTCCTGGGTCCGTGACTGTGTCGTGACGGGGTTGCCCATCGCAGCGCCCGTGGCCAGTAGCGAAACGAGACAGACGACGGCGGGGAGTAGCGCTCTGTTCATGATCGCTTCTCAAGGGAGGTGCACGGTCTGGTCTGGCTGAGCGACCACTGCGAAGATGGCTGAGTTCGGCTCCAGTATTTTCAGGCGCCAAGCCCCTTGCTGCTCGCCGCTATGCAGCAGCCGAACATCCCTGAGCGAGCGGCTGTCATGAGGTGCGACCGCCAGAAAACGCTCACCCCCGCGGGACTCGACACTCAACACTGAAAACGGCGGCGAGAGCGAGATGGGTTTGGGGTGAGCGGTCTGTTTCGGCTTGGCCGTGGAAGACGTCGATGGTGGAGTTGATGGCTGGGTCTTGAGCTCCAGGAGCTGTTGCTCGACTTGCTCAAGGCGTGCGCGTAGCGCGGTCATGTCCGCTGCGGTGGCGCGGGCTGTCAGACCGTCGCGCAGTTCCTGTATTTCTTGCGCCCATTGATCCAGCATGGGATCGAGGGTATTGGCCTGTTGCTCACCGGTATCGACCATCTGCTTCAGGTCTTTCAGCGCGTACTGCAGTTTTTCCTGTGTATCCTTGAGGGCGTTTGAATCACGTTGCAGGGTGTCCAGGGTTTGTTGGGATTGGGTGTTCGTGCTCTGTAGCTCGGCCAGGTGTTGATATTGGTTATACAAACCACCGCTCAGACCGGCGACCGCGAGGCAAAGCAGCCCAATGATGAGGGTTTGAAACGTCGAGGCTTTCATGGGCGTGCCTCCGGCTGACGGGGCGAGGCCGGGCTGATCAGCGCGACACCGGCATCCGTTTTCTGCTGTTCGAAGCAGACGGAACGGCTGACTTCATCGGTCGTGAGTTGCCAGGCGGGGCCAGCCAGCACTTGTAGCGCGTTGCGCAACGGGATTGGGCCAAGCCGGTAATGAGCTGCGGGCAGAGGCCGGGTAAACAGCACCTTCACCGACGCGGAAACTGGACAGAGCGAATAGCCCGAGCGCTGCAATACGTACTGCAATGCATCCTGCACTAAAGGGCTCAGGCTGGACGGGATGTTCACGTCAATGATTTGGGCCAGAAGATCGCGTTGTTCCGCGGTGGGCTCGGTGCTGACCAGTGAGTAGCGGCCATAACGAAGTTCTGCCGGATGGCTTTCTTCGGCTGTGCCCCTCGAGTGCTGGGCCCGATTGGAGCCACCGTCGATTTCTGGATGGGTCGGCAATGTATTGGGGATTTGCGCGGTGCAGGCGCTCAGCAAACCCAGCAGGCAGACAGGCGTGAAAAAACGCTCCATGGAAAAAACCTCATGTCAGATTCAGTGCAGAACCTGACATGAGGTGAAGGAGCGATTCAGTGAGAAAGTCGATTCAAGGCGGGTCGTGTTAAAACTGAACGCATTGTTACTCATCAAAAACGGCGAGCCCATCCAAGACGGCAGCGTCGGGGTCGAAGATCAACAATCGCACATCCGCCAATGCCGCCAGATACAGTACGTTGACCAAAGTTTCCGGCGTGCCGGCGTCGAGCTGCTCTTGTCTCAGGGTTGAATAAGGTTGGCTCTCAATGTTCAGCAGGTTGTCGTCCGTCCATGGCGTGCCGATCAGTTTGCATCCGATACCGCAGCAATCCGGCAACGCGAACAGTTCGAACAAGAGGCCAGTTTGCCTCGGAACGAAGTGACTGACCCATTCTTCCAGATAAAGCATCGCTTCTTCGGGAAGGTGTGCGGTACTGATCTCCCAGGCTCGACTGTAGTGCCCCGTTTCGAAGCTCAAGCGATGGAACACGGCTTGGGCTTCTTCCAGGGAGTACAGGTCGCCGACGTGATGCCGCTCGTTGAGCACTTCTCCCATCACGGCGTAGATCACTTGGCGCACCAGCCCGGAGGACTGACAGCGTTCATCCAACTCAACCGGAATGGATTGGCCTTCGCTGATCAAGGCGAAATCGTCATTGAACAGACAGGGGAACAGCTGCAGCTCATCGTCGGGCAGATGGGCTTGTTAGTCGTGTACGGGTCGAAAGCAGGGAGGGCAGTCGTCTTCGTAGGTGATCTGCAGCAGCCGTTCGATATGAAGGTTGTCGTAGCCGCGAGCAAATGGGTTTGAAGCTGCCAGCAGGGTTGGGGCTTGGGGTGTGGGGGGCATGAGAGTTCTCCTGGATGAAAATGAACAAGGCGCCCGAAGGCGCCTGTGAGGGTTAAAGCCAGCCATATTCGGCAAGGGAGAGAGGACGACCTTCACCCACGATGAAGTGATCCATTACGCGCACTTCGATCAAGGCCAAGGCCTCCTTCAGCCGTGCGGTCAAGACGCGATCCGCCTGGCTGGGTTCCGTACAACCAGAGGGGTGGTTGTGCACAAAGATGGCGGCCGCTGCGTTATGTGCGAGGGAGCGCTTAACGACTTGGCGGGGGTAAACGCTGGCACCATCAATGCTGCCGTGAAAGAGGACTTCGAACGCCAGCACGCGGTGCTGGGCATCGAGAAAAATCACACCGAAGACTTCATGCTCTTGTTGCACAAGATGCAGTTTTAGGTATGAGGCCACGGCACCAGGTGACGTCAGGTTAGGGCCGCGGGCGAACAGCCGACGATCTAGAATATGCAGTGCCTTGTCGATCACCTGGTTTTCTTGGCTGATTCGATCAGTCTCGAAATCCGAGGTTTCAATTAGTGTGAATTGGGTGTTCATGGTGGTACCTCCGAAGGGAACAATCAGGGGTACACGCCCGAGGGGAGTGGCGTCCCCTAGATGGAAATAGAGTCGCGGGCATTAGCCGATGACGCGCTGTTTACAGCCGGGTGAATCGGTGACGTTGACCGTGTAGGGGTGAGCCACAACCGTCGCAGGGCAATGGGGAAAAGGCTTTTGTTCCCCAGCCGGTTTCGGGATCGAAGTCGGCACTGATGGGTATTAAGCGAACCAGTCCACGATGGATACCGGCGATGCGTTTCTCGATTTCATCCGTCGTGTAGTAGAGCGATAACGTGCTGTAGTCCTCGTACGCCACAGCGAACAGGCAGTCGTCGCAAAGCCAGAAGGATTCCATGTCGGTTCTCCTGTGCGGATTGAAGAAAAGGCGCTCGGGGGAGCGCCTTGATGAGGAACATCGTGGACTGTTCAGGCGGACTGAACGGTACGGGTGGCATCACGGCGGGCCGCCGTGCGGGGAGTGGGAGGAGAGTCAGGCTCGACCTGAGTCTCTGTTGGGTTGTCGATCTCCTCAGCTTCGGCGTCAGCCGATGGTGGGGATGGTTCACTGGTGGGTGCTTGCTCAGCAGGTGCTGTTGCTTCCTGCCTGGCGGGCGCTTTGTACTCGAACGTGCCGTTGACCTTGATCCAGTCAATGAACAGCAAGCGACCTTTCAGGCTGGCGCCTGGTTGACCTTGTTTATCGCCTTTCTCGTAGAGAAACGGATCGATCCACAGGTCGCCAATACGGAACGACAGCAAGACTTTTTTCTCGGCCTTGACGGCGTCCATATAAAGACGAATCAAGCGTTCAGCTTCACCCCCCGCGACTTTGCAGTCGAAGCGGGTGTACTCGACCGCATCGGTGGCGCCGTGCAGGGCTGCGATATCGCAGGCCATGAATGGCTGGCCGCGGCGGACTTGGACTTCTCGAACACGGTTGAGGTAACCGATACCGACGGTGTGCAGGTTGAAGTAAGTGGTCGCTTCTTGGGATTGGTTGGCGTGGGCCATGGTGGTTCTCCTGTTTCAAGGGGAACGGCGACGCACAGGCCCTGACGGGGAAGTGAGCCCCCGTCAGGGTGGGTAAGGTGAAGGCGAGCGATGAAGGACTTGGCACCGGCAAGCCGATGACGAGCAGAACTTTGCGTCTGGGGGAATAGCGATGCAGCAGAGGAACGTCTGCGGTAGTGGTCCGCAATCCTGGGGTAGTGGGCATTCATCACCGCTGAAGCGGTAACCGTGCGAGCTTCCGAACGCTGATCACACTTGGGTAAACCACCACGAACGTGGCGTAGCCTTGAAGGTTCTGGCTACCTGGGCTGGGCTGTCAACGACAGCGAACCACGCCCTTTGTATAAGCCCGTTACAGGGGAGCGTCAAGACGCTGCAACCCAGTTTTTTATCGCCGGAACTCAGTGGCAGTCACTGGAATGAAGAAAATGAAGAGTGAGCCTGACGGGTCGCCAGGCGAGGAAGAGAAAAGCCACCTTTGACGGTCTTGTGCAGTCGACAAGCTCCTCGCAAAGCTTGGTTTAACTGCATCATGATTCGCCAACCGACCCTTGTCGTGGCCTGGGTCGGAACATGCTGGCACGCATCCGCGCACAAAGGGTGCCCAGTGTTTCCCCGGTGGGCTCCGGGGCTGAATACTATCGCCGAGGCGGATGACCGCTATTGCCTGGCAGAGGCAACAGTGGTCATCCGCCACCACGATCAGGTCGAGCACAAAACGGGAATGTAATTCCGCAGAAGAGAAGGCTCCGAACTCTAAGAGTTCGACCGAGCTACCCGGAGCGAATCGGTCTTGGGTCGCCGTTGGCGATGATCCTGAGGCACTACAGCAGAGAGGGTGGGATGACGTCAAGGCAGAGTGCGTTGCCTTAAAGGTCGCCCCAATATTCAAGTTGATCTTCAATGGTGAGTCATGGGCGCCGTATATCTTTGCTGATCGGCACAGTGCCCTTGCAGTCGGGGTAGTGGGGGCACGACCAGAACGCCCCTGATTTTCCCGTACGTCTGAGCATAGAGGCGTTGCAAATGGGGCAAGCCGGTCCGGTTTCGACCGGTAACGCCAAGGTGAGCGCTCGGCAGTGTTCGACCAATTGCGCAATCCAACTCGCCTGCTTGGCGACGAATGCATCCAGGCTCAGACGTCCCGCTTCGATTTCGTCCAGAGCCTGCTCCCAAATCGCGGTCATGCCCGGATCTGCGATGGCCGCGGGTACCGCCTCAATCAGGGTATGGGCCGCGGCGGAGGCCATTAAGGCGCGTTTTTTCTTCAGCAAATAACCGCGATCGATCAAGCCCTTGATGATGCCGGCACGCGTGGCTTCGGTGCCGATGCCGGTGGTGTCCCGAAGCTTCTGTTTCAGACGCGGGTCGTTGACCAGCTTGGCCACGTTTTTCATCGCCTTGATCAGATCGCCCTCGGTCAGCGGTTTGGGAGCTGTGGTGCGCATAGACTTGAGTTCGACGTCGTTTACTGCGCACTGCGTACCCTGTTGCAAGACGGGTAAGACTTGGAATTTTTGACTGGGCTCATCGTCCTCGGTGTTGTCGTAGAGCAAGCCTTTCCAGCTTTGGACCAGGATCTGTTTGCCAACCGCGGTCAATCGTTCTTTGCCACACTCCAGTTCGACCTGGGTTCGATCAAATTCATGGTGCGGCAGAAATTGCGCGAGGTAGTGGTTACGAATCTGTTCGTAGACTTGGCGTTCTTGCTCGGACATCCGCGCCAGGTTTGCCGGCTCGGTGGTGGGGATGATGCCGTGGTGCGCGGTGGCCTTGGCATCGTTCCAGGCGCGGGAACGTAATGACCGATCAAGTTTTTCAAATGCGGGCTGTAGTGCGGAATCCGTTTTGAGCAGGGCATCGAATACCGTGGGTACCTCGTCGAACATACTCGCTGGCAAATAGCGGCAATCGCTGCGCGGGTAGGTGGTGGCTTTGTGGGTTTCATACAGGGCTTGGGCGATGTTCAGGGTTTCCTGGACCCCTAGCCCCAATTTGCGCGAGCAGACTTCTTGCAGTGTGCTCAGGTCGAAGGGCAGAGGCGGCGGTTCTCGGAAATGCTCAGTCTGCAACGAGAGTACTGTGGCGGTCTTACCGTCAGTGATTGTTTGGCCAGCATGACGGGCAAGCGCCTGCTGCAGGCAACGACAGGCCTCATCTCGTCCTGAACTGGGTGGTAACCACGACGCGATGAATGATTGCCCCATGAAGGACAGGTGCACCTCCACGTCCCAGTAGGGCACCGAGACGAAGCTGGCAATCGCACGATCCCGATCGACCACCAGACGTAAGGTGGGTGTCTGGACGCGTCCCACTGACAGCACACCGTCGTAGCCCGCTCGTCGACCGAGCAGGGTAAACAAACGACTGAGGTTCATGCCGATCAGCCAGTCGGCCCGGCTGCGGGCGAGGGCTGAGTGGTAGAGCGGGAAGGTCTCCTGACCAGACTTCAGCGAGGACAGCGCTTTGAGAATCGACACCTCGTTGAGTGCGGACAACCAGAGGCGCTCAACGGGACCTCGATAGTTGCAAAGTTCCAGTAACTCGCGGGCAATCATCTCACCTTCGCGATCGGCGTCGGTCGCGATGACGACAGCAGAGGCTTCACTGAGCAGGCGCTTGATGACTTTGAACTGTGCCGCAGTTTTGTGTTTGACCTCGACCTTCCACTGCGCGGGAATGATCGGTAGATGATCCAACGACCAGTTCTTGTACTGAATGCCATAGGCTTCAGGCGGTGCTGTCTCCAGTAGGTGGCCGATACACCAGGTGACGGTTGTCTCTGTGCCGATCAGGCAACCATCACCACGCCGAGTGGCCCCGAGTACCGTGGCGATGTCCCGACCCTGGGAAGGTTTTTCGCAGAGGAAGAGGCGCATAGAACTGCTCCTGATTGAGTTCGGAGCAGCGTTGTTGGAAACAGCAGTGGCGAGATATGAGAAACCTGAATGGCAGGTCCCTCATATTAGTCGGTGAGGGCAGGCTTGAATGGGCCGAGGCTGCTAACCCGTTGCGACGGCAGTGTGGATCTTCACGAGCAGCGCGAAGTAACACGCCAGCAACTTCGCGCAAAGGCGCAATTTTTATGCCTGAAAGTCTGTCAGTCCGTAGGTGGCTGCCCTCTGCGCTTTCTGGGTTTCGACGCAGGTGAACTGGCCTGTTCTGTACTTTTCTCGACGTGTGTCGCAGATGCCGCGGGTTCACTGGATCGTTCCCGCATGACCACGCTGTGCACCCGGTGAGGCAGGATGCCGACTCGACGGGCCTCGATCTTGAAGGTGACCCGCGCATTGTCTTCGCTGTCCTCCCACTCATCGCGTACGGTGCGGCCTTCGACCAGCACACGCATGCCTTTCTGGTACAGCGTGCTCCAGTGTTCAGCCTCGCGGTGCCAGAGCTCAACCGGCGCCCAATAGCCGCCTCGATCTTCATAGCCGCCCTCGCGTGGCACGGGGTTGTCGAAGTACACATTCAGCCGTAGCAAACGCCGTGGCTCGTCATTGCCTGAGGCGAATTCCTGGAACTCTGGCGCACTGCCGATGTTGCCTTCGCCGACGAAAAAAGTACTCATCGTGATACCTCCACTGCGGTTGTGAACTGGCGCAGCAGCCGTTCGGCACTGTCCATTTTGATCGCGCAGGTCGTGGCCTGGCGGTAGAGCGAATGCACCACACTCATCTGTAGGTTCAGTGCGATGCGATTGCATTCGAAACGGCGCAATCCCTCGCGCACGACCTGCGGCAAGGCTTTGTTGCAGACCTGGCGTTCCCAGACCGAGACTCCCATACGGGCAAAGTCACGGGTGCGCCAACGCAAAAAGGTGCTGCCAGCGCTGGTGTTCTGCAGCACCAATCGGATATCCAGCAGTGAGTAAGGGGGCTGTCCGGCTTGCTGTACAACAGCCTCCATCAAGTCACATAACTGCGCCTCGATTTCCCTCGCCATCTGCGCCAGTTGCACCAACTCCCCCTTACCCTTAAAAGGTTTTAAAAGGCCTTTTAGGGAGGCTGCGTGTTCGAGCTGCCGATAGGCATCCTGTTTCAACGCTTCGAAGGGCATTGGTTGAGCTGAGGTCAGGGGATTCATGCTTCGTCCTCCGGCTCATCCACTGTCGCAGATGGCTCTCCCGCTTCCTCTGCCAACGCGTCAGCGTCATCCTCTGCCACAGCACCACGACGAATGATTGGCGGTGCAAACTGGGAGCGGCGATGACCCTCAAGAATGTCCATCGGGGGAACACCCATTTTCTCAATGGCCGCAATGGCACGGGCGTTGTTCGCCGCCATGTCATCACGCGTGACGCCGGCATGCCGATAGCGCTGCGCCTGGCCGAACAGGCTGCGCAGCAGATGGGCACCGTCGTCGATCCAGGCTTCCATGTCGATACGGCCGATCAGGGCGGTGTGATGGGCCAATAGGGTCCGACGTACCAGGGTGTCGTAGTCGGTCAGCAAGTAGACCGCAAGAAAACCCAGCTGGCTGCCGATGTACAACGGCAAGGTGACGGGGTGGATGTTGAGGTTGTCGCCCATGTCGATCTGGGTCGGCAGGTCCTGTCTGATCCGATCCAGTTGTTGGGTCAGTTCCAGCATTCCGGTCTTGGCTTGCGTCAGTTTTTCTTCGAGTTGCACGATGGCCCAGTCGGCATAGGGATCGTCCTGGGCCGCGGTTTGTTTGATCAGGTTGGTGACACTGATGTAGCCGGCCATGCCCATGATCGAGTGGACGCCTTCGCGTGCGGTTCGACCTTGCCAGATACGGGCGGCATGGTGGGTGTGCAGGGTCAGGGTGATGCTGCTGCGCAATGAACCCAGATTGAGTTGATAGTGATCGGCCACGGTGGTGTCCTCGCATCGGCTTGGACGGGAACGTTGCGACAGATGAGGGGTAAGGGCAGCCAAAAAGCTGAATGCGGCCTGTTCGGTTTGGTTTAAGAGGGCAAACTACGTAGACGGGTGCCCCTGCTTTTCCCTAAAAGTTTCATAGTTTGGTCCGATGTGTTCGTAGAGTGGAACTCCATGGATTTGATGCCACTGGCATCAAATCTACTGACGTCCACCGCTTTTGCCACGCAGTTGGCGTAGATCATTCAGGCACGCTTGGGCGAGGGCGGATGCGGGTTCACCCTGTTTTCGAATGGGGTGCGAGGGGGTTGGTGCAGACGGTTTTGCAATGGGTGACGGTTCGGCCTGACCTGCCCAAGGACGAAAGTCACCTTTCAGCGCACGCTGGATCAGACCCATCAGATACGCCACTGGCTTGCGGATTCCACCAGCCGCACAGCGTGCCCCCGCTTCGTTGAGCACCGCCTGCCGATCCGCGGGTTTGAGCTTGTTCAGCGCCACGGCGACGGCCTGACGCTCGCTTGGGCTCAGATGCAGCGCAACGGGCCAGTGCAGGTTATCCACCGCTGGGTTCGCGCGCGGTACTGTACAAATACTTTCTTTTAATACGGTACAAGTGGCGTTCGGATTCCGAACGGTGCCGGAAACACTGGCGTTCAGACTCGGTTCGGAATCCGAACGAGGGGCTGCACGATTCCGAACGAGGGTAGCTTCCCCCCGTTCGGAATCGTGCAGAGTGGCATCTGTTGCCGGATCCAATCCTTGCTGCGCCCAAAGTTCGCCCCAACTGTCGAGCCGCGTTGGTAACCGATCCCGATCGATATTCGTGTCTTGGCGGATTTCTTCCACAATGTGCTGCGCGACAATGCGCACAGCCTTGGTAGCATGGCCGAGCGCATGTCCGACTAGCGCCAAGTAATCCTGATCGAGTTCCATGGCTTCGGCGGGGGTTAACGGCTCATCGTGCAGAACGTACAGCGAACCTTGATGACGTCCGCTGAGTTGATCGCGGCCGCGACTCACCAAGCTGAGCCAGCGCGTCAACCTGAGCATCGTCAACACCCGAGCAATGGTTTCACGGGAGGCTGACGCACCGTAGGGCACGCTTGACAGGTAAGGCTGCAAATCCTCATAGCGCGGTGTGACCAAGCCTTGACCGTGCAGCATGAGTCGAAACACCTGCCAGGCATTACGCTCCAACGGCGTCAACCGACTATCCAACAGCAGCCGACGTGGCACGACTTCGTGAGATTGGCCACTGAACAGAAAGCCACCTTGCAGGGCCGGGTTGGAGGGATGTTCAGTGGTGGGGCGTGCGGGCCAGCGTTCACTCAGCTGCTGGGTGCATTGCTGCAGGACACGCTGCCAGCGACTGGACGGGGCAGTGTTCATGTGTCGTTGCTGTACTGGTCAATCTGCTGCCACACGATGGTCAAGCTGATCTGTTGCTCTTCGGCCAGCATCATCATGGCGTCGAGCTGATCCTCGGTACCGTCTTGGGCGCGTAGCTGGCACCAACGCTGCCAGAGCGCGTGTTCCTGCGCTTCACTCAAATGCTGAGGGCGGCCCTTACGGGTTTCTATCTTGAGCAGACGTCGACGCAGGGCGGTTTCAGAATGTGCCAAGCCAAAGCACTGGTACATGATGGTGCTGCTGGCACCGAGCTTGAGCGCTCGGTTGATCAACCGTTCGTTCTGCTCGTCACGTTCGGCTCGCTCGATCAACCGGTGCAGCACCGGCGAGTCAATCTTGACCTCAACCCAGGGTACAGTGGCATGGGCCAGGCGTGACAGCGTAGTGGGTGGTAAGGATTGCAACAGGTAGATGTCGTCCTCACCCAGTCCGAGTGCTTTGCAGCGCTGCAGGTTTCCCTGGCGCAACTCGTGTAGCACTTGGGTCAGCATGGCTTGGTTGAGCACATTGAAGGACAGATTCATAGCAGCTCCTTCGGTGAGTTGCCTTCCTGGTTAAGCGTTAAGTCGATCAGGCGGCGGGCCAGGCGGATCAGGCGATACAGTTTGATCAGCAGACTGTCGGGCAATCGCTCCAGTCCCACGTCCACGGCGGGAAGATTTGTTAGCGGGAGTTGATAGATCCCTAGCAACAATTGGCCGAACAGCGCTGACGGCAGTTGCTTACGATCTTCCCAGTTGACTTCGTCTTGGGCGCGCAACAGGGCCAGGAGCAGCAGGTGAACGCCGGCCGCGCGAGGCGTGGCAAGATCAACCCGTTCGATGTCTAGAGCGAAGCCCAAGCCAAGCGGCTGAGCGATGATGCTCTTGGGATGTCCAGCATAGGCAGCCATTTCCCGCGCCAGTGTGGCAATGGCGGATCGCAGTTGTTCGGGGCTATCCAGTGATGGTGCAATGGACCAGATGTCGTCGAACGCATAGATGTCGACCGAAGATGCTGCGTCAGGGGCGGTCTCGCGGTCGATCTGTTCACGAATCTGTTGAACGCGAGACGGAGGGCTGACTGCTGATACGGCATTCGTTTGGGGCGGTGTGAGCAGCTCCTCTCGCGCAGTTTCGGTCTGGAACTTGGTCTCAGTCGATTTGGGATGAGGATCGGAGGAGAGAGGTTCTGCCGCGGCTTCGTTAACGTTCGGCAGATGGCTGTTCTCTGAGGGTGTGGTCACGACGATGCCCGGCGTCGAGATGACTCGCTGAGTGTCGCTCAATTCCAAGGCCAACATACGGTAGGACTGTCCGAGCAAGTGGCTCATGCGTTCGAGCAGTTCATCCTGGAGCTGCTCAAGATCGAAGGACTCGGGTTCGGCATCGAAGTAACCCAGTGTATTGAGCCAAAAATCGGCGAACGCGATGGGAGCGGTTGGATAGCGGTTCCAGGTTCGTTCTGCCTGGCTGCGTAGGCCGATTAGGCGTTCGATCTGGGGCTTACCCAATCCGGCATACAGGGTTTGTGGAATGGCGGGCAGTAGGTGTTCAAGGGTGTCGAGCATCCGGCTGATGTGCGACTGCGAAATCGGATAGCCTCCAGCGACAAGACGTCGAACGAGCTCACGTTGTGAGAGCACAGCTCCCTCTGCTTCGAGCATGGTTTTGAGTTTGGCTACCGCCAGAGCCCGTTCGATGAAAGTGAGTTGGCCGTGCAGATCGCTTTCGGCCAGATGGCCGAGTAGGGCGGTGACTTCATTGCTCCAAGGTCGGAACAGGCAATGAATGCGAAAGAAGCGCTCGTCGCGGGTTTCCTGCCACAGTTCGCCGAGAATCGCCAAGCGCGTATTACCGCCGTTGCGGATGATGAAATAGGTTTCACCCGGACGGCGGGTAATCGGCGGCGGTTGGTCCAGCCCGCGTTCACGGATCGAGGCCTTGATATCCTCATAAAGCGGATTACGGATGAAGCGCGGGTTGTGTTCGTAGGGTCGCAACTGCTCCAGCGTGACCAACATAGGCGTATCAGTGAGTGGATCGGACAGCCGCTCTAGTTCCGGCCCCCGAGGGAAATGGTCCTGGTGCAGCTTGTCGGTGATCTGCTCCTGACTGAGCTTCTTCATTGGAACAACCTCAGTTAACGCCGGTTGCGCAAATGGTCACCGACCTCGAACTTGACGATCTCGGCAGTGCCCGAACCTTCGAAATGTTGAGACAGTTCTGCGAGGAACCACCCCATGGCCGAGCGCCCGCCCTGCAGGCGAAAGACCACGGTGCAGTACTCCTCGCAAGGTGAGTGGTGGGGTCGAATGGACGGTGGAACGATGATGGGCAGTTGATCCAACATCAGAAGACTCCTTGCCAAACACGGTTGGCCTCAAGGTCGAACAAACCCAATGACTGGGTGAGAAATGCCGGCTCGGCGATTTGTCTCATTGAGCCTCCGAGCACCTGCTCACCCTAGAGATCGCTTCGCGCCATTCCGGAAACAATTCAATGGCCAACGCCTGCATGGTTTCCAGCGCTGAGGGCGAGCGTTGTTGACGGGATCGGCGCGTTTCGATTCGGTGGACGGGGAGTCCAAGTGAGGCAGCATTGAGATAAGCCACTCGGTCTGGAACTACGGTATCTAGAACCGAAATGTTGGTGGACTCGGCGAAAGCCTCGCGCAGGCCACGGATGATCATCCGTGCGTCCACCCGAATTGCGTTCACTTGGTTCAGTAGCAGACGCAAGGGGGGCGGTGGAATGCTCAGGTGGCGGAATGGTTCGAGTTCACTCAGCAGCTTCAAAGTGCCGCGGCGCAGTTCGCGGGCGGCGAGCATTTCCGGTGTAATGGGGGAGAGGGCGATATCGCAGGCGAGGATGGCCATCTCCAGCAGCACGCTACGTGCCCCTTGGGTGTCGATCAACAGCAGGTCATAACGGGGGCGGAAATCGTCGAGCAAATTGCGCAGCCGTAATCGCCCATCAGGGGCGTGCAGTAGCAAAGTGCTCAGTCTGCCTTGGTCATCGTTGGAAAGGATCAGGTCGAGACCGACGACCTCCGTCGTGGAAATTATCTGCGCAGGATCTGTCTGGTTGAGCGCAATAAGCTCGTACGCACCAGCAACAGCTTTCTGGCTCAACGCGTAATAGCTGGAGAGGGTGGGTTGGCTATCCAGATCGAGCAGCAGGACGCGTAGGCCCGCATCCGCCAACAGACCGCCGAGATTGGCCGCTACTGTGGTTTTGCCTACCCCACCTTTGGTGGAAACCACCGAGACCACACGCATGACATCAGTCCTGCTGGCCTAAGCGCTCAACAACCCACTGCTCGATTTCCAGCGAGTCCCAGCCGACCGCGCGCAGTCCAATGCGTTTGGCTTGCGGGAATTTCCCTTCCTTCATCAGGTTGTAGATGTGCGCACGCTTGAAGCCGGTTTTCCGCTCTACCTCTTCACGACGCATGATGTGACGTTCGGCCGGTGGTTGAGGGCTGTCAGCGCGCGAGACGGATGAGCTGGACATGCTGGTCACTCCTGGCGCCGCTTGGCGCGTGGTGGGAAGTGACTTGAATTGAACAGCAGAAAAGCCATGGAGTCATTGCATTGCAATCGTTGGGATTGCATTGCAATTCTTAACCTTGTTTGCTTTTCTTGATGCTGCGATTTGCAGCAGCGAATTTTTCATCCAGTGTTCGTTTGCTCAGACCCGGAATATCGCAATAGCGTGCGATAACAGCATCGACGATCGCAGACTGGCTCTTGAACACGGATAGAGGTTTGCCAGCAGGCGATTGGTCCAGAAAAAGGCTGAGCAAAGCACCGATGATGTTCTGATAGGTGAGTTCGCTACGTTCGCTGAGTTGTCCATGCGTTTTGACCATTGCTTTGAGTTTATCTCGTTCAAGTCCGATGGCCTGGAGATCTGCCATAATATCTTTGAGGTGATACTGTAACGTGTTCAATTCCCGTAAGAGAGTATCCCGATCCGCTTGTAGAGCAAGGAAGTTCCCTAGGCTGACTTTTTCATAAGCTTCTCCGCCTGATTCAAACAAAAAGCCAGGCTTCTGATCTGAATAATAAATCTCCATCCAGTGGCGTAAATCGGAGTGGCGTATCGTTAGCTGACATGGCTCCACGTAACTTCCAATGGGAACCGAAATACCAAGGCAGCCGTAAGGTAGTTCTCCGTTACGTATCGCGTCGTAGATTTTTTCTATAGCAGCATGCAAGAATGGCCATTGTGGAAATAGGTAGGCAAGCTCCTCGGGACGAGACCATGCAGCTTCGACTATTTGTGCCTCGTAACGAATGAGGTTACACCAACGCAGCGCTGCGTCGATTGGACGATAGAAGGTTTTGGCGTGTGGATTAAAACATGGAAAAGACATAATAACGACGGACCTCCATTCCTATTGGGTAGGCCTCTCGCTAAATACCTTTATACGAGCCTAACTAATGATAGTGGCTCTTTGCTCATGTTTTTAGCTCAATGAGGTCATTCCATTTTTGACTATTACTCGAAGTCATTGCTCTGATTTTGAATGAACCTCCCTCTATGCTGAGGATTCTTTTTTTAATTCGTCAGCTAGAGTCTTCCTCGACGTGCGAGAGCAGTTGTCGTGACGATAATAAATTTTATGGGTAGATGAGGCGTCACTCAGCGAGGCTTGTACAAACCTTCCCGGCCGGCATATTTGCGAGGATAACTTCTCTAAGCTCTTGAGAGTCAAGCATTCCGGAATAAATTTTATTGCCGATAGCTATGCTAGGGACAGCACGAATATCAATTCTAGAAGCGTATTTTAGCTCGTTATCGTGACGTAGTGAGTGGAGAGGGGATTTCGGGATTTCTTCCAAAGGCTCGATTGGCAGTCCGACTGAAGCCGCGACATCTTTGATTACTGTAAGGTCACCTATATCACGGTCTTGCTGAAAAAACGCTCGCAGCATTGCGTCAGCATATTCATTCCCAACGCCTTGGTCTTTAGCATATTGAAGAACTAAAAATGCGTCACGGGTATAAGGTTGGGGTGACACGCTTGGAAGCTTGATAGCGATATCCAACTTCTCTGCCGCAGGATACACACCATGTTTCCAGACAGATGGGAGATATTCATCTTCTGGTCGTAAGGTGGGTGCTGGATAAGCGCGGAGTTCAAAGGGCATCATCTCTATATTGACATCCAGTCCGCTTGCTGCCTCTTCCAAGACCTTTTTTCCGAGCAGGCAATAAGGACATACAAAGTCGATCCAGACTTTTATTTTGAGGGTTTCATTTTTGCGCAGAGTGTCATCAATTAGCTTCATATATCACCTGTATGAAATTCGCCGTCAAGACGCTAGAATATGGATAATCGAGGCATATTTATTGGGAGTGAAGACAACGGCACGCACGACGTATACGTGCCGCTGGTCTGCCTAGTTGGGTAATAACTTAGCCAAACTCACTGTCTTTGATGTCAGCAACCGGACCAAGGATCGAGGGATCAAACTCAACCAAGGAATCACCATTCGCAAAGCGATTTGGGAAGTCTGGGTTCGCTAGGGCGCCTTTGCCCAATGCGATGATATTTGCCCCGTCGTTAATTACATCTTGTATGTGATCTACTTGATGCAAACTGCCGTTGGTGATGATCACTTGGTTAGGGGCATAGCGACGAGCCAGCTTTACAAAGCTATCGCTACCTTGCGCAAAAGCAGGTTTCCATGCTTCAAACTCAGTAACGTGGATGAAGTCCACGCCGGCATCTGCCAGAGACCCGAATACCATTTCCGCCCCGGCTTCGCCTTCGGCCCACTTGTGGAAGAAGTCGTTCACCTTACCCTGAGAAATACGAACACCGACGGTAGCGTTACCAGCCGCTTTCCGTACTGCGCTATAAACCTCCAGGATGAGACGAATACGGTTCTTCACCTCACCGCCCCATTTGTCAGTCCTTTGATTGGAGACATCGGTAAGGAACTGGTCAAGTAAGTAACCGTTGGCACCGTGGATCTCAATACCATCAAAGCCAGAAATTTCGACAGCGCGTAGGGCTGATTTTGCAAAGCCATCGATTGCATCAGCGATATCTTCCTCGGTCATTGCCGAGGGTGTGGGGTATTGGCCGGTGCCGTAGTAGAAGCCCATTTGCTCACCCCTGGGGCGTACAGCTGATGGACCAGCGGTGATTTGCGAAAATCGGTTGCCCTGACTGAGAGCGCCGGCGTGCATCAACTGCGCGAAAATCTTGCCGTCATGCTTGTGAACAGCGCTCGTCACGGCTCGCCATGCCTCAGCCTGCTCTAGATCAGTAATCCCCGGCTGGAACAAGTAACCTTGCGAGAACTTTTGATCGGTGTAGATACCCTCGGTCACAGTGAGACCGAAACCACCTTTAGCAAAGCGCTCGTAGTAGTCAACTTGGCGCTGGGAGGCTAGGCCTTTTTCGCTCGCACTGATGCGAGTCATAGGTGCTACCGCAAATCGGTTCTTCAGGCTCACCTGGCCAATATCGAAAGGAGTTAAAATCTGGTCGCTGCTGATAGTCATCTCATGTTCCCGTCAGTTAGGATAGAAAGCTGGGTTGCTGACGAAGGTATCCTCCTTGCGGGGCTAGCAGAAGCCGTGCCGTCCGATAAGGCGGCTTATCGTTATAGGATATGAAGATGCAAGTCGCCGAAGTGGAAGCATTTGTCGCCATCGCGGCCAGTGACAGCTTGTCGGGAGCGGCACGTAGACTTAGCGTCCTGCCGATGACGATCTCTAGACGGCTCGCGTCGCTGGAAGAACAATTGGGAGTAAGGCTCGTCCACAGAACAACCAGGTCTGTGTCACTGACTCCCGAGGGGGAGTTATACCTGCCCTATGCGAAGGCTATGCTCGAAGCAGATGAAGCCGCGAGGGCTGCGATACTCACATTTGCTGGGGCCGCCAGTGGCGTCCTAAAAGTAACGGCTCCAACTGTGTTCGGCCAGACGGTTATCTTGCCTATGATTCCGGCCCTCCTTGAAGAAAACCCGTCTCTAAAAGTAGATCTGATCCTGTCGGACAGCATCATAGATATCGTCGGATTGGGTATCGACGTGGCCATCCGAATTGCCACACTCCGAGACTCCGCTTTGATCGCTCGCCACCTAGCTCCTAACCCTCGCGTCATCTGTGCAAGCCCTTCCTATCTGCGGCGTAGAGGAGTACCAAATACCCTGGAAAAACTCAGGATGCATGATTGCATCGGCCTGCATTCAATGCCGTACTGGCCACTCATAAAAGGTGGTGAGCGATTTTCAGTCAAGGCCGACGCACCGTTTAGCGCCAACAGCGTGGAAGCAGTAAGGGCGGCTGGAAAGTTGGGCTTAGGTGTGGTGATGCTCTCTTACTGGGATGTTCGGTCAGACCTAGCCGACGGAAGCCTGCAGGAGATCAAGCTAACTGACGCATTGCCTGAACACCTCACCATTACTGCCTTGCTCCCAACGCGACAACAGGTGCCATACCGAGTTAAAGCGTTCCTCGATAAGCTAGGCCAGATTTTAATTGCACCAGAGGGTGGCTGCGCAGTTGAATTAGATCCAGGTCATGCACCTTGAGACCGGCCTGCTTTCAGAAAAGCGGCCCATTTGCGCACAAGGTAATTGTGCTCATCCATCACAGAGTTCCAGACGCTGATGTGACTTACTCGCTCAGCATATGAACCTCCTTCCCTAATTTCGCCGGGTTCGATGAGTGGCTCCCCATCACTGCCTAGAAGTCGTTCCGAGGCGGGTTGACCCTCGTACCAATAATTCCATTCCGCAACTGATAGATGATCACGGGCACGGAGTGGGTTGGAAATGTAAAAACCCTGGCGCGCCATCATCGCTCCGGGCCAGCCTGCCAGCCACCAGTTGAGATAAGCGTAGGCTGCGTCTTTGACGGCTCCGTCCACAGCTCGTGACAGGGATAGTCCTCCGAACCAGCCCCTATACCCTTCTTTGGGGACTGCTTGCCGATACTGAATCCCTTCACGATGAAGCTGCATGAGTGCCGGCGACCAGACGCTCTCAATGTATACATCAGGGCCCAGCATGAGTTTGCCTGCCTCACGATCATCAGACCAAAACGCAGCAAAGTGCCCTTGTCGCTGGAGTTTAACGAGGACATTGGCCAGATCATCGATCTCATCCAACCTCAAATTTCCAATGACATCGAAACAAGCGAGCCCCTTGGCTTGAACTGCTAGGGCTGCATCGAGCGCGCCGATGGCAGCGTCACTTTGCAACGCAACATGACCACACCAATGAGGATCTACAAGCCATGACCAGCTTTCATTTTCCGCCGAAAAACCAGGTGGCAGCAGGTCTGGCCGGTAAGCAAAACTGTCTGCGTTATGCGTTAAGGGCAACATACTGATCAGATGAGTTGGACGGTTGGCCAAGCTACCATCGTGCTGAACGTAGAGTCGGTCACAAGGCAGGCTACCTCCAGACAGTGGATGGTCAGGATGGAGTCTGCCTCGCTTGGGCAGATCATTTATTTCATCCCAAAGCGCAATACGGCGTACATCGATGGGCTGAATCGCGCCAGCAGGCCACACGAAATCCATGCTATGAAACCACTGATCATAAAGGTCATAGCTTTCAGGATTCATTAGGGCAATGCGCTGCACTGTCTGCACGTCGTGAACCTGGTATTCGATCCGAATGCCTAGTTCCTGCTCGGCTCGCAATCGAATTGACTCAAGCAGCGTTACCGAAGTCCCGAGCACGCGCAATGTTACCGGGCCACTCATGCTGCACGCCCCAGACTGTGCAAGAACGTGTCAAAAGATCTGCGTAATATCCGAATATCAAGGTCACGCACAATGATCACCAATCGTGAACGTCGCTGTCCATTTGGCCAACTGGTGAGGTGTACCGGTGGGTGAAGGCAGTGCTGGACGCCATGAATGACTATTGGTTGCTCTGTATCGATCACATTCAAAATCCCTTTGACTCGGAGAATGCGCTCGCCATGGCATCTTAGCAGCATCGATAGCCAAATCCCGAAGGCCAACCAGTCGAGCGGTTTTTCGTACTCAAGCGCGCACACTTGCGCATTACCGTGTTGAGGTTGTTTCGTGGGGGCAAAGAGCTGCCACCCAGCGACTTCTTCATCCGGCACCATGCTCCTTAGTCCTTCCCCCAAAAGCTGCTCATCACCCTCCAGCACAGAGCTGGTGAGCGCCACTGACGCTGTTGGGTTGAGCGTTTTCAAATGGGCAAATACTTTGTCAAGTGACTCAGGAGTAACAAGATCCGCCTTACTCACTAGAAGGCGATCGGCTGCGGTGACCTGCCCGATCCATTCAGGATGAAGGCGCTCTTGTAGCGAAGCATGCTGAGCGTCAACGACTGTTACGAGCAGGCCAAGATGGTAACGACCCCGAAGCTGTGGATCACGCTGCAAGGTAGACAGGATCGGGGCCGGATCCGCCAAGCCGGTGGTTTCCAGGAGCACTCGACGGAACGCCGGAATTTCGCCACGATTACGCTTTCCATGCAGATCAATGAGAGCCTGTTTCAAGTCCCCGCGCACCGAGCAGCAGACACATCCACTTGGCAGCAATATGGTGTTGGGGGCAATTTCCTGTACAAGCAGATTATCGATACCTACTTCACCGAATTCGTTGATCAGTAGGGCCGTCTGCCCCATGTCTTCATTTGCCAGAACCCGTTGTAGGAGGGTGGTCTTGCCACTCCCCAGAAAACCGGTCAAGACATTGATCTGCAAGCTCATAGCATTTCCTCAAGATGATCTAGAATCCTAGGGTCCAGAGGATCGAGCTTATGGCTCACGAGCTCTTCAGCCACCTGCCAAAGCTGATCAAGTCCTGAAGCTAATCCCTGTTTCCCTGTAGCCCCTTGGATGAGATAAGAGGAGCCTTGAAAATCGCTGACCTTGAGCCTGAGCGGAGCAATCACCCGATTGATCGAAGCTATTCTACGCAAACGTTCACGTCGGCCGGGGATGCTTTTCTCTAATGGATCGCTCCAGTGAGCATCCTCTCCTATCAGGCCACAAAGTCCACACATGTTTCACCTCAAGGCATTACGTCGCCTGAATTGGGATTAAGGGTCTGACCTACAAACAGGTTACCACCGGGCTCTGAGGCTAGTAATACCACGATGGGCGCTACCTCTTCAGCTCTGCCAAATCTACCGAGGGGAAGCTCTTTGGCTTTCGCTGCTTTCCACTCTTGGCTGATACCTTCTACAAGTGGCGTTTCAATGGGCCCAGGGGCGACTGAGTTGACCAGAACATTATCTTTGCTTACCTCCAGCGCAAGGGACTTTGTGAACCCGATGACGCCGGCTTTAGCGGCGGCATAGTGAGTGAGCTGAGCGCCTCCCTTGATACCCAGCTGTGACGAGACGTTGATGATGCGCCCCCACTTCTGATCCACCATGTGTGGCAACGCGCGCTGGCTGGCAACAAAAACACTGGTCAGATCAACGCGGAGCATGTCGTCCCACATTTCCTGGGTGATGTCCACGCAAGGAGCCTGCGTCAGCATGCCTGCATTGTTTACTAGGATATCGATGCCACCAAGCGCGTTTACGCAAGCATCGACACCTGCTTGAGCTCCCTCTCTGCTGCCCACATCGGCGATGCATTCGATCACCAAAGCGCCTTGATCGCGGCACTTGTTCGACACAAGAGACAGGCGCTCTGCATCGCGGTCACATAACACGAGCTTCGCGCCGGCGTCTGCATACGCATAAGCAATGGCGGCGCCGATACCACTTCCAGCACCTGTGATAACAGCTCGGCGGTTTTGCAATGGCTTCATTTTTGTTGTCCTCAATGCCGCACCCCAGGACATGCGGCACATTTAATTTTATTCAGGCCAACGCACAGTCAGACCACCGTCGATGATGATGCTTTGCCCGGTGATGTAGCTGGAGTCAGGGCCTGTCAAATAGCACACTAAATCCGCAACTTCGCTTGCACGGCCTACCCGGCCCAGTGGAATGCTTTTACCTGCTTTCGCCAGCCCATCTGCTCCCAGAGAGTTTTTCGCATCAAGCGACTGAGGGGTTTCAATCAAACCAGGAATGACCGCGTTGCAACGAATCCCCTTGGCGGCAAGTTCTACTGCCAGCGAGCGACAAAGCCCAGGTACACCCGCCTTCGCAGCTGCGTAATGCGAGTGGTCTTGCCACCCATATACACCACCGGCAATTGACGAGATTGCGACCAATGCACCGCCTTCACCGATATAGCGGCTCGCGCTACGGAAGGTACGCATCACGCCTGTGAGGTCGACATCGAGCATCTCATTCCATTGTTCATCCGACATCTCTAGTAGTGACGCTTTACGCAGGAGACCCGCGTTTGCCACGGCATAGTCGAGTCGCCCGAAGCGCTCCACAGCGGCGGCGGCGATGGCGTCCAGTGAGGCGCTGTCAGTGACATCCATAGGGATCATCAAGCACTCACTGCCTGCCTCTTCGACGAGTCGCTGAGTATGAAGTGGATCATGAGGAGCACTTGCTAAGTATCCACCTACCACACGTACGCCCTTCTTCGCATACGCAAGGGCAACGGCTTCGCCAATGCCGCTGGCGGCTCCCGTGATCAAAGCTACAGGTTTAGACATGATTCCAGCTCCTTCTTATTTTACGGAATGAGGTTCTACGTGTCGGGCTGCCAGCATCACTAAGCCGGACAAGAAACAGGGCAGCGCGCCGAACCAAAGCGCTGCGCTATGCCACTGACCACCTGTCGTTAACACGCTGGTAATCCCTAGGCCGGCGACGATGGCGCCAATTGGGCCCATGGCATGAACAATTGCTCCGCCTGTTGCGCGGATGCTGGTGGGGAAGCTTTCGCCCATAAAGAACAACATTGCTGAATAGGGGCCAGTGAGGAAGAACAGTCCCAGGCTGTACAACGCAACAACGGTCGTCAGCTCACTAGGTGCCTGGAGCATGGCGTAAAACGCCAGCCCTCCACACATCCACCCAAATGCAACAGTGTTTCGGCGACCAAATCGGTCACCCAGCCAACCGTGAAACAGATAGCCGATGAAACCAACTAGGTTGGACAGAACCAGGATCCACAATGAATTCTGGAACGAAAGCTGGTGGACGCTCACGATTACTGATGTCCCCAAAACGCTGAAGACTTGAATGGCAGACCAGTTGAGAAGAATCGCCAGGCTCAACACCAGCGTTGGACGGAGTGCTGCACCCCGGAAGGCTGCCGCAACTCCGGCTTTGGAGTGCTCGTCATAATCGACGTGGTATTCCAGAGCCAAGCTGCGCGCCCCAGATTCATCTCCAGCTTTACGCAGTTGGTGAATGCGCTGATGAACCTGGAACTGTGGGCTTTCTTTCAGCTTGCGAGCGAGGATCGCTACCACGAGTGCGGGTATTGCTGCAAAGATGAAGCAACCTTGCCAACCAATATGCGGAAGCAGCAGAGCGGTCAGGCCCGCAGCAATGAGTGCACCAACCGGCCAGCCACTCTGCACCAGGCTGTACACAAAACCCCGGCGCTTGATTATCTTCGGATCAGTAGACGCGGCATAAACCTCGGTAAGGTACGTCGCGTTGACCCCTTCCTCGGCGTAGCCCAGACCGGCAACTGAACGAACTGCAATCAGCGGCGCTTTGCCCATACCCGCACAGACCGCAGTCAGCGCCGAGCAAATTGCGGTGCCGCCAATGGTCAAGATGATTCCCCCGCGGCGTCCGATTCGGTCTACCAGCGGGCCAACGATAAAAGCGATGACTGCACCGCCTACAGCTACATAAGTGGCGATTTGCGCCTGCTCAGCCTCACTCCATGTGAAATGACCACCCATGACTGGCAGCAGCGTGCCAAACAAGATGAAGTCATAGACAGCAAATACCCACGCGAAGAATGCGATCCATGTGGCGTAAGTAACATCCTTGGATTCAAGCTGTACGGGCTTCCAAGCACCGGACTCATTTACTTGCGTCGTTGATATTGTCTGTGTAGTGGTCATATTGGCATTTCTCTTGTTTTTGTAGAACTCGTGATGGAGGAGTTACCCGCAGCAAAACACTCAGCCGTTTCGAGGCTGACGACGAATAAAGTCATCGGCTATTTCGTCCATCGTGACGAACTTCACGCCTTCATGACTTTTCATGTGCTCAATGAGTCGCTCGAGCATCAGCAACACTTGAGGGCGACCCGAAACGTCCGGGTGAATGGTGATTGGAAACACCGCGTAGTCGTGTTCGCGGTATACCCAGTCAAACTGATCACGCCACATCTCTTCTAAATGGCGTGGATTTACGAAGCCGTGGCTATTAGGCGACTTCTTGATGAACATCATCGGAGGTAGATCGTCGAGGTACCAGTTGGCCGGAATTTCAACCAAATCGGTCTCTTCACCGCGCACCAGCGGCTTCATCCAGGTATCTGGGTGTTGGCTATAGTCAATCTTGTTCCAGCTGTCCTTCACACGAACGTAGTAAGGGTGAAAATCGTTGTGCATCAAACTGTGGTCGTACTTGATACCTTTCTTCAGAAGAAGTTCGTTTGTAACGTTGCTGAATTCCCACCATGGCGCCACGTAGCCAGTGGGTCGCTTGCCAGCCAGCTTGGTGATAATTTCAATCGATTTATCCAGAACTATTTCTTCTTGTTCTGGAGTCATCGCAATAGGGTTCTCATGGCTATATCCGTGCACCCCGATTTCGTGACCGGCCTGAACAACCGCCCTCATCTGCTTGGGAAAGGTTTCTACGGAATGTCCTGGAATGAACCAAGTAGTACGCAGGTCGTACTTTTCGAACAGTTTTAAAAGCCTTGGTGAACCCACTTCACCAGCGAAAAGACCACGGGAAATATCGTCAGGGGAGTCCTCGCCACCATACGAGCCCAGCCACCCTGCGACCGCATCTACGTCAACGCCGATTGATACAAATATTTCCTTCGCCATGATTCATACCTCTTTGTTATTCAATTGAATGCAGGTGTAAGAGCCCCGCATCCCATGCGTATTTATTCAGTGACTCGAATGTATGACTCGACGGTTAAAGCGGCTCGGAGCAGCTCTTCGTCATTTCCGCTGAAGCTCGAAAGAAGCAGGCTGGTAGGCATCCCGGCATCACCGATCCCGCTGGGCAGCGCAACGCCAGGCATGTCCAACATGCTTCCCGGCATCGTTAGCCGTAGCGTCGCCAGGTTGGTGGCAGCAAAGATGCTGGCATCTTCTTCAAGAGGCGTAAGTAGGGGGGCAACATGCGCGACGGTAGGAGTGATCAAGAAGGCGCCGTCCAATTCGCTCGTAATTTGCTTTTTCAGCGCCTCAGCGGCCTGGTACAAGCGCACCTGCTTGCTGGCAGGAAATGTTCGGGCGGTCTCAAGCCTCTTTCGAACCCTTGGATCAAGTTGCTCTGCCGCTGGGCTATCTAGGAGCTCTTGATGGAGTGCGAAGGCCTCAGCACTTCCAAGCCACCCCACCTGCTCTATGAGTTCCAGCGCTTGATGGAACGCGAGAACCGGCGTTTCTTCGATTACTGCTCCTGCCAGAGCCAGCTTCTCAACTGCGGTAAGAAGGTTAGATCTCACTGCTGGCTGAATACGTGTGTCATTGAGCACCTTGATGTCCACACGGAGCCTAAGCCCTGCTACTGGAAGGCCTGTAGTCTCGAAGGACAGCCCTCGTCGATCGCCCAGCAAAAGGTTATCGACCGCAATAGCGTCGCGAACGCTGTGAGTGATAGGCCCCAATGAGTCAAGCGTGCGTGCAAGGGGCATGACCCCAGCAAACGAGTAACGGCGCGAGCTGCTTCGATAGCCAACCAAGCCATTGAAAGCTGCCGGCACTCGTATTGATCCCGCTGTATCGGTGCTCATGGCGATAGGTACGATGCCTCGCGCCACAGCGATAGCAGATCCTGATGAGGATCCACCAGGTACGCGCACTTCATCTTTCGACGCGGCATTGACCGGCGTGCCAAAGTGGGGATTGAGTCCCAGGCCTGAGTATGCCAATTCGCTCAGGTTGGTTTTCCCTATGCTCACAAGACCTGCGCGGCTAAGTGCCACAGCCAGCGCGCAGTCGTGTGAAGCAGGGGGGGTATGTAAAAGTACTTTCGCGCCTGCGGTAGTCACATATCCGGCCAGGTCGTATAGATCTTTCCAAGCTACCGGGACGCCGTCGAATCGAGACAAGGGCTGCCCGGCTTTCCAGCGTGCCTGTGCAGCTGCAGCTTCACGCTGCGCTCGATCCTCACAAAATGTGATGAATGCAGCAGGCGCGTCTGCGCTGAGTTTCAACGCATCTTTAAGGGCCGTGACAGGGTCGGACGTTCCGTCGGCAAATTTCTGAGCCAAGGAAAAGGCATCGGCAAGCATGGTAGACCTCTAAAATGTATATTTTATTAATACATACATTACCAAAAGCATCGACCGTGCCAAGTCGCGTATTTGCTCAACACATAATGCGGCAGATGGCTCAGCGCCGGGAGGTTGGTAGAGGGACACAGCATCCTGTCAGGCCATGGCTTGAAAATTGTATTTTTAATAAAATGATCCATTTTGGGGTTTTTGGTAACACGCTCGCCCTAAAACTGATCAATGAGGTGTTACCGATCGCGATCACATCTCGCTTATCGTGTGAGAAACTCACCCACCCCCCGTTTCTTGAGAACAGTCTTGATGCCTGCAGCACTACCGACCGAAGATCGACCGGCCTCACGCTACGAAACCATCCGCAACGCGCTGCGTGAAGCGATTCTTAGCGGGCAAGCGACTGCTGGACTTGTATTGGTAGAAGCACCTCTAGCCGAACTCTTCGGTACTAGCCGCGTACCGGTGCGCCAGGCACTCAATCTCTTGCATGAGGAGGGCTTGATCCGTCGCTTTGAAGGCCGTGGATTTCTCATTGATCCTGATGGTCGGAGCAAAGCCCCAATACGCGTCCCGCTGACACGTGAGTTGCTCGGACTAGAACCTCAGGAAGATTTGATCGATTATCGACCTCTAGGTGAGCGCATTTACGATCACTTGGCGGAAACGGTTATTCGCTTTATGGTCTTTGGGCACTACCGAATAGATGAGCAAAGCGCATCTGAAGAATTGAACGTCAGCAGAAACGTGGTCAGGGAAGCTCTGATGCGTCTCAGGGATAAAGGCTTGGTAGAAAAGGAGCCTTACTCTCAATGGTTGGCAGGGCCGTTAACTGCAGAGGCAGTCAAACAGGACTATGAGCTGCGCATGCTTCTTGAGCCTGATGCACTTCGCCAAGGTGTAGAGCATGTCCCACGCGGCGACCTTGAAAATATGTTGGGGCGAATAATCAGGGCGCAAGAAGCTGGGCGAGGTGTCCAACGAGTAGACATAGAACAGCTCGAACAGGATCTGCACGTCACTTGCCTAGCAGGGTTGAGTAACGCTCGAATGGCTGCAGTCATTCGCCAGTGTCAGATTCCGTTGAATGTCGGACGTGTTCTGCACGAGTCTCTGAACACAAGCAACGATGAGGCCATGCTGGTAGAGCACAGGCTAGTTTTTGAGGCACTGCTTTACGGAACAGTTGACTCAGCCTGCTCCTGCCTTCGAGACCACATATCCAAAGCCCGCGAGCGAACCTTGCAGCGCCTGAAGGTGCTATCCGTACTTCCGGAGCCTGAAGTGCCTCGCTACTTGGAAAGACTTGCTTGAAGGGCGCCTTTATCATCGGATGCAACTCGCCAATTTTCAGTTAACTGCATTTTTTCAATCCCTGATATGACCGTTTATGAGGTCAAGCCGGTGGATTACTTTTACGTATCTTTCAGCGTCGTGCGGAATGCTGTTGGGGTGCCAAAAATGCATCGTGGAAATAATTTCGAAATGCGTGCATCGCCGGGCTGAATTCACGTTCGCGATGCCACGCCAGTCCGACGCTCATCGGTGTCACCTGTTCGGTGATGGTCAGTGTTTCTATGCGTTTGCCTTCCAGTGACCAGGGACGGTGCACTAGATCAGAGAGGATCGCTACGCCGCTGCCATTGGCGACCATGCTGCGCACCGCCTCGACGGAACTGGTGCGCACCTTGACGTTCGGTTGTTGATGTGCGTGTTCCCAGTAACGCATCGCACTTTGTTCGGCCTCGTCGACTGTCAGCAGGATGTAGGGCTCTTTCACCACGTCAGCGAGGCTTACGGCTGAGCGTTCGCACAGGGGGTGGTGGCTGGGCAGCCACAACCGCCGCTCGGAGCTGAAGAGAGTTTCCGAAACGATGTCCGGGAGCGTGAGGTTTGCGGTCAGCACCACTGCCATGTCGAAGCGACCTTCGAGCAGACCTTCTTCGATGGCCGTCCGTTCTTGTTCGTGGACTTCGATGGTCACATCCGGATGCCAATGCTCCAGCCGCTGCAAATGGTGCGGCAGGAAGTAACCAATCACCGTGTAGCTCGCCGCCAACCGCAACACGCCACTAGCGCGGATGTCCGGCAACGGGCTGTTCAACGCGTCATCGACGCTGCGCAAAATCACATAGGCCCGATTCAGAAAGTGCCGCCCGGCGTCTGTCAGGCTCATGCCCTGGGCCGAGCGTTGGAACAGCAGCGCGCCAATGATGCCTTCCAGTTCCTTGATCGCCGTAGTCACGGCCGACTGGGAAATATTCAGATGAATCGCAGCTTGAGAGATTTGCCCGACTTCGGCCGTGGCGACGAAATAGCGGATCTGGCGCAGGGTTAGGGACATGAGCACTCCGGGCGATTAGGTATCTGTTTTTCAGAAGATGGCCTATCTGATAATAGATCTTCCCAAGGGGTTCGCGGTAATCTAGCTTGACCTGCATGAAGTCACAAGCGTCGGGAGCAAGCGTCATGCAGGCAGTAGATTTTAACTCGGACATGGGTGAAGGCTTTGGCCCATGGACCATCGGTGATGGCGTTGACA
The DNA here is from genome assembly GCF_018138145.1 of Pseudomonas sp. SCA2728.1_7. NCBI lineage: Bacteria > Pseudomonadati > Pseudomonadota > Gammaproteobacteria > Pseudomonadales > Pseudomonadaceae > Pseudomonas > Pseudomonas sp. SCA2728.1_7. Next base: position 2,111,314 of record NZ_CP073104.1, on the reverse strand, counting down.
ATGAACTGATGAGTTTTATCAGCTCGGCCAATATCGCCACCGGTTTCCATGCCGGCGATCCCGGCACTATGCGTCGCACGGTCGAGCAGGCCAAGCGCCTGGGCGTCGCCATCGGCGCCCATCCGGGATTCCGCGACCTGGTCGGTTTCGGCCGCCGGCACATCAATGCACCGGCGCAGGAGTTGGTGGACGACATGCTTTATCAACTCGGCGCCTTGCGTGAACTCGCCAGGGTCCAGGGCGTGGCCTTGCAACACATCAAACCCCACGGCGCGCTCTATATGCACCTGGCTCGGGACGAAGAAGCGGCGCGCTTGCTGGTGGAAAACCTGCAGCGCCTGGAGCCTGAGCTGCTGCTGTATTGCATGCCTGATTCGGTAATTTGGCGGGTTGCTACGGAACTCGGCCAACCAGTGATCCGCGAGTTCTACGCCGACCGCGAATACGACCTCAGCGGCTCCATCGTCTTTACCCGCAACGTGCGTGCCTACGATCCAGCGCAGGTCGCGGCGCGGGTCCTGCGGGCCTGTCAGGAAGGCGTGGTGCGCACCGTCGAGGGCGAAGACCTGGCGATCGCATTCGATTCCATCTGTTTGCACAGCGACACACCGGGCGCGCTGGCGTTGGTCGAAGCCACCCGCAATGCGCTCGATGGCGCCGGGATCAAGGTTCGCGCGCCGCGCTGATATTAGACGAAAACGCCTGGCACGCAGACGCCAGGTTTGCACACCGATTCATTTTTGCCTGCCTTTCTACAACTATTCCAAGAGGAACAGACATGGCCGAACACACTGTAATCACCCCGTTGCCGGGGACCTTCTACCGCAAAGCCACCCCTGAATCGGCGAACTTCGTCGAGGTCGGCGCGCAGGTCAGCGCCGACACGGTGATTGGCTTGATCGAGGTTATGAAGCAGTTTTCCGAACTGACCGCCGGGACGGCCGGTCGCCTCAGCGCATTCCTGGCGGAAGACGGTGATCCGGTGGAACCGGGTCAAGTCGTCGCAACACTCGACGACGAGTGAGGGCGCGATCATGACGCAAGCCATTCAAAAATTGCTGGTCGCCAACCGTGGCGAGATCGCTGTGCGGATTATCCGTGCTGCCAAAGCACTGGGGATTCCCACGGTTGCCGCGTGCAGCGAAGCGGACGTCGATTCCCGGGCGGCGCGCATGGCCGACGAGGTGCACCTTCTCGGTCCGGCCCGCGCTGACAAGAGTTACCTGAACGTCGAGGCATTGCTCGGCGCCCTGAAAGCCACGGGCGCCAACGCGGTCCATCCGGGTTATGGCTTTCTCTCGGAAAACGCCGACTTCGCCGAGGCGGTGCTGGCGGCCGGGGCCATTTTCGTCGGCCCGAGCCCGGAGACGATCCGGCGCATGGGCGACAAGGCCGAAGCCCGGCGCACCGCGCAGGAAGCGGGCGTGCCCGTGGTGCCCGGTTCGCCCGGTGAACTGTTCGATGTCGAATCGGCGCTCAAGGCCGCCGAAGCCGTTGGCTTTCCACTGTTGATCAAAGCCTCGGCCGGCGGTGGCGGGCGGGGTATTCGCCTGGCGGAAAACGCCGAACAACTGGCTGAAGAGTTCCCCCGATCCCAGCGCGAAGCCCAGGCTGCGTTCGGCAACGGCGCGGTGTACCTGGAGCGCTTCATCAGCCGCGCACGGCACATCGAAGTTCAAGTGTTGGGCGACGGTCAGCACGCGGTGCACTTGTTTGAGCGTGAGTGTTCGTTGCAACGTCGTCGGCAGAAGATTTTCGAGGAAGCGCCATCGCCGGCCCTCAACCCGCAGCAACGCGAGACGCTCTGCACCAGCGCCGTGCGCCTCACCGAGTCCCTGGGCTACAAGGGCGCCGGCACACTGGAATACCTATATGATGACGTGACCGGCGAGTTCTTTTTTATCGAGATGAACACGCGGATTCAGGTCGAGCATCCGGTCAGTGAACTGATAACCGGCATCGACCTAGTTCAGGCGATGTTGCGCATTGCCGGTGGCGAGCCGCTGGGCTTCAAGCAAAGCGACATCCAGCTCAATGGTGCCGCCCTGCAAATGCGCCTGAACGCCGAAGACCCGGAGCGGGATTTCTTCCCCAGCCCCGGTCTGGTCGAATCGTTGATCTGGCCGCAAGGCGAGGGCGTTCGGGTCGACACCCATCTCTATCAAGGCTACCGCGTGCCGCCGTACTATGACTCGCTGCTGGCCAAGCTGATTGTCCATGGTCGTGATCGTGCCGAGGCCTTGACTCGCGCACGGCTGGCAGTGAAGCACACCACGCTCTCCGGCATGGCCACCACCTTGTCGCTGCACGGCGAATTGCTGGAACAACCGTGGTTGCACAGCGCCGACTTCCACACCGGCACCCTGGAAACCTGGTTGGCCGAGCGTGGCCGTGGAGGTCAAGCATGAGCACTCCAATCCGCTACAGCTTCGGCGCCGATGAACATTTGTTTGCCGAAGTCAGCGACAGCATGTCCCTTGAAGCCTTCTTCAAAGGCATGGCGGTTACCCGCGCAGTCGAACGTCTGGCGCTCGATGGTGTGCTCGATGTGTGTTTGGCCAACGCGTCATTTCAGATCCGTTTTGACCCGGATCGCATCGCCCCACACAGCTTGCTCGAAGCGGTAAAAATCGCCGAGGCCGGGGCCGTCGCCGAGCGCACGTTGCAGACGCGGATCATCGAGATTCCGGTGCTCTATAACGACCCCTGGACCCACGAAATCTTGATGCGTTTTCGCGACCGTCATCAAGACCCGAGCGCCACGGACCTGGAATACGCCGCGCGAATTAACGGCCTGGCAGACGTCGATGCGTTCATCGCCGCCCACAGTGGTGCGCCGTGGTTTGTCTCTATGGTCGGCTTCGTCGCGGGTCTGCCGTTCATGTTCCAGATGGTCGAGCGCGAGCGTCAGTTACAGGTGCCCAAATACCTGCGACCGCGCACCGACACGCCGAAGTTGACCCTGGGGCATGGCGGTTGCTTCGGCTGCATCTACTCGGTGCGCGGTGCCGGCGGCTACCAGATGTTCGGCGTCACGCCGGCACCGATCTACGACCCGCAGCAGAACCTGGCGTACCTCAAGGAGCACATGGTGTTTTTCCGTCCGGGCGACATCGTGCAATTCAAACCGATGGACCGTGAGGCCTATGATCAGGCGGTGGCCGACGTGGAAGCCGGGCGCTTCGATCTGCGGATCCGGCCGGTAGAATTTTCCCTGGATGCCTTTCTGGCCGATCCCGTCGGCTATCCCAAGTCGCTACAGGAGGTGTTGGCATGATCAAGATCCTCAAACCCGGCCTCGCGACTTCGGTGCAGGACCTGGGCCGCGAAGGTTATTACCACTTGGGCATTCCACCTTCCGGTGCGCTCGATCAATACGCCTTGAGCGCGGCCAATCAACTGGTTGGTAACCCGGCTGGTTCGGCGGCGCTGGAATGCACGTTGCTTGGACCGGAGCTGGAGTTTCAGCAGGATGCACTGGTGGCGGTCTGCGGCGCGCTCATGACGGCACGGGTCGATGGCGTGGAAATGCACCACGACACCGCGTTCGCGGTGAAGGCCGGGCAAGTGTTGCGCTTTGACTTTCCGAAGGCCGGTGCCCGAGCTTATTTGGCGGTGGCCGGTGGCATTGATGTGCCGATCGTACTTGGCAGTCGCTCGACCTATGCGCTCGGCGCGCTGGGCGGTTTTCAGGGGCGTCGGTTGATCGCGGGCGACGAATTGCCGATCGGTATCGCCAGGGGCAAGAGCCGCGCAGGGGCCAGTTTGCCCATGGCATTGCGCCAGGCGCTGGGTGGCGAAATCACCCTGCGGGTGGTGCCCGGTCTGTACTACCACCGCTTGACCGAATCGGCGGCGAAAAGCTTTTTCGCCGAGCCGTGGACGGTCGGCTCTGAAGCCGACCGTATCGGCTATCGCTTCAAGGGCGGCAGCGCGCTGAATTTTAAGCCGCGAGAGCAACCGTTCGGCGCCGGTTCCGATCCATCGAACATCGTCGACAGTTGCTACCCGATCGGCTCGATTCAGGTCCCGGCCGGGCTCGAACCGATTGTGTTGCACCGCGACGCCGTGTCCGGTGGCGGCTACGCGATGATTGGCACGGTGATCAGCGCCGACCTCGACCTGATCGGCCAGATGCAACCCAACCAGAAGGCCCGCTTTGTCGCGGTGACCCTCGAAGAGGCGCTGGAAGCGCGACGTTCCTATAAGAAAAAACTCAGCTGCCTGAGCAAGCTGTTCCCTTCCTGATTCTGCCCGCCGCATCGCGCGGGTAATGCTAAACGGCAAGCCAACGTCGCACTTCAGTGCGGTGACGGCTGCCCGCGCTTCAACCTTTGACTGGTTTTGGAGTTCACGCATATGGCTGCTTTATCGCAATCGAGTCAAACCGGGCAAGACCCGGCCAATCACCCCGTTCCCGCCGACGCACGCATGGGGCGGCTGTCCCTGACCATGGCCTGGTGGGCGGTCTGCAGTGCAATGTTCTACATCGTGGTCGGCGCATCGCTGGCGTTGTCGTACGGCGCCCGCAATGCCCTGATCGGCATGGTGCTGTCGGTGATCAGCTACGGCCTGGTCAACTCGGTGCTCAGTCGCTTCGCCATCCGCAGCGGTTTGTCGGTGGCGTTGTTTTCACGGTTGCTGTTCGGCAGCACCGGGGCGTGCCTGGCGACTTTGATCTTCTTCTCGACGGCCATCTATTACGCAGTATTCGAAGGCTCGGTGATCGCCGTGGCGCTCAATCACCTGTATCCGCAGTTGGTCTTCCCGCTGGCCGCGTTGCTGGTGGTGCTGTACAGCGTGCCGATGATCCTGGGCAGCGTGCAGCACTGGCTGGACAAGCTCAACGGCGTGTTGCTGCCGGTGTACCTGGGTGGCTTGCTGGTGGCGGTGGGGCTGTCGATCAGTCGTTATGGCTACCAGCCGCAATGGCTGGATTTCGGCCCGGCAACCCCCAGTGCCTTCGGTTGGTGGGATTGCTTTGTTGCGTACATGGGCATCTGGGTGTTGATGCTGTTCACCTTCGACTACGCCCGTTTCGGCAAGCCTAAAGACGCCGAGTATCACGGCCGCTGGAACTTCGGCATGCCGTTCTACGCGGTGACGTTTCTACTTAACGGCGCGGCGGGCATCTACCTGGTCAGCAGCATTCCCCACGAAGGCGCGCTGAACGAAGTCTCGGTGGTGATGGCAATTTTACAGTTGATGGGCTTGTGGGGGTTGCTGTTTGTCTGGGCCACGCAAACCCGGATCAACACGGCCAATTACTATCTGGCGACGATGAACATGCAGGCGTTCTTTGCCCGCTTTGGCATCCGCGGTTCGTACTTGATGTGGGCGCTGACGGTTGGGGTGATCGTGTACGGCCTGATGCTCGCGGACGTGTTTACTTACTTACTTAAAGCGTTGGCCTATCAGGGGATTTTCGTGGTGGCCTGGGTGGGTGTGGCGTTGGCGCAGATTCTTTACGGACGCAGTGAAGTGGCGGCGCTCGAACGGGTGAAAGCGTTCAATTCGGCGGGCTTGAGCGCCTGGTTTGGCGCCACCGCATTGGGACTGGCACTGATGTTCTCCGGCCCTGGCCTGAGCAGCTTTTCCGCACCCTCGACTGTGATCGTTGCATTTGCATTGCAGGCAGGCTTGTCCCATCGAAGCCGGTTACGGTTGAAGTCGGCAGAGTAGGATTTTGCAGTAATACCTTCCAGACCAACCGGCTCCAACAATGGAAGGCGGGCATTGGAAGGCTGATCCGACCTCAAGCCAAATGACTCTATAACCCTTTACTCATGTCGCAGCGTTCGCTGCGGCCCGGGCTGCTGTTCCCAACAATAATCAGAAAATCGGGAGTATCACTGTGCGCACAACCACCCCTCGTGCTATCCGTTCCATTGCTCTAATTCCGCTGCTCGGCGCTTTTGCGGCACCGGCCATGGCGGTTCAGGTGACCGACAACCTTGACCTCGGCGGCGCGGTCCGTGCGCGCTGGGATTATGACCCGGATCGTGACATCCAGAAGTTCAACTTCGACACCGCGTTTCTCAGCGCCAAGTTTAATTCTGACACCTGGATCGGAGCGGCCAAATATCGCTTCTATGGGCGGGCCTATCCTTATCAGTACACAAAGAATGTCGGTGACATCCAGTTCGCCGAATCGGCGTGGATCGGCTACAAGTTCAACCCCGACCAGCAGGTCCAGGTCGGCCTGAATCAGGTGCCGTTCGGTTTGCAGCCATACTTCGGCAGCACCTTCTTCGAGACCCTCGGCAACGTCGTGGGCTTGGAAGACCTGTCAGAAATCGGTGCCAAGTACATTCAGCAAAGTGGCGACTGGAACATCCAGGCCGGCTACTACCTGCGCCCTGCATGGCAGGGTAAAGGCACCAGCAAGGGTGATACTTACTCCAGCGTGGTGTCTGAAGCCGACAGCTACGTCGCCGATGGCAGCAACAACCAGGAGCGCAATACGGTGGTGCTGCGGGTGGCCAAGGCGCTGGACCTGGGGCCGTGGAAATCCGAAGTCGGGATCTCCGGCCTGACCTCGACCCTGGAGAACCAGGACACCAACAACGACGGCCGGCGCAATGCCGTGGCCGTGCACTACATCGGCAAGAACGGTCCATGGGGCGTGCAACTGCAAGCGGCGCGGCAGCAGATGTCCCCGCGCAATCCCGGCACCGATGAACTGGTGACCCTCGGCGGCTTCGACGGCACCTTCAACGTCGCCAGTCGCGGCAACCTTTACGTGGCGGACGTGAGCTACGACGTTGGCGGCAAGTACCTGTTCGATCAGATCAGCGGCGTGAAGCTGTACGCCAACTACAGCGCCTTCGACAAATCCGACGACGACTTCAAGACCTCGCAGCGGATGATTTTCGGCACATCGTTCTCCGTCAGCAAACTGTGGATCGCCACGGAGTGGCTATACGGTAAGAACGATCCGTACATCGGTGGCAGCAGCTACACCCAGAGTCTGGGGGCAGGTGGCAGCAACCAGTGGGAAAACCAGTTGTACATGAACATTGGGTATTACTTCTAAACCCTGAAAAGATCGCAGCCTTCGGCAGCCTCAGGCGTACGCGTTCCAACGTAGGAACAGCCATAGGCTGCGATCGTTTTGTTTTACCTTGCCCCTTATCAATGTGCCCGTAACGTTTATTGAGTCTCATACCATGCCCCCTTTTCCATTCTTGCGTCGTGACCGTTTTGCCCTTCAGCAGTTAATAGCTGCTATCAGGAGCGGGAAGGTACCTCAGGTCAACGGTTGCAAAGAGGCCCCATCAATCCTTGATGCCTGGGAGTTTCTCGAATCATCAAATCGTGAGTCCCAATCGCGCATTAGCCAACTTGAATACGAGCTTGAAGCTGCTCGTGAATTACTTCGCGAGTCAACAGCTTCTGCCTTAGCCCATGAAATCAGATTCGACTTAGTGAATCGGGCTGCTAGTGAGGGCCTTTGGGACATGGATGTTGTTGCTGGCGACCCCGTTAATCCGAAGAACAGCTTTTGGTGGTCGTCGCAATTTCGAAACCTTTTGGGGTTTAGTGACGAACGTGATTTCCCAAATGTCTTGGCCAGTTGGGCGGATCGCATTCATCCACAGGACAAGCAGGGTACACTCGACGCCTTTGCTCGTCATCTCAACGACAAGTCCGGGAACACGCCATATAAGATAAGGTACCGGCTCGCAATGAAGAACGGTTCCTATCGATGGTTCCACGCTCAAGGTGAAACACTTCGTGACGAGCGAGGAACTCCGATCCGAGTAGCTGGCTCGCTAAGGGATATTCATGATCAGTTGGAACGTGATCAGGAACACGACGTCATCATCACCAGGTTTGAACTTGCTAGAGAAATGCTCTCCGATGGATTGTGGGATATGGAAGTGATCGCCGGAGATCCTGTGAATGCACAAAACCCCTTCTGGTGGTCGCCTCAGTTCCGAAGACTGCTCGGCTTTGAAACTGTTGAAGAGTTTCCAGATGTTTTGGATAGCTGGGTTTCTAGGCTGCATCCGGATGATAAAGACCGAAGCCTCAACGCTTTCGTTGCTCACTTGAATGATAAGTCAGGAAAGACTCCATTCGACATCGAGTATCGGTTGAAGATGAAAAGTGGCGATTATCGTTGGTTCAGGGGTCGCGGTCAGACCCGGCGCGATCCGCTTGGCTCTCCACTTCACGTGGTTGGCGCTCTCGTGGACGTCCATCTGCAGCACGAGCAGAAAGAGTTGAGAGACGCAGAGGTTAGGCATCAGCGGACTTTGGAAACCAACATCGCCCAGTTGTCGCAAATTGTAGGTACGATACAGGGCATCGCAAGTCAGACAAATCTCCTGGCCCTAAATGCGGCTATTGAGGCTGCGCGCGCAGGAGAGGCTGGGCGCGGTTTCGCTGTCGTGGCTGACGAGGTTCGTAAACTCGCAACGCGTACTACGGAGGCTACCGAACAAGCCGCTGGGATGGTAGCTCGCTGAGCACCGATGTTTCTCGCCTTTCCGGCCGCTGCGGGCGAGATGCCCAGTGTTTTCGGCCTTGGTGCCTGCTGTTAAATCTGCAGGTGGCATCCCGCGATGCATACACCCGAACAATCAACGTCTAGTGGCCTGAGCGGTTAATTCAGATCTCAAACGTCAAATACAACCTTAAGCATCAAAACTGGTTGGTCGGGATGCAGCGGCTTCACGAAAGTTGATCAGACTCTGCTGCAAACACAGCAGAAAACCGGCCTCAAAAGCTTCCAGAGAGTCCCCTAGACAATGACGTTTTCGGTTCTGCGCCAGTGCCCACCATAGCGGTAGTGATGAATCGTCAAGCCAGCTCTCCGCACAACGAACGCCGTCCTCAATCATCGGACCAAATTCATCACTCCATGGGATTCGGATACCGGGACAGTCTTCAGCGGAAGGGACAGAGAAATATTCGCAGATCTGTTGATGAACGCGTTGAGCCGGGATACGGGTCAGATATCGGAACGCCTTGTCGAACAACACTGCCGCAGCATCCAACAGACGCAAGCAGACACGCGAAAAGTTCCTTGCCAACAGTGATATCGGCCCCTGGGGGGCAGGCTGGAGCCGATATTGTAACCTAACGTTGCGAATCTTCCTGGTTTCTTATCAGGCGAGGCGCTGGTTCATGCCTCATGGTTTTAGCTCGGGCGTGGGCGCCGTGATAATGTTTAGACACTCCGCAATGCGTGAAGCAGCGGAAATCCAGCTGTAGGGCTGGAAAATCGTGAGGCTGAAAGGGAACGTCATGCCGGTCAGTTGATAAATGACGTTAATAGGGCTGTTGGTATCGGTGTTAGCCAGGGCGATGGAGCTGGACAAGCCCTGGGTCCATAACAAGTAGCCCATGTATCCGGAGGCGATGAGGTAGCCAAAATGAACCTTGGGCAGCCGCTTTGCGACCTGTCGTGCGATCAGTGCGCCGGCTACTAGTCCCAAGCCCCAGGGTTGAAGATCTTCTTGGTGACGACATGACTGTGATAGTTCGCCCAGCCTCGTAGAACCGGGTTGAGCAAACCTATCAAGTTAGCCTGCCGTATTGTTTTGTTGGTCTTGATCAACTCTCGCAGCTTGGCAAGTAGAGCCCCGATGGTCGTCTCACACCAACTTGCCGTTCCACAAGCCTATATAATTGGGCGCGTGCTCACCAGCAAGGCTGGGGCTGAAGTCATAGACCACGGCTTTGAACGCCGAGAGCGGCATGTTGCAGTAGGCAAAGACACAAGCTCTCAGCGTTTTCTGCTTGCCAGGTGCCAGCATCTGCACCGGCGTTCATCGGCGTGGATGACCTGCTGAGCCAGCACCGCTTCACGGCAGACGCCAAACGATCTACACATCAAAGTTGGATCTGGTTCAACTGGGCTTTGATAAAACGCTGGCCAAAAGCACGGGGCACCCCTCTTATGATCGTGCCGACCAGCTCAAACTCTGCCTCTACGGCTAGTTTCGCCGGATTCGCTCATCGCAGCGTCTCAAAGCCGAGTGCATGCGCAACATCGAAGTGATGTGATTGATTAACCGGCTTAAGCCCGACGTCAAGAACATCGCCGACTTTCGTAAAAACAATAAACTCGCCTTTGAGGCGACGTGCCGGGCCTTCGTCCGGTTTTACCGCAGTGCAAGTGGTGATAGCTCAAACAGCGCGACAAGGGCGATCGGATCTAACAGGCAGATGCAACGACTGTGCTACCTGCCCACTCAAATCTCAATCACTGGCGCTCAGCGCAGCTACGTCTCACACCATGCCAATGAGGAAGCGTTGAGCGAATGGAGCAATAGTGCTGGCCCAGCCGCATATAATGGCCAACCGAAGATCCAACGTTGAGCACCCCTTCGGCAACCTGAATGGGTGTTTGGCGACTCTCGCTTCCTGTTGCGTCAACTGGAGGGAGCGAGAGCGGAAATCGCCTTGGCAGTGAATGCCTACAACCTAAAACGTGCAATTAGTGTAATCGGGGCCCGCCAATTGATGGCGCTAATAGACTGAAGGGCGTTTTCGTTTGTCGTCCGCACAAAAACAAACGCCCCGCACTAGTAGGGGCGTTTGTTGTGCTGGTCTCCAGTGCGTTTTCACACAGTCTGTTCAAGGGATTTTTTTCATTACATGGCTGCCAGCATGACCAGCTGGCTAAGCTTACGAGCTGGTGCTGATAAATGAGATATATTGGATCAGACAGCTAATCCGATAATTACAATTTGCACTAGTATTTGAAGTTTTTTATGTCAAATCGATCAAAATTGGTCAGATCGACCATAAAATAAAGCGAAGCGCTATATTTGTTAAGTTTGAGACACGTCCTAATCTAGTATTCAAGCGCCAGGTTCCAAAGGGTACAGTGCGGAGGAATCGCTTCTGTCCAGCATCTTCCCTGCATCGTAGTGAGTCTTTGGAACGTTGGGGTAAGCTACTAGCAGCGGGTCGGCTAAGGCGATCGAAGCGGACGAAATGCTCCCTCAAGATAAGCCCAAAATCAGATAGGTTAGCATTCAAAAACAGTAGGTGGAGTTAATAATGCAATACGTAAGTAGCCGCAATTCTGCTACCAAGGCTGACTTTGAAACGGTTGTACTATCTGGAGTCGCTGAGGATGGTGGATTGTATATGCCAAGTGCTCCACCGGAGTTTAGTGCTCAGGAGATAGCGAATTGGTCGATGCTCACCTATGACGAACTGGCTTTTCGAGTTATAAAGCCATTCGTTGGTCAGACGATCCCAGAAGAGGATCTAAAGCAGCTTCTTAAAGATGCTTATAGTGAATTCGATCATCGCACTATTGCGCCCTTACAACAGGTCGATAGGAATGAATGGGTACTTGAGTTGTTTCACGGGCCGACTCGCTCTTCGAAAGATTTTTCAGCCCAGTTGCAAGTCCGTTTTGTGGAGTACTTCCTTGCAAAACGGAAGCGCCGGGCACTGATTGTAGGGGCGACGAATGGAGACACTGGACTTGCCGCCATTGAAGCTTTTAAGAATAGTCAAAGTTCGGTTGTTGTTGCATTTTTTCCAGAATCGGGTTCTCCAGATGAGCAGATTATGCGATTGCATGCGTCAGACCATCCTAACCTTTATCGCTTCGCAGTAAATGGGAGCTTTGATGACTGTCAAATGATTGTCTCGAAACTGTTTAGAAATTGGCAGTCAAATTACACGGCAGTTAGCTTTAATTCGAGTAATTGGGTTAATGTCATGGCGCAGTTGGTTTTCTACTTCTATGCCACACTTCAACTCAGTGGGGGGCAAAGAACTATTGGGTTCAGTGTTCCGGCATCAAGCTTTTCTGAAGTTTATGCAGGGTACATTGCGCAGAAAATGGGGTTGCCGATCACTCAAATGATTGTTGCTACCAATCGTAATGATGCTTTGCATCAATTGTTTTTGAAAAATCATTATTCCAGAATCAAGTCTGATAGGAGTTTATCTCCTGCAATGGATCTTTCGGTTTTTTCAAATCTGGAACGATTACTATGGGAGCTCTATGGTAAGGATTCCGTTGCTGTGAGTAAGCTGATGGAGGAGTTTGAGGAAAACGGAGAAATGGTCATAGACAATAAGCTATGGCTGCAAGCACGAATGATTATTGACTCTTACTCCGTAAGCGATGAAGAAACCTTAGCGGAGATAAAGAGCATGCATCACGATACTGGCTATATAATTGACCCGCACACGGCGACGGGGGTGCTCGCCGCTAGACTCTATAGACGCAGCATGGTGGCTCCGATGGTCACTCTCGGGGAGGTTTCACCAATAAAGTCGGCTATACTACTTGCTAAGCTTGGCATCGTACCTATACCGAAGGTAACGCCTGTACAGAGTAGCTGCTCACTAAGATTGTATCGAATAAACCCAGACGACGTTGGCACTATAAATCAAGTGCTCAGCAGCATCTGAAAAATAACAAAGTAGATAAGCGGGTGAATAAGTGAAACGAGTTCTTGACTCACTCGATGAACGCATAATCGCAGAGCTGACTCTGAATGGCAGGGCTACCCATGCAGAGCTTGCTATAAAAGTTAACCTATCGAGAAATGCTGTACGCCAACGCATTGAAAGGCTGGAGCGCGACGGCGCGATACAAGGATATACCTTACGTAGACCGGAGGGGCAGACACCATCTTCACTCATAAACGCTGTCATGTTTGTCTATCGCTATGACCGCATGCGTGGGACAGAAGTACTGGAAGCATTGAGAAAAATGCCGGAAGTCCTTCAGTGTGAAGTCATGAGTGGTGAGTATGACTTGATGGTACGTGTCGGTGCTTCCAGCCCAGAGCGCGTACACAAAGTTTGGAACGAAATTTCTGCGATGCCAGGCGTGGAAAACACAATAACTTCTTTCGTTCTGCTGAACGTTATCTAAGGATGTGAATACCCTAAAGAGCCGATGGATCTGGCTCTTTGCGGCTGGCCATTTTGGCGACGGAACAGTCAAAACGCTCAAAAAATAATGCTTTTCGGCATATTTTACTGCCAGCACCTCCGTCCTAAGCTAGGGGCCATAGCTAACCTAACGGATCGGAGATAACAAGAAATGACGGAATACAAAATAGCACTGGTAGGTTTTGGTGGTGTTAACCGGGCTTTGGCTCAACTCATTTCAGAGCGCAATACGTCTTGGAAAGAGAGTCTGGGTTTTACCCTGAAAATTGTCGGTGTCACTGACCTTTTCCTCGGCTCTGTAATCAATCGCGACGGGTTGGACGCTGGTGCGCTGGTGAGCTTGCCAGCAACTAAAGGAGCACTAGCGCAAATCCCAGGTGGTACCGTCGAAGCGTTTAACGAAACGGTCATCAAAAATTCGGGTGCAGACATCATTGCGGAAGCGACTTTTACCAACCCTATCGATGGTGAGCCTGCGACCACCTTCTGTCGCTGGGCACTGGAGGGTGGCAAACATGTCGTAACCACTAACAAAGGGCCAATCGCCATTCATGCTGCCACAATCAAAGAGCTATCGCTTAAGAATAATATGGCCTTTGAGTATGAAGGATCAGTAATGAGCGGTACTCCTGTCATTCGGCTCGCTAAGCAGTCGTTGGCTGGAAGTGAAATCGTAGGCTTCGAAGGCATTCTCAACGGCACCTCTAATTACGTTCTGACGCGTATGGAAAGTGGGCTAGCATTTTCTGAAGCTGTAGCTGAAGCCCAAAAACTGGGATATGCCGAAGCGGATCCTACGGCAGATGTTGAAGGCTACGATGTTCGTTTGAAGGTGGTAATTCTCGCGAACGAACTGCTTGGTGCAAAACTAAGTATTAGTGACGTTAGCTGCGTCGGAATCTCCGGTCTGACTGCCAACGATATTGATGACGCACGTCAAAATAATTCGCACTGGAAACTTATTGGCTCTGCTAAACGCAACGCTGATGGCTCGGTTTCTGGCACCGTTGAGCCGAAGCTTTTGAGCAGCGAACATCCACTAGCTGGAATTTCTGGTGCCACTAACGCAATTTCGTTCAATACCGAGCTCTTGGGTGCAGTCACTGTCTCGGGGCCAGGCGCAGGAAGAATCGAAACAGCGTTTGCACTCCTTTCCGATATCATCAACATTCATACAGCTTACAAGAAATAGGAAGGACTAGAGATGGCTAATTCAAACCTTGCTATTGCAAATGTCTGTGACCAAATTGAAGTATTCAATCCTTTTGATGGAAGCATTATAGGTACAGTAAAAGAGGTTCACGCAGCAGACGTAAAAATGCTTCTTGAACAGGCCAGAATCGGCGTGCAGATCTGTGCAGCCCTGCCTCGTTATCGTCGTTCGCAAATACTTGAGCTGGCTGCGCAAAATATTGAGCGAGATGCAAAATCGTTTGCCAAGTTGATTACTCAAGAAGCTGGCAAGACAGTTAAACAGGCAGAAAAAGAAGTCAAAAGATGCGTCAACACTCTCAGGCTCTCTGCTGACGAGGCTAGGCGCAACGCTGGTGAGGTGCTGCCTTTTGACGCATACGAAGGTTCCGAATCCCGTCAAGGCTGGTTTTCCAGGGAACCGTTGGGATTGATTGTCGCAATTACACCCTACAACGATCCGCTGAACCTGGTCGCACATAAGCTGGGCCCCGCAATCGCGGGTGGGAATGCCGTGATTCTAAAACCGTCTGAGCTTGCCCCATTATCTGCGATCAAGTTGGTGGATTACTTGTTTGAGGCCGGGCTGCCACAATCGGTGGTCACAGTAGCAACAGGTGGCGCTGAACTGGGGAAAGCACTGGTTGCCTCCCGTGAGGTTCGGATGATCTCTTTTACTGGCGGTTTCGTAACAGGCGAGCACATTGCGCGTGGTGCCGGTTTGAAGAAACTAGCAATGGATCTGGGCGGTAACGCGCCAGTGATCGTATTGGAGGATTGCGATCTTGAGGCAGCAGTCGAATCATGCGTCTCGGGTGCCTTCTGGGCTGCTGGACAAAACTGCATTGGCGCACAGAGGTTGCTGATCCAGGAGACCATTTATGAAGAGTTTCGCGAACGTTTCGTTGCGTTATCTTCGAAACTGGTAGTTGGCAACCCAGCGTTGGAGAGTACAGATGTTGGCCCAATGATCAGTGCTCAAGCCGCGATGAACGCAGAAAAAGTAGTAGGTGAAGCTTTACAGCAGGGTGCAAAACTGTTGTGTGGACATCTTCGGGAAGGTGCCTGTTACGCTGCTACAGTGCTTGAAAATGTAAGTCACAATTCGCTACTGTGGTGTAACGAAGTTTTTGCTCCGGTAGTAGTTTTGGAGCCTGTTACAGGTTTAGATGAAGCCATCGCATTTGCAAATGAGCCAGACTACAGTTTGCATGCAGGAATTTTCACCAACGACCTGAACAAAGCCTTGTCCGCTGCTCGCCGAATTGAGGCGGGTGGAATCATGATTAACGACTCATCCGACTATCGATTTGATGCAATGCCTTTTGGTGGTTTCAAATATGGGAGCTTAGGGCGAGAGGGTGTCCGCTTCGCATATGAAGATATGACGCAACCAAAGGTGATTTGTATAAATAAGCTTAATTGAGCGGGTAAATATAATCTGGTTAGGTCTTTAGCATTGGATATGGTTTGGTCACCCCGTCCAGTGCTTTTTTTATGATCCAAGGAGCAGTTGGTTCTCTTGATGTTGTTATTGCTATAAATATTGAAGCGCCATGGAGCTCACGGATTAGAGTCGTGCTCGGCACTCATGTGTCTGGGCACAAGAAAGCATAAGACTGCCAAGCTGAATTCTAACAAATACAACTATCGTAAGGCGAAGCTATGAAAACTGTAGAAATTGAAGGTGGCGACGAACTTCGACGTGGGCTGAGCAACCGTCATATACAGTTAATATCGATAGGCGGCGCTATCGGGACAGGACTGTTTATGGGTTCCGGAAAGACTATTGGTGTTTCAGGGACTTCGATCATACTGACGTATACGGTTATCGGTTTTTTTCTATTTTTTGTGATGAGAGCTATGGGGGAGTTGCTACTCTCAAATCTAAAATACAACTCGTTCACTGATTTTTGTAGCGACTACATTGGCCCATGGGCAGGTTATTTTATTGGTTGGTCGTATTGGTTGACCTGGGTGGTCGTCGCTATTGCAGACTGCACCGTTATCGGCGGTTACCTTCGCTTTTGGTATCCTGAACTCCCAACCTGGATACCAGCGCTCGGTGTATTAGCCGTCCTACTGTCAATCAATTTGGTTGCAGTTCGACTTTTTGGCGAAATGGAGTTTTGGTTTGCGCTGATTAAAGTTGTCGCAATCGGTGCGTTAATCGTAACCGGCTTTATCATGGTCAGTATATCTTTCGTATCACCCGTCGGTGTTACCGCATCGCTCTCTCACTTGTTAGAAGAAGGTGCTGTATTCCCTCATGGGATAACTGGATTTTTTGCAGGTTTTCAAATTGCAGTATTTTCATTCGCTGGTATTGAGTTGATCGGAACCACTGCTGCAGAAACAAAAAATCCGAAGGTCACCCTGCCTCGTGCGATCAACTCGGTACCCGCGCGAGTCTTGTTCTTCTATGTGCTTTCTCTCACTTGCATTATATCAGTCTCGTCCTGGGGGGAAATTGCCGCAGATAAAAGTCCATTTGTTCAGCTGTTTATACTTGCTGGTCTTCCAGCAGCTGCTGGGATCATAAATCTGGTTGTGATCACGTCAGCTATGTCAGCGGCAAATAGCGGTGTTTTCGCCACAAGCCGTATGCTCTTTAGTCTGTCAGCTAACGGGCGAGGTGCAAAGTTATTCCAGAAGCTTTCCAAGTCTTCAGTGCCTGTCTTCGGTTTGATTTTTTCCTGCCTGTGTATGCTCATCGGTTTAGGCTTATTGTTCATCATCCCTGAAGTGATGACCGCATTCACTATCCTTACTACAATTTCCGCGATCTTGTTTATTTTTGTATGGTCTATGATCGTAGTTGCGTACCTCATCTACCGTAAGCGTAATCCTGAGTTGCACAAAAGCTCTGATTTTAAGATGCCCTGCGGAATTGTCATGAGTTGGTTGTGCCTGTTGTTCTTCGTCTTCATCCTAATCTTATTAGCGCTTGAACCAGATACGGCTCAGGCTCTATCTATAATGCCAATTTGGTTCTTGCTTTTAGCGGGTCTTTACTCTCGAAATCGGCGCAAGTCCGCTAGCTTAAGTGTCGGCTCTGAAGCGATTAATGGGTAAGTTCCTAAGGTTTGCTTGTTTTGAATAGCTTGGTTTGTCGTTTTGATGTATGCGTCCGGCCAAGTCATCTACCCAGCCCCGCAAGGCCAGGACATGGTGTGCACTTAAAATTAAGTGGACACCAGTTCTAGCCTTTTAAGCGGGTATTTCATGCATTCCACAACGCCGTTTCTACTCCAAGTTCTTAAAAGCCCAGGTCATTCAAGAGTGTGTTGAGCCCGGAGCTTCAATTGCCAGCATCGCGCTCAGCCATAGCCTCAACGCAAACTTCGTACACAAATGGATTCGTAGGAAAGTGCAGAAAAGCACGGGGCTGCTACCTGCATTCATTCAGTTACCCATGCAGCTGGCCGTAGCAAATTCGCACGCAGCATCATCAAATATCTGCGTTGAAATCCAGTACCCGCGCGGCGCCGGCAAAGTGAACTGGCCAACCGAAAGTGCTGTTGCCTGCGCGACCTTTCTTCATAAGCGCTCCATGAACCCAACATTTTTTTTTCAGCTTCTTAAGCGGGAACGGATCAAGCGAAAAATCTATAGCACGCGAAAAGATGCTCGTAGCGATATGTTCGTTTACATTGAGATGTTCTACAACGTAAAACGCCGCCATGATTTTAACAATCAGCTTTCACCGATAGAGTTTTAAAAGCTTTACACAATGAGCTTGCAAGGTGTTTAGAGAGTCCGGGGCGATTCATTCTGCATTACTAGGCGAAGATCCGCATGCGTTCGATCATGCGTTTCTTCAATTCGTTAGCTGCAGCGGTAAGAGGACGGCCATGACGCACCATCATGCGCGCCTTTGTAGACTGTAGTAGGTGATTTTCGATAGGTATTGCGATGAGTTCGCCATTAGATATCTCTGTTTGAACGGAAAACTTACCTAATAACGTGAACTCATTACTTTTCTTCACGAACTGTTTAAGTACCGCCAAAGAGTTTGTGGTGAGTCCTGTTTTCAATTTTATATTTTCCGAATATTCCAACATTTGAACCAGTTGCCGAAGGCCGTACGAAGACGGCATTGTAGCCAGTCTGTGATTGACAAGGTCTTTCGCCTTTAGTGGGCGGTTGAGGCTGGCCAATTCATGTGTAGGATGTACAACGACTGATAACGGTCGCGGCGCGGTTGCACAATATTCGATGTCGGGATGAGCCGGAGGATTGTAAGCAAGCCCGATATGAGCGCGTCCATCGATTACATCACTCACAACGCTGTTAACGGGAAGAATATCGACCCACACGTCCAAGCGTGGGTAATCGGTAGAAAAATCACTCACCACATCGCCTATAAGGCTCTCGATGTAACCCTCACTCGCAGCGATTCTCACACCGCCGTGCTCGAGACCCTGCAATGCTTGGATCTTCATCTCGAATTGCTCTTGCTCGCCTTGGCAGGCCTGCCAGTACTCCAGCAAGTGCTGCGCCGCGTCAGTCGGAACGACACCTCGTGCCACGCGTTCGAACAATGCTGCTCCGACCTCACTCTCCAGGAGCTTGATCTGCCGCGTGATGACGGACGCTGCGGTGTTCAAGCTGTCCGCTGCGCCACGAATCGATCCCTGTGTCAGGACTTCATAGAAATAACGCAAACGTCGCTGATTGATCTCACGCATTTTCAACCTCGTGTTGCCTTCTGGGCAACGGTCTCGGCTCGCAGTTGCTCTTGCTGGTAAGGGCATTGGGAAACATGATGGAAGCATCCCGAGCACGATCGGGCACAACAACAATTAGTATTTTCCGGCAGTCGATCATTGCTGGAGAACATACGGGAATAGCTTCATGACAATTCTCTCCGATGCCAAAATAGCGGTAGGCAATATACCCTCTGAACAGCTTTACCGTAAGGTTAGCTGGCGAATCATCCCTCTTTTGATGGCTTGCTACTTCTTTGCATGCCTAGACAGACAAAATATTAGTTTTGCTAAGCTTCAAATGCAAGTTGATCTATCCATCTCGGATGCTGTTTACGGTCTGGGGGCGGGAATATTTTTTATCGGTTACGTACTGTTTGAGATTCCTAGCAATTTACTGTTACCCAGAGTTGGCGCAAGAAAAACAATTGCTCGAATACTCATACTGTGGGGGTTGACCTCTGCGGCAATGATGTTTGTAAACAGCATTGGAATGTTCTACTGCTTGCGTTTTTTGCTTGGCGTCTTCGAAGCAGGCTTTGCTCCTGGCATGATTTTCTATCTCACCTACTGGTATGGTGAGGCTCGTATGGCACGAGCCTTGGCACTTGTTCTCATGGCCGGCCCGATTTCAGGCGTACTCGGAGGGCCTTTGTCTGCTTTGCTGATGACTGCTTGCGATGGAATGATGGGCCTCAGCGGGTGGCAGTGGATGTTCTTCTATGAAGGTATTCCTTGCGTATTCTTGGGCTTCGTAGTTTGGAATGTACTTGCTGATCGCCCCGATACTGCCAAATGGCTTTCCCCAAGCGAGAAAGATTTGCTTGAAACTCATACTCGCCAGCCAGGGGCGAAGCATCACTCATTTAAACACGTACTTGGTGATCCACGAATCTATGTAATGGCAGGCGCCTACTTCTGTCTTATCTGTGGTATCTACACTGTCAACTTCTGGCTGCCAAGTATTTTGAAAGAAAATGGTGTCTCTAATACCATGCACATCGGTCTGCTGACCAGCATTCCTTACTTGGGCGCGATCGCGAGCATGTTCTTGGTCGGTAAAAGCTCCGATAAGCATCAAGAGCGGCGATGGCATAGCGCAGTGCCTGCCGTAGTAGCGGCAATTTGCTTGGGTGTGGCGACCTATTTATCTAGCAGCATCGTCGCGTCAGTACTCTTCATGATTGTTGCGACGATGATGATGTACGCAGCATACACAGTATTCTGGTCTATCCCGTCCAAATACCTAAAAGGGGATGTGGCGGCTGGTGGAATCGCACTGGTTAATACCATCGGTTTGTTGGGCGGCTTTTTCAGCCCGACGATTATAGGGTGGGCAACTTCAGTGACTGGAAGCCTTCATGCTGGGCTTTACGTGATGGTCGGACTGTTAGCTGTTGGAGCACTTTTGCTCTCTCTGATTAAGCTCCCATCCCTAAGCAAGTGATTGCTTAGTGGCAGCGCACCACTCTTGGTGTAAGTAAGGTGGCGCTCAATGCGATCGCTACTTTCACCTTATTGTATATACCGCTCAAAGATTTTATCTGTGGAGGTCACATGACTACTAGTGCAGCTGAGCCTAAGAAAGTTTTAGTGGCCGGGTTTCAACACGAGACGAATACCTTCGCGCCTTCTAAAGCTGCATTTCTGAATTTTGAGCGGGGAGAGGGTCACCCTGCGTTACCGCGCGGTGAAGAGTTTCTTGCGCTTCGTGATGTAAATATTCCTGCAGGAGGTTTCATCAAGTCCGCCGAGGAGCGAGGCTGGACGGTAATACCCGTAGTGTGGGCTGGAGCAAGCCCATCGGCTCATGTCACTGAGGATGCATTCGAGCGCATTGCAAACGAAATCTTAGAGGCTGTATCGCTCGGCGGATTTGATGCTGTGTACCTAGATTTGCATGGCGCAATGGTCACTGAGCATTTCGACGATGGGGAAGGGGAGCTTCTCGCCAGAATCCGCAAGGTAGTGGGCGCTTGTATTCCGGTCGTTGCATCTCTAGACCTCCATGCCAACGTCACCGAACAGATGCTTGAGTCCGCAAATGCGCTTGTTGCATTCAGAACCTATCCACACGTTGATATGGCCGAAACTGGTGAGCGATGCGCTGACCTTTTGGAAAAGCTTTTTTCCAAGGCTGAGTGCGATTTGACCGTGTGCCGCCTTCCTTTCCTGATTCCGATCAATAGTATGTGCACGCTGCTTGATCCGGCGAAATCTATGTACGAGCGGGTGGCACACTATGAGTCAGGACAGGTGCATTCAGTCTCCTTCGCGGCAGGTTTTCCTGCAGCGGACTTCTGTGAATGTGGGCCCGTTATCTGGGGGTATGGTAGGCAAGCATCGAGCGCTGTGGAGGCATTGTATGCCGAGATGCTCATGAATGAAGCTCACTGGCAGGTTCCGTTTATGGAGCCCGAGGAAGCAGTCCTGGAGGCTATGCGTATTCTTGACGTTGGAGGTGGGGACGGGCCTGTGGTCATTGCTGACACTCAGGACAATCCCGGGGCTGGTGCTGATTCAAATACAGCGGGGATGTTGCGTGCGCTGATAAGCGCAGGAGCAAAAAATGCAGCCATCGGTCTGATGTACGAGCCGGATATTGCGATGCAAGCCCACCAAGCAGGGGTGGGGGCCAAGCTGGAGTTGTCATTCGGAGGGAAAAGCGGAGTGCAAGGTGATGATGCCTTGACCGGATTGTTTGAGGTCGTATCACTCTCAGATGGCGCATGCCGCTACGATGGCCCGATGAAGCATGGAATGATCGCTCAATTAGGCCCTGTCGCGGCGCTGCGAATTGGCGAAATCACTGTCGTAGTGAGCTCTACAAAAGCTCAGATGCTGGAGCGAAACCTCTACAGGATTGCGGGTGTGCAGCCAGAATCAATGGATATTTTGGTCAACAAAAGCTCAGTGCATTTCCGGGCTGACTTCCAAGGGATCGCACGAGCGGTATTAGTGGCTAAGGCCCCTGGGCCAATGTTGGCGGATCCCGCTGACTTGCCTTGGAAAAATCTCAAGCCTGGAATGAGGCTGAAGCCATGCGGCCCTGAATTTGTGCCTAGTATCCTAAAAACTCGCCTCACTTGTGCGCTTGAGTGAGAGCCCATGCCAACAACGTGTTCGTGAGTTGGAAGGGCTAGGGGGCATTCGCGGTTATCCTGTTGTTATCGAGTCGTAGAGCTGGCTCAGGCGCTGAACCGTCGGGGCAATCTGGCATCGTTGATGCCTCCGTACCCCAGCACCAGAAGTTCATCATCGACGGTTGCATAAAGCTGGTAAGAGCCTCTCAGGGTTAGGCACAAATTCTGGTGCACGACGAATCATTTCCCGGACGATGCCTTTAGGAATAACGGTGACTGCGATGTGGAGGCCTGCTGTACATCGCCGACGAAGTCCAATCCGGCTTCGGGCGCACTGGCTCCCATCTTCGGGGCTTCCAGCGCAACGGCGTCGATCCCGATATCGTGACCATGGGTAATGGTCAGCCGATCGCCGCCGCGGTCATGCGCTCTGATGTCGTCGAAGAGTTCGGCCGTACCGCTCGCTACCTCAATACCTTCGGTAACAACCCAGTGTCCTGTGCTGCGGCTAATCGCGGGGAATGCGATGGCACAAAGCGTCACCGTTATCTCGTACGGCGGGGCGAGTAAGGATGCTCAGATCACGGCTGTCTACACGCCGTTCGAGAAGGAAGCCAGTACGGAAGTGATCGCCGGTGAGTGGAACGGTGAGATGGCCAAGGTGAAAGCCATGTAACCGAGCTTTTTTGTTCCAGCAGATGAGAAGCTGCCAAGTGACGATCCCGCCTCGGGGGGGGCTGCAATGAGATCAACAGACTGTCCAGCTTCTAGGAGCTGTCTCGCGTGGGGCAGCATGGCTGTCGTGCAGCCGGGAGTGTTAGCATCGCTTCTGGGGGAGGTTGAATCGCAGAAGGTCGACACGATCATTGGCAGCGATACACTTGGATGTTTAGATACCAGCTGGCTTGGGTGAAGCTTTCTTCGATGGAGATGGCGATGTTTGATATTTCGGCTGTCGTAACGGTGTTAACGGTTTCTGCAGTAGGTGTGATGATTCCTGGCCCGAGTTTCGTTGCCGTTGTTCATAAGGCTGTGTCGGGCTGCCGTACTGATGCAATCGCATTCGTAATGGGCATCGTCGCGGTCAACCTGATTTGGGCCACTTGTGCGATTTTCGGCATCGGCATGGTGTTCAAGCTCTTCCCATGGCTCGCAGCGGCAGTAAAGATCGCCGGCGGCGCCTACCTGGTATGGTTTGGATTGAGGCTCATCATTGCTTCGCGTACCGCGGGTGCTAAACCACAGATGAAGCCTAAATCAACCGGCCTTCGTGCTGCCTTTTTTCAAGGTGCCGCCATGAATACCATGAACCCAAAATCTATAGCATTCTTCGCCGCTATATTTTCCTCAGCGGCACCTGCGCATGTATCGACGGCTACTTTTTTGGCGATGCTTGCGGCAGTCGGCGCCACGGCTCTGTGCTGGTACGGACTGGTCGCGCTCGTCCTGTCGCATGCGACCATTGCCAAGGCCTACCAAAACGCCAAGAGAACTGTCGACCGCATTTGTGGTGTGCTTCTTATCGGACTTGGCGTACGCCAGATCACCCGTTGAGCGAAGGGCTCGAGCGCTGTGGTTCAGCGCATCGGTGAGTGCTGTTCCCTTGGCGCCGATTCAACCCGAGTCTGGGGCTTGGTTGGATCTACTGGTTACACCATTCCGTCAGTAGAACTCCCGTCCACGGTAAAGCATTGATGTGGGAAGAGGTCGGGTAGGGGAGCAGAGAACCACCGCAGTATTGGCAATCTCCTGTGATTCAACCAGTCGACCTTATGACTACTTGGCGACGTACTCCTCCCAAACGACCAGCATCCCCAAGCTCTTTCGCCACACGTGCTTGGGGTTGAGAGATTTTACGTTCGGTCTTGGTAGCACCTGGGTGCAGACCGACAACACGCACGTCATGCTCGATCCCTTCTAAACTTGGAGGTGCAAGTCCTCTACTACCACTGCCCTGGGAGAGAGTTTGAGTCGTCCTGCCCAAAAAAGAATTCTTAGATTGCCAGACGCTCATTATAAGTACACAATCAAGTCCATCGTTGATTCGAAAATTTTTAAAAATTTAGAGCGTTCAATGAGTTAGAGGATGAGTCATGATCCCGTCCGCTGCGCCATATTCGGAATCTGGAACACTGAACGCCAGATTCCACAGAAAGCCCGCCAAGTGCGGGCTTTTTGCTGTCTGGCGTTTGAGTTTTTTTCGCTGCATATATCTATGTAGTGCCTGCCAGCCAAGCCGCTTTCGGACAATGGGCAACGTTGTTCATGACTCATTTCGCGTCATGAGCCCGTTCAATTGCCTACCGAGAGACTGAGTTCATGAGTGATTCCCTTCCAGCAAAACCTGCCGAAAATTCGGTGGACCTAACGTTTCTGGCCCGCAAACCGTCGTTTCTTGAGTGTGATGACGCTGCAGCCTTTCTCCATGGCATGAACTTCGAGGCAAACACCGAGGTTCTCTGGTTTATCCTGAAAAATAGCCAGGGACGCTACTTCTGTGCCGAGTTCGTAGAACCCAATGCACTGAAAGTCGATAACGACGGCGATCCTGCAGACGATGCACTTTTTGTTTCCATGTGTAGCAGAGGCCGGCTATGCGTTCCTGTCGGGTATACCGTCGCCGCGAGTTTCCATTCACACCCGCCCGCAGACCAGGGCCTGCAAGAAAGCTCCGCAGAATGGTCCTATCGCAATCGCTTTTTTACGTGTTCCGATCTGTGGAAAGTCATTAACACACGTCGTTCTTATTCAAGGTGCTATCTGTCCACGGGCAAGGATGGCCTTATCTCATACAACTCAAACGCTTCAGACTTCGAGCGTGAACTGTCCCGCCACCTTGCGAAAAAAACCGATGGAAGCTCCCGGCTATTTCAGAGTTTGTATGAGCGAGGAGGGATACCAGCCAGTATCTGGATGCTGCTGGCTATCGGGGCTGGCGAACTGAAAATGGTGGTCAAAGGCATCGTCAAAGACGCAATGTGGTCGCGTCGAGGCGCACTGGAAGCCAGTTGGAAATGGGACATTGACCCCAATCAGGTGAAGAGTTCGTCGGTAGAGTTAATGCCGATCTTCAGCCCTGTTTTTAGTGATGTTGCGGGCATCGCATCTTGTTTGCGTATCAGGCGGCGTGATTCATTTGCCGAGCAATCTGCCGGCGTTATTCTCAAGCATAATTTCCGGGATGAGTTTATTGCCACCGCCGCTGAGTCCTGTGACTACGTCAACTTTGACTTGGCGGTGGTTTTTCCCAAGGATCAGCATGGCAACGTCCAGCTGCCTGAGGGTTTCCGGGTGTATGGCTTCTACCACTCGAGCAAGCCTTCGCTTCCGGACCTATTACCCCCATCAGACGCTGAGCGTTTCGAGAACTTTTTTTCCCCCGTCGATATGAAGGTCAGTTTCGACCGACTCGTCGCTGCTCCTCAGCACCACGTGCTTATGCTCACGCCTGATAATGCGGTGTTGAGCTTTTCACAACCCGACATCCCGGTCAGATCGTTGATTGTCGAGTTAACGCAGGACTTTCAGCGAAAGGTGATCTCGGGTGAAATCACCACACAGATATTTGTCGACAAAGTAGCGGCGGCCGGAAACCTGAGCGTGCTCCTGCCGAGCAAGGCATGGCCGGATGTCGGACGGATCAGGCCGTCTGGCGAGGTAGTAGCGCTGATTGCCGAGCGGGCAGAGTGATCATTTGTCATTACGCAGGTGACGATAATCACTGACTGCCTCGTAAACCGCTTTACGTAAGCGGTTGATCCCGCCGATCGGTCGGTGCGCCTCAATGCCAAACCAAGGGTTGAAAGACAGGTTATCGCATTGCAGATTCAACGCCGGGGTATCGAAATCCTGCGGTGGCAGGGTGACCCGCGCCACGGTTTCGAAGGGCGAATCCTGCTCGCGCCATTCAATGCTGGTGTCCTCGATCGGCATGTATTGATGGGCATCCTGACGCTGAATCTGCAGCACGAAGCAGGCGGGTACACGATCCGTCGACAGCTGCTGATTCAACGCGCTGCGCAGAAAGTTTGGCAGGTCGTGATTCTGTTTGGGCAATGTGTACGCGGGGCAATTGTCCGGATCCGGCGCGACCCGGAATTTTGCATTCGCCTCACCGAATTTGTAGGGCGAAACCGAAAAGTAAGTCGTCGCCGTCGGGCTATCCGGCGGCGGCGACAAGGTTGCCAGCGCGATAAACAAATGGCGGATCTGCCAGGTGCGCGGGTCCCATCCGGGGAAAAACGCCATGACCTTTCTGCCGTCAGCCTGCGCTGCCACGTTCTGGCGGTACTCGGCGACATCGCTGACGAAAAAGTTCGGGTGGCTGAACATCACGAAATCCTGTTCAGGCTGTGCCTGGCGGTTGCCGAGCAGCTGTTTTCCCGAAACATCCAGCAGTTTGATTGCCATGCCTCTGGCGTCGCGGATGCTGTCGAACTGTGGGTAGGCATTGCCGTTGGACAGGCGAATCATCGCTTGCCAGGTTTTGCCGGGCTCACTGAACACGCCCTGTCGCAGCGACTGCGCCAGTTCCGGCAACACCTGCACCTGCGCCTTCACGCAACCATGAGCCTTGGCGTGTGCGTCGCGCAGATAGCGTGTGCCTTCGCGGTGCTGATCAACGATGCGCACGGCGGTCTGAATCACGTCTTGAGTCATCGCGGCTTCGCCGGGTGGAATCTGTTCCAGCGCTGAAACCGGGCCACGGTGTTGCCAGGCAAACCACGCCGTGGCGATGGCCCAGCCGAGCAGGCCGATGGCGGCCACAATCAGCAGCGTTTTGCCAAGCAAACGTCCCAGCCATAACCAGATTCTGGCCGACAATGGCAATTCTTTCTTGAAGGTCGAGATCATGGCAGTTGCGCCTCCAGTGGGCCGCCGAGGACTTTCAGGTACTCAAGAAGTGCCCAGCGTTCTTCGGGCTGCAATAGCCGACCAATCACGCCATTGCCGCGTTCGCCGGCACGAAACTCATGACCGCTGTTGTGGTTGCCAGTGATACGCGTGTCGAACAGGAAGCCATTGGAAAAAGCTTCGGTGCGATAACCCAGATGGCGCGGATCGTACTCGAAGGTGCCTTTGAAGAAGGTTGTGGCGCGTTCATCCTGCGGCGACAGCAACTGATAAATGCTCGGCACCGAACCGTTGTGCAGAAACGGCGCAGTGGCCCAGACACCGGCCAGTGGGCGCGCCTTGTAAGCGACTTTTTCGCGCACGCCGATGGGCAGGCCGAAACCGTCCAACTGCGGTTTCTCCTGCGGCGTGACGTTGGCTTCGCGGTAGGCACGATCTTCGACGAAGGCGGTGACGTAAGCCAGGCCTTTGGCCACTGACAACTGGCTCAGATCCAGAGGTTCCTTGGGCGTCGGATGCAGTTTGACGTCCATGGTTTCGAGTTCCTTCAGGTCCCATTGCAGGGCGCTCAGATCGAAACGGTGGCTGGCGATATTGTTGGCGGCGGTCGGGTCGGTGCCGATGACATCGACCGGCAGCATGTGCAAATGCTGCACCCAGCGCTCACCTTCCTGCGTCTGGCGCGGTACGTGACAACCGGCGCAATTCTCGGCAAACAGCGTGCGCCCATTGGCTGCCAGTGGTTTGTCGATGGCGCCAAGCAGCTCCTCTGGCCAGGCGGGCGCCTTGAGCTTTTGCAGGGTTTCCTCGATCTTGTGCAAATCACGCACGCGCACGCTGGAGGCATAGCGTGCAGTGCCTTGTAACGGCTGACCGTTGGTATCAAAAAAATTCAGGGTGGCGCCGACGCCTAACGCCTCGCCGATGTTGCGTGCCATCGGCTGCTGTGCGGAGCCGTTCCACTGCACCCAATCGAACGTCCACATGTCCCAGAGCTGCGGATAATCCACAGGGGCATTGGCCACGCGGTAGTTGGCGGGGGAAATCGCATCGCCAAACGTCGCATTGGCAATGCGTCCGAAGGCATCGGCGCGGCCGGGCCCTTCTTCGGTCGGATAGAGGCCGCGATGGGTATCGTTCCAGGCGACCTTGAGGAAGGTGTTCAGCGAGGTTTTGAAGTCTTTGCGCAATTGCTCGTGGCGCGCATCGTATTCGTCGCCCAACACGGATCTGGCAAAGCGTTCGAATTTCCATGGGTTGTAGTAGGTCGAGGTCAGACTTGCCACCAAAGCCTGTCCGAAACTGCCGCCGCGTAAAGTAGGAACACTGGAAGGCAGCACATGTTGTGCGGTACCGCCGTCAATCCGCACGGCCTGGCCTTTGAAGCGCAATTCGCCGGTGTGGCAAGCGGCGCAAGTGATGTCCAGATATTGCTCGGAGCTGCCGGGATTCTGGTGCCGGGCAAAACCGACGGGGAGGTTACCCGGATTTTTCGCTGAGGCTTTCTGCTGCGGATCAATCAGAAAACCGAAACGCGCGAGGTAATCGGGTGAGGCGAAACGTCGCTCCGAGAAGGGCAGTTCCAACGCTTGGAACCACTCATAGCGCAGGCCTTTGACCTGCGTGCCCTGAGGCGTGAAATAGTAGGTTTGCCGGTCTTCGTCACTCCACTGATCGAGGTAATGCACCTGCTCGGCGGGGGAGTAGAAGGGCAATTTCGGGGTGGCGACGTAGTACAGCACCACGGCGAGGGCGAGTCCCAGCAGCACGATGATCAGAATCAGCACACGGAATAGAAGGCGCAAGATAAACATCCTTGTCAAATTGTTCCGCTGTTATGCCTGAGCTTGCCCCTATGCGGCAAGTGGCCATTACGCCAGATGATGCAAGAACAAACGACGCTGATTGTCGGGACAAGATGACAGAAGCTTCATCGTCGCTTCGCGCCAATGCGTTTTAATCCCTGAACTTATCGGAAGATTCCTGCTCTCATGCCGGTAGCCATTGGTCGTGGCGGCCTGATAAGCTCGCGGCTTTACTCGATTGCCCTTTCGGCGCATGAACAAGGAAATAGCATGAAACAGCATCGGTTGGCGGCGGCGGTTGCCCTGGTTAGCCTGGTCCTCGCGGGTTGTGATTCGCAGACCAGCGTAGAGCTGAAAACCCCGGCGCAAAAAGCTTCCTACGGTATCGGCCTGAACATGGGCAAGAGCCTGGCTCAGGAAGGCATGGATGATCTGGACTCCAAAGCGGTAGCCCAGGGCATCGAAGATGCCGTCGGCAAGAAAGAACAGAAGCTGAAAGACGAAGAACTGGTCGAAGCCTTCGCCGCGCTGCAAAAGCGTGCTGAAGAGCGTATGGCCAAGATGAGCGAAGAGTCGGCTGCGGCTGGCAAGAAGTTCCTCGAAGAAAACGGCAAGAAGGCGGGTGTAACCACCACCGCTTCCGGCCTGCAATACGAAGTGGTCAAGAAAGCCGACGGCCCACAGCCTAAGCCGACTGACGTAGTGACTGTTCACTACACCGGCAAGCTGACCAACGGCACCGTATTCGACAGCTCCGTCGAGCGCGGCAGCCCGATCGATCTGCCGGTAAGCGGCGTGATCCCGGGTTGGGTTGAAGGTCTGCAACTGATGCACGTTGGCGAGAAGTACAAACTGTACATCCCTAGCGATCTGGCTTACGGCGCTCAGTCGCCAAGCCCGGCAATCCCGGCCAACTCGGTTCTGGTCTTCGACCTGGAACTGCTGGCCATCAAGGATCCAGCCAAAGAAGCTGCTGCTGCCAAGTAATTGGCAAAGGCTTCAACAACAACGCCTCGCTTATGCGGGGCGTTGTTGCATCTGGAGTCTGGCAAGGGTAAACAGAGCGAACCGATGGCAGCCGGGAGAGTCATAGCCAATGAGACTGCCATCGCTAGCCGCCCTGAGCAGCCAAGTCAATGAAATATTTGGGTTTTTTATGTGAGTAAAAAACGCCCGATCTGAGCGCAGCCCTTATGAAACGGGGCTTTCAGCGCTGAAATGCAGCTCTGTTCACAAGGTTATCCACAATTTGTGTGGATAACATTTCAACGGGAGGAATAGATGAAAGCTCCGTGGAATTTTGCTCGATTCCTGCCCTTGGCCGGCCGCCTGCTGGCGCGTGGGCGTTTGCCGACCTTGCTGTTTGCAGTTGCCAGCAAAGGCGCCGCGCAAGGCAATCGTCTCGGTAAACTCAAGGATGATTTACGTTTGCTCCAGGCGCTGTGCCTGGCTTATTGGCGCGGCGAGTATCGGGCCATCAGTGGCAAGGCACTGGTTTCGGTGGTGGCGGGTTTGATGTACTTCCTCAGCCCGGTGGATGCGATTCCGGATTTCATCCCTGTATTCGGCATGCTCGACGACATCGCCGTCCTCGCCTGGCTGATGAAAACCCTCGACGATGAGCTCAATGCGTTTCGCCTGTGGCGCAACCGCCAGCAACCGGAAAAACTCGCGGTGGTCGAACGGCTGCCCGATACCCCTGAACAACTGCAACTTCAGGGGCCGAAAAAGCCCTGATTCATTAAGTCTTCCTGTAGATAGATACCCCCCGCGACCTTGGCCGCTGTTAGGATTACACTTCTAGGGAAAAGTGCCGACTCGCTAAGTGTTGTTGTCCTACGGGGTAGTCATGGATATTCAGATAATTGCACGCGATGGCGAACCCGAATACGCGGTTCTGCCGTGGGCTCAGTATCAGGCTCTACTAAAAGCAGCAGGCATCAACGAAGCACCGTCGCGTCCGGCAGCCACGCCGATCGCGGCCTCACCAGACACGATTCTTCCGGGTCTGGATCAACTACGCAGTTTGCGCGAAGGGAAGGGCATCGCCATTGAGGCGCTGGCCCGCACGGTAGGCATCAGCCCGTCATATCTGGCCATGATCGAAAGTGGCGAGCGTCAGCCTGACGCCGCGATTCGCCGCAGCCTGGCCTGGGAATTGACGGTGCCAGGGTGGAGGGATGAATCGTGAGCGTACGCATCAGTCGTCAACATTGGGACGGATTGCTCGGAGAACTGGATCAGGCGCGCCGCCAGCGCCATCTGCTGACTTATCGGGCCTTGCTCGAGCGGTTGCAATTGCCGACACCGGCCATGCAAACCTTGACCGCCGCCCTCGAGCATCTGGCCGCGCTGGATGCCAAGGCCGAACAACCGTTGCGCAGTTCACTGGTGATCAGCCAAGGCGCGAGTCGCCTGCCACGCACCGGTTTCTTTGAATGTGTTGAACGTCTGGGGCGCTTTCACGGGCCGTCTGATGGCGTTGCCGCCGCCTCTTGGCACGCTTCGGAAGTCGTCCGGGTTTTTGAATACGAGTACCCGGAATCGGCGGAGGCCTGAGTGTTTTTACGACTCAAGGCGCGGGCCAGTTACTGGCTGGCCCGCAGGCTGTTTCACTGGTCATGGTTTGTTCGCCAACCGCGCGGCTGGCGCTGGCTCGAAGGGCAGTTTGCGCGTATGGCCAACCTCGGCGATGTCGATGCGCAAAGCTTCTATGGGCATATCCTGACCTTTCGTGGCGTCGGCCTGGGCGCACGTGAAGAAGGTGTGCGCCTGTTGCGGCTGGCGGCCCTCGCGGGTGATGGCAAAGCGGCTTACCAGGTCGGAGTGATCAGCCTGACCGGGACACCGAGCAAACCGCCGGATCCTGTTGAAGCCGCACGCTGGTGGAGCATCGCTGCCAAGGCGGGGCACCCGTTGGCTGAGCTCAAGTTGAAAGAGCTGAGTACTCGCGACTCAACACTGTAAATCCTGTTATGTCTGCTCAAATAAACGCGGCGTGAGGTTTTCCTCACGCCGCGTTTGCGTTTGTGTGCACCTGTTTATCTATGAGTTATTTTTTACAGACAAGTCCTACAGTCATCGCCTACTTGCCTGACTTCTTTCCTGATTGATCCCCCGCACAGTTCCCGCGCCTAATTTTTTGCGCGAGGGAACGCTCATGTTTGATCCGCTTATTCAGTCCACTTCGCACACCCGCGTGCGCTGATGGAAGCCGTCACCCGCATCGAGCAAGCACTCGACAGCTTTCCCGCCACCCTCAGTATTTACCGCGAACAGCTCAGGCATTGGGCCAGTCGAGCGGCGGACAAGGTCAGCCACGCCGCAGATCTGCCGTCACTGATGGGTATGGAGCGGATCATTCGCTTCGGCTCCGATAGCACTGTCGTCAGCAGCACCGACAACGAGTTTTTCTCCGGCGTCGTCCAGTGCCCGAAGGGCGGGGTGATGGAGATCGAGAGCAAGTTTGAATCGGTATACGACATTGCGCTGGGCAACATCGTGGTCGATGTGATCGCCATGGATGGTGGTGAAACCACCCCCATCACCCTTGATGCGCAAGGCAAGGGCTCGTTCAAAGGAATACCTGGCAAGTTCTACCGGGTGCAGGTGCACAGCGAGGTCACTGAGAGTCAGGTCGAGGATCTTTTCAAAGCCTATGACGGCCTGACCGCTGAGCTGGATGGCTGGCTGCGCAGTGAGTGGCAGGGTTTCAAACCGCAGTGGTCGCAGTCGGTGGCGACGGCGGCGGGCAACGGCATGCTCGCCGGGAGCTGGGCGGCGATCGAGGGGGTGTGGGACAGCATTGGCCTGCTGTCGGACATTCTCAAGGATCCTGGAGCGTTCGCCGAGCGGCTGGGTGAGGGCGCCACGCAGTTGATGGCGCTGGCGGCGACCGCCCCCGACGTCATGGAAAAGCTTCAATTGCTGGTCAGTGACGAAGCTGCACTGTGTTTATTGCTGCGCACGGCCAGCCTTTGGCTGGAGATGCTGCCGCCCAGTGAAATCGCCGGCAAAACCGCTGAAGCGGCATCGATGATGATGGTGCAGTTGCTCATCGATGTGCTGATCAGCGTCGTCTTGACGTTCGTCAGTGGTGGCGCAGGCATCGCTTATCTGACGCTGCGTCTGGCGGATCGCGCCGTGCAGTTGCTGTCGGCGGTGAAGCGTTTGGTGAAGGCGATGTTCGGCATCGTTGAAGGGTTCATCAAATACGTCGATCAATACAAAGCCGTTGCCGCCCGCGGCATCGCCGCCGGGGTGAAAAAGGGCCGGATGCAATTGCGCTGGAATGCGCAGCGCAACACCTTGTTGAAGAAAGACGAGCATCACGACGACTCGCCGGATCCGGCGAAAAACCCCAACGGCGACAGCGCCGATTGCGTGCCGCGCACCTGCACCAACGGTTGTCCGGTGTCGATGGTCACTGGCGAAGAACTGCTGACCCTCACCGATGCGGTGCTCGATGGCGTGTTGCCGTTTGAGTTCACGCGGTTGTATCGCTCTAGTGCCGCCGAGATCGATGTCGGGCTGGGGTTTGGCTGGAGTCATTCGCTGGCGCATCGGCTGGAGTTTTTCGCCGATGAGGTTGTTTGGGTCGATCACGAAAACCGGCGTACCCGCTTTCCGTTGCCGAGCATTGAACGGCCGGCGATTCACAACAGCCTGTCGCGGGCGGCGATTTTTCTGGGTGATGAGCCGGAAGAGCTGATCCTCGCGCTGGCCGGGGCAACGGCGCGGTTCTATCACTTTCGCGCAGGACGGCTGACGGCGATCAGCGATGCCTATGGCAATCGTCTGACGGTGCAGCGCGATCGGTCTGACCGGGTGCAGCGCCTGGATAACGGCGCCGGGCGCTCGCTGTTGTTGCGCTATGACCGGGCGCAGTTGCTGGGTGTGGATTACCAGGTGTTTCGCGACGGCGCTTGGAGTACCGAGCAAGCGCTGGTCAGTTATCGCTACGACGCCTATCAGCACCTGATCGAAGCGACCAACGCCGTCGGTGACAGCGAGCGTTACGACTACGACGACGCGCACGTGATTCTGCAGCGGCAACTGGCCGGTGGCGCGAGTTTCTTCTGGGAGTGGGAGCGCTCGGGCAAGGCTTCTCGCTGTGTCAGGCATTGGGCCTCGTTTTCGCAGATGGACACGCGCTACGTCTGGAATGACGACGGCAGTGTCGCGGTGCATTACGTCGATGGCACCGAAGAGACCTACGTCCACGATGATCGTGCGCGGCTGGTGCGTAAAGTCTCGGCGGACGGTGGCGAACAGCTCAAGGCTTATGACTCCTCGGGACGCTTGATCGCCGAGCAGGATGCTTTAGGTGCCGTCACCGAATACCGCTACGACGAGGTCGGACGGCTGATCGCGCTGATTCCGCCGGATGAGGCGCCCACGTCCTACGAGTATCGCAACGGTTTCCTGTTTCGGCGTTCGCGCGGCGAGGCGGTGTGGATCTACCGGCGCAATGCCGAGGGCGATGTCACCGAAGCGGTCGACCCCGATGGCCAGGTCACCCATTACTACTACGACACCCGGGGGCAGTTGCTGTCGATCCGCTACCCGGACAGCAGTCGGCATCGCTTGGTCTGGAACAGCCTCGGCCAGTTGACCGAGGAAACCCTGCCCGACGGCGGCGTGCGGCGCTTTTCCTACGACGCACTGGGTCGGCGGACCACAACCGCCGACGAACACGGTGCAGTCACTCGTCAGCATTGGGACGCCGTTGGCCGACTGATTCAGACGACATTTCCTACCGGTAGCACTCGCGCCTACAGCTATGGCGCCTACGGTCAGGTCACTGCCGAGCGCGATGAACTCGGGCGCATCACCCGCTACGAATACGACGATGACCTGCACTTGGTCTCGCGGCGGATCAACCCCGACGGCACGCGGGTGCAGTACCGCTACGACCATGCGCAGTTATTGCTCACCGAGATCGAAAACGAATCCGGGGAAAAGTACCGGCTGGACTACACGCCGACCGGGCTGATTCGTCAGGAAAGCGGTTTTGACGGCCGCCGCACGGCGTACACCTATGACCTGAACGGGCATCTGCTGGAGAAGGCCGAGTTCGGTGATGACGGCTCTTGTTTGCTCACTGCGTATGAGCGCGATGCGGCCGGACGTCTTCTGGTCAAAACCCTGCCCGACGGCCTCAAGGTTGTTTATCAATACGACCGTTTCGGCCGACTGATCGGTGTTGATGACGGCCAGCAACATCCCCTGGCCTTCGAGTACGACCGTCAGGACCGGCTGATCACCGAACATCAGGGCTGGGGCACCCTGCGTTACCGTTACGACGCCTGCGGCCAGCTCAAACGCATGCGTCTGCCGGACAACAGCGTGCTCGACTACCGCCACGCCAAGGGCGGCGCGCTGACCGACATCGACCTCAACGGCACGCCGCTGACCCGTCACATCTATAAGTCCGGTCGCGAACAACAACGTCAGCAGGGCCTGCTGCTCAGCGAATACTCCTACGACGATCAGGGACGATTACTCGCCCACGCCGTAGGCCATCAGCGCGATTCGCTGTACCGCCGCGATTATGCCTACAGCGCCAACGGCAATCTCGCGCACATCGCCGACAGCCGCCACGGCCAACGCACCTACGGCTACGACGCCCTCGACCGCCTCATTCGCGTACGTCACTCACGCGACGAACTGCCGGAATCCTTCGCCCACGACCCGGCCGGCAACCTGCTGATGCAGGACCGTCCCGGCCCGAGCCAGATCAAGGGCAACCGCCTGCTGATGCAGGGCGACCGCCACTACGACTACGACGCCTTCGGCAACCTGATCCGCGAACGCCGCGGCCGCGCGCAGACTCTCGTCACCGAATACCGCTACGACAGCCAACACCGCCTGATCGGCCTGACCCGCCCCGATGGTCAGACCGCGTCTTACAAGTACGACGCCTTCGGCCGACGCATCAGCAAAACCGTCGGCGACGAGACCACCGAATTCTTCTGGCAGGGCGACCACCTCGTCGCCGAAAGCAGCGAAAGCGAATACCGCAGCTACGTCTACGAACCCGGCACCTTCCGCCCGCTCGCGCTGCTCGACGGCAAAGGCCCGAAAAAAGCCTGCCCGTTCTACTACCAACTCGACCACCTCGGCACCCCGCAGGAACTCACCGACTACAGCGGCGACATCGTCTGGTCCGCGCAATACGACGCCTACGGCAAAGTCGCCGCGCTGACCCTCGCCGGCGACGACTACCTGAACCAGCCGCTGCGCTTTCAGGGGCAATACTTCGACGGGGAAAGTGGACTGCATTACAACCGGCATCGGTACTACGACCCGAGGCTGGGGCGGTATCTGACGCCGGATCCGATCAAATTGGCCGGTGGGCTGAATCAGTACCAGTACGTGCCGAATCCGACGGGGTGGGTGGATCCGTTGGGGTTGAGTTCCAACTGCCCGCCGCCGAATAAGCCTGGGTGTGAGGTGCCGGGTGGGGGTGGTGGGGCTAAGGTAGATGAAGGTGAGCCAGCGCTGCCGACGCCAAAATTAAGCGCGAGTGAAGCTGCGAAGAGAGAGATTGTGAGGCTAAACAACAGTCAGGGGATGCATATGGTTGGCAAGCATGACCCCGAGTTAACAGATGAAAAATTTAAACAAAGAGCTATTGATGGAACGGACCCTATCACGGGTCAACAAAGAAGAGGTCGAAATGCTGGTATAGGCAATCCGAGCTCAAGATTTTACAGTTGGGAAATAATGCTTGAAGCCTATGTCCTCGCAACAACCAGGGTTGAACACGGGCTTCCTCGTTACACCGGCCAGGATAATCAGGGCGCCAACGTTGTAAAGATGAGGCTTCCTGACGCTGGGGAAGGTTACAAGCCAAATAGAAGGGATAAAGAAAATCCTAGATTAGTTACCAATATGGGTGGGTTCGAAATGAAATTCGACCCAATTACAGAAGTGCCATTTACTCTTTATCCGACTGAGTGATTTATGTTAATTGATCCTGAAACGTCGAAGCCATATCTACCTAGTCCCGCATATTTTTTGTGCTGTTTTGATGTTTATGATCGGGAGGAAACCTTGGGTGAGGAGCTTGAAAAATATAATCCGAATGCTGCAGTAGATAGGGAAAGGCTTATTTTAAAGTACTGCATGCCTATGAAGCGCTCGTATCGGCAAAAATTCTTACTTGTAGAATGTTTGAAGCTTGCGTTGCTAGAAGAAGACTACGACTTTCAATCACTTTTCCAATACGACCCTGAAGCCTATTCATCATTTCCGGATGGTTGGGATGAGATGGATAATTCAAGGGTTTTTTTTGAAGATATATATCGGCTAGCCATGGTTGAATGGGCCGCGGATTTGAGTAAGGCAAGTTTGGAAGATCAAGCGACGTGGTAAATGAGTTTAGTAAATTATGCTGTTGTGGTGGAGTAGTGACGGAAAATGTTTAGAGGCGTATACAGTTCGCAGTTTGCAAGTCATCGAGCACAGTTGAATGCTTATAACAAAGCGATGACAAGAGAGGCAAGCAAGATGTCGCGATTTACGGGTGAGGACAGAATGGGTAATTTGGTTGTGAGAATGGCTGCCGAAAATGTCGGGCGAGGATATGAACCTAATCCATTAGACCCCTTAGAGCCTCGCTTCATTGAAAAAATGAATGGGTTTGAAATGAAGTTTGACTTTGAAACGTTGAACCCTATCGCCCTGTATCCGGTGGAGAATGTTTGATGTTGATGCATCCCTATCTTGATGTCCCATATAATCCCCAGCTGAAACACTTTCTTGGTGGGTTCGATATATACGATCGCGAGGAGACGCTGGGCTCGGAGTTGGCGGAGTACGATCCTGAGTGTACTGCGGATCGAGTGAGTTTGATATATAAGTTTATTGTGAAAAGATTTTCTGGTTTGACTTATCGGCACAAGTTTGTCTTGTTTTTCGTGTTGGGTGAGGCTCTGAATGGCAAAATAAGTGATCTTGCTGAAGTTTTTAAACATGATCCTTCTTCTCATTCGTTGCTTCCATTTGGTTGGAACGAAATGAAAGATCCGAAGAGTTTTTTTGAACATATATACTCTATCCTGTCCGAAGTCTGGGTTGATGATTTATATCTAGCCAGTCAGGAAGACTACTCAACGTGGTAGCCAGCATTAGAAGCAGAACCTAGAGTGACTTTACTGACCCCTTCGCGAGCAAGCCTGTTCGCACAGGGATCTGTGTGTTTGGGGGGAATCAACGTTGTCCGATTAGCTGCGGTGGATGGACGTCGGCAGCGGCCAGACTATCAATCACATGCACGCTATACCCCGGAACATTCTTAGCATGATGCTTCGCCTGCGAAGCCA
The DNA here is from genome assembly GCF_018138145.1 of Pseudomonas sp. SCA2728.1_7. Taxonomy (NCBI): domain Bacteria; kingdom Pseudomonadati; phylum Pseudomonadota; class Gammaproteobacteria; order Pseudomonadales; family Pseudomonadaceae; genus Pseudomonas; species Pseudomonas sp. SCA2728.1_7. Next base: position 2,073,458 of record NZ_CP073104.1, on the reverse strand, counting down.
TTTCCGCAAGTTGACTGGCATCCAGGTGTGCGCAAGCCTCGGGATGCAAATGCACCACGCCAATGGAAAGCGACAACAACGGAAACTCCTGTCGCACCCCTTGGCGATTCGGCGCAATAAAGCATCCAACCACAAGGTGTTCAGGACGGTAGAACCGCCGGCATTGGCTCTGGAAATCATCAAGCAATTGATTAAGACGTTTGCGCCAATCTTCGGGGCCAAGGACAAGGAGGAAGTCGTCGCCGCCAATATGGCCAACGAAGTCGCGGGACGGGTCTACTCGCTCGTTGAGGCATTGCGCCAAACACAGCAGAACTTCATCGCCGCGCCCGTAGCCATAGATGTCATTAAAGGGTTTGAAACTGTCGATGTCGACGTAGCAGATGACCGACTCGCGGCCTTGTTGCAGCAGGCGAGTCAGACATTGCTGAATCGGCACATTACCCGGCAGCAAGGTCAGCGGGTTGGCATAACGAGCCTGTTGAATCTTCAGTTCGGTAATCAGTTTGAGCACATCAATCACCCTGCCAAGGCCGAGGTAGCCGCCGTTAAGGGTGATGATGAAGTCCTCTTCGATGCGCTGGCGGGCGCGGCTGGTGATGAGGCGGCTGACTTGTTGCAGGGACTGGCTCATTTCCACGGCGAGGAAGTCGTCGTTCATCAGGCGGCTGATCGGTTTGCGCGCGAACAGGTCGGTGGCGAACGGTTTGAGTAGTGCATCCGACAGGGAATGACGATGGACGATGCCGCAGGGTTGGCCTTGTTCGTCGAGTACCGCCAGTGAATTGAGGTTGGCCTGGCGGCGGAAGGCTTCCAGTACGGTGGCGGTTGGTGTGTCGCGATGCACGGCCGGTTGGTCGTTGAGCAGGGCGCTGAGGTCGCTGCCTTCGTCGTTCAGCGCAACGCTGCTGCTGTCGTGTTTGGGCATCAAGGCGCGGGCATCGCGCGGAGGGTGTTCCTGAGGGCGGCCGAGCAAGTAACCCTGAACCAGATCGACGCCCATTTCAGTCAGCACTGCGAGTTCTTCCGGCAACTCGATGCCTTCGGCGATGACTTGCGCGCGTGAGGCTTTGGCGATTTGCAGGATCGAGCCGACGAACTCGCGCTTCAACGCGTCCTGATGAATGCCATCGATGAAGTGTCGATCGATCTTCACGTAGTCCGGACGCAGTTCTGACCACAGGCGCAGGCTTGAGTAGCCGGCACCGAGATCATCCAGCGCAATGGAAAAGCCCATCGCCCGATAGTGATGCAGGGCCGTTTGCAGCAACTGGAAATCGTCGATGGGTGTCTGTTCGGTCAGCTCGATGACCACCTGACTCGGCGGAATGCCGAAATCCTGCAGCAGTTGCAACGTGCGCCCCGGTTGATGGGCGGCTTCCAGCAAGGATTCCGGCGAGACGTTGAGAAACAGTTTGCCCGGCAGTTGCTGCTCGTTGAAGCGACGGCAAGCGCTCTGGCGGCAGGCGATCTCCAGTTCGCTCAAACGTCCGGCCTGACGTGCCACGGCGAACAGCGCGATCGGCGAGTGGAGAGGACTGTTGGAAGGGCCGCGCGTGAGGGCTTCGTAGCCGAGAATGCGCCGTTCCGAGAGAGAGATGATCGGTTGGAACAGGCTGTGTAAACCGCTTTGAGTCAGGATCGAGCTCAAGGCACTCAGCTGTTCGGTCGTGGTCATGGCAATCTCTGGCGATAAAAAAAGGACTGGGAGCGCTCTCGATGAAGAGAGTGGCTCCCAGTCCTTTATTGCACGACAGAATGATGACTGTTTGATGACGATCCGGGGATCGTCAGCATTAAATTGCCATCACCTTACTTCTTGGCCACCTGATTGCTCAGCTTCAGGTAATCCAGCAGTACGCGCCCGGTTTCGCTCAGGTAGGCATCGTCTTCTGGTTTGACCTTGTCCGGATCGGCAGCCGCAAGGGCGTCTTCGTCTTCTTTTTTCAGCTCTTTGAGCGGTTCTTCGCCTTTGGCTTTGCGACGGATGTTTTCCATCGTCAGTTGCTTGGCGTCGATGTCGTTGTGCTGGGCACGGCGTTCGGCTTCGTTGAGGCTGACGGTTTTTTCTTCCATCAGTTTCTGCGCCAGGGCCAGCTTGTCACGGATGAACACAAACTCGGCATCCTTGGCGGTGCGCGTGTCATGTTCGGACTTGAGCTGGGCCAGGAACGGTTTGAACGGATCGGCCGCCGGTTTGATTGCCGCACGGATGGTGTCCCACGGCATGGCTTCCGGCAGGGCGCTCTCGCCGATTTCCTTGGTGTCGATCAACGACGGGTAGTCGATGTCCGGCAACACGCCCTGATGCTGGGTGCTCTGGCCAGAGACCCGGTAGAACTTGGCCAGCGTCAGTTTCAGTTCGCCATGGTTGAGCGGCTGAATGGTCTGCACGGTGCCTTTACCGAAGGTCTGACCACCGATGATCAGCGCGCGGTGGTAGTCCTGCATGGCGCCGGCGAAGATCTCCGAAGCCGAGGCGGACAAGCGGTTGACCAGCAACGCCATCGGACCTTTGTAGAACGCGCCCGGGTTTTCATCTTCGAGTACGTCGACACGGCCATCGGCATTACGCACCAGTACGGTCGGGCCTTTGTCGATGAACAGACTGGTCAGCTCGGTGGCTTCCTGCAGGGAACCGCCGCCGTTGTTGCGCAGGTCGATGACCACGCCGTCGACTTTGTCTTTCTGCAGCTCGGTGAGCAGCTTCTTGACGTCGCGAGTGGTGCTCTTGTAATCCGGATCACCGGCACGGAAAGCCTTGAAGTCGAGATAGAAAGCCGGGATCTCGATCACGCCGAGTTTGTAGTCCTTGCCGTCCTGTTTCAGGTTGAGCACGGACTTCTTCACGGCCTGGTCTTCGAGCTTCACCGCTTCACGGGTGATCGGCACGATCTTGGTGGTCTGGTCGTTCGGCGCATTGCTCGCCGGAATCACTTCCAGACGCACCACGGTGCCTTTCGGGCCACGGATCAGTTTGACCACTTCGTCGAGACGCCAGCCGACCACGTCGACCATTTCCTTGTTGCCTTGGGCAACGCCGATGATCTTGTCGGCCGGGGCGACCTGTTTGGTCTTGTCGGCCGGGCCCGCCGGCACCAGACGCACGACTTTCACCTGGTCGTTGTCGCTCTGCAACACGGCACCGATGCCCTCGAGGGACAGGCTCATGTTGATGTCGAAGTTTTCCGCGTTATCCGGCGACAGATAGTTGGTGTGCGGATCGTAGGACATGGCGAAGGTGTTGATGTACGCCTGGAAGATGTCTTCCGGACGGGTCTGATCCAGGCGCGCCAACTGATTCTTGTAGCGCTTGGTCAGGGTTTCCTGGATCTGCTTCGGCTCTTTGCCGGCGATCTTCATCCGCAGCACTTCGTCCTTGACGCGTTTGCGCCACAGGTCGTCGAGTTCAGCGGTGGATTTGAGCCAAGGGGCGTCCTTGCGATCGATCAGCAAGGTTTCCTTGGTGGTGAAGTCCATCTTGTCGACGCCTTTGTTCAGCTCGGCAAGGGCGAAGTCCAGACGCGACTTGACGCGGTCCAGATAGCGCTTGTAGATGGTGAACCCGGCGTTGAGATCGCCGCTTTTGAGGAAGTCGTCGAACTGGGTCTTCCACTTGTCGAATTCGCTGATGTCGCTGGCCATGAAGTAGCTGCGCGACGGATCCAGCAGCTTGAGGTAGCTGTCGTAGATGATCACCGAGCGCGCATCGTCGAGCGGCGGCTTGCTGTAGTGGTGACGCTTGAGCAACTCGACGACGTTCAGGCTGGCGATGACTTCATCGCGATCAGGCTGCAATTTGTCCCAGCTGTTGGCTGCGAATGTATTGCCCGACACCGGCAACAAACCGATACCGATGAAAAGAGCGAGGGCGGTGCTGGGGAGCAAATGCTTCATGCTGATTCGACGCGGGGACAATTGATAACGCATATTAGGCCGTCTTTGAAGTCGCCGGTTCTACGAGAGCCGGTCGCATAATGCAAAAAGCCCGGCGCTACAGCTTCGGGCTCAGTCCAGACTCACTATGGAGGCACTGTGAAGGCATTGCAAGGCGTTGACGGTCAAGTGGCATGGGTTGAAGAGCCGAGTCCTACGTGCGATGTAGGACAAGTCCGCATTCGAGTGGCAGCAGCAGGCCTCAATCGCGCCGATTTATTACAGAAAGCAGGGCTCTATCCGCCACCACCAGGGGCCAGCCAGGTACTCGGTCTTGAGTGCTCCGGGGTGATCAGCGAGGTCGGCGCGGGCAGTGCCTGGCAGGTCGGCGATCGGGTTTGCGCCTTGCTGGCCGGGGGCGGCATGGCCGAAGAGGTGGTCGTCGACGGGCGGCACGTGCTGCCGGTTCCCGAAGGCGTCTCGCTGATCGAGGCGGCAGCATTGCCCGAGGTTTATGCAACAGTCTGGCTGAATGTGTTTCAACTTGCGGCGCTCAAACCGGGTGAGAAAGTTCTCTTGCACGCCGGCGCAAGTGGAATCGGTTCAGCCGCCATTCAGTTGTGCAAGGCGTTTGGCAATCCGTGCTGGGTCAGCGTTGGTTCGGCCGAGCGTTTGGCCTACTGTGAGGCGCTGGGTGCGCAGGGCGGGGTGCTGCGCACCGATGATCTGGAGAGCCTGCGTGATTTCGGGCCGTTCAATGTGATTCTCGATCCGGTCGGCGGCAATTATTCGGCGCTGAATCTCAAACTGATGGCGCTGGACGGCCGTTGGGTGTTGATCGGTTTGATGGGTGGCCGTGAGGCCAAACTGGATCTGGCGCAGGTCTTGGCCAAGCGTGTGCAACTGCTGGGCTCGACGTTGCGCAGTCGTGACGATCAGTTCAAGGCGGATCTGTTGAGTGATCTGGGCCAGCAGGTGTGGCCGTTGTTTGCCGAAGGGCGGTTGAGTCCGCAGTTGGCCAAGGCGTTTGCGGTGAAGGATGCCGAGGCGGCTTTTGCCGAGTTGGCGAGTAATACGGTGGCGGGAAAGCTGGTGTTGGTGATTGATGAAAGTCTGAGCTGAGATCAAGGCAAAAAGCCCCTCACCCTAACCCTCTCCCAAAGGGAGAGGGGACTGACCGGGTTGTTCTGCCGGGCTACATCGACCTGATGCATCGGGTCGAACTCAGGTTTGGAATATCAGCCTGCCTGTGCAGATTAAATCTTTGTCATTTCCAGAGATGGATTGGCCAGTTGGCCTTTTCTGCGTGTTCCAGCAGCACTGGGTCCGGATTCACCACGTGTGGGAAATCCACCTTCAGCAACAGCGGCAGATCATTGCGCGAGTCGGAATAGAAACTCGCACCTTCCAGGTTCTCCTCTTCAGCATCCAGCCACTCCAGCAAGCGAGTGATTTTACCTTCGCGGTAGGTCAACGTGCCCATGGTATGGCCGCTGTAAACGCCATGGGCGACTTCCAGTTCAATCCCCAGAACTTCATCAATGCCCAGTCGATCGGCAATCGGTCTGACCAGATGCGTGCCCGACGCCGAGATCACCAGAATCCGGTCGCCGGCCTTGCGGTGGGCGGCGATGGTTTTGGTCGCGTCGCTGAAGATGATCGGTTCGATAAAGTCTTCAACCCATGGCCCGACCAAGTGCTCGACTTCTTCCGGCGTGCGGCCGATCAGCGGTTCGAGGCTGAACTCCATGTAGTCTTCCATGCGCAATTTGCCATGGCTGTAGGCGTCCATCAGTTCGTTGTTCTTGCGCATGAACGACTCGGGATCGACCCAGCCGAGGCGCCCCATCTGCTCGCTCCAGAGGGTGGCGCAGTCGCCGTGGATCAACGTTTCGTCCAGATCAAAAATTGCCAAAGCCATCGGTTCTCTCCGAGAACAGCTGCGAGCTACAAGCGTCGAGCTGCAAGAATTGAAATCAGTTACGCCGCAGTCTACAACTTGAAGCTTGTAGCTCGAAGCTTGCAGCTGCTTTTAAGCTACTTCACACAGGGCCGTCGGATCGATGGAAAGCGCCAAACGCTGACCGTCGGGATGCAGATCGGCCGCCGAGCGGTTGAGCACATCCACCACCAGTTCCACGCCACGCGCTTCGATGCGATAGCGGATGACGTTGCCAAGAAGGCTGTGGCTACGGATCTGCGCGTCGAGTTCGCCTTCCAGGCTCAGTTCAATGGCTTCCGGGCGAATGGCGATGCGGTGGTTGATCGGGCGCTGCAACAGCTTCGATGCGTCGTCGGCATCAAGCAGGTTGTAGTTGCCGATGAAGCCGGCGGCGAACACATCGACGGGTGCGGTGTACAAGGTTTCGGCATCGCCGCTCTGGACGATTTTTCCCTGATTCATCAGGAAAATCCGATCAGACATGGTCAGCGCTTCTTCCTGATCGTGGGTGACGAAAATCGTCGTCAGGCCGAGTTCGCGCTGAATCTGGCGGATCTGTTCGCGCAGGTGCTTACGAATGCGCGCATCCAGTGCAGACAGTGGCTCGTCCAGCAGCAACAGACGCGGGCGCGTCACCAGCGAACGGGCAAGGGCCACGCGCTGACATTGGCCACCGGACAGTTGATGCGGATAGCGACTGGCGAAGTCGTTCAGTTCAACCAGTTTCAACACCTCGGAAACGCGTTTATGGCTGTCGTCGGCGTTGACCTTTTGCATGCGCAAACCGAAGGCAACATTCTGCTCGACGGTCATGTTGGGGAACAGCGCATAACTCTGAAACACCATGCCGATCCCGCGTTTCTGCGGACTCAATGGCACGATATCGACGCCATCCAGCAGGATCTTTCCGCCATCCACCGGCGTCAGGCCGGCGATGCAACGCAGCAGTGTGGATTTGCCGCAACCGGAGGGGCCGAGCAGGGTGACGAACTCGCCCTTGTTGATTTCGCAGTCGATGTCGCTGAACACCGTGGTGCCGGCGTAGCTTTTCTGCAGGTGTTGGACGCTGACGTAGCTCATTCGCTTTTGTCCTTGTTCAAGATGTTGGCGATCCAGGTCAGGACCAGCACGAAAAAGAAATACGAGATGACCAGCGCACTGGTGAAGTGGCCGCTGCTGTTGCGCATGTTGTTCAGATACACCTGCAGGGTTTCGTAGCGAGTGCCGACCAGAATGTTGGCGAAGACGAACTCTCCGAACAGGAACGAGAACGACAGCAGCAAAGCGACCATCAGGCCTTTGCGCAGGTTTGGCAGCACCACCAGAAACGCTGCCTGAAAGGTGCTGGCGCCGAGCAGTTGTGCGGCGTCCATCAGGTCGCGCAGGTTGATCGCTTGCAGGTTGTTGGTGATTGCCCGGTACATGAACGGCAGGGCCACGGTGAAGTAGCAACCGATCAGAATCCACGGCGTGCCGACCATCGCCATCGGCCCGGAACCATAGAGCTGCAACAGACCCACCGACGACACCACCGGCGGCACCGCGAAGGGCAGCAGGATGAGAATGTTCATCAGCGCATCGAGTTTCGGGAAGTGGTAATGCACCACGAACAGCAGCGGCAGAATCAGCACCACCGACAGCACCAGCGCGCCGACGCACACCAGCAAAGACTGACCGAACGCGTGAAGAAAGCGCGGATCGCTCCACAACTGGATGTACCACTTTAAGGTGAAGCCGCTGGGCAGGATGGTCGCTGACCAACTGCTGGCGATCGAATAAACCAGCGTGCCTACGAGTGGTAGCAAGAGGATCGCGAACAGCAGATAAACCACGACGCGGTGGTAGAGGCCGGCCGGGCCGGATTCAGCGCGAGACATGGTAGCTCCTCTTCAACAGCAGTTGATGCACGACGGTGACGATGGTCATCAACGCCACCAATACCACGGCCAAAGCGCTGGCCAGATTCGGATCGAGGGAAATATCGCCGGAGACCATCGCTGCAATACGGATCGGCAGGACGTTGAAGTTGCCCGTCGTCAGCGCATACACCGTGGCGTAGGCGCCGAGGGCATTGGCCAGCAGGATCACGAAGGTGCCGAGCAACGCCGGGGTCAGCACCGGCAAACCGATGTGTCGCCAGAACTGCCAGCCGTTGGCGCCGAGCAACGCGGCCGACTCGCGCCAGTCTTCACGCAAGGCGTCGAAGGCCGGGTAGAGCAGCAGCACGCCAAGAGGAATCTGGAAATAGGTGTAAAGGATGATCAGCCCGGTTTTCGAGTACAGGTTGAAATCCTGAATGATCCCCGACTGCTTCAACATGATTGTGATACTGCCGTTGAAACCGAGCAGGATGATGAACGCGAAGGCCAAGGGTACGCCGGAAAAATTGCTGGTCATGTTGGCGAAGGCATTCACGAAATTGCGCAGTTTCGAATCTACCCGGCGCAGGGAATACGCACCGAGTACGGCAATGATGATGCCGAAAACGCTCGACCAGAAACTGATTTCGAGGCTGTACTGGATCGCCTGCAAATAGAACTTCGAGCTGAAGATCTTGCTGAAATTGGCCAAGCTCCAGCCGAATTCTTCCGATTGCAGGCTGCTGATCATCACCCAGGTCAGCGGGGCGATTTCGAAGACGATAAAGAACAGCGCGAAGGGCACCACGCACAGGGCTGCCAGCCATTTGCCGCGAGTCATTGAGTTCACTTGAGCAACTCCCGGCACACAGGTTTGTCGTGGGGCACGCCGAGCAGTTCGCAGACGGTGCCGCAGATTTCGGTCTGCTTGGGGGCGGCGCCAGCGTCGAGGCTGAAGGCGTCACCGAGGACGAACAGTGGCACTTGGCGCTCTTCCGGCAACAGGCCGTTGTGCGAGCGATCGTTGTTCATGCCGTGGTCGGCAGTCACCAATACCTGATAGCCCGCGTCGAGCCAGCTCTGCAAGTAGTCGGCGAGGATGATGTCGGCCGAGCGCGCGCAGTTGCGGTATTGCGAAGAGTCGAGGCCGTGCTTGTGCCCGGCGTCGTCGATGTTCATCGGGTGAATCAGCAGGAAGTTCGGATCGTGGCGCAGGCGCAGGTTTTCCGCGTCGGCGAACAGGTGCGAGTCCGGGTAGTGATCGCTCCAGTAGAAATGCCCGTGCTGGATCGGCAGCGACAGATTGTCGGTGTGGCGGTCGCGGGCGGCTACGAACGGCGAGCGGTTGTATAACTCGCTGACCCAGTGATACGCCGCTGCCGCGGTTTTCAAACCGGCATCGCGGGCGTAGTGATAAATGCTGCGCTGATTGGACAGGCGCGAGACGTTGTTGTGGACGATGCCGCTGTCGATCGGCGGTACGCCGGTGAGGATGCATTCATAAAGCGGTCGGGACAGGGCCGGCAGTTCGCACTCCAACTGGTAGAGCGCGGCGCGTCCTGCGCCAACATAAGCCTGCAGATGCCCCATGGCGTGACGCGCGACCTCGTAGTTGAGGCCATCGAGCACGACAAGGATGACGTTGTGCTTCATAGGGGCAAAAACTCCGCGAAAACAGGAAATTTCAGATTCAGCCGAGATCCCCTGTAGGAGTGAGCCTGCTCGCGATAGCTGTTGAACATTCAACGACAATGTTGACTGAACTACCGCTATCGCGAGCAGGCTCACTCCTACATGGGGATTTGTTTCAGATCATGCATCGGTGATCAGCCGGTTTATTTCATCTCGACGATGACTTCCTCGTTCCACTGCTGTGGCAGGGCTTTGGAGGTCTTTTCCCACGCATCGGCGTCTTTGATCGGGGTGACCTTTTTGTACTGCTCGTTCGGCAGCAGCTTGGCTTTCACGTCTTCCGGCAGTTGCAGGTGTTCGGCGCGGATCGGACGGGCGTTGCCGCGAGCGAGGTTGGTCTGGCCGGCGTCGCTGAAGATGTATTCGCGGGTCAGCTTGGCGGCGTTCGGGTTTTTCGCGTACTTGTTGATGATGGTGGTGTAGCCGGAAATCACCGAACCGTCGGACGGGATCAGCACCACGTAGTCATCCGGGTTGGCCATCTTGGCTTTGTAGCTGAGGCCGTTGAAGTCCCAAACCACACCGACTTCGATCTCGCCTTTTTCCATGGTGGCGATGGTCGGGTTGGCCATCGACAGGCGACCTTGCTTGGCGATGTCGGCGAACAGCAGCAGGGCAGGCTTGATGTTTTTCTCGTCGCCACCGTTGGCCAGGGCTGCGGCCAATACGCCGTTGGCGGCTTGTGCAGCGGTGCTCACATCACCGATGGAGACCTTGTATTTGCCGCCCTTGAGGTCTGCCCATTTGGTTGGTACTTCGGAGCCGTGCAGCAGCTTCTTGTTGACGATGAAGGCGATGGTGCCGGTGTAAGCCAGTGCCCAGTTGCCGTCCTTGTCCTTGGCCCAGTCTGGAACCTGATCCCAGGTGCTTGGCTTGTACGGTTGCACCACGCCTTGCTTGACCGCGATCGGACCGAAGGCGGCACCGACGTCGCCGATGTCGGCGCTGGCATTGTCTTTCTCGGCGGCGAACTTGGCGATTTCCTGGGCGGAACTCATGTCGGTGTCGATGTGTTTCAGGCCGTAGGTCTTGGCCAGGTCTTCCCAGGTGCCTTTCCAGTTGGCCCAGTCATCCGGCATGCCGACGCTGTTGACGGCGCCTTCCGCTTTCGCAGCGGCTTCGAGGGTTTTCAGATCGGTGCCGGCCGCCATGGCGGAGGTGCACATTGCAATGGTCGAGCCTAACAGTGTTGCCAGGAAAAGCTGTTTCATTCCGAAGCTCCTTGGTCGTGTTCAACGCTGCGATTGCGGTGTGTGTTGGTCTAGGTCAGCAATACCTGAGCCAATTTAAGGGGGCTGGATGACACTTTGATGTCGGCGGCCTTGCGGCGGGCCTTTTATTTGCCCGGTATTGGCGGCTGTCAGATAAGCGTAGACCATGCTCAAAGGCCCGGAGCGCAAGGGACTTGGCCGATGTATTGCAAGTCATGAAGACGACCGTTCGGTAGTTTTGTCATCTCTCGGTCATCTGCACTGCCTAGGCTTGCATCATCAGGAAACGGCTCGATTGCCGTGCGGTTTTGCCCCGAAACAGTGCTGGTCTAGTCCAGATAGGTAACGTTGATGCGCGATGAGGCAACAAAAGCGGTGACAGCGATCGGCCAGGTGTTGCAGGAGCAGCTCGATCACGGCTTGCTGGCGGCGGGCAGCAAGTTGCCGGCCGAGCGCAAGCTCAGTGAGTTGTTCGGCACGACGCGGATTACCGTGCGTGAGGCGTTGTTGCAGTTGGAGGCGCAGGGGCAGATTTATCGTGAGGAGCGCCGTGGCTGGTTCGTTTCGCCGCCGCGTCTGGCCTATAACCTGATGCAGCGCAGTCACTTTCACGCGATGGTCAGTGCGCAAGGGCGGGTGCCGTCGACCGAGGTTATTTCGGCGCGGTTGCAGCCGGCGTCTGCGGCGGTGTGTGCCTGGTTGCAGTTGCCGGCGTTGTCGAGCGTGATTCAGATTTGTCGGTCGCGGCGCATTGATGGGCGGCTGGTGCTTTATGTTGAGCATTATTTGAATCCGCAGTTTTTTCCGGGGATTCTTGAGTTTGATTTGAATCAGTCGATGACCGAGTTGTATGCGCGGCATTACGATTTGCATTATGGGCGGGTGCGCTTTGAGATTGTGCCTACGTCGTTGTCGGTGGATGCGGCGGCGGCTTTACGGGTGTCGGTGGGGAGTCCGGGGTTAAGGATTGCTCGGGTTAATTATGATCAGCATGAGCGGTTGATTGATTGTGATCTGGAGTTTTGGCGGCATGATGCGATTCACGTTGGGGTTGATGTGGTTTGAGCTTTGACCTTGGCGGCCTGTGGGCCGACCAGGTTCTTGGGGTTTTGGGTGTATATCCGTTGCTTCGGGTGCTGCCGCTGACGGTTTCGCTCTTACAGCGACTCACTTTTCCAGACGCCGAAAAGTAAGCAAAAGGCTAGGCCCCGGCGTTCGGCCCGCTCGCTGGGGCTCGGGGTTCCTTCGCTCCGGGATCGATCCGGGGGCATCGCTTCCGGTTTGCTTCGCTGCACCTACTTTCGATGTGTTCGACTTCGTCGAACGGCGCTGCGCGCCCACCCCCGGATAGACCCCTCCACTCAGCCTGCCGAAGGGGCCGGCACGGCAAGATCAAGAGCGGTACTCGAGCTTGCGCTCATTGTGTTGAGTGGTGAGAAGCCGAAGCGATTTAGGTTTACCGGTTGGGCTCAATCCTTGTTGGAGCTGGCTTGCCAGCGATGACGGCCTGACAGCCGACCTGTTTCTGACAAGCTGCACACGGTCCAAATGTAGGAGTGAGCCTGCTCGCGATGGCGACCTGACAACCGACCAATTTCTAACTGGCTGCACACGGTCCAAATGTGGGAGCGAGCCTGCTCGCGATGGCGCCCTGACAGCCGACCCATTTCTGACAGACTGCACACGGTTCAAATGTAGGAGTGAGCCTGCTCGCGATAGCGGCCTGACAGCCAACCTGTTTCTGACAGGCTGCACACGGTCCAAATGTAGGAGTGAGCCTGCTCGCGATGGCGGCCTGACAGCCGACCTGTTTCTGACAGGCTGCACACGTTCCAAATGTAGGAGTGAGCCTGCTCGCGATGGCGGCCTGACAGCCGACCTGTTTCTGACAGGCTGCACACGGTCCAAATGTAGGAGTGAGCCTGCTCGCAATAGCGCCCTGACAGCCGGCCCATTTCTGACAGGCTGCACACGGTCCAAATGTGGGAGCGAGCCTGCTCGCGAAGGCGCCCCCACAGTCACCTCATCCCTATTCGCCCACCCCCGCATTGGCATACAAATAATCCGTCGCCAACGACGCCAATGTCCTCACGCCCACCACCAACGCCGACTCATCGACAAAGAACCCCGGATTGTGATTCGGCGCGGCCTTGCTCATGTCCTGATCCCGCGGCGTGACGCCGAGAAACACAAACAGTCCCGGCACTTCCTTGGCATAGAAAGAAAAGTCTTCCGCGCCACCCACCAGCGGCGCATTCACCACATCATCCTTGGCTGCCCACTTCAGTGTCGGCAGCATTTTTTCCGCCAGTGCCGGGTTGTTAATCGTCGGGTCGTATTTTTCGATGATGGTCACATCCGCTTTCGCGCCACCGCTTTCGGCGATTTTTTCTACGGTCTGGCGTACGTCGGTATGCAGTTTCTGGCGGATGCCGTAGTCGTAGGAGCGGATCGTTCCGGTCATGTCCACGGATTCGGGAATGATGTTGTAGCGCGTGCCGCCGTTGATGGTGCCGATGCTGACCACTGACGGGTAAGAGGATATGTCGGTGCGGCGGCTGACCACGGTTTGCAGGCCGACGATGGTTTGCGCGCCGACGGTGATCGGGTCGATGCCGTCCCATGGGCGGCCGGCGTGGGTTTGTTTGCCGAGGATTTTGATGCGCAGGTCGTCGGAGCTGGCGAGGGTGGCGCCGGGGCGGTAGGCGATCTGGCCGGCGGGGATGCCGGCCCAGACGTGCAGGCCGAACACCGCGTCGGGTTTTGGCGATTTCATTACTCCTTCCTCGACCATCATTTTCGCGCCCCAGGTGTTTTTGCCGTCGGGTACGAAGTCGCTTGGGCCTTCCTCGGCGGGCTGGAAATAGAACACCACGGTGCCGGGCAGGGTGTCGCGCATGCCCGTGAGAATTTTCGCCGTGCTCAGCAGGATCGCGGTGTGCGCATCGTGGCCGCAGGCGTGCATGACGTCGACTTCTTTGTCGAGGTAGGTGCCTTTGGCTTTCGAGGCGAAGGGCAGGTCGGAGACTTCCTTGACCGGCAGTGCGTCCATGTCGGCGCGCAAAGCCACAGTCGGGCCGGGCAGGGCGCCTTTGAGGACGGCGACCACGCCGGTGCGGGCGACGCCGGTTTTGACTTCCAGGCCCATGGCTTTGAGTTGTTTGGCGACGAGGTCTGCGGTGCGTTTTTCGGTGTTGCCGAGTTCTGGATGAGCGTGGATGTCGCGGCGGGTTTCCAGCAGCTCGGGCTCGAGCTTTTGCGCTTGTTCGGCGATTTGCGTGCGGGTACTTTCCAGCGTCGCGGCGCCGGCGTGGCTGGCGAACAGGGTCAGTAGAACGGCTTGGGCAATGCGCGTCAGTTGCATCGGTTTCTCCTTGATTATTGTTGTCGGGCTTCCCTGCCTGTGACTGCAACCGCGCGCCTGAGTGCTATTCCTTCGGCTGACCGCCACCGGCAGTGATCACTTGCACGCTCATGCGCGGCGTTGCCAGATCGAGTCCGGCTTCGTCGAGATGGCGTTTGAGCGACAGGTTGAACGCCCGGGAAACTTCCCACTGTTTGATCGGCGCAGTCTTGAACCGTGCGCGCAGGATCGCGCTGCCGGATTCGAAACTCTCGACCCCCTGAATCTCCAGCGGCGACCAGATGTTGCGCCGCTGCAGCGGATCGGTGCGCATCTTCTGGCCGACGTCGCGCATCAGTTTGATCGCGTCATCGATTTCCATGTTGTACGGCACCGCGACGCGGAAGATCGCGTAGCCGAACTCCCGTGAGTAGTTCTTGATGCTTTTGATTTCGCTGAACGGGATGGTGTGGACGATGCCGTCGATGTCGCGCAGGCGCACGGTGCGGATGGTCAGGCCTTCGACGGTGCCGAGGTGGCCGCCGACATCCACGTAGTCATCGATGGCCAGTGAGTCTTCAATGATGATGAATAGGCCGGTGATCAAGTCCGCCACCAGCGACTGCGCACCGAAACCGATGGCCAGACCGATCACGCCGGCACCGGCCAGCAGTGGCGTGACGTTCATGCCCATGTTCGCCAGCGCGACGATCAGCGCAATGATGAAGATCGCTACAAACAGTACGTTGCGAATCAGCGGCATCATCGTTTGCGCACGAGCATTTGCCAGACCTTTGCGCGAGCGGGTGAGGGCGTGGTGCACAGCGGTGTCGGCGAGGATCCAGATCAGCCAGGAGAAAATCAGTGTGCCGATCAGGCTGAACAGTTTGACGCTGACATCATGTCCTTCGCCCTCGGCGAAACCGATCAGCGACTGGCCCCAGACGCGCAGGCCGAGTTCGATGAAGACCAGCCAGACCAGCAGGTGCGCGAGGGTGTAGAAGAAGTTTTTCAGGCGTTCGGAGTACAGCGCATGACGTTTTGGCCCGCGTTGCGGTTTCAGTGAGTGGCGGCGCACGAGGCCGTTGATCACCATGCACATCACCAGCAGCACGGTGCAGATCAGTGACTGGCGCAGCGCGGTGCTGGTGTCGCCGGCGGAGACGAAGGTGGCGAACAGCGAGATGCCGACCAGCACCAGCGCCGGCACGTACCAGAAGGTGCCGAGGATTTCGATGGTGTCGCTGAGGGCGCGGCGGGTCAGGCGCCGTGACAGCGGCTGATTGCGGATCAGGTGCGCGATCGGTCGGCGGAAACGCAGGATAAACAGACCTGTCGACAGTGCCGCGAGGACATTGGCGATGGTCGCGGCGGTGTGGGCCAGATGCACGCCGAGGCTTTCGATCAGGCGCGGATCATTCAGCGCTTCGCCGAACGCGGCGAAGCTGCCGATCAGCCACAGCGGCCGGAACGCCTGATGACGGAGGATGTACAGCGCACGATGGCGGTGCGGGCCGTCGAGCAGGGAAAACGCGATCACGCAGATCGCCGAGAAACAGGTGCCGACCACCAGCGCATAGGCCAGCACCATCGCCAGGCTTTTGCCCAGCGACGACGGCAATGCGTAGCTCATGTAAACCGTCATCACCAACGCGATCAGCCACGGCCCGAGCTTGCGCAAAGCGAAGCGCAGCATGTCGAGGGCCTTGGGGTGTTGCGGCAATTCTTCGGTAAGGCCGAAGCGCATGCGCACCCGATGGCTGAGCCAGATCAGTGCGGCGGCTAGCAGGCTCCACACCGCGAGGATCATGGCGAAGCCGAAGATGATCGGCAGCCACTCGTTGGCCGGCAGCATCATCGCGCTCAGTTCGTCCTTGGCCAGGTCGAACTCGTTGCCCCAGCGGTTGAGCGGGCTGTCGGCGCCGGTGAATTGTTTTTCGAAGTTGGACAGAGTGCCGCCGATCAGGCCGAGCACGCCTTCTTCGGGGCTGGCCTGAGCCTTTTTGGTGGCGTCGCGCAGCTTCTTCAGATCGGTCAGCAACTGTGCGCGTTGCTTGTCGTTTTCCAGCGACTTGATGACTTCGTCGAGGGACTGGCCGAGCGGTTCCTGGGCTTCCGGTTGGGCTTTGTTGGTGTTGAGCAGACCGGGCAAACCGACCGCGTGGGCGGGGGCCAGCGGCAACAGCGTCATCAGGCAGACGAGGAACAGGCTGGGCAAAGCAAAAAGACGAGCGAACACTAGGCGGTCAACCTCGCAAGGGGCGGATTCGCTGGAGTGTACGAGGCCCACTAAAGCAATGCGAGCCGGGCGCGGATTTATTCGTTGAGTTTGGCGAGGATCTTGTACACCACGGTGGCGAGGATCGTCAGCATGCCGACCCACATGGCAAACACCCCGGCGTTCTTGTCACGGAAGTTGAAACCGATTGCCAGCAGGATCATTCCGCACAGGATGGGAATGAGCATGGCGTGGAACGAAGACATCGAGATCATGGAGACTGCCTTGTCGAAATGAATGATGTAAGTCTAGGTCGGTTTTGGTGGAGCGGTTCTGATGTGTATCAGAATTGAGCCGGTTTCAAAATGAAATTTGTGCTGCCTGGACTGCCGCTTTCGCGAGCAGGCTCGCTCCCACAGTTTGGAATGCATTCCAGGGTGGGAGCGACGGTGCGACGATTCGACCTGCTCGCGAAGCTTTTAAGGCAACTCGCGGCAGGCGTAGAACGCGCTCAGCACTTTGACTAGGTGCGCCAGATCGTGGCTGCCGCACAGTTCACGGATCGAGTGCATGGCGAAGGTCGGCAGGCCGATGTCGACAGTGCGCACACCGAGGTGGCTGGCGGTGATCGGGCCTATGGTCGAGCCGCAACCCATGTCGCTGCGCACCACGAAGCTCTGTACCGGCACTTCTTCGGCCATGCACAGATGGCGGAAGAACCCGGCGGTTTCGCTGTTGGTGGCGTAGCGCTGGTTGCTGTTGACCTTGATCACCGGGCCGGCGTTGAGTTTCGGGCCGTGGTTGGCGTCGTGCTTTTCTGCGTAGTTGGGGTGCACGCCGTGGGCGTTGTCGGCCGAGACCAGCAGGGATTTCTGGATGGTGCGGACGAATTCGTCACCTTCCGGCAGCAGACGGCGCAGGGTCTGTTCGAGCATCGGGCCGTCGGCACCGCAGGCCGAGCAGGAACCGACTTCTTCGTGGTCGTTGCACACCAGTACGCAGGTTTCGTCGGTTTCGGCGGTGAGCAAGGCTTGCAGACCGGCGTAGCACGACAACAGGTTGTCGAGGCGCGCGCCGGCAATGAAGTCGCCATTCAGGCCGATGACTGCAGCGCTTTGCGTGTCGTAGAAGCTCAGCTCGTAATCGAGTACGACGTCGGCGTTCAAGCCATGTTCGCGGGCCAGTTGATCGGTGAGCACGGCGCGGAAATCGACACGCTCGTCACCGGCGAATTGCGCGAGGATCGGCGGCAGTTCGGTCTGCGCGTTGATCGCCCAGCCCTGATTGGCTTCACGGTTGAGGTGAATGGCCAGGTTCGGAATGATGGCGATCGGTGCCTTGAAGTCGATCAATTGGCTTTCGACTTTGCCGTCGCGGCGGAAGGTTACGCGGCCGGCCAGCGACAGATCACGGTCGAACCACGGTGCCAGCAGCGCGCCGCCGTAAACTTCAACGCCCAGTTGCCAGAAGCCCTGACGCTGCAGCTCCGGTTGCGGCTTGACCCGCAGGCACGGGCTGTCGGTGTGCGCACCGACCAGGCGGATGCCGCCGTGCAGTGGCGAAGTGCGGCCCATTTTGATCGCGACAATCGAGGAGTCGTTGCGGGTGACGTAATAGCGGCCGTTCGGCTCGGTGGTCCATGGCTCGCGCTCGTCGAGGCGCATATAACCGGCAGCCTCCAGACGCTGCACCAGACTGGCGGTGGCGTGGAACGGGGTAGGGGAGGCCTTGAGAAAGTCGATCAGGCCTTGGTTCAACTCTTCGCGCATAAGAAACTCCAGACAGCAATGGGCGGGAGTTTAACGCATCGGCCGGGGAATTGAATCTGCACCCGAACCCTTGTGGGAGCGAGCCTGCTCGCGATAGCGGTGTGTCATTCAAGTAAGTCTTGTCTGACATACCGCTATCGCGAGCAGGCTCACTCCTACAAGGGGCTACGGTGCCTGTCAGAACGGCGCGGGGCACTCGAAGCGCAGGCGTTCGCCGGTTTGCGGGTGGGTGAAGCTGAGCATGCTCGCGTGCAGACACAGGCGTGGCCATGCCGCCAGCGCCTGCTCATGGGCGTAGAGCCCGTCGCCGAGCAGCGGATGCCCGATCGACAGCATGTGCACGCGCAATTGGTGCGAACGGCCGGTGATCGGCGTCAACTCAACGCGACACCAGTCACCGCAACGCTCCAGCACACGCCAGAAGGTCAGCGCATGCTTGCCGAATTCGTGGTCGACCACATGACGCGGTTTGGTCGGCGGGTCGTAACGCAGGGGCAGGTCGATACTGCCACTGTCGAGCTCCGGCTGACCCCAGGCCAACGCGGTGTAGGCCTTTTCGGTTTCGCGGTCGTGAAACTGCCGCGACAGTTCGCGGTGGGTGTCGGCGTCACGCGCGAGCAAAATGATGCCGGAGGTTTCCCAGTCCAGACGATGGACGATGCGCGCTTCCGGGTAGCCGTTTTCCTGCAAACGGGTAATCAGGCAATCCTTGTTGTCGTCGGCGCGACCGGGCACCGAGAGCAGCAACGTCGGTTTGTTCACCACCAGTACGGCGGCGTCCTGATGGAGGATGTGGATGTTGGACAGCGGCATTAAAACAGCCTCGTAACAAATGCCAACGGCGGCTCGGAACTGCTGATAACCCTGTAGGAGCTGCCGAAGGCTGCGATCTTTTGACTTTGAAGATCAAAAGATCGCAGCCTTCGGCAGCTCCTACACAAGCATCAATAGTCCGAGCCGCCGTAGCGACTGCCGGATCGACTCAGCGATCAGGCAGGGTGATGTTGAGTTCCAGAATCGAGCAACTGCCCTGGCTTTCCAGTGCAACATGTACGTCGTCGTTGCCGATGTTGACGTACTTGCGGATCACGTCGACCAGTTCCTTCTGCAAGGCTGGCAGGTAATCCGGCGTGCTGCGCTGGCCGCGCTCATGCGCCACGATGATCTGTAGACGCTCTTTCGCTACCGAGGCGGTACTTGGCTTTTTGTTGGCACGAAAGAAGTCAAAAAGGTTCATTACCTACCTCCAAACAGGCGCTCGAAGAATCCCTTCTTCTCGACATCGAGGAAACGGTGGGCTTTTTCTTTGCCCAGCAAACGGTCGACGGTATCGCTGTAAGCCTGACCGGCATCGCTCTGGTCGTCGAGAATCACCGGGACGCCCTGGTTGGATGCTTTGAGCACCGCCTGGGATTCCGGGATCACGCCGAGCAGCGTTACCGAGAGGATTTCCTTGACGTCTTCAACGCCGAGCATTTCGCCCTTTTCAACACGCTCCGGGTGGTAGCGGGTGATCAGCAGGTGTTCCTTGATCGGGTCTTCGCCACGTTCGGCACGACGCGATTTGCTCGCCAGCAGGCCGAGCATGCGGTCCGAATCTCGTACCGAGGACACTTCCGGGTTGGTCACGACGATCGCTTCATCAGCGAAGTACATAGCCAGGTGCGCACCTTTCTCGATGCCGGCCGGGGAGTCGCAGACGACGAACTCGAATTGTTCCTTGAGCTCCATCAGGACTTTTTCCACGCCTTCGACAGTCAGCGCGTCTTTGTCGCGGGTCTGACTGGCGGCCAGTACGTAGAGGTTTTCCAGGCGCTTGTCTTTGATCAGGGCCTGTTGCAGGTTGGCTTCGCCGTTGACCACGTTGACGAAGTCATACACCACGCGGCGCTCGCAACCCATGATCAGGTCAAGGTTACGCAAGCCCACGTCGAAGTCGACGATCACTGTTTTGTGGCCGCGCAGAGCGAGGCCGGTACCGATAGCGGCGCTGGTGGTGGTCTTACCCACACCACCCTTGCCGGATGTAACCACGAGAATCTTGGCCAAGGTGTTTCACCCCTAAGGAAGAAGGACTTTTTAGCCCCTGAAAAACATCTCTTGAAAACTACTGCAGTCGGACAGCCTTGGCTGGAATTCGGCGTTGAGCCTTTTTCCTACTTCGTTTGAGCCGTTTTCGCTACGTTTTAGAGATGCTTGGAAAATGCGGCAGTATCCGTTAAAGCCGAATGATGTTCAACACGTCGCCCGACAGGCTGACCTGTACGCCCGAGCCCCACATAGGGTCGCGACGCAAATCTTCGGAAACCTTGTAATGACCGGCGATGGAGATCAGTTCAGCGCTCAATTGCTGACAGAAAATCCGTGCCTTGGTGTCACCCTTCACGCCGGCCAGCGCCCGACCGCGCATCGGGCCGTATACATGGATGTTGCCATCGGCGAGAAGTTCCGCCCCCGGGCTGACCGAGGACACCACGACCAGATCGCCACCCTGGGCATATATCTGTTGGCCACCACGTACTGGCGTGGTGATGACGCGGGTCGGTTTGACCGTTGGCTCAGGCGGTTTTTCCGGCTTCTTTTTGACTTCGGCTTCTGGCGTTTCCAGCGGCCGTTCACGGGCGCCCGATGGCGGTAATACCGGAATGTCGATGGCGATGGCGGCGGCGATGTCTTCGATGCGACTGGCGCGAATCGCCAGAGTGCGCAGGCCATGTTGGCGGCAGACGCGCATCAGGCCCGGCAGATCGACGGCGCCTTCGCTCGGCGGCAGTTTGTCCAGCGCCAGAACCAGCGGCGCGTTGCTGAAGAAGTTCGGCGCCTGGGCGACTTTGGCGGCCAATTGCCGATCGAGGCTTTCGAGGTCGTTACGGGCCAGTTCCAGCACAGTAATGGCCAGCATGCTGCCCTTGAGCTGGAATACGGGATCTTGGTCTAACGGTTCGGTTTGGCTCATGTCGGCATACAACGGCTTGTCACTAAAAGTGCCGAGACTTATAACGAGAACGCCCGCAGGCCGCAAGCCGGGTCGAACGATGTAGAATGCGCGGCCACTGTATTTACGGAAGCTTTAATGGATCGCCCGCGTTTTCGAAAAGCATTTTTATCGCCACGCTTCTGGCCGCTCTGGTGCGGTCTGGGGCTTTTATGGCTTATTGTGCAGCTGCCGTATCCGGCCTTGCTGACCATCGGTCGAGTTTTGGGCGCCTTGATGTACCGCGTGGCCGGCGACCGACGGCGCATCGCCAAGCGCAACCTTGAGCTGTGCTTCCCGGAAAAATCCGCTGCCGAGCGCAAACGTCTGCTCAAGGAGAACTTCGCCTCTACAGGCATCGCTTTCTTTGAAATGGCCATGAGCTGGTGGTGGTCGCGCGAGCGTCTCGCCAAGCTGGCCCACGTTGAAGGCCTGGAGCATTTGCAAAAGGCCCAGCGCGAAGGCAAAGGCGTGATCCTGATGGCCGCGCATTTCACCACGCTGGAAATCGGTGCAGCGCTGCTCGGCCAGCAGCACACCATCGACGGCATGTACCGCGAGCACAAGAATCCGTTGTTTGACTATGTTCAGCGTCAGGGGCGCGAGCGGCACAACCTCGATTCGCTGGCGGTGGAGCGTGACGACGTGCGCGGCATGCTCAAGTTGCTGCGTTCCGGTCGCGCGATCTGGTACGCACCGGACCAGGATTACGGCGCCAAGCAGAGCATCTTCGTGCCGCTGTTCGGTATCCAGGCAGCGACCGTGACGGCGACGACCAAATTTGCCCGTCTCGGCAAGGCATTGGTGGTGCCGTTCACGCAGGAACGTCTGGCCGATGGCAGCGGTTATCGCTTGGTGATTCATCCGCCGCTGGAAGATTTCCCCGGCGAAACCGAAGAAGCCGACTGCATCCGCATCAACCAGTGGGTCGAGAGCGCTTTGCGTGCCTGCCCCGAGCAATACCTGTGGGCGCACCGTCGCTTCAAGAGCCGCCCACCGGGCGAGCCGAAGTTGTACGCCAAGCGCCGCTGAACCAATCACTGACAAGCACCATGGAGTGTTGCGATGAGCCCAGCTGAACCGGTCACAGGTTTGATTCTTTCCGGCGGCGGGGCTCGGGCGGCGTATCAGGTGGGGGTATTGGCGGCGATTGCCGAGTTGCTGCCGTTGGGCGCGGACAATCCGTTCCCGGTGATCGTCGGTACTTCGGCCGGGGCGATCAATGCGGTCAGCCTCGCCAGTGGCGCTACCGATTTTCGCGCCGCCATCGAACGTCTCACCTTGTTCTGGCAAGGCTTTCGCAGCCATCGCGTGTTGCGCAGTGACTGGCCCGGGGTTATCCGTCAGGCCAGCCGCTTTGTCAGCCACAGCCTGCTCGGCCTCGGTCGGCAATTGCCGGTGGCGCTGCTCAACAGTTCGCCGCTGCGCGAACTGCTCAATGAAAAACTGCACATGCCCGGCATCGCCGAATCGATTGCGCGCAAGCAATTGCACGCGGTGGCGGTGACCGCGTTCGGCTACGAATCAGGACAAGCGGTGACGTTCTATCAGGGCGGCGGCAAGATCGATTCGTGGTTGCGGCATCGGCGCATCGGCGTACCGACGCAATTGTCGGTGGATCACTTGCTCGCCAGTTCGGCGATTCCGTTGCTGTTCGCGCCGGTGAAAATTGGCGATGAATACTTTGGCGATGGCGCGGTGCGGCAATCGGCGCCGATCAGCCCGGCGCTGCACTTGGGCGCGAGCCGGGTGCTGGTGGTCGGTGTCAGCGGCAATCCGCGCGGATATGATCCGCAGCAGCCGCAGGAGCGCGCCTACACCGGCCAGCAGCCAACGCTGGCGCAGATTGGCGGGCACATGCTCAACAGCACGTTCATTGACAGCCTCGAGAGCGACATCGAGTTGCTGCAGCGTCTCAACCAGTTCAGCCACTTGGTGCCCGCCGGCACACCGACGCGTGAATTGGGTGTGGCACCGGTGGAGGTGTTGGTGATTTCGCCGAGTCAGCCGATCGATGAGATCGCGGCGCGGCATCGCCAGGAATTGCCGGCGGCGTTACGTCTTTTTTTGCGTGGGCCGGGGGCGACCAAGACCAGTGGGGCGGGGGTGTTGAGTTATTTGCTGTTCGAGGCGGGGTATTGCAGCGAGTTGATTGATCTGGGGCGGCGTGATGCGCTGGCCAAACGTGAGGAGTTGTGCCGGTTTCTCGGACTATCCGAGTCGGTGGTTCCAGTCTGAGATTTGCGGTGAGGCCTTCGCGAGCAGGCTCGCTCCCACATTGGAACTCGGTCGAATGTGGGAGCGAGCCTGCTCGCGAAGCTCTTGAAATCAGAAGTGGAACTTCACCAGGAAGCTCGTGGTGCTCTGATTGGTCTTGAACGCACCGGTGTCGTCGATGCCGTACTTGTCTTTCCAGTAGTCGTATTCCACACCGACATACAGCTGCTTCTCGCCGAAGCTCAACGCCTTGCCCAAGTCGTATTTGATCTGCGGGTTGAAGTGCAGGTTGGCGTGGTAATCGCCTTTGGAGTTGGAGTCGTTGTCGGTGACCCAGTCCATGAAGCCGTCGATCAGGATGTCCGACTTGCCGACCGGGATGGTGTAGGACCAGACCGGGGTGATCTGCCAGACGTTGTCACCGGCGCGAGCACCTTGGGTGTGGCGCTGGTAGAAGTTCAACTGGAAGTAGTCGAAGCCCGGGATGGCCAGGTCGAAGCCTGGACCGATCAGGTACGACTCGGTATCGCCTTCGCCGAACTCGTAAGTCATCGCCACCAGGACGTCTTTGATCGGGCCGAACTCGATCTTCTGGTCGAGCACTTTGCCCAGCGAGATGCGCGGGCTGAACTCACCGTAGTAGGTGTTCGGACCGTTGCTGAAGTCCTTGCCACCGTTGTAGAAGATCTTGTCGAGGAAGAAGAAGTTATCCCCATACTTCCACGCATCGGCGTGCTCGAAGGTGACGGTCTGCTGGATGCGCGGGTTGACCTGAAAGTCCTTGCCATAGAGGTAGGTCAGGCTGTTGTTCTGCCACTGCAGCAGGCCCTCGGCCATGGCCTGGCCGCCGGCCAACATCGATCCCGCGAGCATCAGGCTGGTGCACATACGTTTCATTCGGTTGCTCCCAAAGTAGGTGTTCCACGTTTATTTTTTTTAAGATCGGCGCTCTGGTGTGGCGCCTTTTTTCGTTGCTGCAAAAGTCATCCGATCGGTCAGCTTCGTTGCTGTTAGCAAGAGCCGAGCCAAGGCTTTCGAAAAGCAAAAAAACACCCGCTCGGCTGCTGAAAAACAGTCGATTGAGTGTGTTTTCGGGATGCCTCGGTACTGACCGGGGCCGGGATAAGTTGGCTTTTCGGTCAGGAATTAAATCCGGGCTTTTTTTTAGACCGAATTCAAGAGGCCGCGGAGAATACTGACTCAACGGCCAGGCCTCAAGTGCCCCGCAACAGAGCACCGACGACAGGCATGGGGCACGGTTGCGGGCCATCTTAGAAGTGCACCTTGACCAGCAGGCTGGCGGTGTTCTGATTGGTGTCGAAGTTGTGGGTGTTTTCGACGCCGTATTTATTTTTCCAATAACTGTATTCGGTGCCGACATACAGTTGCTTGTGGCTCCAGCCCAAGGCTTTGCCCAGGTCATATTTGATCTGCGGGTTGATGTGCAGGTTGGCGTGATAGGTGCCGCGCGAGTTCTCATCGTTGTCGACCACCCAATCGAGATAGCCGTCAATCAGCACATCGGAATTACCGAGGGGAAAGCTGTAGGACCAGCCGGGGGTGATTTGCCAGACGCCATCGCCGGGGCGCGGGCCTTCGGTCTGGCGGCGGAAAATGTTCAGGGTGACGTAGTTGAAACCGGGCACCTTGAGGTCGAAACCGGGGCCGATCAGATAGGCCTCGCTGTCGCCTTCGCCGTACTCGTAAGTCATGGCGAGCAGGACGTCTTTGATCGGGCCGAACTCGAGTTTCTGGTCGAAGATCTTGCCGAACGAGAAGCGCGGGGTGAACTCACCGTAGAAGGCGTGGGGGCCTTTGTTCGCGTCTTCTTTGCCGTTGTAGAAGATCTTGTCGACAAACAGGAAGTTGTCGCCGTACTTCCACTTGTCGGCGTGCTCGAAGGTCAGCGTCTGCTGAATCGACGGGTTGATCGCAAAATTCTTGCCGTACAGGTAGCTGAGGCTGTTGGTCTGCCACAGCAGTAAATCGCCGGCCATGGCCTGACTCGCGGCCAGCAGGCCGCCACTCAACAGAACGTTGGTTTGCGTGCGAATCATCTGTTGCTCCCTCTTGTTTTTATTGTTTGAGGCGCAGAGCTGTTGACCCTTGTAGGAGTGAGCCTGCTCGCGATAGCGTTCTTTCAATCAACTCATGTGTTGAATGTCATACCGCGATCGCGAGCAGGCTCACTCCTACAGGGGCTACATCGGTGTTGCTGTTAGTGCTGGTGTGCATGGCAGTCGTTGATCGCTGCGCGCTCTTTGCCGCCGAGAATGTTGAACAGCAGGTTCAGCGTCAGTGCGCTGAGCGTGGCCATGGCGATGCCGCTGTGAGTAATCGGACTCATCCACAGCGGCAGGTGCGCGAAGAATTCCGGACGCACCACCGGGATCAGGCCCATGCCGATGCTCACCGCGACCAGCAACTGGTTGCGACGGTCACCGATGTCGGCTTCCTGCAGGATCTTGATGCCGGTCGCGGCAACCATGCCGAACATCGCAATCGCTGCGCCGCCGAGTACCGCCGGAGGAATCGACGCCACCAGAAACGCCGCTTTTGGCAACAGGCTCAACACGATCAGCAAACCACCGGCAACAATGGTCACCGAACGGCAGCGCACGCCGGTCATCTGCACCAGGCCGATGTTCTGCGCGAAAGAGGAGTGGGTAAACGTGTTGAAGAAACCCGCCACGAACGAGGCGCCGGCATCACACAGCAAGCCGCGACGCAGCATGCGTGGGCAGACTTCCTGGCCGGTGATCTTGCCCAGCGCGAGGAACATGCCGGTGGATTCTACGAAGATGATCACTACCACCAGACACATCGACAGGATCGGCGCGAGTTCGAATTTCGGCATGCCGAAATGCAGCGGGGTGACGAACTGAATCCATGGCGCGTTGGCCATGCCGCTGAGGTCGACCATGCCGATCGCGCCGCACAGGATGTAGCCGAAGCACATGCCGATCAGTACGGAAATGTTGACCCAGAAACCGCGCATGAAGCGATGGACCAGCAGGATAGTGCCCAGCACCAATGCAGCGATGGCCAGATAAATCGGTGAGCCGAATTGCGCAGCGGCGGCGCCGCCACCGGCCCAGTTCACGGCCACGGGGAACAGCGACAAACCGATCGAGGTGATGACCGTGCCGGTCACCAGCGGCGGGAAGAAGCGCACGACTTTGGACATGAACGGCGCGATGAGCATGCCGAAGAAACCGGCGGCGATCGTCGCACCGAAGATGCCTTGCAGGCCGATACCGGGCATGCCGGCCATGGCGACCATGCTGCCGACAGCGGCAAAACTGGCGCCCATCATCACCGGCATGCGAATGCCCATCGGGCCGATGCCCATGGACTGGACGATGGTGGCGACACCGGCGACCAAGAGGTCAGCGTTGATCAGGAAGGCAATTTCTTCACGACTCAGGCCAGCGGCCTGTCCAATGATCAGCGGCACCGCGATGGCACCACCGTACATCAGCAGAACATGTTGCAGACCGACCAGGATCAGTTGCAAAAGGGGCAATCGCTGAATGGCGGGTGCGTCGGGGATGCGCGCTTTGGACAGCTCGGACATGCAACACCTCGGATCTTTTTATTCTTGTGATTGAACAGCTGCCGGGTTGCTCACAGCTGTTTCTGTGCATCAGGTAAACCGCGTTAAGGCGATTCGCGAGCAGGCTCGCTCCCACAGGAAATGCGCGATCTCTGTGGGAGCGAGCCTGCTCGCGAAGCTTTGTTGCTTAGTTGGTCTGTGCTCCCTGGGCGATCCATGCACCGATCAGGTCACGTTCCTGCTGGGTCATCTGAGTGATGTTGCCCAGTGGCATGATCTGCGTGGTGATGGCTTGCGCCTGGATGCGCGCCGCGTTCTGACGGATCTGCTCAGGGGTGTCGAGCATCACACCCGCCGGAGCTGCGCTGAACAACGGACTGGTTGGTTTGGCCGAGTGGCAAACCGCGCAGCGTTCCTGGATCACGGTGTGGACTTTGTCAAAACCAGGACCTGCGTTGGAGGCTTGTGCTGGTGCAGCAGGTTCAGCAGGGGCTGCCGGTGCCGCTTCAGCCGGTTTCGCGCCACCGCCCAGTGCCGTTTCCGGCAGCGGTTGGTACTCGATTTTCGCTGGTGCCTTGGCCACTTCCGGCGCGGTCGACATCGGCATCGGGCCGGTGACGTACGCCAGACTGATCATGCCCACCGCTGCCACTGGCAGGGTCCAGGCAAACTTGTGGCTGTCGTGACGGGTGTTGAAGTAGTGACGCACCAACACCGCCAATACCGCGATCCCGGCGAGGATCAACCAGTTGTACTGGCTGCCATACGTGCTCGGGAAGTGGTTGCTGATCATGATGAACAGCACCGGCAGGGTGAAGTAGTTGTTGTGACGCGAACGCAGCAAGCCTTTGGCTGGCAGCGCCGGGTCCGGCGTACGGTTCTCGGCAATCGCCGCGACCAGTGCGCGTTGCGCCGGCATGATGATGCGGAACACGTTACCGACCATGATGGTGCCGATGATCGCGCCGACGTGCAGGTATGCACCACGACCGCTGAACACTTTGCTGAAGCCATACGCCGCGCCGATGATCAGCACAAACAGAATGAAACCAAGCAGAGCAGGGCGTTTGCCCAAGGCCGAGTCGCACAGGAAGGAGTAGATGAACCAGCCGATAAACAGCGAGCCGATACCGATGGCCACGCCTTCAGGGCCGCTCAGGGTGCTGCCCGGAGCCAGCAGGTAGAGCGTTGGATTGGAGTAGAACACCACGCACAGCAGCGCGATACCCGACATCCAGGTGAAGTAGGCTTCCCATTTGAACCAGTGCAGGTTCTCCGGCATCGCCGGTGGGGCCAGTTTGTATTTTTCGAGGTGATAGATACCGCCACCGTGGATCGCCCACAGGTCACCGGCCAGGCCGGTTTTCGGGTTGACGCGGTTGAGGTTGTTCTCCAGCCAGACGAAGTAGAACGACGCGCCGATCCAGGCCACGCCAGTAATCATGTGAACCCAGCGCACGCTCAGGTTCAGCCATTCCAACAGATGTGCTTCCACAGTCTTTACCTCTCGCCTGTCACTCTTGTTGTCGAGTGATCAGACCTTCTCTTATTGGTGGGGGGCGAGGATCAAACGCTCATCCTCTTTGAAAAAATGCTCATCGCAGTTATTGCCTGTGCCACTGCGATCAACCACCAGGAAGTCATCCCGCTTTTCGATCGTCAGCACCGGATGGTGCCAAACGCCGCGATGGTAATTGATGCCCTGCCTGCCGTTGGTGACGAAGGCGCGGACCAAGCCTGATACAGGTTCATCGCCAACGGGCGCGACCACGATCAGAAAGGGGTTGCCGAGCAGCGGAATGAAAGCCTGGCTGCCCAGCGGATGGCGTTCCAGCATGCAAACGGTCAGCGGCATGTCCTGCGCGTCGGCGCGGAAGATGCTGATGATCGCGTTGTCCTCCGGCTGAGCGGTTTCGACCGTCGCCAGTTTGTGGAAGCGCATGGTCGAACCGTTGTTGATCTTGAAGTGATCGCTGCCGTCGGTTTCGATCACGTCACCGAAAGGGGCGAAGGCTTCTTTGCTCAGCGGTTCAATCGTTAGTGTGCGCATGCTGTTCTTCTTATCCGAATTCTGTGTTGACTGTTCTGACGCCTTCGCGAGCAGGCTCGCTCCCACAGGGGAATGCATTCCAAATGTGGGAGCGACGGTGCGACGATTCGACCTGCTCGCGAATGGGTTCAACCTTATTTAGCGACCTTGCCCAAAACGCGCAGGCGGCTCACACCACCATCCGGGAACACATTCAGGCGGATGTGGGTGATCGGGCCCAGCGCTTTGATCTGCTCGACGAAGGTGTGCTCGGCGTGCATTTCCAGCTTCTGGCTCGGCAGCAGTTCACGCCAGAACAGCGACTGGGTTTCGATCTGGCTGTCAGTACCGCCCTTGACGAACGCGCCCTGGATCGAGCAGGTGTCCGGGTAGTTGCCTTTGAAGTGCAGGGTGTCGACGACGATCTTCTCGATCTCGCCCGGGTGACCCAGCGCGACGATCACCCAGTCATTGCCTGGCGTGCGACGACGTGCAGTTTCCCAGCCGTCGCCCATGTTGATGCCACGACCCGGGTTGAGGATGTTGCTCATGCGGCCGAAGTGTTCGTCGGAGCAGGCGAGGGCGCGGCCACCATTGAGGGCTGCTGCCAGATCGACTTGCTCGTTATCGCCAACCGCCGACCAGTCGCGGAACGGAATGCCGTACACGCGCAGACGGGCAACACCGCCGTCCGGGTAGATGTTGAAGCGCAGGTGGCTGAACGCTTGGTCGTTGCTGATTTCGTGGTAGTGGTGGCTGTTGCCCTGCAGCTCGACGGCCGACAGCACTTCAGTCCACTGGGTGTTTTCATCAGGCTCGCCCGACGCCAGGAAGCACGCTTCCAGAGAGGCCGATGGCGGGAAGTTGCCGGTGAAGAATGAAGTGTCGATGTCCACGCCTTTGATCGAGCCCGGTACGCCCAGACGGATCACGGCGCTGTCGAAGCCTTCGAAGCGCTTGCGGCGCGATTCCCAGCCGTCCATCCACTTGCCGTTGTCATCGAACACGCCCTCCTTCCATACGGCCGGGGTCGGTTGGAACAGACGATTGGCGTCTGCGAACCAGTCATCGGTGACCGAGATGATTTTGGTGCCCAGACGGGCATCGGCCAGGTTGACGAATTTTTCGAAAGGTACGGCGTAAGCTTTCATTCTTCTTGTCTGCCTTTAAAAAAGTGGCTGGGGATGCTTGCAAGACCCTGGGTACTCTCCGCGTTTGATGTACTCGGGTCAGGCTCGCTATAGGGTCAGTAAACGGAACAGGGCGATCTTGTTGATCTCCGCCAGCGCGCATTTGAATTCGGTGTCTTGCGAATTGTGAATGCGCGTTTCGAACGCCGCGAGGATCTGATGCCGGTTGCTGCCTTTTACCGCCATGATGAAGGGAAACTTGAACTTGGCTTTGTAGGCGTCGTTCAGCTCGGTGAAGCGCTGGAACTCTTCGGCCGTGCATTGGTGAATACCGGCGCCAGCCTGTTCATTGGTGCTGGCTTCGGTCAGTTGGCCCTGGACGGCGGCTTTGCCGGCCAGGTCCGGGTGAGCGTTGATCAGGGCCAGTTGACTGGCGTGATCGGCGCTCAACAGGATGTCGCTCATGCGTTGGTGCAGGGTTTCGATCTCATCGATCGAAGCGTCCGCGCCGAGGTCGTAGGCCTTCTCGGCCACCCATGGCGAATGTTCGTAGATGTCAGCGAAGGCTTTGACGAAAGCGTCGCGGCTCAGGCTCGACGGTTGCAGGGTTTGAAAGCGGCTCATTTGGCGGCCCCTTGGTACGGCTGGGTTTCGTGCCAGTGACGCGCGATGTCGACGCGACGGCTGAACCAAACCTGTTCATGACTTTTGGCGTATTCGATAAAGCGTTTGAGCGAAGCGATGCGACCCGGACGGCCGATCAGGCGGCAGTGCAGACCGATCGAGAGCATTTTCGGTGCTTCAGCGCCTTCGGCGTAGAGCACGTCGAACGCGTCTTTGAGGTATTCGAAGAAGTCGTCACCCTTGTTGAAACCCTGCACTTGGGTGAAGCGCATGTCGTTGGTGTCGAGGGTGTACGGGATCACCAGATGCGGCTTGCCGGTCGGGTTGTTCGGTTCCCAGTAGGGCAGGTCGTCGTCGTAGGTGTCGCAGTCGTAGAGGAAACCACCTTCTTCCATGACCAGACGACGGGTGTTCGGGCCAGTGCGGCCGGTGTACCAGCCCAGTGGACGCTCGCCGGTGATTTCGGTGAGGACGCGGATCGCCTCGAGCATGTGCTCGCGCTCCTGCGCTTCGTCCATGTACTGGTAGTCGATCCAGCGGTAGCCGTGGCTGCAGATTTCGTGGCCGGCATCGACCATCGCACGGATCACGTCCGGATGGCGCTGAGCGGCCATGGCGACGGCGAAAATGGTCAGCGGAATGTCGAATTCCTTGAACAGTTTCAGGATCCGCCAGACGCCAGCGCGGCTGCCATACTCGTAAAGCGATTCCATGCTCATGTTGCGCGCGCCTTGCAGCGGCTGGGCGGCAACCATTTCAGACAGGAAGGCTTCGGATTCTTTGTCGCCGTGCAGAATGTTGCGCTCGCCGCCTTCTTCGTAATTGAGTACGAACGACAGGGCGATGCGGGCATTGCCCGGCCAGTGTGGGTGAGGAGGGTTACTGCCGTAACCGATCAGGTCGCGTGGGTAGTCAGCGCTCACTGCAGTCTTCCTTCTTGTTCGTTGACAGATTGGTGTGGCGGCCTGGCAGGCTGGCGTCACAGCGATGGGCTGATTGTATACAACTTTATTCGCAATTTGTAAGCCTGAATTTTCGCATTTTTCACCGACTGTCATCTTTTACTGCTATTGGCGTGAGCCTGCAAGAAACCTGCCTGACCAGTCAGCTAATGGATAGGAGGTTCAATGAATAGGCGTATCGCTGGCTCATCGGCAGGAAACCCCCGAATGGCGGGGGTGATGTGAAAAATGTCGTTTTTATTGTGTACAATTTTTTTGAAAAGTGTCTTAATCAATCGCTCGCCGCAGCTTTTCGTGCTCCGAATCGGTGCGGTCTCCTTTTCAACTGACTTCGGGAGGCGCGAAGTCTGACTGCTCCACGCAGGCAGGCGCGCAGAATCAATGGGACGTTTGACTACACACGTTTTGGACGCTGCACACGGTTGCCCGGGCAGTTCGATCAAGGTCGAGCTGTACCGCGTTGAAGGTTCGCACCTGGAATTGGTCGCCAGTGCGATAACCAACAGCGATGGCCGGGTCGATGCGCCGCTGCTGCAAGGCGACGATTATCGCACCGGCGTTTATCAGGTTCAGTTTCACGCGGGCGATTACTACCGCGCCCGTGGCGTTCAGTTGCCGGAACCGGCATTTCTGGACGTGGTTGTGCTGCGCTTCGGCATCTCCGCCGAACAGGAGCACTACCACGTGCCATTGCTGATTTCGCCTTACAGCTATTCCACGTACCGGGGCAGCTGACCCCCAAGCAGCTGCCCCCACCGGGAAGCGACTGCGCATATAGCTTCTTTGGTCTTTCGCCCGCTCACACTGCGGGCTTTTTTTATTTCACTCTGATGATGACGAGGTTGTTCTCCCCGGAACCCTCAATAGGCATGTTTGCGCCAGCGAGATAAATAATCTTGTTGGCAGCGTGATGATCTTGAAGGGTTATCTTGTGGTGAGCCTCGATTTTATTGATCAGCGCTCTTTTCTTCAGCCAGTTGACCGGGTCAATTGCATTCATGTGTTGACTAGGGAAATGCACAGGAAACAGCACGAACACGCTATCAAGGCCTCGTCGTTGGATCAGCAGTGCATCTCTCGCATTGCGCCGAAAGTCTTCCGACACTTGGTAGCCATGTCCTCTCAGAATTCCTGTCAGCAAACTTCGCACAGAGGGGCGACTGACATGATATTGCGATCCGGCAAACAACAGAGGGTTGAAATCAATTCTTTGCAGGCCTTCTGCAGACGGTTGAGGCAATTGGAAGTAGCCATTTGCGTCTGTCGACTGTGGTGTAAGGAGCATCAACGGATCGCTCAGGTCCTGACGCACGACTCTTTTATCGTCGACGGATACAGGGCGGTTTTCCCAGTACTTGAACGTCTCGAACAGCGCACTGACGCCGGGCCCTGTTATTTCATCGGAGTGGCTGGCGCGATTGAAAATCTCGCGCGCGACTCTGTTTGCGCAGTCATAAGAAAGATAGGGAAACTGATCGCTGACAGCTTGGGTCAGGGTTTTGCCAAAGGGCAGTCCCTCGACGATTCTCCAGGTATCAGCGCCGCGCCCCGTCCATTTGTCCGCCAGTTTCACCACACCCCTGGGCTGCAATTGAGGCGTGGTTAACAGCATGCGTTCGAACGCATCGAAACGCGTGGCAGCAAATTGCGGATGTTTGATAAAGGCCAGTGAGTCTGTGGCATGTGTTGGCTGGGCGAGGATGGGAAAGTGCAGGCCATCGATTTCGATGGAGTCGCCGACTAACGGTTTCGTCGCAGCGCCCCAGGTTTTCCAGTCTTCAATGCGTATGGCTGAAGTCAGTGTCACAGCCGGGTCGCTCTCACCCCCCAGCCGCGCACGTTTGCCTGGCCCCGGTTCGGCGTCTACTCGCGAAGCTGCAACTTCAGCGCTGTAGGCTGGCGAAGTGTGTTGCGCAGCGCTGATGTCTGCCACCTGGCGACGCCATAGCGATTGCCCCGGAATCTGCTCGAGGGTGATGTCGGGCAGGTTGATCGTCGTTGCACTCGCCAGTTTGTAGTCGCCTTGTTCGTTTTTACGAACCATGACAGTGCCGTCGGCGAGGTCGACGTAGGTTTTTCCACGGGGCCCCTTTCGAATACCGTCAGGAGACTCATGTGCGCCAGGTAGTAACGTTGCCAGGTTGGGGTCGACATGGAAAATCGCCAGCGGCTCGTCGGCGGTCAGTCGGGGCATGAACAGGCTTCCCTGCACTGATTCGCTCGAGTACCACTGCGCCTCGATACGCCAGCGTGACTGTCCCGGGATCTGTTTCAGAATCGGCGGCGTCACACCCGGTGCGGCGGGCCATGGAATCTGGTAGTGCCCGTCGGCGTTGAGTTCTACTCGGTAATAACGGCCTTCCTCCAGGTGAGCGTAGGTCTGACCGCTTGGCGCAATGTACAACCCGTCGACGGCATCGTGCGGTTGCAGGAGATGGGTTTGCAATCCTGGCAGCGCGATCTCTGCCAGCCTGGCATTCGCTTCGGTAATGATCGGATCAGATATGTAGCTCACCACCACGCGTGGCTCGTCGACAACCTCGGTCCTTGGCGGTAATGAAGTTGAAGTGCCCGGTTGTGGATTCAGGTCGGGTATCCGTGAGTCTGGATTACCGCCAGTCCTTATGCTGATCGCGCCAGTATCGACGTCGACTCGGGTGATCGTGGAAGTACTCGACGAAGCAGAAAGACCAGTCGTTTTTGTCGGTTTGATCATTGAAGTGCCTCAGAGTCGGTCATGGTTGCATTGCTCACTGTCTCGATTGATCTCTCGTTGATTACTTGTCTCTGATAACGAAGAGCGTTGTCTGCCCAAGCGCATCTTTTTGAACCCCTCCGAGCAGGTAGATGATCTTGTTTTCTTCG
The DNA here is from genome assembly GCF_018138145.1 of Pseudomonas sp. SCA2728.1_7. Taxonomy (NCBI): domain Bacteria; kingdom Pseudomonadati; phylum Pseudomonadota; class Gammaproteobacteria; order Pseudomonadales; family Pseudomonadaceae; genus Pseudomonas; species Pseudomonas sp. SCA2728.1_7. Next base: position 2,039,191 of record NZ_CP073104.1, on the reverse strand, counting down.
CGGTACGTGGACAGTGGTTTTTGCTCTGTGATGAGGGTTCGCAGTTGGCTGTCACTGAACTCAAAACTTTCCAGCGTCACGCGTTTGAGCCTGCCGTTGATAAGCGGCGGCAGTCTCAACACGAATACCTGGTCGATCTTCTTTCGATGAAACAGCAAGGCGTCGTCGTTCAGCGGTTGAGCAGTGGCGTTCACTTCGTAACCGTCATCTTCGAGGATGCTGCTGAACAGCCTGCGTAAGCCGGGCGTAGTCCGTGCCGTTGCGTACTCGTTCCAGTGTTGGGAAAACCGTCCGGGATCAAAATCCAGACGCATCAAGCCTTCACCCAGTGAGGAAGGAATGGTCAGCGTGTCTGACTGTCCTTCGGGTCTGCGCAACATCAGCAACGGATCACTCAATTCTCGCCGTGGCGCGTAGCGCACCTGCCTGCTTGCCCAGTAGTGAAACACTTGATTGAGCAGGGCCAGACCATGGCCGTTGATGACCTCGGATCGGTTGGCCTGGTTGAACATGGCACGGGCGAGCGCGCTGACGGATTGATCCGACAGGTACTTGAAGGTTCTGGAAATGTACTGAGTGATGGGCATCTCGAACGGCACGACGTTGTCCAGAACCCTCCACTGGTTACTGCGCTTGATCGCCCATCTCGGTTGCATGGCCGGGTTGTCCCGCAACATGTATTCGAAAGCGTCGTACAAGTAGGGCGAAAACAAGGGGTGCAACAGATACACGAGTCTCGGGTTCGGTCCCGGATTCTGATGCAGGATTCGATAGTATTGCCCATCGATTTCGATGTGCTGGTCCAATTGCGGAGGGACATTTCGCCCCCAGTTGCGCCACAACCCGTAACTCAGATTGATCGCGGCGGGGTTGGTCGAAAGCAGGCTTTCGCTGAGTGCCTGGGTCGGGTCGCTGCCGTCTTCCTGATGCGCGCGTTTGCTGGGGCCTGGTGCAGGCTCCTGACTGTCCGGCAGGGATTTGCGTTTAACCGGTTGTGCAGGTTCCGTTAACGACTCACTCACCTCGGTTTTGCGCCGCCACAGCCGTGTACCGGGAATCTGTGCGAACACTATTGGCGAAGTGTCGCGTGCGCTTGCAGAGGCCTGCTGATAATGGCCTTCAGTGTTTCTGCGCACCATGACGGTTCCATCAGGTGTATCGATATAGGTTTTGCGATGCTTGTCATAACGCACCCCGTCCATGGTCTGCAGTGCAGGCGATAGCAGGGTCGCATCTTCGGGCGCAAGGTAGATGGGTTGATGCACCGTCGGCAGGTCAGCGACGGTCTGTCGCTGATCGTGATCCGGGTTGTGCGCAAGCCAGCCGGGGCGTTCAAAAGTCCAGATGGCCTGGCGCTCGGTTTTTACCAGAAAGGGGCCAGGCAAGTGCGGTGTGAAGTTGAAGGGAATCTGGTAGCGGCCGTCAGCAAGGCTTTCGACCAGCAGATGCCCTTCATTTTCAACATGGGCATACAACTTGCCATCGGGGCTGGTGAACAGTCCGCTTTCGGCATCCAGACGTTGCAACAAATGTACTTGCTCGGCAGGCCAGGTGATCGAGCGCAGAGCCGCCTGCGCTGACAGCGCGGTGGCAGGTATTTCTGTGACTTGCACCAACGCTTGTTGCGGGTGTGTGCTCGCCGGGCCGCTCGAGGAATCTGCGTCGGGCGGGTTTTCGCCGGGCAGCCTGCGGGAGCTGCCAGCAGGATTTGCAACAGGCGGCGGGGAGTCGGGCGCAGTGGTCCCGGCCATACGTTTCGGTGGTTTGGCCATTATTTGTCTCGCTGTTGGTTAGGCGCGGCGATCGATGTGCGTTGTGAGGAGAGTCAACCTTCTCTGATCATGAACAGCGTCGGGTTGTCGGCGGATATCTGTTGCACACCGCCCACCAGATAGATGATTTCGGTGTGGCTCAAATCGTTCTCAAGCTGCTGTCTTTGCGCGGTGCTGAGTCTGCTTCGAAAATCAGGATCGTTGAGTTCGGATCCTGGCGAGGCGTAGCGAGGCACCTGATTGTCCACGACGCGGGGCAGCTTCAGCACAAAGACCGCGGCGACATCCGGGCGATGAAAGATCAGCGCGCCTTCGCTGTGCTGACGGGGATTCGAATTGATGTTGTAGCCGTTGCGCTGCAAGACCGACCTGAATAGTTCGCGCAAGGCAGCGGGTGTGGGACCCGCCGTGTACGCGGCCCATTCCTGGGCGAAGCGTGCCGGATCAAGATCCAGGCGCTGCAGCGGGCTTGAGTCAGGCGCGGGCAAGGTGAGCAAGCCGACGCGTGGCAGACTGCCGGCTGGTGGCACCAGGACTGGCAGCATGACCAACGGGTCTGACAGGTGATGCATGGGCGCCTGGTTATTGGCTCGGTCCGTCCAGTGGCGGAACGTCAGCGCCATCGCTGAAAGGCTCTGCGCATTGACGCCCTGAGGAGCAGAGACATGATCGAATACGGCTCTGGCGAGGTTACTTGCCGATTGTGCCGACAGATAATTGAATGCGCTGGCAACGTATTGGGTTGCAGACATTTCAAAAGGCGGATGATTGTCCAGCACCTTCCATTGGCCTTCTCGTTTGAGTGCCCATTTCGGCTGACGCGAAGGCTCGTGGCGCAACATGTTTTCGAAGGCATCAAAGCGATCAGGTGCAAATCCAGGGTGTTGCAGATACACAAGGCCGGTATCGTCTCGCAGACCTTGCGCGACGATCGGATAGTGCTTGCCGTCTATTTCAATGGATTCACCGGATTCCGGCCTTGCGGCTCTTCCCCAGTTTTTCCATTGACCGGCGGAAAGATCCACTGCAATGGGCTGTTGAGAAAGCAGACTGCTGACTAGCGTGCTTGCATCTGCGAGGGCGCTGCGTTGTTCCGTTGACGGGGAGTGCCTGCCCGGACTGACTATCACCTCGGCTGTTTCGGTGGCTGCGGTTTTTTTGCCGAGGGGCGGCGTTTCGACTTCACGCCAGAGCATTGTCCCCGGGATTTGTTCAACCCTTGTTCCGGTGGGAATCGCTTCCCCTGCATGGGTCTGCCGCCATCCGTCTGTGGTTTTCGAGACCATGACGAAACCACCGGGCATTTCGACGTAGGCCTTCTTGCGTTTGTCGTATCGCAAGCCGTCTTCGTCGCCGGCCTGTAACTTGAGCAGGTCGGCTGACTCGGGGTTGATAAAAACAGGCTGCGGCAGGCTTTGATCCCTCGATGTGCCGGCCAGCGCCGGGGTCTCTGGATCAATCGAGTGCCGCCGTACCCATTCCGCTGTGCGCGTTGCGCTTGATTGCGCGTCTTGCACGTGCGCATGACTGACGATAACGCTGGAGCGTTGCGAAGACTCAACCGGTAGCGGGTTCGCCGTAATCATGCTGTGGTCGGAACTGGCCCTTTCAACGGCGAGATTGCCGCTTGGGTTGAGCCCAGGATCCGGCGATGTCGGCGTTGTTTGTGGGGAGGTCTGACGGGGGATTTTCTTGGGTGGTTTGGCCATTGAATTGCTCCGATGAGGTGCTGACAAGTCAAAGGGCCGGTCAATCGGGCAGCACATCAATGTGTCGTGTGCTGCGCCATGATTGCCCGGCCTATCGGCTTCAAAGGCTTGATGTTCGGCAAAAAAACGCACTTGTGTGCGGTACATATGTATTGCGCTGCAAGCTTGAGGCTGCAGAGTGTTGCGCCGTGTTGAAGAGGATTGCGCGACGCTCGCGATCAATCGCGGATGAGCGTCACCGCAGGGCTTAACGCTCTCTGAGAATGAATACCGAGTCCGGTTGCGACTCGACTTTCAGCACCCCGCCGATCAGCCACACCACCTTGTTCTGCGAATGCGCGGCCATCAGCGCGATAAGTGCGTCTGAGCCAATTCGGGCCGATAGACTTGGATCAGTCAGTTCGTTGCCCGGGGTGTGGGAAAGTCCGACCTGTTCGACCGATCCCAATTTCAAATAAAACACCTGATCATGATGTTCGCGCCTGAACACCAGGGTCGGCTTGCGGTGTTCGTGAGTCAGCGGAAAAACTTCGTATCCCGAACGAATCAGCAGGGCGCCGAGCAGGCGTCTGAGGTTCAGATCGGTTGGATAGGTTTTATAGTGATTCCACTCGAGGGAAAAACGCTGCGGATCGAAGGTCAGGCGTTTCAGATCGCCCTCGGTCTGCGCCGGCAGCGGAATGATTTTCTTGCCTTGATGATCAACGGAGGGCGCAATCGTGAGCAGATTCAGCGGGTCGGCGAACGCCGGTGTGGTGGGAAACGGCTTTTGCTTCCACTGGTGCAGGACTGCCTGAATGTGGATCAGTCCAGTACCGGTGATAAAGGGAAAATGGTCGGAAACGTCGAATAGTTTTCTGGCGACCGCCCGTGCAGTGAAGTCGGAAAAGTCCGGGAATGCTTCGGCAACCGATCGGGTCAGAGTCGTTTCAAAAAAGCGTTTGCCGGGGTGTATTTCTCCCGGGTCGCTGCCGATGCGAAAGGTGGCGACCGGTTGCAGCGATGGGGTATTGCGCAGCATGTTCTCAAAGGCGTCGAAGCCGCTCGGGACAAATTCCGGGTGTTGCACGAAGTACACTTTGGGCGTGGCATTGGAACCGGCGGGCACGATGGGGTAGTGAAGCCACCCCAGTTGTACGGATTCCACCGCTGGCTTGTGCAAATGTCCCCAAGACAGCCAGAAGAACGGTGTTGGATTGTCGGTTTTCGCTGTTGCAGGGCGCAATGGCGGCAGTGGCGCCAGGGGCTCGTCAAGCCTTGGCCGTTTGCTGGTACTTGGTTCGGTCGTCTCGGCAGTGGCACGCAGTCGCTCTGAAACAGCAGGCTCACCCGGTATCGTGCTCGCTGCTCTTTGTCGCCAGAGAAGGGTGCCGGGAATCTGTTCGAAAAATACGTCGGGCGAGACGCTGCTAGACGCAAAGGCTTGCTGGTAATCGCCGTTTTTGTTTTTGCGCACCATGACCGTGCCTTCGGCCGTATCAATGAAGGTTTGTTTGAGTTTGTTGTAACGGACCGCACCGGTAGCAGGTTCTGCCTTGGTCAGTGTGCTCGCGTCACCGGGCGACAGGTAGGCCGGCGTTTGCGGCACCGCTGGAGCACCGGCCGGGTTCTGCGTGGGCTGCCAGCCGGGGCGCTGGATACGCCAGCTTGTTTCGCTGCCACTTCTTGTTACAACAGGGCCGGGTATCCCGGGCGAGAACGTCAGAGGCACGTAATAGTTGCCGTGCAGATCTCGCTCGACAATGAACCGGCCTTCATTGCCGATCTGCGCGTAGGTGCGCTGATCCGGCCCGATGAACAGGCCGGTGTTGTCGGCAAGCGGGGTCAATTCGCTCAATCGAGTCTCAGGCCAGGCGATGGCATTGTGTGCCGCGCGGTAGGTGTCGACGTGACTGCCGGGCATTTCACTGACGACGATTGCAGGCTGGTGAGGGGCCGAGTCTGCGGCAGTGTCCGGTGCGAAAGGTCGTGGAGATGAATCGGCACCAACCCGTGAGACGTCAAGGGTATAGCGGGTAATGTGGCTGCCCGGATTCGAGTGCGTGGGGTTTGTGGTAACGGATGAATCGGCTGCGGTTGTCACTGCAACTTTTTTGGGCGGTTTGGCCATTGCAAATTACTCATGGAGTGTGGGATGTCGAGCGCATGGAAGCGACTCGCCGTATTTCGGGCGCACTCGTCTACATCCCGGGGTATCCGGGATGTGACTGTCATGGAGACATTGGTTGTTTCAACTTCAGAGTGCGCAAATCGCGATCAGCCATCGACCGACGTTTGCAGCGTCAGGCGGGGGGCACGTCAATCAAGGGCTGTGGAGAGAAGATGTATTTATCTTGATGGCTGCAACGATTGATCACCCGCAACTGCGAATATTCAACGCGGGACTTGTCGGCGCGCAGTATCCAGCCGTGGGCGGCGAAGCTGTAGTTCACCGTTTCACGGAGATCGTCGACGGTGGCGATATTTCTGACCTTCAGCTCTTTGCTGGCCATTGAGGAAAAGACTTCGGGCAAGGCTTTGGTCGCGTCGGGTTCTTCAAAATACCGTGCATCAAGGCCATCCAGATAGATACGGTCGAAGGACAGGTCAACCGTATGTACGACACCGTTTTCGGTAATGACGCGTACCTGATCAATCAGGTCTTCGCTGTCATAAACCGGTAAATGAATCCGGCAGGTGCCGATGTGCAGTTGGTTGTTTTCCAGTGTGATCGTGACCTTGCCCAATGTGGTCGCATCGAGTTCCCAGGTCGAGGAATAGGGCAGACGGACTGTGGCGTTGGCCAACGCGCCCGGCGTAGAAAGCCTGAATGTCATGTCAGCCGCCAAATGGATCAGGTATGTGGAGCCTTCACCTTCCAGACTTTCCATGGCGGTTTGCCCCGGCACGGACGTGAGCATCGCACATCCGTTTTTGCTGCCGAGTTCGTGCGCCTCATTGGTCGGTAGCTCATAAGGGAACTCGCCTGTTCGAAACTTCAAAGGCAAGTTGATTGGAGTTGTCCATTCTTTGAAAGAATACGTAGGGTAGTTTTTGTCAGCAGGGGCGACATCCGTTTCCGGCGTAAGTCCTGCATTCAAAGCAACACCGTCGTTGAATACCAGAACATATTTGCTATACGTGCGAACGGCCATGGTCCGCAGAATTTTGGTCATGTTGCGCGGGTCTTCTCCTCCTCGTGCTCCGGCAAAGTATTTAAGCGTCAAGACCTTCTCGCCAAAGTGGTAGGCAAGATCACAGCCCGCGAGCAGGTCCTGGTTCTTGTCCGATTGTCGCGCAATGAAGTGGGCTTCGGCTTTGCTCAGTTCACTGCTGGCGTAATCCAGATAAAGGGTGGTCACGGCGTCGGTACGTTCTACCGAATGGAACCGGGTTGGTTGCGAGGAGCGCGGCAGGTAGTAACGCACATCGTGCTTATGCATGATCCAGCAGTCAGCCGCGTAGAGAATGGTTGCTTTTGCCGGGTAACCTTTTTTGACGGTAATGACATCGACAGGCAGGTTTTCATCACTGGTTATGTTCTCGGGGAGCACAGGTTTGAGGATGTAACCGTCCAGGGTGAGAAACGTCAGATGACTGTTCTTGAGTTGCCTTTGCGTCCCGACTTGCATGTAGATGTCGTGCAGAGTGACTACGCTTTTGGGCCTGTCATGGAAATCAAAACCTGAGGTGATGATCAAGGCATTGTCCGCAATCACCCAGCTCTCAATCAGCTCCTCGCGCCATTTCAATACGATAATGCTTGCCTGTGCGCCATCCTCATGAATGGCGGTAGACCCTTCTTCGTGGGCAATGAAGTATTCGTCGATACCGGCCTCGCCCGAAGCCGTTGCACCGGCGTGCAGTAGATGAATCTGGTCATTTCCTGCTCCCGCATTGATCCTGTCTTTGCCTTGCGAGCGGATGAGATTGTTGGCCCCGTTGCCCGTCACGACAGATGCAGCACCCTTCACGGTTTCAATATTTTCGATTCCTTCGAGAAAGCTGTGGAAAGTGTATTTTTCGCCATTGTCGGCGGCAGGATCGGCAGTGATTGTCTGGAGCGTCTGTGCCAGCAGATCGATGTCATATCCCGCTTTGGCCTCGTTGCGAGTGTAGTAATCGCCTCCGAGCACCAGTGTGTCGTTACCGGCGGCGCCCTTTATCGTCGAGAACTCGGAAGTCATCGCGCCTTCGCGAAGCAGATCGCCGGCGCTTTCAAAGACGAAGCGGTCGTCCTTTTCGCCGCCGGTCAGGTCCTTCTTTCCTGAGCGGTAATGGAAGGTATTGGGTTTTTTCTCCACGCCCTTGATCGAGTCGCGACCCTCACCGATCAACCACAAAACACCTTTGTGTTCTGCCGGAGTGCCCAGCACCACACCGGGCGTGTCTTTGGTGACGCCATCGCGAGCATCGATGATGTCATCGGTGCCTCTGATTTTTGGGACGTTGACGGTTTTCCAGCTGTCTTGCTTGGTCCACCAATTGCGCGTCCAGACCAGGGTTGGCTGGAGAAAGACTTCGAACCCGCCATGGATGATGGCTTCGGTGGTGTCCTTCAACGGACCTTCCAACAACTTTCGAGCCATGTCCCGCAATTGGGCTGAGTGTTGCAGTCTGGTTTTCGCGACGTTGTAGCGATCCTGAATGTCCTGATCGGTGTCCATCATGCAGAACGAAAACCAGCCGGTGCGCCAACGCTCATCAAGGGTCAGTTCGATGTGATCATCGATGTCATCGACGACACGCACTGCACCATAGACTTGCGATCCAATCGCCAGGATGGCTCCGGCCGCGAGCCCCACCGGGCCGGCGAAAGAGAATCCGGCCATGGCGGCGGTGCCAAGGATCACCGTCATGGCCGCACTGGTGATGCTCAACCCTGCGCTGACGTAATGATCCATCGCTTCCTTGCCGGTTGTATTGTCTGCGGTCCTGAAAGATCTGATCGCGGTGAAGACATCGAATGGCAGTGTCAGCGCGCCGCCGATCAAACCGCCAGAGCGGCCCAGCCTCAGGGCAAATCGGGTTTTGGCAAAGTCCTTGAAGGCAGTCTGGCCGGCGGTGAGCATTTCGGTGGCGATCTTGCTGACGGTGATGTCCACGGCGATGGAGCCTACTTCCGATGCAATACCAACGCTGTTAATTGCAACTTCGGCTTTATTGTTGGCTTTGATCGCATCGACAACACCGCGCAATCCCATGAATATCCCGAAACCCTGGATACCGACACTTGAACCCAGTGTGGAGTAGCTTTTCGTCAACTCCACCCAGCGTCGGTTGTTCTTTGGAAGATGAGCATGACTCAGGTCGAGTTTCTGTGCGGAACTTAAAAGTTTCGCCAACTTGTTGCGATAGTTACCCGGGTCAGTATCGGAATCGAGGCTTTCCTTGATCATGCCGGGGGCCGTTAACGGACGCCGGCTGGCCATTTCGAAAAGCAGCGTCGGCAACAGATAACTGTCGTTGCCGGTAGCAGACTTTATGTGCTGTTCGATATTGACTGCGCTGAACTGCAATGCGTCGGTAAATGAGCGCTTGGGTGTTCGGAAGAAAGTGTTTTTGCCATTTAACGGTTGATTGTCGACGGTTGCGCCCAATGCATCGAGGGCAACCCGGGTTATCGATACATCGCCAAATTGCAGCGGGCCAAATACCGAGTCGTTGATTCTCAACTGCTCGACGTTATGTTTGAGCGGCAGATCCGGACTGTTATCAGGGCTGTTTTTTATATCGATCGTTGAAGCATTTTTCTCATTTTTCTCAATGCGCATGTCAGTGATCACGATCGGATCAATGTGTATCGATGCTTCGCTGATAAGCGTGGCCATTTGAACGTCCTTGTTCTGGCGGATTGTCGTTAAAACCGTGGGGGATAGTACGGGGGGATTTTGCGCGATGTATATCAGCGGGTTGTTGCGGTGTATTGCACGCCGCGCCGAGCATTTTTGGCAGGAGGAGGGGGAGTGCGTCGCAAGGGGGGGGCTCCCTGGCTTGAGCCTTTCAAGTCAGGGAGTGTGCAGCTCATCAGCAGTCATTTGAAGTAACGCTTCAATCGTTTCAATGGCTACCCAACAATGCCGCAGCCCCGGCGCCACCGAACAATCCGGCACTGATCCGGTTGAACCAGCTCTGACCTTTGCCGCTGCGCAGATAGCGTGCCGCACCATGGGCGCCAAGGCCGTAAGCCAGTTTGCACAGCAGGTCCAACAGGGTCCAGGTGACGATCATTACCAGCAACTGCGGCAGGAACGGCTGTTCGGCACTAAGGAATTGCGGCAGAAACGCAGCAAAAAACAGGATGTCTTTAGGGTTGCTCGCACCCAATACAAAGGCGCGTCCGAACAAGGCGCGAAAGCGTGGGACGGGGGCCGCTTGCGGCACCTCGGCACCGACCGATGGCTGACGCGATTGCTGCCAGCTTTGCCAGGCGAGGTAGAACAGGTACAGCCCGCCGACGATTTTCAGAGCGCTGAACAACTGTTCGGAAGCCAGCAACAACGCGCCCAGACCCAATGCCGAGGCGCTGAGTAAACAGATCGACGCCGAGACACCGCCGAGAAACGCCGGATAGGAGCGGCGCAATCCGTAATTCAGACTGTTGCTGATCATCAGCAATGACAGTGGTCCCGGAATGAGGATCACCACCAGTGCAGCGCCGCTGAACAGCAGCCAGGTTTCCAGACTCATCGTTTCGCTCCTTTCTATTGTTATCAAGATGCACAAAAGCCCCACCCGCAAGGGTGAGGCTGTTTTCAAACGAGTGCCGCGCAGCGCTTACAGAAAGATGAACTTGGCGATGAAGATCGCGCAGAGCACCCACAGGCTGACGGAAATTTCCTTGTACTTGCCAGTACCGGCCTTCAACGCCACGTAGGTGATGAAGCCCAGTGCGATGCCGTCGGCGACCGAGAAGGTCAGCGGCATCATGATCGCGGTGACGATCGCCGGAATGGCGTCGGTCGCTTCATCCCATTCGATGTGGGCCATGCCGCCCATCATCAGCATCGCCACGTAGATCAGTGCACCGGCGGTGGCGTAAGCGGGAATCATGCCGGCCAGCGGTGCGAAAAACATTGCCGCTATAAATAGCACACCTACGGTGACTGCGGTAAGACCAGTCCGACCACCAGCGGCTACGCCGGCAGCACTTTCCACATAGCTGGTGACAGGTGGAACACCGACCACGGCGCCGAATACGCTGGACGCACTGTCGGCTTTCATTGCGCGGGAGAGGTTTTCGATGCGGCCGTCAGCGTTGACCAGATTGGCGCGCTGGGCGACGCCCATCAGGGTGCCGGCGGTGTCGAACATGTGCACAAAGAGGAAGGCCAGCACCACGCTGATCATGCTGACGTTGAACACGCCGGCCACGTTCATCGCCATAAAGGTCGGCGCCAGACTTGGCGGCGTCGACATGATCCCTTCGTAGTGCACGATACCCAGGCCCCAACCGGCCAGGGTTACTGTGATGATGCTGATGAGGATCGCACCGAACACGCGGTGATAGCTGAGGATTGCGATCATCAGGAAGCAGATGGCCGCGAGCAGTGGACCAGGCTCGCGCAGGGAGCCGAGTTTGATCAGCGTCGCCGGACTATCAACGACGATGCCTGCAGTTTTCAGACCGATCAGGCCGAGGAACAGACCGACACCGGCACCCATCGCATAGCGCAGGCTGACCGGAATACTGTTGAGCAGCCACTCGCGAATCCGCGAGAAGGTCAGGATCATGAACAGCACGCCGGAGACAAACACCGCACCGAGCGCGGTTTCCCAGTTGTAGCCCATGGTGCCGACCACGGTGTAGGTGAAAAACGCGTTGAGGCCCATGCCCGGTGCCAGGCCGACCGGCCAGTTGGCGTAGAGGCCCATCAACAGGCAGCCCAACGCGGCGGCGATACAGGTGGCGACGAAGGCTGCACCGTGATCGATCCCGGCATCGGCCATGATGTTCGGGTTGACGAAGATGATGTAGGCCATGGTGATGAAGGTTGTCAGACCGGCAATCAGCTCGGTCTTCACCGTGGTGCCATGCAAGCTGAGTTTGAACAGACGTTCCAGCAGACCACTGCGTAATGGTGGCGAGAGGTCCAGCGTCGATGCTTCGGATTTGCGGCTTTCCACAGCGAGTACTCCTCAAGAGTTTTATTGTTATTTCCAGGGCCGGACCCATGAGGGGTGGCAGCGGCCCTTTGAGGCATACGCGAATTTGTTGACCATGCGGTCAGGAACTCGCACGCTGTGGATTATGCTTTTGTGTACAAATAAAGCAAATATTGTTTTTGGTTTTGTTTACGAAAGGTCCGTCGATAGGGATATATCGCCTGTGCGGGCCCCTTCGCGAGCAAGCTCGCTCCCACATTTGAAATGCGTTCCCCTGTGGGAGCGAGCCTGCTCGCGAAGAGGCAGTCCCATTCAATCGAGAACCGTCTGACTGTTCCCCAATGCCAGATTCACCGCCAACCAGCCATTCACCGCCGCTTCGCCAGCCTCGGCAAACACCCGCTCCAGCAATTTCACCTGCTCACGCCGCAACGTCTGCTCAAACTTTGCACCTTCCGCCGTCAGCTCCAGCAGGCGTTTACGCTTGTCGGCCTCCGACGCCACGCTGTCCACCAGATGCATTTCCTGCAACTGCCGCAACGGCATGTTCAACGCCTGCTTGCTCACGCCGAGCAATCCCAGCAATTCCTTCACGCTCAAATTCGGGTAACGCGCGATGAAAAACACAATGCGCTGATGCACCCGCGACAGCCCACGGCGCTCGAGCATTTCATCAGCCTTGGCGGTGAAAGCCTGATAGCCGAAGAAAAACGCTTCCATCGCCTGTTGCTGACTGGATGGGTTTTTAAGGTCAAGCATGTTGACGTACTCGCTCAAGCTGTCGTAATTTCAGTCAACCAGTTTGACTCATTTTTCGTCCGCCTCGCTACCGGTGACCCCCATGGCTTTTTCCGAACGTGTCTCGCGCCTCAAGAGTTCTCTGATCCGTGAAATCCTCGCCGCCGCCCAGCGCCCAGAAGTCATGTCGTTCGCCGGCGGATTGCCGGCCGAAGCCATGCTGCCGAAGGTCGAATGGGCGGACATGCCGCTGGCGCTCGGCCAATACGGCATGAGCGAAGGCGAACCGGCGTTGCGCGAGGCTCTGGCGGCGGAGGCGAGGGCACTTGGGCTGGAATGTCAGGCGAGTCAGGTGCTGGTGGTCAGCGGTTCCCAGCAAACCCTTGATCTGGCAGCCAAGCTGTACATCGACAAGGGCACGGAGATTTTGCTGGAGGCACCGACTTATCTCGCCGCACTACAGATATTCCAGCTGTTCGGCGCCGATTGCCTGACCGTGCCGCAGGAGTCCGACGGCCCGAATCTGGCGCAGTTGCGCGAGCGTTTGGAGCAACATCACCCGGCGTTTATCTACCTGATTCCAACGTTCCAGAACCCGTCCGCCGTGCGCTACAGTGAAGAAAAGCGTGCAGCGGTAGCGGCTTTGCTCGACGAATTTGGCGTCACGCTGATCGAAGATGAGCCTTACCGCGAACTGACTTTCGATGGCGGCAGCGCCAAGCCGATTGCCGGGCGCCTGCAGAAATCCAGCTGGATCTACACCGGCACCGTGTCGAAAACCTTGCTGCCGGGTTTGCGTGTCGGCTATCTGATCGCCAGTCCCGATCTGTTTCCGCACTTGCTCAAACTCAAGCAATCGGCGGATCTGCACACCAATCGCATCGGCCAATGGCAGGCGTTGCAGTGGATCGGTACTGAAAAGTATCAGCAGCATCTGAGCGAGTTGCGCGGTTTCTATCGACAGCGGCGGGATGCCTTCCAGGCGGCGCTGGAAAAGCATTTTTCTGATCTGGCGGATTGGAACATGCCGCAGGGTGGGTTGTTTTTCTGGCTGACCTTGAAGCAACCGATGGATACGCGAACGTTGCTCAATGAGGCGTTGGCCAATGACGTGGCGTTTATGCCGGGGGAGCCGTTTTTCCCGGATCCGGATAAGCATCACGGGCATTTGCGTTTGAACTTCAGCCACATCGATCCGGCGCGCCTGGATGAAGGGCTCAAGCGATTGGCGGCGGTGGTGCGCCAGGCGCAGCTAGATAACGCGGCCTGAAAACAAATAAACCGGCTCGAGGGCCGGTTTGTTTTTGTCTGGGTTTGCTGTGTCTGGGAGGGCCTCTTCGTGAGCAGGCTCGCTCCCACAGTGGAAATGCATTCCAAAGGGTGGGAGCGAGCCTGCTCGCGAAGGCGTCAATCAGCCCACCACATAATCATCAGACCGCAGCGAAGCGCTTATCCAGATAATCAATAATCACCTTGGACTCATACATCCAGGTGGTCTGGCCATTCTCTTCAATGCGCAGGCAAGGCACCTTGATCCGGCCGCCCTGATCCAGCAGCGTCTGCCGATCCTGCTCGTTGTTCTTCGCATCCTTCAGCGCCACCGGCACATTCAGGCGGCGCAGCGTACGACGGGTTTTCACACAGAACGGGCAGGCGTGGAACTGATACAGGGTCAGATCCTTCGCGGCTGCATCGACCTGAGCCTGGGCAGCGGCGGGGCGTTTTTTCTTGCCCGGACGGGTGATGAAGTCGATGAAGATAACCAGTTGGCCGAGGCCGACACGAAGCGCTTTGACGAACACGTTGAAGCCTCACGGTGCATATTGAGAAAGGCGCGAAGCTTACCCGATTTTTCACGGGCGAAAAAAAACCGGCGATGAATGCCGGTTTTTTTCGTGCTGCGAATTACTTGATCAGGCTGAGAAACTCGCTGCGAGTCGCGGCGTTTTCACGGAACTCACCGAGCATCACCGAAGTGATCATCGACGAATTCTGCTTCTCGACACCGCGCATCATCATGCACATGTGCTTGGCCTCGATCACCACGGCCACGCCCAGCGCGCCGGTGACTTGTTGCACTGCATCGGCGATCTGGCGGCTGAGGTTTTCCTGAATCTGCAGACGGCGGGCGTACATGTCGACGATACGCGCGACCTTCGACAGGCCCAGTACTTTGCCGCTCGGGATGTACGCGACGTGCGCCTTGCCGATGAACGGCAGCAGGTGGTGTTCGCACAACGAGTACAACTCGATGTCCTTGACCAGCACCATTTCGCTGTTATCGGAGCTGAACAGGGCACCGTTGGTGACCTCTTCGAGCGTCTGTTCATAACCGCGGCAGAGGTACTGCATGGCTTTGGCGGCACGCTTTGGCGTGTCGAGCAGGCCCTCGCGGGACACGTCCTCGCCCAATTGGCCGAGAATCGCGGTGTAGTTCTGTTCCAGTGTCACAGGGGCTGATTCCATAAGGGTTTCAGAGGGGTACTGTTTCTGTCTGTACCAATTTTGTACCAATCAAGCTGTTTTCGAGCTTGCCGAGTTCAACCCAGTCAGTGCTGGAATTGATCCATCGGGCGTAAGTCGATAGCAACATCTGAACGCTATGACCGAGCTGAGTGGCAATAAACGCAGGGTCCATACCCGCCATGAGGCACATGGTAGCGTATGTGTGTCGGCAGTTGTATTGCCGGCGGGCGCGAATGCCCAATTCGATCAGCGCGGCGTGAAAGAGTTTGTCGGCCAGTTCAAATGGGCGCTCTGTTCGCGACAGGTATTTGAATGGCAGAAAATGACCCGCCCTGAAACGCTCACCGACATCCAGGGCGCCAGACCAGATCTCTCACTTCAGCGATTTTATCGAGTAAAATCGCAGGCCACAGGTCACCTTTACCCTGTAAAGAACCCCGCAGAGCTGCTGCGTGTCGAGGCTGAGTCTTGGCATGGGGAAGGCAACAAGTGTTGAGTGAAAGGTTCATTGAAACGACGGCCCGAAAGGGCCTTTTGCATTACCTGGATGCGATTTTCGCGCCTATTAGCCAAAGGAAGATCATGAAAAGTTCAATCAATGATATGGCGTTTACCGAGCGTCGCCGCGTGCCTGTGAGGGCTTCATTGGGCGGTGTTTTATTCTTGGTCATGGCCATCCAGGGGTTCCGTATGGAGTCCAATGGAATCGCTGCGCTGCTGCTGGTGTGTTCGTTATGGTACTTGGGCATGGCGTGGCTGAATCGCAACGCTGGTTCGCAAACCTTGATGATCCTCAAGGACAAGGGCATCTGGTTTTTCAATGCTGATGGGTTAGTCCCTTACACATCGATTGAAGCCACAGAGGTCGAGTCGTACAGCGGGATAGCTCAGATGCAACTCAATACGGTACTTCATATCATTGCCGAAAAGGCTGACACCCTGCCGAACTTTAATGACAGCCGGTGGAAGATCTTCTTCAAGATGCCAAGTGCGCGTAAGGGTAAAGGCTTTCGTAAGCATCTCGTAGTGTTCAACTATGGCGGTCTGCGCGACGAAGACGGCAAAAACGTCGACTATGAGAACCTTGAAGAAGAACTTACGTATCGCATCGAAAAGGCTCACCAAGAGGAACATGAACTGAGCAATTCGGTTTATGTGCCCTCATCGTCAGCAAACGATGCGCTGTCGCCTGTCACTCATTGAATCCCGCTTAACGCGTCGGGCGCTGGCAGTGGGTGCAAAGCCGACTGCCGAAAGCTGCCGTTCGGCTCTGTCTTTCGAACAGCTTCAGCCAAATAAAAGCCCCGCATCGTGACTAACGATGCGGGGCTTCAAATGGGGCGGATTATTCGTCGCGGCCTTCCATCATGGTGCGTTTGAGCATCACGTAAACCGCGCCAGCGCCGCCGTGTCTGGCCTGGCACGAGCAGAAACCCAGCACTTGGGCATGCTGGCGCAGCCAGGTGTTGACGTGGCTTTTGATCATCGGCCGCTTGCCGTCCAGGCGCACAGCCTTGCCGTGGGTGACGCGCACACAGCGGATTTCGAATTTGGTCGCTTCGGCAAGAAACGCCCAAAGTGTTTCGCGGGCCTTTTCCACGCTCATGCCATGCAGGTCGAGGCTGCCTTCGAACGGGATCTGGCCGACCTTGAGCTTGCGCATCTGACTTTCCTGCACGCCGTCGCGGGACCACATCAGCTCGTCTTCCGGGCCGACATCAATCACAAACTGATCGGACAGACCATCAACGGTGGTGGCATCGGTGCGCACGGTAGCGGACTGGCGCAGCTTGGCAATCTGTGCGCGGTCTGCCTTGGGTTTGCCGGTGTCGGCGCGGTCGTGCTTGATCGGCTTGACGCCTTGGATCGCACTTTTGAACAGGGAAAAATCGTCGTCTTGCATGTCAGCCTCCGCGAAGGGCGGCCAGTTTACCCAAGTCGAAACAAAACGGCCCGGCAAAAAGCCAGGCCGGTGAGTCAGTCGTGTTTTTTCATCAGGTGCGGGGACATGTTCAGTTCCCGCGATTGCCGTGCGCGACGGCGGCAGCGGCGCCACAGGGCGACACCGAAATACAGAAACAGCAAACCGACCGCCAGAATGATCGCCGAGCCCATCGGCGTAGCGTTCAAGTCACCGAGTGCCGGTGGGCGGCCGAGCAGGCTGGCCGCTCCGGCCATCGCCAGCAGCACGCCGAACGTGGCCAGAATGGCCGCGATCGCCGCGCCGAATCGAAAACGCCAGTTGCTTTGGCCTTTGGGCCGCAAGCGGCGTGCGTCAAATCCATCGGATAACTTCATTCCGACCTTCCTCAATGGGTATCGGCCCTTCGACCGGGAGTTGACCGGGTTGTTCCTGAGGCTATGGCATTTGCGGCAAATGAGAGGGTTTTGCGGATGAGCGGCGCGCTGAGCCGCTCATCAGAGCAGATCAGATCAGGTCTTGAGTCAGCGCGAGGGTGGCGAAGTTGTCCGCCATGATCGCCATTTCGGCTTCCTGCACCACGGCGGCGCTGAGCACGCGGCCCTTGAACGGCAAGTCGCGGGTGGCGCAGGCGTCTTCCACCAGGGTGCAGCGGAAACCCAGGTTCTTAGCCGCGCGCACGGTGGTGCTGACGCTGGAGTGGCTCATGAAACCGCAGACGATCAAGTCCAGCGAGCCAAGGTTTTGCAAACGATCGAGCAACTCGGTGCCGTGGAACGCGCTCGGCAGCAGTTTGCCGATAATGGTTTCATCGCCTTGTGGCTCGAGGCCCGGGATGAATTCGCCGCGTTCGCCCTGCGGGTCGAACAAGCCACCGACGGTGCCGAGATGACGCACGTGCACGATCGGCCGACCGGCTGCACGGGCTGCGGCAACCACTTGTTTGATGTTCGCGACGGCCGCGTCCATGCCGCTCAGAGCCAGCGGGCCACTGAGATATTCTTTCTGGGCATCGATGATGACCACGGTGGCATGGCTCAGTGTGGCCGCTGCGTAACCGCGACCGCTGAGTTGAAACATCGTTTTTGGAACGGACATTCTGGGGCTCCTTGGGGTGGGGCTTTTGCGACATTGTCCTCTGGCTGAGCGGTTCTGTGAATCGCTACCATCGTAGGCACCGTCGTTATTGGCCTGCAGCCTTGTCAAGTTACACGTTCTGTTCAATGGCTGATGCAAAAAACAGAAAACTCCTACTGTCGGCGCGATGTTTTTCCTGCGTCGTCGTCAGGCGTTTTGGCTGCTAGAATCGCCAGTCGTTTTTTCTGGAGTTCTGCGCCGTGATCACTTCCCGCCTTCGTACCCTGCGTGACCATATCCGTTGGGCCGTCAGCCGCTTCCATGGGGAGGATCTGTTTTTCGGCCATGGCACCGACAATGCCTGGGACGAAGCCCGGCAACTCGTGCTCGGTGCGTTGCACCTGCCGTGGGAAATCGCCGACAGCTACCTCGATTGCGCGCTGGAAGACGACGAGCTGGTCAACCTGCAACGCCTGCTCAAGCGCCGCATCGACGAACGCATTCCCACCGCTTACCTGTTGGGCGAGGCGTGGTTCTGCGGCATGTCGTTTATCGTCGATGAGCGCGTGTTGATCCCGCGTTCGCCGATTGGCGAATTGATCGAAAACCACTTCGCGCCGTGGATCGGCACCGAACCTGCGCGCATTCTCGACCTGTGCACCGGCTCCGGTTGCATCGGCATTGCCTGCGCCTACGAGTTCCAGAACGCCGAGGTGGTGCTGGCCGATCTGTCGTTCGAAGCGCTGGAAGTGGCCAACCAGAACATCGAGCGCCATGGCGTCGATGAACGCGTCTACACCGTGCAGGGCGATGGTTTTGATGGTTTGCCGGGTCAGCGTTTCGACCTGATCGTGTCGAACCCGCCTTACGTGGATGCGGAAGATTTCGCTGATATGCCGGATGAATATCAGCATGAGCCCGAGCTGGGTCTGGCTTGCGGTGATGATGGGTTGAATCTGGTTCGACGCATGCTCGCTGAAGCGGCGGATCACCTGACCGAGAAGGGCTTGCTGATCGTTGAAGTGGGCAACAGTCAGGTTCACGTTGACGCGCTGTACCCGGAAGTGGATTTCGCCTGGCTCGAATTCGAGCGCGGCGGGCATGGCGTGTTCATGCTGACAGCGGAGCAGTGCCGCGATCATCAGGCCCTGTTCGCTTCCCGCGTCTGACCCTTAAAAGCTTCGTCGGAACGCCGCCCGGAGCAGGCTCGCTCCCACAGGGAAATGCATTCCAAGGTGGGAGCGAGCCTGCTCGCGAATGGCCGCACGGCGGTCTCAAGCCATCAGCGGTGCGTAGCAATCCAGATCAACAACCCCGCCTGAAACACCGCAAACGCCACCAGACAGGTAATCGTGAAACGCAGACCAGCATCTTCACGCTTGAACTTGCTGACCTTGTCTTCCTGCTTCTTCAGCTTCACTTCCTGCTCGGCCAGATTCTGCTCGGCCTGCTGGAGCATCTGCGCTGCCTCAAGAATCTCGACAATCTGTAGCTTTTCGCTGTTCCAGTCACCGAGCAAATCGCCAACCTGCACTTCCTTGACGCTGCCCTTCAAATGCTGGGCATCGGCGTACACCACATCAAAACCATGCACGCGCAGAAAATGATCGCGACGCAGGCGCGTGTCTTCGTTCAGCGCGTCCTTGTTGTTCAAGTCCATGCCGTCGACGGTGTAGGTCGGCCAACGTTTTTTCGCCCAGTTGATGCCTTGCGCGGCCATGTAGCGGCCGATGCCACGGTTCATCGGTTCGATCTGTAGGCCGCTGTCCGGGCCGAAGTGCACACGCTTGGTCGTGTGATCAACCCACACGTCCAGCTGATTCTGCTCTTTGCGCACACGCTGGCCGGGCAGTTTGATCGCCATGCGCATCAGGCTTTTTTCTTTGCTGTTGCGCTCGGCATAGCCGAATTCGACGAAGCGCAATGGGCGCCCGCCGGTGTTGCGATCGGTTTGCAGCGGGGCCAGGCGGAGCATCTTGTGGTGCTCGACGTGGACATCCGCCCACGGCAGCTCGACCGCTGGCGGTGCGTCTTTTTCAGCGGTGGTGTCGGGTGAAGTCTGGGTATCAGTCATAACGGCGAGATCCTGTCCAAGCCCTGCTTGTCGCCAGCCGTTGCGCTGGCGACAAAGGCTTATCGGCCGTTTTTTGCAGGACTAGAGGGCAAACAACGGTTAACTGGCGCGAAGTCCGTCAATAAACTCAATGATCTTCGCGCCGAGTTCCGCCGCTAGCGGCAAATTTGGATCCTTGTACGAAGCCAATTGCCGCTTCATATCGTTGTGGACGATGCGCATGACATGGTTCATGCCATCGATCACCGCCAGTTCGGC
The DNA here is from genome assembly GCF_018138145.1 of Pseudomonas sp. SCA2728.1_7. Lineage (NCBI taxonomy): Bacteria > Pseudomonadati > Pseudomonadota > Gammaproteobacteria > Pseudomonadales > Pseudomonadaceae > Pseudomonas > Pseudomonas sp. SCA2728.1_7. The sequence goes on along the minus strand of NZ_CP073104.1, from coordinate 2,019,091 downwards.
GTCGGGTTTGGCGGCTTTCAGCGCCTGCGCATCGCCAACGCCGACCTGCATGTCATTGCTGCCCTGGACGATCAGCGCCGGCATCTGCAATTGCGCGAAGGCTTTGGCCGGATCCTGACGGAACAGTGAAATCAGATACGGCTGCACGCTCGGGCGGAAAATCACTTGCAACGGTTGCGGAACATTGTCGTCGGTGTGGCCAGCCTTGAGGCTGTCGAGCAATTCATTGCTGCGCAGCATCAGCGGCGGCGGCAGGCTGCGGGCCAGTTGCTCGCGGATCACCTGATCGACCGGGCGGGCGCTGCCGGACAGGGAAATCACCGCCGCCGCATCGACTTTCGGTGCAGCGAGGCTGGCAATCAGCGCGCCTTCACTGTGGCCGAGCAGGATCAGCTTGCCGAAACGCGGATCAGTCTTGAGCTTCTGCCCCCACGCCACTGCATCCGCCGCATAGGCTTCCACCGACAAATTGCGCTCATCCGGCGTCGCCGCCAGGCTCGCCGCAACACCGCGTTTGTCGTAACGCACGCTGGCGATGTTGTGTTTGGCCAGCACCCACGCCAAGCGTTTTAGGCTGTCGTTGCGCCCGCCGTCGGGGTTGTTTCCGTCACGATCCGTAGGACCGGAGCCAGAAATGATCAGGACAACCGGCACCGGGTTGTCAGATTTTGGCAACAACAGCGAGCCGAAAAGCTCGCCGGTGCCAGTATCCAAATTTACCGGACGCTGTAGGACCGTCGCTTGGGCAAAGCCCGTAAACAGGGTAAGACTCAAGATCAAAACTCGCAGCATCATCACGCCATCATTCGCCAAGGTGCCGGTTGGACTCGCCAGCACCACTAAGGTTCGAGGATGAACTACTCGGTTAGCCTGCGTATACTGGCGCGCATCACGAATTTGGGTTTGATTTCACGGAGCGTCCTGCATGTCCGGCAATACCTACGGCAAGTTGTTCACTGTCACCACCGCTGGCGAAAGCCATGGTCCGGCGTTGGTCGCCATTGTCGACGGCTGCCCGCCGGGCCTGGAGATCTCCCTCGAAGACCTGCAGCGCGACCTCGATCGCCGCAAGCCCGGCACCAGCCGCCACACCACCCAGCGTCAGGAAGCCGACGAAGTCGAAATCCTCTCCGGCGTGTTCGAAGGGCGCACCACCGGTTGCTCGATCGGCTTGCTGATCCGCAACACCGACCAGAAGTCCAAGGACTACTCGGCGATCAAGGATCTGTTCCGCCCGGCCCACGCCGATTACACCTATCACCACAAATACGGCGAGCGCGACTATCGTGGCGGTGGCCGCAGTTCGGCGCGGGAAACCGCGATGCGCGTGGCCGCGGGTGCGATCGCCAAGAAATACCTGGCCACTCAGGGCATCGTCATCCGTGGCTACATGAGCCAGCTCGGCCCGATCGAGATCCCGTTCAAGACCTGGGATTCGGTGGAAGAGAACGCCTTCTTCAGCCCGGATCCGGATAAAGTGCCGGAGCTGGAAGCCTACATGGACCAATTGCGCCGCGATCAGGACTCGGTCGGGGCGAAGATCACCGTCGTTGCCGAAGGCGTGATGCCCGGTCTGGGCGAGCCGATTTTCGACCGTCTCGATGCCGAACTGGCGCATGCGCTGATGAGCATCAACGCAGTGAAAGGCGTGGAAATCGGCGCCGGTTTCGCCTCGGTTGCCCAGCGTGGCACCGAGCACCGCGATGAAATGACCCCGGAAGGTTTCCTCAGCAACAATGCAGGCGGCATTCTCGGTGGCATTTCGTCTGGTCAGCCGATCATTGCCCATCTGGCATTGAAGCCGACGTCGAGCATCACCACCCCGGGCCGTTCGATCGACATCCACGGTAACCCGGTCGATGTGATCACCAAGGGCCGTCATGATCCGTGCGTCGGCATCCGCGCCACGCCGATTGCCGAAGCGATGATGGCCATTGTGCTGATGGATCACCTGCTGCGTCACCGTGGGCAGAACGCCGATGTGCGTGTGAGCACGCCGGTGCTGGGCCAGCTTTGATGGCGGGCCTTAAAGCCGTCGCGGCATAACCGGCGTGGCGGCGCTTCCTTACTGGCGGCTGTCCAGTTTCTATCTGTTCTATTTCGCCTTGCTCGGCTCGACAGCGCCGTTTCTGGCGCTGTACTTCGATCACCTCGGTTTCAGTCCGGCGCGCATTGGTGAACTGGTCGCGATCCCGATGCTGATGCGCTGCGTGGCGCCGAACATCTGGGGCTGGCTCGGCGATTACACCGGCAAACGCCTGGCCATCGTGCGCTTCGGCGCGGTCTGCACACTGCTGACCTTCTCGTTGATTTTCGTCAGCAAGACCTACGCCTGGCTGGCGATGGTCATGGCGCTGCACGCATTTTTCTGGCACGCGGTGCTGCCGCAATTCGAAGTTATCACCCTCGCGCATTTACAGGGGCAGACCTCGCGTTACAGCCAGATTCGCCTGTGGGGATCGATCGGTTTCATCATCACCGTGGTCGCGCTGGGGCGGCTGTTCGAATGGCTCAGCCTCGACATCTATCCGGCGGCGCTGGTGCTGATCATGGCCGGCATCGTGCTCAGCAGTCTGTGGGTGCCGAATGCGCAACCGCCGCAAGGCAATCGGCCGACCGGCGAGGGTTTCCTCAAGCAACTGCGCAATCCCGGCGTGCTGGCGTTTTACGGTTGCGTGGCGTTGATGCAGATGAGCCACGGCCCGTATTACACCTTTCTGACTTTGCACCTTGAACGGCTCGGCTACGCACGCGGCACCATCGGCATGCTCTGGGCCGTGGGTGTGGTCGCTGAAGTGCTGATGTTCATGGCGATGAGCCGGATTCTTGCGCGGTTTTCCCTGCGCCGCGTGCTGATGGCGAGTTTTCTGCTGGCGGCGCTGCGCTGGTTGCTGCTAGGTTCGTTCGCCGAGTTTCTGTCGGTGCTGTTGTTCGCGCAGATTCTGCACGCAGCAACCTTCGGTAGCTTTCATGCCGCTGCCATCGCGTTCGTGCAACGTAGCTTCGGCGCGCGCCAGCAAGGGCAGGGCCAGGCGTTGTACGCAGCACTGGCCGGCACCGGCGGCGCCATGGGCGCGTTGTATTCCGGTTACAGCTGGAATGCCCTCGGCGCGACATTGACCTTTAGTATTGCCAGTCTCGCGGCGCTCGCTGCTGCCGTTATCATTGCCACACGTATGCAAGAGGACAGGCCATGAGCCTTACGCGTGAACAACTCGCCCAGCAAATCGTCGATGCCGGGCGCTTTCTTTATGGTCGCGGCTGGTCGCCGGCCACCAGCAGCAACTACTCGACGCGCCTGTCGCCGAGCGAAGCGCTGCTGACCGTGTCGGGCAAGCACAAAGGCCAGTTGGGTCTGGACGATGTGCTCGCCACCGATCTGTCGGGCAACAGCCTGGAGCCAGGCAAAAAACCGTCCGCGGAAACCCTGCTGCACACCCAGCTGTATAGCTGGCGGCCGGAGATCGGCGCAGTGCTGCACACCCATTCGGTGAATGCCACGGTGCTGTCGCGCCTGACCCCGCAAGACTTTATCGAATTCGAAGACTACGAATTGCAGAAAGCCTTCAGCGGCATCTCGACTCACGAATCGCGGGTGCGCGTGCCGATTTTCGACAACGATCAGGACATTGCGCGCCTCGCCGCCAAGGTGCAGCCTTGGCTCGACGCCCATCCCGATTGCGTTGGTTATCTGATTCGCGGCCACGGCCTCTACACCTGGGGCGCGCAGATGAGCGATGCGCTGCGGCAGATCGAGGCCTTTGAGTTTCTGTTTGAATGCGAGTTGAAAACCCGCAGCGTCATGAACCGCCAAGGCTGACTTCACCGGAAGTAGCCCATTTGCCTGATGAAATGCTGTGCCCGACCGGTCTGCAAGAACCGGACGGCAAGGCCGATACCGAGGAATTGCCCCATGAGCAGCCTGTCCGTCTATCACGTCTCAAGCCCCGACATCCCGAACAAGGTGCTGACGCACTTCGAGGACATCGCCTCGACCCTGGCCGAGCAGGGCGTGCGCTTCGACCGCTGGCAAGCCGCCGCGAAGATCCAGCCCGGTGCCACCCAGGAAGAAGTGATCAGCGCCTATAAAG